>NZ_JBAKHR010000001.1:0-559870 GCF_036902955.1 Micromonospora sp. CPCC 205558
TCGCGGCGTCTTGCTGCTGCACTGGCAGCGCACCACGACCAGCAACGGCGTGGTCGAGAAGTCTCCCAAGGGAAAGAGCAAGCGGGCGGTAGCGCTTGGGCCAGCCCTGGTAGCGGAGCTGGACGCTCACCGGACACGCCAGGACGCGGAGAAGGTCGACGCCGGAGTCGTGTACCACGATGGCGGTTACCTGTTCTGCCGGGAAGACGGGGAACCGTACTACCCGAAGTACTTCACCGACCATTGGGGGAAGGCTTGCGCCGACGCTGGTGTCCCGGTGATCTCTCTTCACGACGCGCGGCACACCTCCGCTACCAACGGCGCTGACGCTGGTGTTCCGGAGCACGTGATGCAGCGGCGGCTTGGTCACGCGGACAGCCGCTGGTCGGTCGGGTCGTGAAGGGCCGGACCACCACTGCGGCGCGACCGGGGTAGAAACCTGACTGGCAGACTCGCGTATTCATTGGAAGCGAGTTCATCCTGCCGCCTGCCGGCCGCCGCCGATGCGCATCACGGTCCGTAGTAGATGTGGCCTGACGCCGGCAGTGCGACTGGCGGGTGCGTTGCGGGGGAGCCTTGCCCCCTCTGCCGGCCGCTTACCTGGAGCGCCGTTGCATAGTCGTCCTACGTCGACGTTCTGATCTGTTCGTTTAGTTGCTTCAAGCCCCGTGCCGTGGCCGCTGGCGTGGCGGGCAGCAGCGGTGGGCGGACCGTTGGCGTGGGGATGCGTCCCTGGGCGTGTAACACCGCTTTGATGACGGATGGGTTGGGTTCGGCGAAGAGCGCTGTCGATAGCGTGGCGAGGCGGTGGCCGAGCGATCTGGCACGGGTGGTGTCCCCGGCCTGCCAGGCCCTGATCAGCGAGGCGTAGTCGTTGGTGGCGACGTGCGCTGAGGCGAGGATGCCGCCGTGTCCGCCAAGAGCGAGCAGCGCGGAGACGTAAGCGTCTTCGCCGCACAGCACCGAGTGACCCGGGGGTACGTCAGCGAGGAAGGCGAGGGTGTCGGCGTCAATGCCGCCGACAGCGTGCTTGATTCCCACCACGCCGGGCAGGCCAGCCAGCCGGCGCAGGGTCCCGACGGAGAGCGGCTGCCCGGTGCGGTAGGGGACATGGTAGGCGACCAGCGGCACGGGAGAATCCGCGGCCAGTCGGGCGAAGTGGGCGAGTACGGCATCCTCGCCGGGCCGCAGGAACGGCGGCACCAGGCAGAGCGCCGCCGTGACCTCGGGCAGTCCGCCGAGCACCCGAAGTGCGTCGAGGGTGTGCGCGCCGACCAGAAGTTGGGCCGCGCGCTCGCGGCAGACCGTCGCAACGACGTCGACCACACCTTGCTGCTCGGCGTCGGTGAGAGCGTGCGGTTCTGCGGTGGTGCCGAGGGCGACCAGGCCGGCTGCCCCACCTTCCAGGACCTGGTTGGCGAGGGCGGTCAGAGCGTCGAAGGCGACAGCACCCCGCTCGTCAAACGGGGTGATGAGTGGTACGTACAGGCCGGTCAGTGTCATGGCTCCAGCCTGCGGGTCGAGACTGTGAAGAACCAGTTCCGATTACTGACTGAATACGTAAGCTTGGCTGATGCTTGACGTCCGCCGTCTGCGCCTGCTGCGCGACCTGGCCCGCCTGGGCACCATCGCCGCCGTCGCCGAGGCGCACACCTACACGCCATCCGCCGTCTCCCAGCAGCTCGCCGCGCTGCAACGGGAAGCTGGCGTCGCGCTACTGGAACGCGCTGGCCGCCGGGTCACTCTCACCCCCACCGGGGAGGCGCTGGTCCGACACGCCGAGGTGGTCCTTGCCGCCCTGGAAGCGGCGGACGCCACGCTGGCCGCCGCCCGCGGAGGGCTCTCCGGCACGGTACGCATCGGCGCGTACCCGAGTGCCGTCCGTACCGTGTTGGCGCCGGCCCTGGTCGCGCTGGCCCTCGACCATCCCGCGCTTGACCTGATGGTCACCGAACTGGACCCGGTCGCCGTGCCCAACGCGCTGCGCGACCGTCGCCTCGACGTGGCCCTCGATCACGACTACGACATAGTGCCGGTCGATGCGGATCCGGCGCTGGACTCAACACCTCTGCTGGAAGAGACGGTCTTCCTCGCCCTGCCGACCGAACTGGAGTGCGATCTTCGAGGTGACCCGATGCACTCGGTGCGCGATGCCGAGTGGATCGCGGGTAGCCAGGGGACGCTGTGCCACTCGGTTGCCCTGCACGCCTGCGAGTTGGCCGGTTTCCGCCCGACGGTGCGCCACCACGCCGACGATTTCACCGCCGTGCTGGCCCTGGTGGCCGCCGGACAAGGCGTCGGGCTGGTGCCTCAACTCGCCGTCGGGCAACCGCCCGCGGGGGTCCGCCTCGTACCCCTCGCTAT
This sequence comes from Micromonospora sp. CPCC 205558, assembly GCF_036902955.1. NCBI lineage: Bacteria > Bacillati > Actinomycetota > Actinomycetes > Micromonosporales > Micromonosporaceae > Micromonospora > Micromonospora sp. CPCC 205558. Next base: position 2,365 of record NZ_JBAKHR010000001.1, read on the forward strand.
CCGGCGACGTACCCGGATCGCGTACCGGAAGGGCGCAGGAGACCACCCGGCAGTCGCCGCTTGCATCGCGGCGCTTCGCCACACCGGCCGTGACCATGGCGACGAACAGGACAGGTACGGCGGGCTGTGATCGATCAGCGAGCTTGACGGCAGGTGTCGTCAGTAGTGACTGACGGGCTGGCAGCGGTCCGGACGTGTCAGGCTGCCGCACTGTCGCGGCGTAGCGCGAGTCACCGCGGCTTCCGCCTACCTCACCGATGGGCGAAGACGAAGGCACCCTCGACGTTCGGGGCCGGGCGATGCACCATCTCCGCCTCGACGGTGAAGCCGGCAGCGCCCAGCCAGGTCGCAACCCGGGCAGGTGATCGGCGGTGTACGTAGACATTCATTGGGTGGCCGCCGTAGCCCTCCGTCTTGAGCTTGCTGCCCTCGCCAGCGTGGAAGCCCAGTAGCAGGGTTCCGCCAGGCCGCAGCACCCGAAAGAACTCGGCAATGACCGTGGGGACCTCGTCGTCGGGGACGTGGATCAGTGAGAACCACGCGAGCAGGCCGGTCAGCGAGCCGTCGGCCAGTTCGAGACCCGTCATGGAGCCGACTTCGAACCGCAGGCCGGGATGATCCCGCCGGGCCACGTCGATCATCGCCGGGGACAGGTCAATGCCGAACGCGTCCAGGCCAATGCCTTGCAAGTAGGCGGTGATCCGGCCCGGACCGCAGCCGACATCGGCGACCGGCCCGTTCCCCTGAGCGTGCACCAACTCGGCGAAGAGTGCCAGGATGCCCCGCTGGAACGGCTCGCCAGCGAGGGAGTCCCGCAGCAGGTCGGCGTAGCTGACCGCCACGGTGTCGTAGGAAGTCCGGGTGTCGTCGAGCCAACCGGGAAAGCGCATGCGGAGCACGCTAGCCCCGACTCACACGGTGGCGTCGCCCTGGGCAATGCCGCCACCGATCGGCGCAGGTGAGGTGGCCAAGGCTGTAGTCGTCATGTTCGTACAGACCAGCGGAAGGTGTCAGGGTGGTGGGGTGTGGTCACCGGCCGCGTACCGACCCAACGGCGAAAGTCGCTCGGTCACCGAATCGTCGCGCCATAAGGCAGCGAGGCTAGCAGCCGCGCGCCCGGTAGCTGGCGGTGAATGTCTGCCTGCTCGGTGAACTCACATCGGCAGATTCGGTCGTGCCGTCGGACCCGCCCGACTTGCGGCAGATCCGTACGTTGATGCGCGGCCGGCATCAGAGGTGCGCATCTGACCTCGGCCCGACGCGCGGCCGGCCGTGAAGCACGACAGGCGGTGCGTCCGGCGTCTATTCACGTCGCTCGTGGCATCATCGGACCGCGTCACGGTGGTCAGGATCGTCACCGGCACCGAGGGTCCGGGCTGCCCGGACCAGTGTATGCCAGCAGTTGGCTGAACTCGGGTTGGTGCCAAGACGCTGGTGGTCGAGGCCCGCCCGGCGAACTCCGTGGTTTTCGGATCGGGCTTGTCACGATGGGCGCTCGGCTGGACATGGAGTAGACGTGAGTTCCGAGACTGAGCACGAGGACCGCTTCCGACGCGTCTACGCGGTCAACTTCGAGCCGCTGCTGGCGTACGCGATGCGGCGCGTCGAGCAGCCTGAAGACGCGGCCGACGTGGTCGCCGAGACCTTCCTCGTCGCTTGGCGGCGCAGCCGTGACATGCCGCCGGAGGCCGAGGCCCGGCTGTGGCTGTACGGCGTGGCCCGACGGGTGCTGGCCAACCACCACCGCGGCGGAGTGCGCCGGGAGCGGCTGGGCGAACGGTTGCGGCAACGGCTCAGGGGCGCCTTCAGTGTGGACCCGGGCAGCGAGGTGCCCGAGCGGCTCGCGGTCCGCGCCGCGCTGGCCCGGCTGAGTGAGTTGGACAGGGAGGTGTTGATGCTGACCTTCTGGGAGGGGCTGGAGCCGCGCGAGGTCGCCGCGGTCCTGCGCCTGAGCTCGGCTGTGGTCCGTACCCGGCTGTCGCGTGCCCGGGCCCGGTTGCGAGATCTCGTCGGTGACGATCTCGGCCGGCCCGGACATGTACTCGATGTCATGGCCGTACGCACCCCTGAGGAGGGCAGATGACCGACGAGCAGCTCGACCAGATGGTCCGTGACGCCGACACTTACCGACCGGATGTCGTCAGGCACCTCGACGGGGTCGCGCAAAACCTCCTGGAGGAGATCATGTCCGTGCCGACCCTCGATCGCGTCGCCGAACCGCCGGAAAGGCGCCGCCGCGCGCGCCGCGGCGTGGTGCGCAGCCTCGCCGGCGCGGGCGTCGCGGCTGCCGCTCTCGTCGGTGTCCTGGCCGTCTCGATCATTAGTCCCGATCAGCCCGGCGGCCGCAGGGCGTCGCCGACCACCTCCGAGGGGACGAGAATTGTCTCCTACTCGGCGGCGGCGCTGAAGGCGGCCGAGCAGAACCCGCGGCTACTGATTGACCAGCCTGGCTGGAAGGCGACCACCGTCCAGGGGTTCACCGAGAAGCAGGGCGAGATCGTGTTCAGCAACGGCGGACGGCAGTTGCAGATGAACTGGTACCCGGCTGACCAGTACGACGACTACCACAACGACCGGCTAAGGGGCAGCAAGCCGGAGGCGGTGAAGGTCGACGGCCGGCAGGGCGACCTGTTCCGGTACAGCGCGAGCGACTTCGCCGTCATACTCGCGCCCCGCAACGGTTCCTTCGTCGAACTGCGTACCGGGAGCGCCTGGACGCGTAGCGAATTCGATCGGATTCTCGTCGACGTGGTCCACGTCGACGTCCGTACGTGGCTGGCCGCACTCCCGGCAGAAATCGTCACCCCGCAGCGGGTGAACGAGCGGGCGGCCAAGATACTCGCCGACGTGCCGCTTCCTCCGGGTTTCGACACCGCCACGCTGAACGACCTCAGTATCAACGACCCCTATCAGTTCGGCGTCAGGGTGACCAGCCAGATTGGCTGCGGGTGGATTGCCGAATGGCTGCGCGCGAAGAAGGCCGGCGACGAAGCCGCCCTCAAGCGAGCCGCCGACGCGTTGCGTAGCAGCCACAACTGGAAGGTGTTACACCAGATAAACGACAAGGGCGACTGGCCGGAGGCATTCTGGGAGACCGCCGACACGGTGGCCGCCGGAAACACGCCGCGCGGCGGGTACGGGCAGACCCTGGGCTGCGAGTAGCCGTCCCGGACCGGCCGAGCAACTCTCGGGCTGGGCGCTCAGGATCAGCGGATCCTCAGCGCCCAGCGCCCGCTCTGCGTCACATCGCCCTTGAAGGCAGCAGCGGCGGGAATGAAACGGCTCGGGTGAAGCCGCACCCGGCTTGCCACGGATCTCTGCGCCGAACCCAGCCGGCCACGTTGCGCCCAGGTGACCGAATGAGCGACACGGCGACGGAGTTCATCGAGGCGTTGGCTCGCCCTGCCGCGTTGGCTCGCCCTGCCAATCTTGGGCGGCGGTGGTCGCTCTCGCGGTTGCGGTTGCGGCGCGGTGGCCATCCTCCTGGTCACGGCTACGTTCCGGCCTGGTGTTGCTCGGTGTGCCGGTCCTTGTCGGCCTGTACCTGGCCGCGCGCCGCCGGGTGGTCGACATGCTGCGCGAGCGGGCCCGGCGGGCCGAGGCCGACCGGTACGCGGCGGCCGACCTCGACGCCGAACCACAGGACGACACCATCACGCTGGCCACGCAGCTCCGTAAGAGCCTGGACGAGAATTGACCCTCCCCGTCAGGTCGCCCCGCGTACTTTTGCTACCTGGATCGGTGCCCGCCACGTCGAGCCACGCACCACCATGCGCTATGACCGCACCCGCAAGAACCTCGACCGGCACCCCAACTAACCTCCTAGCTGCCTACATGGCCTCCGGGAACATGACCAGCCGCTAGCGGCCTCGACGGCGACGGTGGCTATCCTGCAGCGATGCTGACGCAGCGCCTGGCGGTGATCTGGTGACGACGTACCGTCGTCGCGGGCATTGGCGAACAACTTCGGGCGGTACCCGGCACTGGGTAGCCACCCACAACGTGAGCCGCTCGTCGGCCCGGTCCTCCGCGCCGCCTCGGCGGACCTACCCGAGACCAACATCATCATCATCAACACCGTCGAGCAGTGCGGTGGGGTGGATCAGCCCGAACGCCCGCTGCCCCCTCTGCGGTGCGCCGGTCTACTTCTACGCCAACGAGCACGGCAGCCGCGTCTTCTTCGATGAACTGGGACCGCCGTGGCCCAAGCATCCGTGCACCGACAATCCCACCCGCCATGTGACCGCGACGGGTGGTCGCCAGGCACCGAGCCCCCGTGACTTCAGCATCGCGCAGCGACCGAGCGATATGCGCGATCGCCGATGGAAGCCTTACGTGGTCAAGGGCATCACGATCGAGGACGGTCAACCGCGGATCACTCTTCGGCCGCTCAACGGGACCGGACGAGAAACCTCTTGGACAGTCTCGGAGCTGTTGCCCCTACGAGCGCATGACCTTGTCTTCCTGAGGGCCGACCAGATGTCCTATTTCGACAGAAACGCGTGCGAACCCGCGGTCGCCGAAAATGCCAGGCGTGCCGATGCGATCGCTCAAAAGTTGATCACTGAACGGGATAAGGAGCACGTTCTGGCGACGCTTGCCGCGCGAGTCGACGCAGGCGAGATGGCACTCGACGAGATGACCGATGCAACCGTCGCCGTCCACGCCGCTCGAACCCGCGGCGAGCTCGCTGACGCACTCAAGATCAGAGTCACCGACCTGAAGGTCGCGCCACCTCGCCCCGGCGACCTGTGGCTGCTCGCGGTCGCGTTCGTGCTCATGGTCGGAGCGACCAGCGCCGCCGAAGGCGGGCGTAGCTTCCTGATGATGCTTCCCGGCTTGCTGCTCATAGCGACGGCCGTCTACCGTCTCAACCCGGACATGGAGCGTGGGCCGAGGGTCCTTCTTGCCCTTGTAGCAGCCTTGGTGGCGATCTGTCCCGCCGGAGTGCTCGGCGGTGCGATCCAGGTCGAAATCCTTCATCGCTGACCATGGTCAGGAAGCACGTGAGTCGCGATTCGCGACACGACGAATTGCCGCGATCTCATCGATCGAGCTGCTCAATTTGGTGATCTTGACGATGTCGCCGGTCTTCGAGGCCTGAATGGTGAGTCCTTAGCCGAGGTACATGCCGACGTGGCGGGGGTTGGCCATGGTGCCGTGCCTGCCGGGGGTGAATACGAGGTCGCCGGGCAGCGGAAGCGTCGCGTCGTTCACCGCCTTTCCAGCATCGACTTGGTTGGTGGTGACCGCGGGATGGAGATGCCGGCTGACCGGTACGCCGACTGCATCAGCGAGGAGCAGTCGCGTTGTTTGTCGGGGTCGCCGGAGTGCGGGTCGGTGCAGGAGCCGCCGAAGAGCGGGCGCGGTCAGACCTGGCGGGTCTGTGAGGGAACCCCTTCTACCCCCGAAAACCCCGCCCAATCGTTGACGAAGGGTGACAAGGAGTGATGAGCGCCTGGCGGTGTCTCTGCAGCTCAGCAACCACTTCTGGCAAGCAGCAGCGGTTTGACCTCGGCCCAGAGTTCGTCCGAGACGATCCACGGCGGCTGCTCACCCTCCTCGCGTTCAGGCAGAACGATCCTCGTATCCCGAGGACGCGCCCAACATCACTTTGTGTTGGTGTCGATGGTGTAAACCACGTCTGGCCCGACGTCGTGGCGGGTGATTCCGGGTACGTCGGGGATGTTAAGCAGTGGCTCGTATGGGGTGCCTTGGACCCGGTTGCGCAGCAGGACGACGCTGCGGATGCCGAGCTGGTGCAACCGATCCATGGCCGGCTCGCTGGGGAAGGTCGTCATGACGTCGCGGATCGCCTGACGGTTGGGTGTGGTGTAGCTGGCCGCACCGTTGACCATGGCGGGAAAACCGTCGGTCGACCAGAGTAGGACGTTGAGGTCACTGCCGTCGTCGGACGGCAATACCATGATCGGAGCGTGCGCGGAGGCTAGCGCCATCGCGGCCGGTTTGGCCGGGGTTTGGGGGTGGTTCAGGTCAGGCAGGCCCTCAGCTAGCACGAGGACCAGCAACGGAACGGTCAGTAGCCGTGCCGCTCCCACCGACCATTCCGGCTTGGCGCCCCTGCGAGCCACCTCGGCCAGGTGGGAAACCAGGCCGGCCGCGAGGATGGCCAGGCAGAGAGTGGGCCACAAGATCAACCGGCCTGGTGTACGGGATCCATCGAACCCGGGCACGTAAAGATAGAGCAGGCGGTAGATCGGCCCGTTCGTGCCCAGCGCGAACAACACTCCGACGACCACCCCAGACAGCAGCAGAAGCCGCTGCAGCGGTGACCAGCGGGACACGAACAGGCCGGCGAAGGCCAGGAGATACAGTGCGTACCCGCACAGCAGCACTTTCTCATTCGATATGGCACCAAGAGCGGTGCGGGCGTCGTTGTGCAGGTCGCCCCAGGGCAGCGAGGACTGCGGCGCCACGAGAAGTCCGCGCAGTGTCGGGGAGAAGTACGCGACGTAGTCCCAGTCCCGGGTGACATGTGGGTTGAGCTCGCGCACGTGTTGGTACTGGTACGCGAAGTATCCGGTCACCGCGGTGAAGACCAGCCCGCCGATCAGATCACCGACGATCAGCCGGCGGCCAAGGCGTGGGCGGTGGATCAGCCAGGCTGTCAGTGTGATCAGGCAGAGGGCGGCGAGGACGTATACGAATCCCAGCCCCACGCCGAAGCCTAGGCTGACCTGCCAGGCCGCGACCAACCAGCCAGCGAACGCCCAGCCCGGCCGGACCCGTTCGGCAAGGTAGCCGCGGGTGAACGAGAGTCCGTGGCCGCGCAACAGCATCGCCAGGGCCAGAGTGATACCACCGGTGGAGAGAATGTTCAAATGGCCGTCGTGGCCGTAGCGCCAGGGCGCGTAGGCGAGGGCGGCCCCGGCTACCGCGGCGGCGACCTTATTCGCGCCAAGTTGGCGCAGGAGCGCGTAGCCGCCGAGGAAGGCGAGCGCGAAAGCCAGCACGAACAGGATGTTGTAGCGCAGCACGGCGCCGACTACACCGCTGCCTATCAGCCCTGCCGGGGCATAGCCGAGCAGGCTGTCGTTCAGGGCTAGGCCGTACTTGTCGGGATAGAAAGCGTTGGTGTCCCACAGGCCACGCAGGCCGTGGGTGAGAGCGTGGCCACCCCATCCCACCAGCCATGCTTGGGCCGTCGGGTCACCCGCGTCACCGACGATGGTGTGGGCCGGGTCGGCGATCGGCACAGTCTTGGCGCCGGCAGTCAGCACGCGAAGCGCGTACGGCGGAATCAGCCAGATCATCGCGACAGCGAGGAACACCGAACCGAGGCCCGCGATGCTCAGTTCCCGCCGATGGGCCCCACGTGTCAGCCAATCCCTCGTGCCTCGACTGGCACGCGCGAGTCGGCCATTTTGTCCATGCTCGCTGGGAGCGACGGCTGATGCGGGGCCTCCTGCCGGTGGCTCTACCTGCGTCATCACATTTACCCTCACGTTTGGGCCGCCGCAGTAAATCATGATCAGGGCGGCGCATAGAGTCAAGACCTCGATCAATGTCGATCCGGTAGCCGGGCCTGACGCTGTTTGTCAAAGGCGTCTTGTCACGCAGGAGTCGCAATCGGTGCAGCGGCGCATCTTGCCGCTGTCTAAACAGGACGGTGCTGCAGGCCCTCGCCCGGGTTCCGGACCCACGGGACGCCGGCGGCCGGATTCATCCGCCGCCGGCACTGCTCTCGTCGACGCTGATCCGGCCGGTCGCGTCGCACACCGCCAGACCGAGGTCGTACATGCCGAAGAACACGTCGTAGTGATCGGGAGCCCACCGGCGGAAGTGCTCGAGCAGGACAGTCCCCTCGTTGTCCACGTGGAACGACCACTGCTGGGTGCCGATCGACAGCAGCGCGGTGTCGGCCAACCGGACGGCGTCGATCTGCCCCTCGATCGGCCCGATCGTCGCGACCACGTGGCGCCGCGCGGCGATCAGGTCGGGGCGGGCGCCGGTCGGCCACGGCACGCCGGCCCCGTGCTCCGCGTCGAACACCCGCACGGCGACGACGCCGGGGGAGAAGGGCCCGGGCCAGAAGGCATCGGTCCACTCGTACGTCTGCCGCCGGCCGAGGGCGACGCCGCCGACCACGTGGCCATTGACGGTGGTCTGATCCTTGGTCAGCGGCGGCTCGATCGGCACGACGGCGGGCCGGCGCTGCTGGGGTGTGAAGTACTCCCGCCGGGTGGTGCCCTGCGCCGGCGTCCGGACCACCAGGCCCAGCGCCTGCGACGCCGGCTCGAACATCGGGTCGGCCGAGGTGAGCCGCGCCCAGCACCGGCGCAGCACTGCGTTGCCCCCGGTCGTGGCGGCCAGCGCCGACAGCTGCGGCGGTAGCATCGCGGCGACCATCGCGGCGGCGAACTTCCTGCCGTCGGCGGCCGCGTGGGCCTCCAGCTGGATCAGCGCCTCGACCACCCGCAGGCAGGTCGCGTACGGGTTGTCCAGCAGATCGTGGGCCAGCGCGGTGGCGACCTGCTCCGGGGTCTTGCCGCCGATCAGCGCGGTCACCTGGGCGGTCAGCGCCGAGGGCGGCTCCGGCCGGGCCTCCCGCTCCGGTACCCGCACCGGCGTGATCGCGGTCGGGCCGACGAGGTCACCGGCCGGCACCGTGGTCGGGTCGGGCACCAGCAGGTTGCCGGCCGGCACCTGCTGAATCTTGTCGAGGAACACCAGCCAGCCGGTGGCCGACCGTTGCATCGGGAGCGGGAAGAGTGTGCCGGTCCGCCATTCCAGCACGTACCTCTCCTGCGCGCTGACGGTAGTCGCGCACACCTGCGCCAGCGCCCTCGCCAGGCTGGAGCGGTCCGGCACGGCCTTGAACGAGCTGTCGGCGGGCAGCTTGGCGGTCAGCGGAACGATCACGGTCTCGAGGAACCGCTCGGCCAGCCCGGTCATCGTCGCTTGTGGGCCGACCAGCGCGTGGGCCCGGGTCTCCGCGGCGGCACCGAATGGCAGCCCGGACCCCTGCGGCGGGTTCGGCGTGGCCGGCGGCAGGCCGAGAACCAGCCCCGGCTCGTTCAACTCGACCGGCCAGAACCGCACATTGCGTTCGGCTTCGCTCAGCTTCGCCAATCGCTCCGCCTCCACTCGCACAGCGGTGTCCAGCGCTCGCCTTGTGACAGAGCGTAGACGCAGGGGACGCTGCGGAGATAGGTCGCCGCAAGCCCTGTCGGGCACCCGACGGGGCGCTGGCGATGGTTGGTCACGCGACGCGGCAAGCCGCGACTTCATCCGCCGGCGCCGTCGCGGGAGGCTTCCAGAAACGCTCGGGCTTCCTCGCTGCTCCACGACGTGCCTTGCGGCTACGGATCGGTGGGAGCTTCACCAAGGTCGCGACATTCGTGCGACCAGTTCCTCCACTTCGGCCTGGGAGAGTGCCGAGCGGAGGACGGCGCGGATTCCCTTGATGGTGCGAGCCGCGGGGAGGATGCCGACTGGCAGGGCCTGCCCGGTCAAGGTCCACCTCGACCGGGCAGGCCCCACTCACTCCACACTGCGCGGACGAAGCCGACGGGATGGCTGGCCGTCCAGCGCCAGGCGACCCTCTTCACCGAGTTACGAACCGCCCATAGCGTCGGACGTAAGCCAGATCAGGGAAACGTGATTGGCAGCGCAGGATATATCTTTCGGCCATTGTCGTGTACGCAATCCAACAAATCTACGCGCCTGCTCGTCGGAACAGCCTCCACCAGATCCTGAGAATTCTTCTCTTGACCGGTTACTCTGATTCCTTTGTCGGTGAGGCATTGTTGAATGGCCTTCATCAGCTCAGGCGCCATGATAGCGGGGTTATCTTCCTTGTAGCCGGCCTCCGCAGCGTTCAGGTGGGTCGCACGACACGCGTGCGCGATCTCGAAGACCTTGTCTCCCGGTACGGTCTTGGCCCGGTATGTCAAGATAAACTCTTGACCATTGACGGGATTCCAACCCCGGTTTACCAACTCAACCTGAGACTTGGCCATGCACTCCTCGGTGCGGCGCACGGCTTCCTCGTAGTCGGCATTGGTGAACTTCTTGGCGGTGGAGTCAGAGTCACCATCGGATGCACGTGACGTTGCAGTCGGCCGGGTCTCGCCGCCACTATCGTCCGGCGACTGGCCAGCGCTCGTCCCAGACGAGCAGCTGGCCAGCCCGAAGGACAGCACGATGGCGAGGCTGGAGATTGCCCTCAACGCATGAAACTTTCGCAGGCTAGTTAGTGGCTCTGTCCCCAGGAATCACTGGACTGGGACTTGTGGTATACGTGCCACATGCCGGGAGTGCTGTTGGAGATGAACCCCGCCTTGCTTCCCTCCCAGTACTCGTTGATGTTGTCAGGATTGAAGTAGATCCTGAGCCAGGCGTGACCGCTGCAGCTGCCCGAGTCCTTGCTCGTCCAAGCGTAATTGTGGTAGGAGCTCACTCCACCGGAGTAGCTACAACCACTGCGCTGCTTCGACCAGTGGCCTTCGTGGGCCAAGGCGGGCTGGGCAACGAAAGTGCTTCCAATGCCGGCGAATGCCAGGACTAATGCCGTGTTTTTGGCAGCCTTACTCAACTTGGTCACAAACTCTCCCCGCTAATCGATTCACGATGCTCGGAAGTGGCGGCATGGAGCCGCATCCTCCAGCGAGCGAATCACGAGGAGCCTGCCATGGTGGCCGATAGGTGTCAATATCGACTTCCGGTGATCCGCCGCATCGTCCTGATGGGTCCAGCGCGCCGCCTGACACCAGCACAGGTGGCAGAAGTTCGGGCGTGACTGGTGGTCCCTCGGTTGGTGCCAGAAGACCGAAGGACCCTGGACCGGTAGTCAAGCGAAGCTCGCCATCCTCAACCTCGTCGTCGGCACCATGGTTGGTGTCATCGGTCTTTCGGGTCAGGCTCAGGCGGGAAACCACCGGCCCGGAGCAGAGCGCCTGGAAGCCGATTGCCGAGTCGCCGCTCCAACCAGGAGACGGCCGAGGTGATTTCCTCCAGGTCCAGGCCGGTGGGCAGCCCCATCCGGTCGAAGAGGTAGACGAGATCCTCGGTGGCGACGTTTCCGGTCGCAGCCGGTGCGAACGGGCAACCGCCTGTCCCGCCGATGCTGGCGTCGAGGGTGGTGACGCCCGCCTGGACCGCCGCGACCGCGTTGGCCACGCCGGTGTGCCGGGTGTCGTGCAGGTGCAGCCGCAGCGGTGTGCGGGAGTCCGTGACCTCCCGGGCGAGCGCCAGTCGGTCGGTGACATCGGAGGGTACGGCCACTCCGATGGTGTCGGCCAGGGCCAGCTCATCGGGACCCGCGTCCCGCACCCGGGTGAGCACCTCCCGCAGCCGGCCCAGCGGGACCTCACCCTCGAACGGGCATCCGAACGAGGCGCCGATGGTCACCGTCGTGAACACCCCCGCCTCGCGAGCCGCCCGCACCAACGCCGCCGCCGTGTCACAGGCCTGGGCCGTGGTCATGCCCTGGTTGCGGCCACAGAAGGTGTCCGTGGCCACGACGACGACGTTGATCTCGTCGACGCCTGCGGTCAGGGCCCGGTCCAGGCCGCGGCGGTTCATCACCAGGCCCGCGTACCGGATGCCGTCGTGGCGGGGGAGCGCGGCCATCAGCTCGTCCGCGTCGGCCATCTGCGGTACGCGGGCGGGGTTGACGAAGCTGGTCACCTCCACTCGCCGAGCTCCCGCCCGTACCGTCCGCTCGATCAGCTCGATCTTGTCGGCGGTGCTGAGCAGGGTCGCCTCGTTCTGCAGGCCGTCGCGGGGTGAGACTTCGACGATGTCGACCATGACCGTCATCGCTCCTCCGACAGGTACGCGACGGCCCTGGCCTCGCTGACCACCTCTGCGTACTTGGCTTGCAGGTCGTACAGGCTCGCCTCGTGCGGTCCGTCGGCGCGGTCCGCCACCGCCTCCCGGACGACCAGCGGGACGAGACCGTGCTGGATCGCGTCCACCGCCGTGGCCCGGACACAACCGCTCGTGCTCACGCCGACGAGCACGACGGTGTCGATGCGTTGCGCGCGCAGGGTGGACGCCAACGATGTGCCGAAGAAGGCGCTTGCGTACTGCTTGACCAGCACCAGTTCATCCTCGGCGGGGTAGACCTGCGGCATCAGCTCACCCATCGCGCCACCGCCGGAGAAGAGCTGCCGAAGGGCGGTGACCTTCCGGACGAACAGCCCTCCGTCGACACCGCCGGGCCCGTACGCGACGCGGGTGTGCAGCACGGGAAGCCGGTGATCACGGGCTGCGGCAATGACCCGGCCAGCCGACTGCAGGCAGTCCTCGGACGGCAGGCACAGTGGACTGGCCGGGTCGAAGTAGGCCCGCATCAGGTCGATGACGAGCACGGCGGGACGGGCGCCGGGCGGGAGCGCGCCCCCGAATCCGTCGTCGCTGCTGTCCGGCACGGGGGTCATCGGGCGACAGGGGGGCGAGGAGCGGGAAGACCGGTCTCCTCCAGGCACCGGTCCAGGATGGTTTCCATCGGCGGTCCCATGTCGAACGTGGGCAGCGGTTCCGGACGTCCCTGGCGCAGCTCGGCCCGTACCTCCTCGGTGGCCGCGACGTCGACGGTGCCGGCCTCGTCGCAGATCACGCCGAAGCGGCGGGCCCCCGTGGGGCTGACCAGGCCTCGGCGGACCTCGAGGCCGACGAGTTCCGGGTCGCGGGCGAGCGGGTCGCCCCACCCGCCGCCACCCCAGGTGACGAAGTGCAGCACGTCCCCGGGAGCTACGGGCACGTCGTGCACCTTGCTGCCCAGGATCTCGGTGTCGCCGTCGGCGCGTTCGAGCCACTTGCGGCCCCGGGCACCGGGCTCGCCGCCGTTGACCCCCCACGGATAGGTGAGCCAGCGGTCGTCGTGGATCGCGATCGTGCCGGCCTCCAGGAACCGGTAGGCCACGTCGACGCCGTTCCCGCCGCGGTGGAGCCCGGCGCCACCGGTGTCCGCGATGGTCTCCCAGCGTTCGATCCGCAGCGGGTAGTAGGACTCCAGGTACTCGCAGGGGATGTTGACGAACGACGGCCACAGCGAGTGGCCGTCCGGGCCGTCGCCCACCGGCCGGCCGGGAATCCCGCCGAATCCGATCGAGTACAGCTGGAACCATTCGCCCTTGCGCTCACCCGGCCCGTAGGTGCCCGAATACATGAAGTGCGGTGATGACGAGAAGCCGGCGGCGTTGAGCAGCCCGGGGTTCGTCTGACCGAGCAGGCCGCCGAACAGGTCGAAGACGCGGCCGATGCCGTGGTTGCGGGCGTTGAGGGCGGCGGGGTACGCGGGCTTCCAGAACGAGTCGTCGGGGATCGTGACGTCGACCAGCGGGTAGAAGCCGTCGTTCCAGAGGATCTGCGGATCGGCGACGGTGATCATGTAGATGCCGAAGAACATCCGGACGAGGTTCTCGTTGATGTAGTAGTTGATCGGACCCTGCGCCTGGGGGCTGCTGCCGGTGAAGTCCAGCAGGACCTTGTCACCGGTACGGGTCAGGCTGAGTTTGAGCTCGTAGGGGCCGTAGCCGAGGCCGTCGTCGCAGATGTAGTCGGTGAACGACAGCGTCTCGCCGTCCTTGAACACCGCCGCGAGCAGGACCTTCATCGCCCGGTAGTTGCGGTCCAGGAGTTGGTCGAGCGCCGAGTTGTAGGTGTCCACCCCGAACCGGGCGCACATTTCCTGGACCCGACGGGCAGCGGTCCGGCACGCCGCGACGATGCCGTTGAGGTCGGCGCGGTTCCAGTCGGGCTTCCGCACCTGGTTGAGGATGATCCGCAGGGCGTCGTCGGCGAGCACGCCCTTGCGGTACAGCTTGAAGGGCGGGATCACCACGCCCTCCTCGAAGATGGTGCGGGCATCTGTCGGCATCGACGCCGGTGTCTTGCCGCCGACGTCCGACATGTGCCCGAACATCGCCGCCCAGCCCACGATGCGGCCGTCGAAGAAGATCGGCAGCACCACGAGCCAGTCGTTCGCGTGGCTGATCGCCGCACCGCAGGAGTACGGGTCCGACGTCAGCAGGACGTCGCCCTCCTCGATGTCGCCGTCGAAGTTTTCCAGGAAGTCGGGGATGGACAGCCCGAACTGTCCCACCATCATTTTTCCGTGTCGGTTGGCGATCAGCGGAAACTCGTCGTGCTGTTCACGGATCCCCGGCGACAGCGCGGTCCGGAAGAGCACCTCGTCCATCTCGTAGCGGGCGTTGCGCAGTCCGTTCTCGATCAGGTCGATGGTGACCAGGTCGACGTCCACGGAGCGAAGTGGTCCGGTAGCGGTCTCGATGAGGCGTGCCATGGTCAGTTCTCCCGGTGGGTGTCGGCGGGCCGGATGAGGAGGCTGCCGCTCGGGTGCACGGCAGCCGTGTGCTTGGGCAGCACGAGGGTGGTCGAGTCCATCTCGGTGATGATCGCCGGACCGGGCACGACGTTGCCCGCTCGCAGCAGGGCCCGGTCGTAGATTCCGGCTTCCACCTCGGCGCCCTCGACCCAGATGCGGTGGTGGGCCCGCAGTGCGTGGCTCGCGTCGGCGTCACCATGCTCCAGCTCGGGCGCGGCGACCTGGGGCCGGGGACCGTGAGCGGTGGCCCGGACGGTCACCAGCTCGTGTTCGGCATCGAGAACGAACGAGAACAGTCGTTGGTGATCGGCGTCGAACGCCGACCGCAGCGCGGCGAGCCCACCGCCGGCCCTGTCGAAGGCGTCGATGTCGACTGCCACCGGGATCTCGAAACCCTGTCCGTGGTAGCGCAGGTCGGCGGAGTAGACGACGTGCTGCTCATCCTCGGGGACGCCCTGCTCGCTGAGCGTGGAGCACGCTTTGCTCGCGAGTTCGGTGAGTACCGCGCGCAGGCTCTCGTCGGTCATCTCGTTGAAGCGGCGCACCAACGTCCGCACTGCCTCGTCGCGCAGATTGGTCGTCGCGTCGCCGTAGGCGCACAGCACTCCCGGCGACGGCGGGATGATCACCGGCCAGGCCCCGGTCAGTCTGCCGAGAGCGTTGGCATGCAACGGGCCGGCGCCACCGAAGGCCACCAGCGCGTAGTCGCGCGGGTCGAAGCCCTGCTGTACCGACACCAGCCGCAACGCCCCGAACATGTTCTCGTTGACGATGTCGATGATGCCCGCGGCGGCGGCCTCGACCGACTCCAACCCGGTGGCGTCGGCGATCGACTTCACCGCCGCTCGTGCCGCCGCACGGTCCAGCGTGATCTCGCCACCGGCCAGATCGGTGGGCAGGTAGCCGAGCACCACGTTCGCGTCGGTCACCGTCGGTTGTTCACCGCCCGCCGCGTACGCGGCAGGACCGGGTGCGGCGCCGGCCGACTGCGGCCCTACCCGGAGCGCCTGGGTCAGCGGCGGTACGTGGGCGATGGATCCGCCGCCGGCACCCACGGTTCGTACGTCGACGGAGGTGGCGCGGACCTTGAGGTCCCCGACTGTGGTCTCCCGACCCACCCGCGGCGTGAGCCCCTGCACGAGGGCGACGTCGGTGGACGTGCCGCCCATGTCGAAGGTCAGGAAGTCTGGGTAGCCGGCCTGCTCCGCCACCCAGGTCGCGCCGGTAACCCCGCCGGCAGGGCCGGACAGCAGCAGGTTCACCGGGTTGTCCGCGGCGACGGCCGCGGAGACCAGGCCACCGTCGCTGCGCAGGATGCACAGCCGGCCGTCCACCCCGGACTCGCGCAGCTGCGCCTCAAGGTTGGCCACGTAACGCGCCACCTGCGGCTGCACGGCCGCGTTCGCGACGGTGGTGATGGTCCGCTCGTACTCGCGAAGCTCCGGCAACACCGAGGACGACAGCGACACCGGTACGCCCGGAAGCTCCTCGGCGGACAACTCGGCCACCCGGCGCTCGTGCTGCGGGTTGGCGTAAGAGTTGATCAGGCTGACGCTCAACGCCTCGATGCCCTGCGCGCGGAGCTTGCGCAGCTTCGCACGGACGTCAGCCTCGTCGAGTTCGGTCACCACCGCGCCGTCGGCACCGATCCTTCCGACGACCTCCACGGTGTCCTCCAGCGCCGCCAGCGGCTCCGGCTTCGGCCAGATGATCCAGCCGGCCAGGCCACCCGGCACGAAGGAACGGGCGATCTGGAGCACCTGCCGGAAGCCGTCGGTGGTGACCAGCCCAACCCGGGCGCCCTTGCCCTCGAGGATCGCGTTCGTGGCGACCGTGGTGCCGTGGAACACCTCAGTGATCTCCGACATGGGCACGCCGGCTGCCTCGCAGGCCCGCTCGATGCCACGCAGCACCCCGACGGACTGGTCCTCGGGCGTGGAGGACGTCTTGGCCCGGTAGGTCTCTCCGGTCGCCTCGTCGATCAGCAGGATGTCGGTGAACGTTCCCCCCACGTCCACGCCGAGTCGGTAGGTCATGGTTCCTCCTCAGATGACGCCGGCAGAACGCAGCGACGCCATCGCGTCGTCGCCGAGCCCCAGCAGGTCGCGATAGATGTCCTCGTTGTGTTCACCGAGCTCGGGGCCGACGTGCCGGACCCGGCCCGGGCTGTCAGAGAGCTTGGGTACGACGTTGTGCATGGCGAACTCCCCGAGACCGGGGTGGGTCAGCCGGACTATCGCCTCCCGCGAGGCGAAGTGCGGGTCCTCGAGCATGTCCCGGGCCCTGAAGATGCGGCCCGCCGGAACGCCCTGGGCGTGCAGCCGTTCGAGTAGATCGTCGGCCGTGAGCGTCGAGCTCCATTTGGCGACCAGGCCGTCCAACTGCTCCATCCACCGGCCTCGGGCGCCGTGGGTGGCGTACTTCTCGTCGGTGGCCAGCTCCACCTGCCCCATCGCCTCGGCGAGCCGGCGGAAGACCGTGTCCTGGTTCGCCGCGATCAGCACCATCTCGCCGTCGGCCGTCGGGTAGACGTTGCTCGGGGACACGTTCGGAAGGGTCGTTCCGGTCCGCTCACGCTGGTAGCCGGCGATCTGGTACTCGGGGATGAGCGACTCCATCATCGCCAGCACGGCCTCGTAGATGGCTGAGTCCACCACCTGGCCTCGACCGGTACGTCCGCGCTGGTGCAGCGCCACCAGGGTGCCCAGGCAGGCGAAGGTCGCCGCCAGCGAATCTCCCAGAGAGACGCCGGCGCGGGCCGGCGGGCGATCGGGGTCACCGGTCACGTACCGAATTCCGCCCATCGCCTCGCCGATCGATCCGTATCCGGCACGTGACGAGTACGGGCCCGTCTGCCCGAAGCCGGTCACGCGGGTGACGATCAGTCCGGGGTTGATCTCCCACAGCCGCTCCGGGGCCAACCCCCAGCGCTCCAACGTGCCGGGCCGGAAGTTCTCGATCAACACGTCGGCCCGCGCGATGAGCTGGCGTACCAGATCCTGACCCTGCCCGGTCCGCAGGTTCGCGGTCACGGACTTCTTGTTCCGCGCCACCACCGGCCACCAGAGCGACTTGCCGTACGGCTTCTCGCGCCCCCACTGCCGCATGGGGTCGCCCTGTCCCGGGTCCTCGACCTTGATCACCTCGGCGCCGAAGTCACCCAGGAGTTGACCGCAGAACGGCCCCGCCAGCAGCTGCCCGAGCTCGATCACCCGGATGTCGTCAAGCGGCAGTGGAGTGCTCATGAGCCCCTCAATCAACGTCTCTTTGCATGCAATTCACAGGTTTGTGACTCTCGTTACAGCACGTTGTGCTGGGAAAATAGGCCGCTCCGACTCGGGTGTCAATGCTCTGCAGGGAGATTGCATACAACCTGCCGTGTTGCTACGGTGCCGAGCATCATGAGCGACCACACGCCACCGCGGGAGGCCGACAACGGCCACGCCGCCGACGACGCCTATCGGCTGATCCGGGAACAGATCCTGTCCGGGCAACGGTCGGCCGGCGCATGGCTCCGCGAGGGCGAGTTGGCGGAGTCGATCGGGGTGAGTCGGACGCCCGTCCGGGAGGCGCTCAGACGGCTGACCGCGGAGGGACTGGTCCGTCACGAACGCAACCGTGGCGTGCAGGTCCAGGCGTGGAGCATCCACGATCTCGACGAAATCTTCAGTCTGCGGGCCGTGCTCGAGCCGTGGGGCTGTCGACTGGCGGCGACCACGGGCACCATCGACGTGGACGCGCTCGACGCGCTGGCTCACCGGATGGACGAGGTGGCGCCAGGCGGACGACCGACCGATGTGGACGAGCTCACCGAGCTGAACAACCGGTTCCACCGCATGATCCTTGAGGCGTCCGACAACAGCCGACTGGCCGGTGTCGTCTCATCGGTGATCCAGATGCCGCTCGTCTGGCGTACCTTCTCCCGCTACAGCCCGGACGCGCTGCGCCGTAGCCTGGCTCACCATCACGAACTGGTGGCGGCCCTGGCCGCGCCCGACCCCGACTGGGCGGAGTCGGTCATGCGCAGCCACGTACGCGCGGCATGGCATTCCATCCGGCTGCGAGACGGCGGCGACCGGGCGTCCGGCCCGGAACTACCGGACCAGGTCGGCGCGACTGCAGATCAACCGCCACGCTGATCATGGGGTCGGGTTCGGCGATCGCGACCGAGCCGGCCGTCGTGGGCGAGCAGGGCGATCTGGGTACGGTTGTCGAGGTCCAGCGTGGTCAGGATGTGCGAGACATGGGCCTTGACGGTGGTCACGCTCGTCAGCAGCTCGGTGGCGATCTGGGCGTTGGAGCGTCCCTGCGCGATGGCCCGTACGACGTCACGTTCCCGGGTGTGAGTAGGGCCGGCCGGCCACGCGCGCTCGCGCCTTACCCGGCGCGACCCGTTCGGCCCGGCGCGGCGACGCGGTACGCGGTTGTTCGGCGTTGTGCGAGATTGATTGATTGGCGCCACCACCAGCAGCGATCAACTTCGCTGTTCCGTAGAAGTGGACGGCGGGACGACTCTCAACCAACCTCGTCCCGGAGGAGTGGAAGTCATGATGCTGCGCAAGGCGTTCGGAGCGCTGCTGGCGTTGCTGACGTTCGGCACGGTGCTGGTCGTCACGGCGGCCCCGTCGCAGGCCGCGGTGGCCTGCTCGGGCACGATCACCTACAGCTACGCGTACCCGCCGAGCAAGCCTGTTGCCGAGCTGGTCATCTACTACAACAGCACCAACGGCGGCACGAACAGCGCCTGCATGTACCACCGCGGCGCGGCGTACGGCTCCTCGGCGCGGACCTCCGTGCAGATCGCCCGGTGCGCGGAGAAATCCGGCACCGGCTCGTGCACCGCCACCGCGGTCTCCACCAAGGACAACGACGACTACCTGTACTACGCCGGGCCGCGCGGAGTGACCGGCACGGCGAACAACTGCGTCGACGCGTACGGCGAGATGGACTGGGCCGGCACCACTTACTGGATCCACTCCGGTCGCCAGGGCTGCTGAGTTCGGTGACGCCTGACCGGTGGCCCGGTGGGATCCGTCCCGCCGGGCCACCGGTGGTGGCCGTCCGCGTACGCCCCCATCAGGGGTAGAGGCAGGCGGTACGGCGGGCCGCGAGCCGCTGGTCGGCGGCGAGCGGCTTGGCCTCGGCGGTGCTGGAGCCGTCGGGGCGGGCCACCCGCACGTCGAGTACGTCGGTCGGCGCGCCACCGCCGAGACAGGCGACCGCGGCCACGGGGATCTCGGCAGTGGGTCCGGGTTGCACGGACAGGCGGTCGAGCTTCCAGCTGAGGTCGAACGGCGGCGCGGCCGTGCCGGTCATTCCGATCTGGTGCCAGCGGCGCTCCGCCGGCAGCGCGGGGTCTTCCGCGTAGTAGGCGGCAAAGCCGACGATCTCCACGTGCGTGCCGGTCGCGCTCAGCCGCCACCCACCCGGGCCGGCCACATCGGGGGCGGTCGCGAGGGCGATCGCGGCCGGCCCGGGTCGGTCGCCCTGGCAGCGGGACGGTTCCAGGCCCGTGGGCGGGTTGCCGTGCACCACCCCGGAGGCGATCAGCCCACCGTCGGCGAGGGTGAACCAGCGGATGTCGGGGGTCTGGGAGGTGGAGTCGGTGATCCGCTCACCCAGGCAGTAGCCGGTGAGCCCGACCACGCAGCCGGGCGGAATGGTGTAGAGAATGCCCTGGTCGCGGCGGGGCTCGCTCCGGACGTGCACGCCACCGCCGTACGTGACGGCGGTGAAGGCGGCGTCCGTGGTGGTCGGCGGGCAGGTTGTGGTTGTCGTCGTGCCAGCGGCCGACGTCGCCCCCTTGGCCGCCCACCTCGGCTGGATCATCGGCACCACGGCGGCCGTAGCGGCGAGACCGGCGACCGTGACCGCCGCCAGCGCCAGTCGCCGTCGGAGTTTCCATTGCCGCGGCGGGCTCGCGGGCCGGTCGTGGGTCGGTCCGGCTGCGCCGCTGGTGCCGGTTGGCTTACCCGTAGCCGGGGCGGGTGGAGCCGCGGCAGTCACAGTGGATGGTAGCTCTGCAAGGGGCGTGGCGATCGGTTCGGCCGGCGTCGGGTCGGGTGCTTCTGCCCTCGCCGGGTCGGCTGGTGCGCTGGCCGAACTGGCGGGCCGCATTTCCTCGTCTAGTTCGAGCCAACGCTGCCTCCAGTAGGCGGTGTCCCCGCCGCAGGCCCCGACGTACGCGAGCAGCACGTCGAGGCTGGGTTGCCGGATTCCGCTGGCAGCGGCGGAGAGGGTCGAGGCGCTGTAGCCGGCGACCTCGGCCAATCGCCGGTAGGTGGGGTTGCCCGCTTCGACACGTAACTTTCGTAGCTCATGGGCGAAGGACGACAACGGTCCAGCCGTCGGATCTACGGGCCGCTCGTGCCGAGCCATGCCGCTCCCTTGTCCCGGTAGCGCCCTGGAGCGGGGGTGCCGCAGCACAGGGCTCATGTTTCCTGGTAAGTCATCTAAAGTCGGGGAATTATATTAAATTCCTCGATCGGCAGACGACGGCTACCAGTGTGTGCGGGGGTGGCGTGGGGCCGGCCGGGCGCGCTCAGCCGTTGAACGTCGCCGGGTGCGACCCGACACGCAGGTCCCGCTCCAGCGAGCTGATCGGTCAGGCCGGAAACGGTGGCGGGCCGCTTGAGCGCGGACAGGTTGGCGAAGTGATCAAGCTCAATTGCCGATAGTGTTCCCAACCGCGCTGTCCGCGCTTACCGAAAGGGTGCTGGCATGAGCTCTGATCGTCGGCGGCTGTTGCGAACTGTTGCCGCCGCGCTGTTCCTCCTCGCTGGGATGGCTGTCCTCGCCGCCCCCGCCGAGGCGGCGAAGAAAGGTCCGGACCTCGCGGTCGACGCGTCCGGGACACGGATCGCGCTGGGGGTCGAAAGGAAGGTTGTCTATCTGAAGATCAGCAACCTGGGGGACGAGACCCCGAGCGACGTCGTCGTCCATGTCCGTCAGCCACCGCAGGGCCCTGACCCCATACCGGTCTCTCTGCTGTGGCATTCCGGGGGTGGTGTGGGGGAGTGCGACGGTGATTTCGGCGGGTTCTACTGTCGACTGTCGCCGGAGTTGATTCCGGGGCCGGGCGAAACCGTCGACGTTCCCATCGACGCGCTCGTCTACGGGACGACGCCCTACGAGGGCACGTTCGAAGCGTCGGTCAGCATCCGGCCGGACGAGGACGCGAATTCGGCCGACAACACCAAGTCGTTCCCGCTGACACTGGTCGACGAGCCCAAGGCGGACCTCTCGTTGGTCGCTCGAGACGTACAGCAGTCCGTGCGGATCAGTGCCGACGGCATGCCGACGCCCACCGGGACGCTACACCCGGGTGACACGGGCGCCGTGTGGCACACCGTCGCCAACCAGGGCCGGAGAACGGTCAGCGGAGTGCGGGTCACGCTGCGTCTGCCCAAGGGTGTGACCTTCACCAGGCAGCCGGAACAGTGTGTGCTCGCCGACGGCGGGCGATCGGCCGTCTGCACCTACCAGCGCCTCACACTCGTTCCGGCTGCCGAGGACAACGACCCGAACGACACGATCTACTCGGCGGTCGAGCTTTACAACCTGGTGACGACTGCGTCATCCGCCAGCGCGCCGGCGACGTTGCGGGGCGGCACCGTGCGGGTGGAGGGCCTCGCCGAGCAGTCGACGACCAACCGCTCCACGCCTGCGCGAACCGACCTGCCCGCGAACGCCGTCGCCGTACGGGTGGCCGACGTGGATCCCGGTGACAATCGGGACGGGTTCGCCGTGGTGCTGGCCGCGAAGGGCAGTGGCGGTGGTGGCGGTGACGGTGACGGCGGGTTGCCGGTCACCGGAGCGCAGGCCCGGTTGGTCGTCGGGATCGGCATGACGGCGTTGGCGGCCGGAGGCGTGTTGATCCTCGCTGCCCGGCGTCGCCGGATGATCCTGGTGCCGCCCGAGGACGCAGGGTCCACCAGTAGCTGAGACACCAGGCGACCGTGCCGCCTCCGCGATGCCCGCGGAGGCGGCACGGTTGCACAATCGACGAGTCGATGCTGATCGTTTACTACACATCGTCTACGATCCATCGCTAAAGATCGGCAGGGCACGCCCCAGGCGGCCGGCCTGAGTCGTCGACGCCACCAGGATCGCCGGTCGCGTCCCGGCCTGAGAACCGCCCGGGATGGCCACCGCAACGGCCGTGCCCGATCAGTTTTTGTTCAGTCAGAATAAAGAGATTTTGTACTGGCCCACCGTAGTCTTCGCAGCGTGCAAGGCTGGCCGGCCGAATGTCTCACTGCGGCGCTCGGGCCTGCTGAGCCTCGCACCGTGGATCGTCGTCAATAGCTTGCCCGCCTAATTCCCTGACCACCGGCGCGTCTTCGGGTCAGCAGGGAACAGGTCGCCGGGAATCTGCTCCGGTGGCCGTTTTGATTCCAACTTTCTACGGAGTGGTCGAGCCCTGTCATGCCCGCGATAAAGAAACCCAAAACCACGCCGCGTCGCATCGAGCAGGCGTGGTCGGGCAACCTCGTCGAAGCGTCGGCCGTCGACGATTCCGGCGCCGGAGAATACGGGAAGCTGTTCGCCTCCTTCGCCGTCGACCCGCAGGGCACGGTCTCGTTGGCCGACCTTGCCGACCGGCTGCGCACCTCGGGAATCTCGGAGACCGATCCGCGTCTGGCCCAGGTGTGGGGCGAGTTGCGTCCTGCTGTGGGCGCCGAGGGGCCGGCACGGATCGACCTGACCCGCTTCATCGCTCTGTGCAGGGCGGGCGGTGGCGTCATCGAGAGGTCGCTTCGCGGAGATCTCGTCATTCCGGACTTCGCCGCGCTCCGAACGGAGATCTTCGCGATCTACGAGGGGCTCAGGGGTGTGGACGAGGGCCAGGTTGCCGACTACATCCCGCAACTGGGCCGCGTCGACCCGGAGAAGTTCGGGATCGCGTTGTGCACCACGGACGGGCAGCGCTTCGCGGTGGGAGACGCGGCGAGCGTCTTCTGCGTCCAGTCGGTCTGCAAGCCGATCAACTACTGTCTCGCGCTGGAACAGCACGGCGCCGAGCAGGTCCACCGGCATGTGGGGCGGGAGCCCAGCGGTCGCGGATTCAACGAGCTGACGCTGAACAATGAGGGACTCCCGCACAACCCGATGATCAATTCCGGGGCGATCATGTGCTGCTCGCTGTTGCGTCCCAGTTGGGAGATGGCCGACCGCTTCGACCACGTCGCCGAGACGTGGCGCAGGTTGGCCGGTGGTGGGGCGGTCGGGTTCAACAACGCCGTCTACCTCTCGGAACGCCGTACGGCCGACCGGAACTTCGCCCTCGGCTACTTCATGCGCGAGCACCGGGCCTTCCCGGACGGGACGGACCTCACCGAGACGCTGGAGTTCTATTTCCAGTGCTGCTCGATCGAGGTCGACGCACGGTCGCTGTCGGTTGTGGCCGCCTCGCTGGCCAACGGTGGCGTCAATCCCCTCACGAGGGAGCGGATCTTCTCCGCTGACACCGTCCGCAAGTGCCTGTCCCTGATGTCGTCGTGCGGGATGTACGACTACTCCGGGGAATTCGCCTTCACGATCGGCCTGCCGGCGAAGAGCGGCGTCTCCGGCGGACTCATGATCGTGGTCCCCGGCGTCATGGGCATCTGCGTCTGGTCGCCGCGACTCGACGCGCTGGGCAACTCCGTCCGAGGGGTCGCCTTCTGCGCGGACCTCGTCAACCGGTTCAACTTCCACGTCTACGACTCGCTGGCCACCGGGGAGGACTCTGGCAAACGCGACCCCCGGCGCGGGAGGAACGAGGAGGAGGTGGCGTCGACCACGCGGTTGCTGTGGGCCGCCAGCCACGGTGACCTGGAGTACGTCCGGCTCGCACTGGCGGCGGGAAAGGATCCCAACTCCGCCGACTACGACCGACGAACCGCGCTGCACCTGGCCGCCTCCGAGGGAAACCTCGACGTGGTCCAGTACCTCCTGGACCGCGGCGCCGATCCGACCCTGCGGGACCGCTGGGGCGGCACCCCGCTCTCCGACGCCGAGCGAGGAGCACACGACCAGGTCGTCACGGTGCTCACGTCGGTGCTGGGCGTTGCGCGTCCGGCAGCGGACACCCATCTCGTGCGAACGGACGCGCCGCTCGTGGCGGTGTGAACCGCCCGTCCGCACGATCACGATTTCGACGGGCCCTCCGGCCCGATCACAGGAGAAAGAGACACATGGCGTACAAGGCTGAATACATCTGGATCGACGGCACCGAGCCGACCGCGAAGCTGCGGTCGAAGACGAAGATCATCGCTGACGGCGTCGAGCCGGGTACGTGGGGCTTCGACGGCTCCAGCACCAACCAGGCCGAGGGGCGCAGCTCCGACCGGGTCCTGGAGCCGGTCGCCACCTATCCCGACCCGATCCGGGGCGGGGCGCACCTGCTGGTGCTGTGCGAGGTGTTCAACATCGACGGCGCCCCGCACGAGTCGAACACCCGGGCCCTGCTGCGCCCGGTGGCCGACCGGTTCGCGGCCCAGCAGTCCCTGTTCGGCATCGAGCAGGAGTACACGTTCTTCCGGGGCTCCCGCCCGCTGGGCTTCCCCGACGGCGGCTACCCGGCCCCGCAGGGCGGCTACTACTGCGGTGTCGGCGCGGACGAGATCTACGGCCGCGCGGTGGTCGAGAAGCACCTGGACAACTGCCTGGCCGCCGGCCTGACCATCTCGGGCATCAACGCCGAGGTAATGCCCGGCCAGTGGGAGTTCCAGGTCGGCCCGCTGTCGCCGCTGGAGGTCTCCGACCAGCTCTGGATCGCCCGCTGGCTCCTGCACCGCACGGCCGAGGACTTCGGCATCTCCGCCACCCTGGAGCCCAAGCCCGCGCGGGGTGACTGGAACGGCGCCGGCGCCCACACCAACTTCTCCACCAGCGCGATGCGCGAGAACTACGAGGCGATCATCGAGGCCTGCGAGTCCCTCGGGCGGGGCGACAAGCCCCTGGAGCACATCCGCAGCTACGGCGCCGGCGTCGAGGCTCGCCTCACCGGCGCCCACGAGACGGCACCCTGGAGCGAGTACAGCTACGGCGTCTCCGACCGTGGCGCCTCCGTCCGCATCCCCTGGCAGGTGGAGATCGACAAGAAGGGCTACATCGAGGACCGTCGGCCCAACGCCAACGTCGACCCGTACACGGTCACCCGGCTCATCGTCGACACCTGCTGCACCGCCCTGGAGGCCGCCGACCTCGCCTGAGGCGGTCGGTGGCATGGTCCGCGTGAAGAGCGTGGTCAACATGCTGCTGATGAGCATCATCAGCCTGGGTATCGTCAGCTTCCTCTGGGTGACCTACGGATACTCGCTCGCCTTCGGCGAGGACGTGGGGCGGTCACGGACTTCTCGGTGACGCACACCCCGACCGCTCAACCCGAGAGCGTCGGTGGATCCAACGGGCCGTCGGCCCGCTGACCGTCCGCGGACCGGACCGGGAGGGCACGCCAACCCTCCCGGTCTGGCAGCGACAGCACCAAGGGCTACCGAGTTGCCCTCGGTATCCGGTCAGCGCAGTCATTTCTGAAAACCGCCTTCGTCACCAGCTCGGGAGTTGATTCGTGCAGCAGGCGGTCCTCGTCGACAGACAGCACGACAACGTGGACATCACAACAACGGCCGGGCTACAACTCTGCCTCCGCCTTGCCACTGCCGCCGATCTCGACGCGGCCAACGACCTGCACCGCTGGGAGTGCTCAGCCGAGAGCCGCAGGGCCCGCTACCACACGTCGCGAGACCGGATCCGCCCGGCCGAGTGGCGGCACCTGATCGACCCTGATCGCGGCTACACGTTCCTCATCGCCTGTCCGCAGCGGCCAGGGCTGATCGGTCTCGCCCACCTGTTGTGGCAGGACTCCGGCCTCCCCGAGATCGCCCTGTTGATCGCCGACGTATGGCAGGGCCGCGGGGTCGGCACCGCGGTGGCCCGACATGTGGTCGACCTCGCCGCGGCGCATGGTCACCCCGTCCAGCAGGCCCAGATCATGTCGGGCAACGTCCGGGCATTCCGCCTGGCCAGCCGATTCCGCGCCATCGTCGACGAAGCGGCCTGACAGCCCAACGACAACTGCGGTGAGTAGAGGCGCCGGGTCGGTGAAACGGAGCCGACTCCAGTCAACCGTCAACGCCGCATCATCTTCGCCAGCCGGCGGGAAGGAAATGCGTGGCTCCCGCGCCGGCCGGGCGACTCGCCGGCCGGCTTGGTGACCTGCTGTTCAACTGGTTCCACTGACCTGCCCGTGAGCACCTCGCGGCCAGATGGGTGCGCCTGACCAGCGGCTGTGACGGCATGGGCGTGATGCGATACGGCTGTGCTTTCTACCCGAGTCGATCAACCACGTCGGGCCGGTTGGTCGCGGCGGAACCAACTACGGACCTCGGGGCGGCTGGCCAGGACGAGCAGCGCGACCACCACGAGCGCCTTCGCGACGTTGACCGCTCGCACCCACCAGGGGAATGGCTGAAACAGGGTCAGGCCGGTGCCGAGCAGCACGATCACCGAAATGAAGATCACCTGCCGGTACGCCTTGCGCTGACCCGACCGCAGACCGCCGATCACCAGCAGGCAAGCGAATGCGACCAGCGCCACGGGCAGCAGGCGTGACCACACCGAGGAGCGCAGTTCCTCCCGGGCGGCAATCAGGTCGGTGCCGGCGGGCACATCGAGGTGGGCGAGCTGGTAGTCCAGCAGATGCTCCTGGAACACCAGCATCAGACCGGCGAGCAGGGCGCTCAGGGCCAGGTTGGCCAGCATGAGCACGATCATGCGGGGCACCTGCGACGGCGTAGCCGTAGCGGTGTCGGGAACGGTGGCATCGGTATCCGGAGTCGTCATCGGCACGGATCAGATCACACGACAGCTACCGTCGCAGCCCCGGTCTCCGGACGCCCGTTGGTGTCTCGTACTCGTCGGGGCTGAGGTAACCCCAGCTCACGATGAAAATGGCTTATTGATCTACGACCTTCCTCTCATTGAGGGCATGGCGGGCACACTCAAGACTCGCGGGGCCGCAGGCCGTCGACGACGATCGCGAGCATGCGGTCGAACTGGGGGCGATGTTCCCCAGCGCCGGCTGCGGAGAGCAAGCCGGCGAGCATGCTTCCCACATCGATCGGGTCGATGTCGGCGCGCAGGTGCCCCGTCTGTGCCCCGGCGCTTAGTAGTTCTCCCAGGATCTGCTGGACCTCGTCGCAGACCGGGCCGCTGCCGAAGCGGCCCGAGGCGCTCATGGCGACCAGGGCCTCACAGATGCCGCGCCGTTCGGTGGCCCATGCGGCGAACCGGTCCATCCAGATGTGTATTGCCCGGTCTGGTGGCTGATTGGCCAGCAGGGCGTGGGCGTCCTCGCGTAGCGGGCGGATCTGATCGCGGTAGATCTCTTCGACCAGGTCCTCGCGCGTCGGGAAGTGGCGGTAGAGGGTGGCGCTGCCGACGCCAGCGCGTTTGGCGATCGCGTCGAGCGAGATCGTCTGGTTGCCGGCAGCGAAGGCTTCAGCCGCGATGGCTATCAGGTGTTCGCGGTTGCGGCGGGCGTCGGCGCGTAGACCGGTCGATCGAGAAGTCATGGTCGTCACAATCGCGGAGTCGGGCTGGGTCAGGGTTGGCAAAACGGAGGCATCCCCGTTTAGTGTAGGCCAGGCAAAACGGGGACCTCCCCGTTTCGGACCTGAGGAGCCACCATGCCCACAGCGCTCATCACCGGCGGAACTTCCGGGATCGGGCTCGCCACCGCAGAACTACTGCACGCCCGGGGTTATAACGTCGCCGTCACCGGTCAGAATCCCGGCACGATCGCCAAGGCGAAAGCCGAGCTCCCCGACGACGTGCTCGTGGCCCGCGCCGACGCGCGCAGCCTTGCTGACACCGATGCCCTCGTGCGAACGGTGTCCGATCGCTTCGGCTCCCTTGACCTGCTGTTCCTCAACGCCGGCGTCTTCCGCCCGGCACCGGTGGCCGAGGTGACCGAGGCATCGTTCGACGAACAGGTCGCCATCAACTTCAAGGGCCAGTACTTCACCCTCCAGAAGGCGCTTCCCCTGATCAACGACGGCGGTTCCGTGGTCATCACCGTCGGGATCGGCGCCCGGCGCGGCAGCCCCGGCGCCACGATGGGCGCGGCAACTCGCGGAGCGCTGCTGGCGATGCTGCCCTCTCTCGCGCTCGAGCTGGCCCCGCGCCGGATCCGGGTCAACACCGTGAGTCCCGGAGCGATCGCCACCCCGCTCTTCGACAAGCTCGGCGTTCCCGAAGCCGGACGCGACGCCATGCGCGCGAACATCCCTTTCGAGCGCTTCGGATCCAGCCAGGAGATCGCGGAAGTCGTCACCTTTCTCGCCTCGGACGCCGCCAGCTACCTGACCGGACAGGACATCGTCGTGGCCGGCGGCTACGGGCTCAGCGCCTGACCGTTCCCTCGGCGCAACCAGCCGCGGCACACCCGGCTTTTCTCACCGCACGCCATCACCAGCTCAGGAGAATCTGATGTCACTCACCCTCGACACCTACCGCCAACTCGGTCGCTCCGGTTTGTGGGTCTCACCGCTCGCGCTCGGCGCTGCCACCTTCGGCAACGACTGGGGCTGGGGCGCCGAGAAGGACGAGGCGCGCCGGCTGTTCGACCTCTACGTCGAGCGGGGCGGCAACTTCATCGACACCGCGGTCACCTATACCAACGGCACCTCCGAGCGGATGCTGGGCGAGTTCGCCCACGGCCGCCGAGACAGCCTGGTGCTGGCCACGAAATACACGACACTGCGCAACCCACGCGACCCGAACTCCGGCGGTGCCAGCCGCAAGAGCCTGAACGGCGCGGTCGAGACCAGCCTGCGACAGCTGGGAACCGACTACATCGACCTGCTCTACCTGCACGTCTGGGACTTCACCACACCCGTGGAGGAGATCTTGCGCGGCCTCGACGACCTGGTCCGCCAAGGCAAGGTCCTGTACGTGGCGATCTCCAACACCCCGGCCTGGCAGATCTCCCGCATGCACGCCATCGCCGACCTGCGCGGATGGTCGCCGCTGGCCGCGGTGCAACTGGAGTACAACCTGATCGAACGCACCGCGGAACGCGACCTGCTTCCCATGGCCCGGGAACTGGGGCTGGGAACGGTCCTCTGGTCACCACTCGCCGGTGGGGTGCTCACCGGCAAATACAGCCGCCAGGACCTGACCGCGCCAGATGCCACAGCCGTCGAAAGCGCCCGTAAGAGCTTCAATCTGGCACTCGGTGGGGTCACCGAACGCAACCTCGCGATCGTCGACGTGGTCAAAGAGATCGCCGGCGAGCTGAACCGTACGCCCGCTCAGGTAGGCCTGGCCTGGACCCTGCAGAACCCCGCAGTGACCTCCCCAGTCATCGGTGCCCGTACATCAGCACAGCTACAGGAAAACCTCGGCGCGCTGGAGGTCGAGTTCACGCCGTCGCAGCTCACTCGGCTCGACCAGGCCAGCGCCATCGAGCTCGGCTTCCCGCACGCGATGCTCGCCAGCGACCACATCAGGGCCCAGACCCGTGGCGAAATCACCTTCACACCCCGCCCCTGACACCACGGCCCAGAAGCACCGATTCCCTTCGTCATCGTGGCAATTCCCTGGAATCGTGGTGGGCGTCGTGTTCGCGGCCCGGGCGTACCGGATGGTCCACAGTGGTCAACGGTCGGGGGTGGTGACCTGGATGATCCCGCCGTGGTTGATGCACTTGACGGACCACCACAGGTCGACGCTGAGGGTGGTCCGGGGGCGCGGCACCGGTCGGTCTCGATCACGGTTCCGTCGATGTTGACGTGAGCGTAGCCGGCGAGGGAGTCATGCCGTTCCAGCGCCTGCCACCTACCACTGCCGCAGTGACGCCCACCACCGGCGTGCGCCAACCGTCTACCATCGATGGTTGGGTATCTCCGGCGGGGGAAGGCGGGGCCGATGGACAGCAGCGCGCAAGGATTGCACCGCGTGCTCGACCCCGAGGGGGCGGCCAGGCAGGTCGACGCCTGGCGGGGGCGCATCGAGCGGCTCGCGGCCGACACCAGGATCATGGGCGAGCGCCTCCAGACGCTGCGGGTGACGGCCGCCGATCCCGACGGGCTGGTCGAGGTCACCGTCGACGCCGGGGGCGCGCTGGCCGGCCTGCAGTTCAGCCAGCGCATCCAGCGGGTGCCGCCGCGGGTGCTCGCCGACACCGTCATGGCGACGGCACAGGCGGCGAAGGCGCAACTGGCGGCCCGCTCGCAGCAGGTCGTGGAGGAGACGATGGGCACCGACTCCCCGGCCGCTCGGGCGGTCGCCGCCCGCATCGCCGAGCAGCTGCGGGTGCCGCCGGACGACACCGGGCAGGACGGGCGGCAGAGCGACCGGCCCGGTGACCGGCGGGGTTGGTGAGCCGTGGCGCCTGAGAGCCTCTCGGTCGACACCGACCAGATCCGGGCGCACGCCCGCAACATCGACACGCTGCGCGCCCGTTTCGACGCCGTCAAGGGCGCCAGCGCGTTCATCGTCGGCGACGAGCAGGCGTACGGGCTGCTCTGCGGCTGGATCGCCGGCGTCCTCGATGGTCGGCACACCCGCCAGGACGAGCTGATCGCCTACGTCGAGGAGAACCTCGTCCTGGTCGCGGCGCAGCTGCGGAAGACCGCCGACAGCTACGACGCCGCGGAGACCGACACCACCGGCATGCTGGGCGTGATCGGCCGGCGCTTGCAATGACCGACATGTCGCTGGTCGCCGGCGTGCACTCCACCCGCGAGGTGTGGACGGGCATCGGTATGGCCGACAGCATCGAGGGGCTCGTCGACGCGATCCGCAGCGACGGCTGGGTGGACGACCTCCTCGCCGGCGCGGCGTTGGGCCTGGAGGTCGCCTCGACCGTGCTCGACCCGTTCAGCACGCTGCTGGCCAGCGGCATCAGCTGGGCGATGGAGTACTTCGAACCGCTGCGGGAGATGCTCGACGCGCTCACCGGCATGCCCGACGTGGTGGCCGCGCACGCCGCCACCTGGAACAACATGGCCACCGAGCTGGGCCGGATGGCCACGGAGCTGCAGGTGCGCCTGGGCGCGGACCTGCCCGACTGGCAGGGCGACGCGGCCGACGCGTACCAGCTGATGATGGTCAACAACGTGGACTCGATCGGCGGGCTCGGCGGGATCTGCGCGGCGATTGCCGCGGCTACGGAGGGCGCCGGCACCCTCGTCGCGCTCACCCGTGACCTCGTCCGGGACCTGATCGCCGACCTCGTGGCCCGCGTCATCGTATGGGCCGTCGAGGCGATCTTCGTCGTCACGATCCCGGTGGTCGCCGTGCAGATCGCCGCAGCGGTGGTCAAGTGGGCCGGGCGCATCCTCATGTTCATCAACTCGCTGATCATGAGTCTGACCAGCCTGACCCGGCTGCTGAACGGCTGAGGCGATGGCTTCCAAGAAGCCGGGCGGCGGTGGCGGCAACGACGGCGGGGACGGTGGCGGTCCCGGACGTCCCGGCGACGGCTCGCCTGGGCACCCGAACGGCGGGGTGCCCAAGCACGTCGTCGAGGCGCAGGAGAACCTCGGCCGGAGGGCGCCCGCGGGCCGTCCCCGCTCGGCCGGCGGCGGGGTGCAGCAGGGCGGCCAGCGCCCCGCCGGCACCACCCACCCGCTGCAGCCGGTCACCCCCGGCTGGCGCACGGTCGACGGCGCCGACGCTCCGCAGCACATCCGCAACGCCGCCGGGTCGATGGAGTTCCAGCCGCGCGGCACCACCTCCGCGCAGGCCAGGCCGACGATCGGCGAGTCCGACGGGCACCGGTACTCCTCCAGCAACGGCAACCCGGCGCTGGCCGACGACCTGAACTGGCGCGAGATCCCGCGGCCGCCGCACGGGCCGTTCCCGGTCGCGCCCAACATCCTCTACACGCATCCGGAGATGCAGGTCGCCGCCGAGATGCGGGCGCAGGCCCGGGCAAACCCCGGTGAGCCCGTCACGCGGGACATCGTCGTGGACAACAGCCTCTGCGGCACCCGCACGTTCGACCGCAACGGCGTGGCGACCTGCGAGACGCTGCTCGCCGACGTGATGCCCGCCGGCTCGCGGTTCACGGTGTGGACCACGATCGACGGTGGTGCCACCTATCAGGTGAGGACCTACGAGGGGACCGGTAGGTTCGTGCGGTGACGACCTACGAACTGCTGAACTACATCGCGCGGCCGGACCGGCTCACCGACCCGCAGCAGGCGCTCGACGTCTTCGACTTCGTGGCCCGGGAGATCATGTGGCACGGCCTGTCCGGGCAGTCGATGATGATCGGCCCGGAGGGCGGCGCCAAGGACCTGCGGGTCGACATCGACGTCGATGCGGGACGGGCGGCGCTGACCTGGCTCGCCGATGAGACGATCGCCGTAGAGCTGGCCCCGGGCAACGCGCTGGAGGTGGTATGGAACGGCGACGCGCCGCTGCAGACCATTCCCGCCAGCATGGCCCGGGTCGGCGTGCTGACCGCCCGGCAGGTGGTCGCCGACTACGTCGCCACCGGTGAGCGGCCCCGGCTCGTGGAGTGGGTCGCGGCCCCGGCAGAGGCGGCGGCGCTGCCCCGCGGCATGTTCTACCGCGGGGGTGCCTGAGCCCTGCCCCGGCGCTGGCGCCGCATCACGAAGAACCCGTCGAGGACCACGGCCAGGCTGTCGCCGCGCACGGTGACGGTGAGCGGCCGGGGCCACGGCCCGCGGTCCGCGTCGGCAGCAGCCCTTAGCTACCACGGAGTTTGGCGCGTACCTTCGGTTGGTCCGGGTGGTCGAGGTCCGTGAGGATGCTCAGCGCCTGCTCCCACACGGCCAACGCGGCCGGCCGGTCGTCGGCCGCCAGGTAGGTGTCGCCGAGCCGGGTCAGCGTGTCCGCTTCGTTGTACCGGTCGCCGACCTCGCGCCACAGGTCGATCGCCCGGTGATAGCTGGTCACCGCCTGCGGGTGGTCGTTCAGGCAGTGGTGCACGTAGCCGATGCTGTCCCAGGTGTTCGCCTCGCCGTACCCGTCGTCGACCCGCTGGTGAATCTTCAGCGCCTCGATGCAGCAGGCCAGCGCATCCTCGTACGCGCCGAGCATGGCGTGGTACCAGCCGACGTTGTTGAGCGCGCGGGCCTGGTTGACGTGCTGCCCGACCTCGCCGAACAACCGGCTCGCCGCCTGCGTCTCGACCAGGGCGTCGCCGGGGCGGTCCTGCTTGCCGTGCACCCGGGCCAGGGAGTTGTGGGTGTGCGCCTGGCCGGCGCGGTCGCCGAGGTCGCCGTACTCGGTCAGGGCATCTCCGAGGTGTTTCAGCGCTTCGTCGTGTGCGCCGAGCTGGGCCAGAGCCAGACCGAGACTCCGATGGGCGAACGCCTGCCCGGCCCGGTCACCGAGCCGGGTCGTGGCGTCCAGCGCGGTGCCCTGTATCCGCGCCCAGTCCGCCCAGTGCCCCTGCAGGTCGACGTATGTGGCCATGGCCCAGGCGAGGTGCCACACGAACACGTCACGCCCGGTGTTGGCTGCCTGATCGAGCGCGCCCAGCAGGGCTTGGTGCTCGGCGGCGTACCAGGCGAGGGCCGTGCCGCGATCCGGTGGCGCGATGACCGTCGCACCCTCGGCGGGCGGCGGCGTCGCCACCGGCTCGCGGTGGGGATGCAGCTGACGGTCGGCGGCGATCGCGGTGTGCAGATAGTGGTCGAGCAGTCGGTCGAGGGCGGCCGCGCGTTCGGCAGGGCTGTCCTCGGCTTCCGCCCGCTCGGCCGCGTACGCGCGCAGCAGGTCGTGATGTGCGTACCGGCCGGGCCGGTATTCGGTGAGCAGGTGCGCGTCGGCCAACTCCTCCAGCGGCGCCCGCACCGCCGGCACCGGCAGACCGGCGAGGCTCGCGGCGGCCGGGACCGTGACGTCCGGGCCGGTCGGCAGGCCCAGCCTGCGGAACAGGCGGGCCGCCGCCGGGCTCAGGGCCCGATAGGACCAGGAGAACACCGCTCGTACGTCGCTCACCGGGTCGATGGCGGCGAACGCGAACGCGTCGAGACCCCCGCGGGCGTCGACCAACTGCCCGGCGAGCAGGTGCAGTGAGTGCTCGGGCCGGGTCGCGGCGCGGGCGGCAGCGATCGACAGAGCGAGTGGCAACCGTGCGCACGCCGAGACGATCCGGTCGACAGCTTCCGGCGCGGCGGCGGACCGGGCCGGATCGATCCGACGCATCAGCATGCCCCGAGCGTCGGAAGCGGATGGCAGGTCGAGTTCGATCGACTGGGCGCCCTCGACGGCGATCAGGCCTGGCAGGGTGTTGCGGCTGGTGATCACGACGAACGATCCGGGGGCGCCCGGCAGCAGTGGCCGGACCTGGTCGGCGGTGCTGGCATTGTCGAGGACGATCAGCATCCGGCGATCGGCCAGCAGGCTTCGGAACCGGCCGGACCTCGCCTCCAGACCGACCGGGATCTGTTGCGGACCGACCTTCAGTGCTTCGAGGAACCCGCGTAGAGCGTCGACCGGCCGTAGCGTCGCGCCGACCGGGTCGAACCCGCGCAGGTTGATGTAGAGCTGCCCGTCGGGGAACCGATGTCGGACCGAGTGGCCCCAGTGCACCGCGAGCGCGGTCTTGCCCACCCCCGCCGTACCGGTGACGGCCGCGATGACGACCGACGTGGGCTGCTCGTCGGCCGCCGCCAGGGCCGCGTCGAGCCGGCGCAGCTCGGCGCCCCGACCGGTGAAGCCGTGCACGTCGAGCGGCAGTAGCGCCGGCACCGCCGACCCCACGACCGTCGGGTCGTCGGCGTCGTCGCGCAGGATCTGCTGGTGCACCGCGCGCAGATGAGCGCCCGGCTCGACACCCAACTCCTCGATCAGCCGGCGTCGGGTGTCCGCGTACCGGCTCAGCGCCTCGGCCGGGCGGCCAACCGCGTGGAGGACCTGGATGAGCGTCGCCGCCAACGGTTCGACCAACGGGTGCTCGTCGAGCAGTTGGGTGAGCGGTGTGACCATCACGGTCGGGTCGCCGAGCCGGAGGTACGCCTGAGCCTGGGCCACCACGGCATCGGTGCGGTGCCCCTGCCAGGTGGTGCGGACCCGGGCGGCCCAATCCCCCGGCACCCCGGCGAGCGGCTCGCCCCGCCACAGCGCGAGTGCCCGGCCGAGCAGGACGACGCGGTCCGGATCCTCGGAATCCGTGCGCGACGCCTGGTCGACGAGTCGACGGAACAGGTGCAGGTCGACCTCATCGCGGTCCACCTGCAGCAGGTAGCCGCCGCCCCGGCGGACCAGCACACCGACCCCGGCCTGCTCAAGCAGGCGCCGGATCCTGGTCACGTACGTGTGCAGCGTCCGCTGTGCGCGATCGTGGGCCTGTTCGCCCCAGACTCGGTCGACAAGGGTCTCGGTGGACAGTGGCTGACCGGCGTCGAGGAGCAACGCCGCCAGTACCGCTGATTGTTTGGGCGACCCGGGTGACAGCCCTGTGTTGTCGCCAAGCCGGATTTCGACGGCACCAAGCAGGTGGAACCGCATCTCGCCTCCGGCTGCCAGCGCCTCTGGTGCGTCCTCAAAGCCCTGCGCGACCTGGGTCCCGTACTGGGTTTCAGTCACCTTCAACAATGCTTCGACAGGCCCCGTTCACAGTAAAGCCCATCGACGACCTATGGAGGGCTCATGAGGCGGGGACTTGTCTATTCACTGACCGCAGTTGGTTGCACCGCAGCGATGCTGGGGGTCGCAACGCCGGCGATGGCCGCGCCAGGAGGCGTCCTCCGGGCCTACACGGCGAACACCACGTTCATGGCCTACACGGTCGGCACCGGTGAGATCCGGGCCTGGCAGTACTGCGAGTCGTCCAACGGGCAGACGAACTGGTACTCGTACGGCCCGTGGGTCGGCATCAACACGTGGTCCCAGACCGGCACCTGCACCGTCATCCGCAGCCGCGGCTACGACATCCGCTGAAGGGGGCCCGGGCACCCGGGCACGGCGGTGTCCGTCCCGACCGTACGGCGGACGGCACTGGGGGACCACCGATGCTCGGGTGCCTGGTCGGCGACCTCAGCCACGAAAGATTGATGTCGGTCAACCGACCGGAATCGATGGCACAGGCTCAGCCTGACGAGGAGAGGACTCCACAGAAATGAGAACAACAACCGCACGTAGCCCCATCAGGAAGGCGCTCGCGGCCACCGCAGCGGTCGGCATGGCCACCGTGGGCATCGTCCTGACCACGGCCGGACCCGCGCAGGCCGCAGCGTGGTACTGCCCGTCGAACATCGCCTGCTTCTGGTCCAACGGAAACGCGGGCGGGGCGGTGTGGACGATCGACACGTCGCAGGGCTGCAAGAACATGACCACGGCTTGGAACGACGTGGCGTCGTCGGTCCGGAACAACGCCAACCACGGCTACCTGCTCGCCTTCTGGGTCAACGGCAACTGCTCCGGCAAGTCGTACAGCATCCGGCCGAACCAGCAGGGCAACCTCGCCAACGGCGGAGGCACGGTGTACCCGTTCCCGAACGACGCGGTCTCGTCGTACGCGGTCTACCCGCCCGGCACCTGGGGCTAGATCGACCCTGAAGTCCAGACGGGACGGAGGATTCCATGCGGGAGTCGGCCATCCCGGGGTCTGGTTCACCGTCGAGTCCGCGTACGAGAACGCGGCGATCCAACTCCACCTTGAGCAACTGACCCAGATCAGGAAGCAGTGGGAAGAGGCTGCGGCCAGGGCGGCCCAGATCCTCGGACCCTCGGCGCAGCGATAACCGACACCGAACGGGGAGTCACATGAACCTGCAACGACGTCGTCCACTCGCAATCATCGTCGGACTTGTGGCATTCATCGCCACCTTGAGCACCGGGGCGAGCGCAGCGAACGCCGCGCCGGTCGGGTCCGGCACCAGCACGTTCGCTGCCCAGGCGGCATCCGCCGGGTTGACCCCGGCCCAGGCCCGCACCCTGCAGGCGCAGGTCGACGACTACCTGGCCGAGACGGGGGGCACCCAGATCGCCGCCAACAAGATCCAGCTGGGGGTCGGCTCGACCCTGCTGCTCCCGTTGCCCGGTGAACGGCAGGCCCGGGAGCTCAACGCGCCCGCCGCCGCGACCTGCGACTACGGGCACATGTGCTCGTGGCAGTACTCGAACTACACCGGAGGGAAGATCGACCAGTACTACTGCAGCGACGTGCGCTCCGTCCCCTCGACGTGGAACTCCACCGGCGTTTACCACAACAACCAGTCGACCGGGACCGTTGCGAGGTTCCTGGGAGCATCCAAGCAGTGGATCGCCAACAGTGCGGTTGCCCCCAGCCAGGCCTACATCAACTGGTACTACATCTACTACATCGACGCCTGCTGACCAGCCCGGCCAGGAGTGTCCGGCCGCGGAGTCGATCATTTGACGATCGGCTCCCCGGCCGGCCGGGATCAGCCTTGGCGCGTGAGCGGGAATGCGGCTGACAGGCGAAGCGTGGCTGCGGTGAGATAGCGCCGTTACCGTAACGCGATGGGTCATGGCGTGATGGAGCAGCCTCGATCCGACAAGCGGCGGGGAGAGGGACAGCTGTGCAACTGGTCGCGGGCGATCCGAGGGAATACCTGGGCGGTGACCCGGTCGTCGAGGTGGACCATCCGGCAGTGCGGGCGTTAGCTGGTGAACTACGTGCGGCGCATCCGGACGACGTCGACTTCATGCGGGCCGCCTTCGGATGGGTTCGTGACCGGATCCGGCACTCCGTGGACGCCC
This sequence comes from Micromonospora sp. CPCC 205558, assembly GCF_036902955.1. Classification (NCBI taxonomy): domain Bacteria; kingdom Bacillati; phylum Actinomycetota; class Actinomycetes; order Micromonosporales; family Micromonosporaceae; genus Micromonospora; species Micromonospora sp. CPCC 205558. Next base: position 40,379 of record NZ_JBAKHR010000001.1, read on the forward strand.
AGGATCCGCGGATCACCGTCACCGCTGGCGAGGTGCTCAGCGCCGGCGTCGGCCTCTGCTATGCCAAGTCGCACCTGCTGGTGGCCGTGGCCCGGGCCGCCGGCGTTCCGGCCGGGTTGTGCTACCAACAGCTGACCGACGGGGGAGAGCCCTTCCTGCACGGCCTCGTTGCCGTATACCTCGCGGGCCGCTGGCATCGCCAGGACCCGCGCGGCAACCGCACCGGCATCGACGCCCAATTCCGGCTCGGGCGTGAGCAACTGGCCTACCCGATCACCGACCGCTCGGCCGGTCTCGATTTTCCTGAAGTGCATGTGCGACCCTCGCCCAATGTGATCGCAGCCCTGCGCGGTGCTCGAGACGCTCTTGAACTGTGCCGCGCCGGATTGCCCGCTACGCCCTGAGTCGGGACAGCGGATGCCGGCCATGGGGGACATAAGGCGGTTCGAACGAAGTGGTCGTGGCTCCCGACCCGGTCACGCGTCGCGTAGTTGCAGCGAGAGTAGGCCGGCCAGTAGGGCGCCGGCCGCCCACAGGGCGAGGACGCCCAGTCCCTGCCACGGTCCGATCGGCAGCGTGTCCAGTGCGGTCGTCGCTTGGATCTTCAGGCCGGCCAACATCGGGGAGAGTCGTTCGATCCGGTTCAGCCACTGGGGATCGGTGATGAACGAGGTCAGGATCGGCGCGACGTACAGCAGGAGGAGAATCGTGGCGATCGACCCCGCGGTGTCGCGTAGCACTGCGGCGACGCCGTAGCTCAACAGTGCCACCAGGGCGAGGTACAGCACGGTGCCGTACACGGCGCGTAGTGTCGGTTCGTCGGCGAGCGAGAGACGCTGGTCGCCGTTGGCGGCGCTGACCGCCGTGCCGGGCAGAACCCGCCGGGCGACGAGCAGTGAGCCGAGAGCGCCGAGCGATCCGACGATGATCACCATGGCGGTGACGATGGCCGCTTTGCTCAGGTACAGCTGCCACCGGCGCGGTATCGCCGCCAGGGACACACCGATCGTGCCGGTGGTGTACTCCTCGCTCATCACGAGGACGGCGAGCACGACGATGAGGGTCTGCCCGTACTGGGCGCCGGTGAGGCTGAGCTTCGGCAGGTCGTCCAGGCAGGTGGATGGCGTCGGGCAGAGTCGGTTGCTGGCGGTGGCCGTGACTGTCGCGCTGATGCCGACAGTAATGGCGACGGCGGCGAAGAGCAGCCAGGGCGTGCTGGTGACGGTCCGTAGTTTTGTCCATTCCGCGCGGATGGCGTGCATCGTGTTCACGCGTCCCTGCGGCGTAGCAGCCAGAGTGCGACGGCCATCGTCACCACGGTGTAGGCGCAGACGACCCCTAACCCGGCCCACGGCTGGTCGTAGACGCAGCCGTTTTCGGGCACGCAGATTCGCGGCACGTGCTCGTAGGTGGGGATCGTCTGCTGGATCGTGAACGCGGCGGCCGGGGTGAGCCGCATCAGCCACTGCCCGGCGGCCGGCGGCAGGCCGCTGGCGAGCAGTTGCGGCAGGACGATGAGCACGATGACGATCGTGACCGCGCCCGCGGCGCGTCGCAGCACTGTGCCGAGGGCCAGGCTGAACACCGCGATCGCGGCCAGCGCGGCGGCGGTGCCGACGACGGCCCGCAGCACCGTGGGGTCGGTCAGTGACCAGTCCGGGTAGACGGGGGGCAGGTAGCCGTTGTCGCGCATGATCGGCCGGGTGATGAGCAGCGCGGCGACGGTGGCCACGAGCCCGAGGACGAACGTCACCACGCCGATGACCAGTGCCTTGGCCGCCAGGACACGCCTCCGTCCGGGGCTTGCCGCGAACGTCGTGCGGAGCATGCCTCGCCGGTACTCGGTGGTGACGAACAGGACCGCTACCGCGACGATCGCCATCAGCCCCGCGTACACGCCGGTGAGGTTCTGTTTGATGACATCCTCCCCGGGCGTTCGTGGCGCGATGTCACCGACGCCGAGCAGCGTCAGGCGGTCGCCGACCCAGACCGCTGCCGGCGGCGGGGACGGGGACCTTTTGTCGCCCGACCGGTCGGGGGTCGGCGGTGACCCCGGCTGACGGGCCGAGTCATCGATCTCGTCGTCCTGCCAGCCGTCGCGCGGCTCGCCGGTCCCGGTGCCCGGGGTCCCGGCCGGCTCCAGCGTTGGCCGCTCGAACAGCGCCGTCGTCGTGGTCGGGTGCTGGCCGACGCGGATGCTGCCGAGTTGTCGATGCGCCAGCAGCGCCACGGTCGGTGAAGCGACGAACGGCCCGACCTCGACGGTCTGCGGCAGATCCGGGACGGTGACGGTGCCGACGGGCGTCCAGGAGATTCCGTCGGCCGACTGGAAGGCGCTGATGGTCGAGCCGGCGCGGGTGAGCTTGAGCCAGGTGGGTGCTCCGGCAGCGGGGCCAGCGATGTCGGTCGTGAAGTTCGACTGCAGCCGGACGCCGTGGCCGGGGGTGAGCATCACCGCGGCGTAGGGCGAGCCGGGCCGCAGCCCGTCCTTGATCATCAGCCCGGCCTTGGACCACACGCTCCGCTCGACGTCGGTGGCCCGCACGTCGCCGCCATCCTCTGGCGGCAGGCTGACCTCCAGACTTGTCGAGACGACCCGGGTCGTCACGGTGCCGTCCCCGCTCAGCGGGCGGTGAACGAAGTGGAACCGGTCCTGCACCCAGACACCGTCCGGGCCGGCGACGGGTGCGTCGACGGCTCCGGGTTGGCTGCTCGCGGCGGTCAGGAGGCCAACGAGGACAACCAACACCGGCGCGGCCAGCAGGGCGATGGCCCAGCGGCGGACCGTACGCAGCTTCGTCCACTCCGACAGCAGGAGCCGGCCGAAACCGGGACGGCCGCCCTCCGGCAGCGGGTCGGCGCTGCGGTGCGCGGTGGCGGTCATCGGGCAGCCTGCTCGTCGCGTCCGGCGGCGCCGAACTCGATCGCGTCGCGGGTCAGCTCCATGTACGCCTCTTCGAGGGAGGCGCGGTGCGCGGACACGCCGCTGAACGTCACCCCATGGTGGGTGAGCAGCGCGACGACACGCTCGACGGGCAGCCCGGCCACGGTCACCGTCTCGCCGTCGGCGATGGTGGTCAGAGCGCCCGTGTCGGCAAGGGCCGTCATCGCCTCGGTGCGCATGCCCGTACGGACGGCGACCCGATCCCCGGATGCGCGCCCGACCAGGTCCCGGACGCTCGTGTCGGCCAGGAGCCGGCCGCGGCCGATGACCAGCAGGTGATCGGCGCTGTCCTCCAGTTCACCCATCAGGTGGCTGGAGATCAGAACCGTCCGGCCCTCGTCAGCCAGGGACCGCAGCAGGCCGCGAATCCACTGGATGCCTTCAATGTCGAGCCCGTTGATCGGCTCGTCGAAGATCACCACCGCCGGGTCCCCGATCAGCGCGGCGGCGATACCGAGCCGCTGCCGCATGCCGAGCGAGAACCCACCGACCGTCCGCTTCCCGACCGTCGCGAGCCCGGCGAGGTCGAGGACCTCGTCGACGCGGCGGCGCGGAATCGCGTTGGACTGGGCGAGCCAGAGCAGGTGGTTGCGGGCGCTGCGACCGGGGTGCACCGCGGAGGCGTCGAGTAGCGCGCCGACCGTGCGCAACGGCCGGGCGAGGCGCCGATACGGCCGGCCGCCAACCAGTGCGGTGCCCCCGTCGGCCGCATCGAGCCCGAGGATGATGCGCATCGTGGTGGACTTGCCGGCACCGTTCGGCCCCACGAAACCGGTCACGATGCCGGGCTCGACGGTGAACGACAGGTCATCGACGGCCACCGTCGACCGGTACCGCTTCCGCAGCCCACGCACCTCGATCGCCACGCCCGTGCCGCGTGGAAAAAATTCGGTCATGGTAGCGACGCTAGGCGGCCGGTGACGCCCAGTCGTCCCGCTGCGGAACCGTCTTCGGCGCTGGGCGCCGGGTGACGTCGCGGCGACGCCGTCCCCCGCGCGGGGGACGGCCACCGGGGGACGCGGCGGACCGGACGTTCCGGGGAGAATGGCGGCATGGAGGCAGACGCCCACCGCTGGCAGGCCGCCGCCGGACGGTTCGTCGGACGCGTCACCGGCCTGCCCGAGCTGCCAGCGGTCGCCGCGGCGCTGCTCGGGTTCACCGCGATGGTGGAAACCGTCCTGAGCGGCGTGGTCTCCGACGCGCTGCTGCCGGCCGCGCTGCTCCTCGCCCTCTGCGCCACCGCACCGGTGGCGCTGCTGGCAACCCGACCGTTGTGGGCCACCACGATGACGACGGCGGCAACGTCGCTCCTACTCGGGCTGCATCCCCGGCCACCGATCGCGGCGCTCGTCGCCGAGGTCGCCGCACTCTGCCTGCTGGGGCGGTGTCGCCGGGCCGTCGTGGCAGGCTGGTTCGTGCTGCCGTTCGTGGGCTACGCGATCCTCGGCCCGCCCGGCGGTGGCCGGGACGGGCGGATCGTCGCGCTCGTCGTCGCGGCGGTGACCGTCGCGGCGGCGGGCGCAGGCGTCGCCGCGCGTGCCCGCGCGGAGGCCACGGCCCGCGACGAGTCCCGCGAGGCGATGGCGAAGACCCTGCTCGCGCACGCGGCGCGAGGCGAACGCGCCCGGATCGCCCGCGAGCTGCACGACGTTGTGGCCCACCACATCTCGAAGATCGCAGTCCAGGCGGAGGCGGCCCGGTTGGCCACGCCGGGCCTGCCGCCGGACGGAGCGAAGCGCCTTCTCGCGATCGGCGACACGGCGCGGGCGGCGCTCACCGAAATGCGACGGCTCCTCGGAGTGCTGCGCCAAGACGACGAAGAGCCCGCCGCGACCGGCCCGAACCGTACCCCGCAGCCCGGCCTACGGCAGCTCACCGAACTGCTCGACGAGGCACGCGACTCGACCGGAGCCGGCGTACGACTGCTCGTCTCCGGCCGAATCGTCCCGCTCGATCCGGGCGTGCAGCTCACCACATACCGGATCGTCCAGGAGGCGCTGACCAACGTCCGCCGCCACGCCCCCGGCGCCGCGGTCGACGTCGAGCTGGCGTACACCAACGACACCCTGCGTGTGCGCGTCCGCGACAACGGCCCCGGCCCGGTCCCCGGCCGGCCCTGCGGCAGCGGACACGGGCAGCTCGGCATGCGCGAGCGGGTCGCCACTCTGGGCGGCGAACTGTGGACCGGCCCCGCACCGGGCGGCGGCTTCCTGGTCGACGTCGTGCTGCCCCTCCCCGAGAACGCGTCAGCGACACCGGCTCCGGCAACGACCAACAGCCCCCAATGTGCCCAAGACCCGATCGGATCGAGCGAAGCCATGGCGGACCGATGAACGGCCCCGTGCGAGTCGTCGTCGCCGACGACGACGAGGTTGTCCGCGCCGGCTTCGTCATGCTCCTCGACACGCAGCCCGACCTCACGGTCGTCGGCAGCGCCGCGGACGGCGCCGAAGCGATACGGGTCTGCCGCCAGCACCGACCCGACGTGGTCCTCATGGACATACGCATGCCAGTCATGAACGGCATCGAGGCCACCCGGCAACTCGCCGCCGGCGACGGCCCCCGGATCCTCATCCTCACGACGTTCGACCTGGACGAGCACGTCTACGACGCCCTCGGCGCCGGCGCGAGCGGCTTCCTCCTCAAGGACGTCACCGCCGAACGGCTGTTCGACGCCGTCCGAGTCGTAGCAGCCGGCGACGCACTACTCGCGCCACGGGTGACCCGCCGGCTCATCAGCGAGTTCACGCGCCTGCGCCCCCGACCACCCCGGCACCCCGCCCCGCTCAGCTCGCTCACGCCCCGAGAGACCGACGTGCTGCGGCTCATGGCCGAAGGACTGTCCAACCCCGAAATCGCCAAACGGCTCGTCGTCAGCGACGAAACCATAAAGACCCACGTCAGCCGCCTGCTGGGCAAGCTCGGCCTGCGGGACAGAACACAGGCGGTCGTCGTCGCCTACGAGACCGGACTGGTCATCCCACGCGGCAACCCGGACGGGCTCTGAACGGAGGACCGCGCCGCGCGTCGACGGTGAGACCACGCGATCGGGCGCAGCGGCGCGGTCACCCTCGTTGTGGCGGGGTCACGCGGAGTTGCGCCACTTGCGGCCGTGCCGGCCGATGAGCCGGTCGGCGTCGGTGGGGCCCCAGGAGGCGGCCTCGTAGGTGGGGATCGGCGAATTGTCCTTCGCCCAGTGGTCGATGATCGGGTCGACGATCCGCCAGCACTGCTGCACCTCGTCGCTGCGGATGAACAGCGACGCGTCACCGATCAGCGCGTCCAGCAGCAGACGCTCGTACGCCTCCGGGGACTCCTCGACGAACGTCTGGTCGTAGGAGAACTCCATCGTGGCGGTGCGGACCCGGAAGGAGTGGCCGGGCACTTTGGCACCGAAGCGCAGCGAGATGCCCTCGTTCGGCTGGATCCGCAGGATCAGCGCGTCGGCATCGAGGCCGGTGAGCTGGTCGGTCGGGATCGGCAGGTGTGGCGGTCGCTGGAACTGCAGTGCCACCTCGGTGAGCCGGGCCGGCAGGCGCTTGCCGGTGCGCACGTAGAACGGCACTCCGGCCCAGCGCCAGTTGTCCACGTTGAGCCGCATGGCGGCGTAGGTCTCGGTCCGCGACAGGGGGTCGACGCCGGCCTCCTCGCGGTAGCCGGCCATCAGCTCCTCGCGGGTGCCGCCCCGGGTGTACTGTCCCCGGACCGCGGCCTCGGCGATGTCCCGGTCGGTGGGGAGCCGGATCGCCTGCAGCAGCTTCACCTTCTCGTTGCGCAGGCCCTCGGCCTCGAACGAGGCCGGTGGCTCCATCAGTGCCAGCGCGAGGACCTGGAGCACGTGGTTCTGCACGATGTCCCGCATCGCGCCGGCGTCCTCGTAGAAGCCGCCGCGGCTGCCGACACCGAGGGTCTCGGCGACGGTGATCTGCACGTGATCGACCCAGGAGCGGTCCCAGATGGGCTGGAAGATCGAGTTCGCGAAGCGCAGCGCCAGCACGTTCTGGACGGTGTCCTTGCCCAGGTAGTGATCGATGCGAAAGACCTGGTGCTCGTCGAACGCGCTGTGCACGACGCTGTCGAGCTCGCGGGCCGTGGCCAGGTCGCGCCCGTACGGCTTCTCGATGACCAGGCGGGAGAAGGAGCCTTCGCGTGGCTGGTTGAGCCCGACACCGGCCAGTCCGTTGATCACCGGCTCGAAGGCCCCGGCCGGGGTGGACAGGTAGAAAAGCCGATTGCCGGACGTGCCCCGCTGTGCGTCCAGCTCGTCGAGGGTTTCCACGAGCCGCTTGTAGGTCTCCGGGTCGTCGTAGCCGCCGGCCACGTACCGCACGCCGCCCTGGAGTTGGTGCTTGCTGGCGAGGGTGCGTTCGCCGAGGGCGCTCTCGGCGAACTGCTCGTCGGTCATCGACGTGCGCGCGACGCCGACCAGCGCGAACTGGTCCGGGAGCCGCTCGTGGCGAGCCAGGCTCTCGACTGCGGGCAGCAGCTTGCGCCGGGTCAGGTCACCGGAAGCACCGAAGATCACCAGCGTGGCCGGCGGGGCACTCCGCTCCTGGATGAGCTGAGCTGCGTGTTCCATGGTCTGCGTTCCTCCGGGCACAAGGGGTGGGGGTGGGGGGTGTCGTGCTGTCATGCCAGGGATCGTGCGGCTGGGGTGGTGCTGTCCGGGGGCCACGCGGGGCGGCCCGTTGGTCGTGGAACTTGAGCGTCGCATGCCGGGCTGACGGGTAGGCGACTCGGTGTCGATTCGGTGCGGTCTGTCGGCGTACGAGGTGGTGGTACGAATGATCGTGGCCAAGCAGCTCGCGGAGGTCAACGGGCTCGTCGAGGACGGCGCTCGCGTACTGGGGCATGGCTGGTCGGCGGGAGCAGCGTCGGCGTGCGCTTCTCGGTTGGGGTGGAACCGACGGAGACAACATCAGGTCTGATAGACGTGATGACGCGAATTCGATTTGTCGCGGTGTTGGTGTGGACGTCCCTGGCGGCCCTGACGGTGGCATGTGAGGCCGCCACCGACCCACCTACTGAAAGATCAGGTCTGACCTCTGCGCCCGAGCCGAGTGCATCGAGACAGACGAGCACGGGTGGTGATGCCGCTGTCTGGGATCTCGGTCCGGACCAGCGCCTCCAGAGATCGTCCACGACGTTCACCGCCCTTGTCTCGCGACTGGACTGCAACAACGGGATCACGGGGGAGGTCTCGGCTCCGGAAATCCACATTGGCGAGTTGGAGGTCGTCGTGACTTTCAGCGTCGCTCCGATGCGGCCGCATGCCGCAGCGTGCCCCGCCAACGATCAGGTTCCCTATGCGGTCGACCTCGGCGAGCCTCTGCGGGACAGAGCGTTGGTGGATGGCCGGTGTCTGGCTGGCGGGGAAGCGGCGACGACATCCTTCTGCGCCACTGGCCCCACGCGCTTCAGGCCGTGATAACGCACTGACATGCCGCGTCGCGCGGTTGTCGCGTCGCGCTCATGTCAAGCGTCGTCCGAGGCCACGACCTCAGAAATCACCCGGCGCAGGACACCGGACCGCCAGCGAGGTGGGCGCTCCGATTTTCGTGAGGTGGGCGGGTTCGTCGAGGTGGTCGGCGCTGTCGGCAATGGGCGGGCCACAGGTGCCCGGGCGCGACCACCGGCACGGCCGGTCGGTCGAGGGCAGGTGTCCGACGACCGACGGACACCCGCCCTCGCCAACGACCGGAGCTTCGACGATGGAACGTGGTCACCTACCGCAGCGCACTAGTCCTCGGGAACTTCGTTAGGAGCGGGGAACGACCGGCGGCGTTCAGACGGGCGCGGGCAGGGCCTCCATGGCCATCGCGAGCGAACCGAGCAGCGCGGCGTCCTGCGCGAAGGCCGACAGGACGATGTCCGGCCGGTACGGCAGCGCGTGGGTGAGCCGCTCGATGAGCAACTCGCGTACCACCTCGTTGCCCGCGACGCTGCCGACCAGCACGATCCGCTGCGGGTCGAACAGGAGACAGCAGGTGACGAGTTGGCGTGCCAACTCGTCGACGCGCTGACGCAACTCGTCGCGGGCCCGGCCGGGCTGCGCCGCGGCGGCGCAGAGCGCGGCGGCCTGGCCGGTCAACCCCAGCCGCTGCGCCAACTCGTCCAGGGCTCGACCGGAGAAGGTCGTCTCCAGCATCGGCTCCAGGCCCGAGGGCCAGCTGTGGTCGGTCAGACCGTAGGCGATCTCCCCGGCCGCACCGTGGTAACCGGCCATCACCTCGCCGCCGACCGTCACCGCCGCGGCCACCCCGGTCCCGATGCCGATCACCAGGCCCGGATCGATGCCTCGCAGCGCCCCCAGGCGCAGCTCGGCGTAGGCGGCGGCGTTGAGGTCGTTCGACACCCGCACGGAGGTCAGCCCGAGGTGGGACCGGACCGCGTCGGCCAACCGCAGTTGCTCCCAGCCCGGTACGTTCGGCGCCAGTTCGATGTGGTCGTCGTGGACCACCCCGGGGGAGGCGATGCCGGCGGCCACGAGCGTGCCGCCGGTGCGGGCCACGAGCTCCTGGGCCCGGTCGAGCGCCCGGGTGAGGGCTTGCTGCGCACCCTGCTCGGCGTGCGTGGGCAGTCGCTCGGAGACGAGCAGCCGACCGTCGGCGTCGCCCACACCGATCGCCATCTTCGTGCCGCCGAAGTCGACGCCGAGCAGCCGCGGGATTGCCGATTGTTCCATGGTGATGTCAGATCGCCCTTCGGGCCGTCGGTCCAGGTTGTGCCGCGGTCGCGGCGACACGACATTCTCGTTCACGCGGTGCTGCGTCTGTTGCCCCGTCACCGGCCCACCCTCGCCGCGACCGCCTCGGCCAGCGCCTCGTCGGCACGGGTCAGCCGGTCCCGGAACGAATCAACCCGTGCCGATACCGCGGCAAGCGTGGTGCGCAGCTGCGCCACCTGCTCCCGTACGGCCGCGTCTCCTGGACCGTCGGCCTGGGCCCGGCGGAGCACGAATTCCGGGTGGACGGCGGCGGCTAGCAGGTCCCGGATCGCGGCCTCGTCGAGCTGGTCGGCCAGACCAAGGTCGGCGGCCGTCGACCGGACGTCCTGTTCGGTCCAGGTGGCCGGCGGGCCGGTCCGCACCAGTCGACCGAGCAGCGAGTGGGCGCCCCGGAACGGTACGCCGTGGCGGGCCAGCGCGTCGGCGGCGGCCGTCGTGGTGGCGCCCGAGGCGACGATCTCCTCGCCGGTCGGCGGACGCAACGGGTCCAGCTCCGCGATCAGCCCGCCGAGCAGGGAGAAGAACCGGTACGCCCGGTCGTCACCGTCCCAGAGCCGGGCCTGCACGTCGGTGGTGGCGTTGTTGGAGTCCTCCCACCAGGCGGCACCGACGTTGTTGAGAACGCTGACGGCATCGCCCGCCGCAGCGCCGGCCATCGAGACGAGGTGTTCCAGCACGACCGGGTTGCGCTTCTGCGGCATGATGCTGCTGCCCTGGGTGAACGCGCCGGGGGTGACGACCCAGCCCCAGCTCAGCCAGTCCATCAGGGTGCGGGCCAGCCGGGCGCCCGTGGCGAGGGCCTGCGCGTTGAGGGTGGCGACCCGGACGAGGTGGTCGGCGCCGGCCACCGCCTCGTACGAATTGACGATGAGCCGCTCGAAACCGAGCAGGTCCGCCAGGCGGCGGGGTGAGATGTCCAGGTCGGTGCCGGCGAAGGCGCAGGAGCCCAGGGGCGAACGGTTCATCTCGTCCAGCAGGTCCGCGTAGGCGAGCCCTTCGCCGGCCAGCGCCTCGGCGTAACCGGCGAAGACATGCCCGATGCTCGTCGGCTGGGCGGGGCGGCGGTGGGTGTAGCCGGTGATCACCACGTCGGCGTGCCGGTCGGCCCGGTCCAGCACCGTCCGGCCGGTCGCCAGCACCGCGTCCAGCACCTGAAGGAGCTGATCGCGCAGCACCATCCGGAAGACGCCGGCGTCGAGATCGTTACGGCTGCGCGCGAGCTGCACGCTGAGCTGGGACACCTCGACCTCGCAGGCAGCGGCGAGGCGCTTCTCCAACGTGTAGTAGACGTCCTCGACGCTGCCGTCGTAGTCCAGGTCCTCGGGCCGGTCCTCGGCGAGGACGAGCAGCCCGCGCAGCATCATCGTGGCGGAATCGGCGGAGATCAGACCCTGTTCGGCGAGCATGACGACGTGAGCCTGGCTCGCCTTGACCATCGCGGGATACAGGTGGGCGGCGTGGTGCTCGAAGACGACGCGAAGGTGGTGCTGCTGGTAGATGGTCAGTGCTGGGGTCATCGTGGCCTCCCAATGCGGTGCGTTGTCCTACGGGTGACGAGCGGGGTCATCCAATGGCCTGGTTGGACGGGGCGGGCCGGTCCGTCCCGGGCGGGCCGGGTAGCGGCGCGGCCAGCCACGCCTCGATCACCTCACGCAGCCGCGTGCCGGCCAGCTGGCGGATGCGTTGCCCGGCCGGCTCGTTGGCCAGCGAGACATGACCCGACCAGCCCTGCCACGGGTCGGGCCTCGACTCGATCAGCACGTAGGGGTACGTGGTGGCAAGCTTCGGCTTCGGCGGCAGGTCCGGTGTGGCGTCCAGGTGCACCGTCGCGGGGTCAAAGCCGAGCACGGCCGACGTCTCGTACGCTCCGCCGTGCCCTCGGGACGGCAGGGCGCCGAAGATCTCGCTCGTCTCGTCTGGGCTGACCAGCTGGAACCAGTTGGCGAGCAGGAGGCTCGCCAGGTGTCGGCCGGAGACCCACTCCATGGCGGCACGGACGGTGGAGAGGTTGGCGTCGTGACCATTGACCACGAGGAGCCGAGGAAAACCCGCCTCGACGATGCCGGCGAGCACGTCGCTGAGGTACCCGACGGCGATCTCGGGCCGTAGCGCCACCGTGCCCGGCCACGGCCGGGTCTGGCCGGGGCAGGCGGCGTACGGTGCGGCCGGGTAGAGCACGGCACGGGCGGACCCGGCGGCCAACTCCCCGGCGAATCCCTCGGCGAGGAGCAGGTCGGTGCCCAGTGGCAGGTGCGGGCCGTGCCACTCGACGGCGCCGACCGGCAGTACCGCGAGGTCCGCCGCCTCGGCCACGGCGGCGAGCGCGTGGCCGGGGACCCGGGTGATCGGCAGCAGTCCGCCCTCGGCCCGCCAGCGTTCGATCAATTCGTCCACTGAACGGCCTTCCTGGTCGCGGTGCGGCTGCTCTCCAGCCGGCCGGAGAACCACATCACCACGAAGATGAGCAGCACCTGGAGCATGCCGTACGCCGCCGCGGTACCGAGTTCGAAGGAGTACATCCGGTTGTTGATCGCCACCGAGATCGGCACTGTGGAAGAGGTATAGATCAGCACTGAGGCGACGAACTCGCCGACACCGTGCACGAATGCCAGCAGTCCGCCGGCGAGCACGCCGGGCAGCATCAGCCGCAGGGTGACGCTGCCGAAGGCCCGCACCCAGGAGGCGCCGAGGTTGCGTGCGGCCTCCTCCAGGGACGGATCGATCAGTGCCAGGGCCGCTGAGCTGGACCGGAACACGATCGGCAGGAACCGTACGAAGTAGGCCAGCGGCAGGATCCAGAAGGTACCGACCAGGACCTGCCCGAGGCTGAAGGCGTTGCCGGTGCTGAACGCCGAGATCAGGTTGATGGCGACGACCGTTCCGGGCAGCGCCCACGCGATCATCACCGCCACGTCGAGAAGACCCCGCCCGACGAACCGCAGCCGTCGCACCGCGTACGCGATGAGCACGCCGATCGCCACGCAGCCGACAACCGCGATCAGGCTCATCTGCACCGAGTTGAGGATCGGTTGGAAGGCCTTGGGATCGGAGAAGATCGTGACGAAGTTGTCGAGCGTGTACGTCGTCGGCAACACCTGGGTGGTCCAGGAGCGGTTCTCGGAAAAGGCCACGAGCGCGATCGTGGCGACCGGTGCGAGCAGGACGATCGTGGCAAGCACCGAGGCGAGCGGGGCCAACCAGCGGCCGATCGGATTGTTGATCTCCCGCCGGGTCGCCGAGATCCCCTTCGACTGCGACTGGTAGCTGCGCCGGCCCTCGTACCACCGCATCGACAGCAGGAAGATGATGGAGACGATTCCCAGCACGGAGGCGTACGCCGAAGCCATCGGCAGGTCGCCGTTGGTGCGGTTGATGTAGATCTGCATCGTCATGGTCTGGCTGACGTTGAACAGCAGCGGCGCGGTGTACGACGCCAGCGAGGTCATGAAGACCAGCAGGGACGCCGAGACCAGCGCCGGGGTGAGCATCGGCAGCATGACGGTCCGCCAGACCCGCACCCGGCCGGCGCCGAGGTTGTACGCCGCCTCCTCGACTGACGGGTCCATCCCGGCCAGCGCCGCGGCGGCGGCCAGGTAGAAGAACGGGTACATGGTGAACGTGTGCACCACGAGGACCCCGGCGATCCCGTCGAAGGCGAGGACCGGTTTGTCGGTGCCGAAGAGCGCCTGCAGCCCACGCGGCAGGATGCCGATGTTGCTGTAGAGCAGTTGGAAGGACACGGCACCGATCAGCGGCGGCAGCGCCGCCGGCACCAGGATGAACGCCTCGAGGAGCCGGCGACCCCGGAAGGTGAACCGCTTGAGCAGGAAAGCCATCGAGACGCCGACGGTGCCGCAGAGCAGCACGCTGCCCGCCGAGATGAACAGCGAGGTGAGCAGGGACTGCCGGGCCACTCCCGAGGAGTTCAGGAACTGGAGGTAGTTCTTGGTGCCGTCGGCACTGACGCTCTCGGCGAAGGTCGCGAACATCGGTTGTACGACGTAGCCCCAGAGCACTAGGACGAGGGGCAGCACGAGCAGGTAGGGGAACCACCTTGAGCTGGCGCCGCCGCTCAGGCGCCGGCCGAGCCCGGTCAGCCAGCCGGGGGCGGGTAGGGAACGCACGGTCACGGTTGGACCACCCAGAGCCGTTCGGGTACGAGACGCAGACCCACGACGTCGCCGAGCCGGATGCCGACCGGTGCGTCGATCACCGCCGCCATCACGTCGGTGCCGTCGACGTCGACGCTGAGGTGAGTCGCCATGCCGGTGAACTCGATGTGGCTGATTCGGCCGCGCAGTGCCGACTCCTCGTCCGGGCCGGCGATCGTGATGTGTTCCGGCCGAGCCGACACCAGCGCGGTGTCTCCCTCGGCGAGGCGGTGCCCCACGGCCGCGCCGACGTCGAGCGTCGCGCCGCCGGGCAGGCGTACCTGCACCCCGGTCTCCTTCGCGCTGACCACCGGCAGGCTCAGTACGTTGCTGCGTCCGATGAAGCGTGCCACGAACGCGTTCGCCGGCTGGTAGTAGACCTCATGCGGTGTGCCGACCTGCTGGACCCGGCCGGACTGCATGACGGCGATCCGGTCCGACATCGCCATCGCCTCAGCCTGGTCGTGCGTCACGTAGAGGCTGGTGATGCCGCTCTCCCGCTGGATCCGGCGGATCTCGGTGCGCGTCTCCTCACGAAGCTTGGCGTCGAGATTGGACAGCGGTTCGTCGAGCAGCAGGGTGCGGGGCCGGATGACCAGCGCCCGGGCCAGCGCGACCCGCTGCTGCTGACCGCCGGAGAGCGCGTCGATGCGGCGGTCGCCGTACCCGCTGAGGTGTACCTGGGCGAGGGCTTCCTCGACCCGGCGGGCCCGGTCCGCGCGGGGGACCCGGCGGACCTTCAGCCCGTACGCGACGTTCTGCGCGACCGACATGTGCGGAAAGAGCGCGTAGTTCTGGAACACCATGCCGGTGTCGCGTTTGTTCGGCGACCAGCGCGTCACGTCGTCATCGCCGAAGTGGATGTGCCCGGAGGTCGGAAAGTAGAACCCCGCCACCATCCGTAGGGTCGTGGTCTTGCCGCATCCGCTCGGTCCGAGGAGGGTGAAGAACTCGCCGGCTCCGATGGTGATGGTGACGTTGTCGACCGCCGCCGCGTCGCTTGACGTGTCGAAGCGTTTGCTGACGGTTGCCAGCCGGACATCGATCATGTTTCTGGGTCCTTCCAGGACGGAGCCGGGTCGTGCCGTGGCACGACCCGGTCCCGGTCAACTCAGCCCTTGTCCTTGATCTCCGCGTTCCAGTGGTTGATCCAGGCCGTCTCGTTCTTGCCGATGACGTCCCAGTCCACGTCCATCGGCTTGAGGCCGAGGTTGGCCAACCACTCCGGCTTCTCGGAGATCTCCACCGCGGGGATCTGGAAGTAGTCCTTGGCGAGGGTGGCCCGCAGCGAGTCGTCGAAGAGGAACTCGAGGAACTTCTGCGCTGCGGCGTTCTTGCCGCCCTTGACCGCGGCCACACCGTCGACGAGCACGGGGGCGCCCGAGGCCGGCATGACGTAGCCGAACGGCATCTTCTTGTCGGCCTGCAGCAGGACGTCCTGCAGGTTCCAGGCGCTCACGACGCCCTGCTCACGCGACATCTTCAGGTAGAGGTCCGCGGGGTTGGCGGCGTACTCGACGGTGTTGGTGTCGAGCTTGCGCAGCCAGTCGTAGCCCGGCTGGGGGTTGGACCCGTCGGCCGAGAGACGCTGGATCATCGAGGAGTAGATCGAGCGCATGGTGCCGGAGGCAGCCACGTCCCGGATGATGATCTTGCCATTCCACTTCGGGTCGACCAGGTCGTCCCAGTCCTTCGGCGCATCTTGCGGGCTCAGCGCCTTGTTGTTGTACATGATGACCTCGGGCAGCAGGATCTCCCCGTACCAGCGGCCCTGCGCGTCCTTGTACCGCGCGTCCATCTTCCCCGCGAACGAGGGCTGCCAGGCCTCCAGCAGGTCCTCCGTGGCGGCGGTGGCGAGGCCCTGCTGAGTGCCGCCCCACCACACCGACGCCTGCGGGTTGGCCTTCTCGGCGCGGACCCGCTCGAGCACCTCCTGGGCGCCCATGTTGAGCACCTCGACCTTGCCCTTGTACTCGGGGTTCTTCGAGGTGAACTGCTCGACGACGTAGTCGGTGACCGCCTTGTCGCGGGCGCTGTAGATGACGAACTTCTCGGCCGACGCGTTCGCGGACGAGCCGGTGTCGCTGCTGCTACCGCAGCCGGCGGTGGCAGCCAGCATCGCGCCGAGCGCGATCGCCATGACCCAGGGACGTCTCATTGTTACCTCCACTCACGGGGGATCTACGGGAAGGTTCTAATAGAAGGTCGTGAATTGAACTCGTCGTGCCCAATGCGGTGGTTCGCCGGTCCGGGGTTACGGCGTCGGAGGACGGGTCGTGCCCGGAGCGGGGTTCGAGGGGGTCCGCCGGGGGCGGGAGCGTCGGTGGCGCACCGCATTCGGTTGTTTCGGGGTACGGAGGCGCCGCGGCGAACGCGGGTGTCGGGGGCGGTGTGGGGGTCGTCGGTCGGCGGTGGGGTGGTCAGGGCAGTGAGGGCAGTGGAACCGCGGCCGACAGCGCGTAGCTGATCGCTCCGTGCAGCACGGCCTGGTCGCCGAGGGTGGCCCGGCGTACCTCGGTGGGGGCGGGAGTCTTGGCCGAGAGCAGCCCTTGAAGCTGTTCGAGTGCGGCGTCGTCGAGGTCCGCGGCGGCGCCGCTGAGCAGCACCATCCCCGGGTCGATCACACAGACGCAGGAGAGGATGAGTCGGGCCCAGGCGTCGAGAACCTCGTCGAGGTAGTCGCGGGCCGGGCGCGACGCGGCGGCGAGTTCGATCAGCTCCCGTACCGGCGACTCGGGTCGCCGCCCCGGGTGCAGGGCGACCAACCGCTCGGCGATGGCGTTCACCGACCAGCGGGCCTCGAACTCGCCAACGCCGCTGTAGCTGCGCTGGGGTGTGGCGTCCAGCGGCAGGAAGCCCACCTCGCCCGCTGCTCCGCTGGCGCCCCGGCGGACCTTGCCGTCGAGCACGAGCCCGGCGCCGATGCCGTCCGCGACGTGGATCAGCAACAGGTTGGTGACGTCCGCTCCGGCGCCGGCGACACACTCGCCGGCGGCCATCAGGTTGACGTCGTTGTCGACGACGACGGGCACGCCGAGCCGTCGCTGAACCGACTCGCCGATCGGCCACGCCTCGACCAGTCCCACCGACGGCGCGAGGCGTACCGCGCCGTTGGTGGAGACGCCCGGCACCGCGATGGCGACGCCGCGCAGTGACGGCAGGTTGTCGCCGACCAGGTCCAGGATGAACGAGCAGATGGTCTCGACCACGTCGCCACTGAATCGCGTGGTGCGATGCGCGATCAGCGCACCCTCGCTGTCGGCGATCTCGCAACTGATCCGGGACGGTTCAAGCGAGACCGCGGCGACGAGCTCGGCACGTGGATTGAACTCGAGCATCTCCCGGGGGCGGCCGGTGGTGGGGGCACCCGGTCCCCGTTCGATGAGGTAACCCTCGGCGATGAGCTCCCGCACCAGCGCGGTCACCGTTGCTGCTGGGAGTCCCGTCATCTCGGCGAGATCAACTCGGGACAGCAGTCGAGCCTGCCGGGCGGCCAGGATCACCGAGAGACGTTTGATCTCACGGGACCGTTCACGGCTGACCGGGCTGGTCGGGGCTTTGTCGGACACAGTTATTTCCTACTGAGAAAAAACGGTGGCGTCAAGTAACGAGATCATCTCGGCCGTCGGCGGGGGAGAACGTAAATCCACAAGGGACGCCACCGGGGATTCCTCCGTCCGATCGGACTAATCCGGCCTCATGGCAGAAGTCGTGCCGCCCAAAGGCGGACAAAAACCGCTCACTACCAATGTGGAGCGACAGCCCACGGGGCATGAACAGGCACATCGTTTCTTCAAAGAAGGAAGAAAGTCGTCCTGACCTATTGACTGGCCGTCGACAAGATCCCTAGCGTTACCGGCCGAAGGCCTTCGGTGGATCCATCCCTACCACTGTGCGTAACGCTCACCACGTGACGCTGGGCGGACGCCACTACCCCCACTGTCGAGCGACACGCACGCGTGGAGACCGTCTCCGGTCTCCAGTGGACAGCTGTTCATGCTTCAGGCCCGGCAGGAGCCAACTGCCAGTAGGTCTCTGTCGGGCCTGTAACCGTCCCCCGCAGCACTCGCCCCCACACGAAGAGGTATGCCATGAAATGGCGCACCACGGCGTCGATCGCCCTGTGCGGTCTGCTGTCGCTTGGCCTGGCCAGTCCCGTCCAGGCCGGTCCCAAGGGCCCATCGCCCGAGCAGACATCCCCCAAGAAGCCGTCCGACAAGCCGATCAAGCCGGTCGACCTGGATATCATGTTCATCGGCGCGCACCCCGACGACGAGGCCGGCCAGCTCGGCATGCTGGGGTACTGGAACGAGTATCACGGCATGCAGGCCGGCGTCATCACCACCACCCGCGGCGAGGGCGGCGGCAACGCCACCGGCCTTGAGGAGGGCCCCGAGCTCGGCATCCTCCGGGAGGCCGAGGAGCGTCGGGCGGTGGGCTGGGCCGGCGTCGAGAACGTCTACAACCTGGACGCTCTCGACTTCTGGTACACCGCCAGCGCCCCGCTGACCGAGGAGGTCTGGGGCTACCAGGAGACACTCTCCCGGATCGTGCGGGTGCTGCGGACCACCACGCCCGAGGTCATCCTCACGATGAACCCCTCGGCGACCCAGGGCAACCACGGCAACCACCAGAAGGCGGCCATGCTGGCCGTCGAGGCCTTCTACGCCGCAGCCGACCCGACGGCGTTCCCGGAGCAGATCAAGCAGGAAGGGCTCAAGCCCTGGCGGGTCTCCCGCATCTTCCAGGCCGGTGGCAGCGGCACCACCGCCACCAACGGCCCCGCCTGCGAGACCACCTTCACTCCGGCTGAGGCCAGCGACGTCATATTCGGCACCTGGCAGGGCTACGAGTCGGCGCGTCACGACGGCAACCGGTGGAACACGGTCCAGACCTGGGCCCGCCGGGAGTACGCGTCGCAGGGCTGGGGCAACAGCTCCTTCCCGACGACCAACCCGGACAGCATCGGCTGCAACCGGCTGACCCTGATCGACACCCGCACCCCGTACCCGGACCCGAACGTGGGCGCCGGCCTCGGTGCGCTCCAGGGCGCCAACCTCCGTGCCCCTGGTGGACTTCCGCTCGGCACCGAGGTCCACGTGCGCCCGCAGAACTGGGAGGCCCTCGCCGGGCAGCCCCTGCGCGTCGACACGGTTCTCTACGCCGAGAAGGCCATCCCCGGCGCCACCGTCTCCCTGCAAGTTCCGGCCGGCTGGAAGGTCACCGGCAACGGCAACGTCGGCACGCTCAGCCCGCGCAAGGAGGTCGTGAAGAGTTTCACGGTCACCCCTCCCGCGCAGCTTGAGGTGGGTACGCGATTCCGGATCAACGCCACGCTGACCAGCAAGAAGGACGGCAGCGGCACCAGCAGCGGCCTCGTGCAGGCGACCGCTCCGGTGCGGGGCACGCTCGAACCGCTGGAGGAGATCGCCGACTTCCGCGAGTGGACCGTACGGAACAAGACCCAGCAGCTCGACGCGCTCATCGAGTCCCTGCGGAACATCCCCAGCGGCGGCACCCGCAGCGTCAAGGTCAACCTGACCAACCACAGCAACCGGACCCAGTCCGGCAACGTCAAGCTGAACCTGCCGGCCGGCTTCTCGGTGGCCGAGCAGCAGCTGCCGTACAGCGGACTGCAGGCGGGCGCCAAGGGTTCGGTGACCTTCACGGTCACCAACACCGACACGTCGCTGCCGACCGCCAACCGGGCGCCGGACAACGGCGCGTACCCGGTGCGGATCGAGACCAGCTTCGACGGTGGCAGCGCCACCGAGCCGGGGGCGTTCAACCTGGTGCCGGTAACCTCGATCCCGCGGGCCAGCACCGCGCCGTCGGTCGACGGCACGGTCTCCCCGGGTGAGTACACCGGCGAGGTCATCGACATCTCGACGCGCTGGGAGGGCACCGCCGCTCCGGCGTCGGACATCTCCGGCACCGCCCAGCTCACCTACACCGACGAAGCCCTGTACGCCGTCTTCAACATCACCGATGACGTACTCGGCACCGTCCTGCCTCCGGAGGACTGCAAGCGTCCGCGCCGTAACGACAACATCGAGTTCGGCATCGACCCGCGCGGCAACTCAGCCAACACCTCCACCGTGTTCAACGTGGCGCTCTTCCCGGCCACCAACGACCCGGCCAACGGCAACCCGCCGTGCTTCGCCCGGGAGCGGGACAACCACCAGGGCGGACCGGAGACCGCGCCGGGTCTCGAAATCGCCTCGGTCGTCACCAACAGCCCTTACGCCGGGTACCGGATCGAGGTCAAGGTTCCGTTCAGCGTGCTGCCGGACACCATCGACCCGAACCAGATGGCGATGAACATCCTGGTCAACGACTCGGACACGCAGGACCTGTCCGGGCAGACCCGAGTGGGTTGGTCGACCTGGAGCGGCGTGCGGGCCGACCCGTGGCGCTGGGGCGTGGCGACGCTGCCAGGTCTGACGGCGCTGCCGTCGGCGCCCAAGGCTCCGATCATGCCCGACACCGCGGCCCAGAGCGTCGACTCGCCGCAGACCATCCTGCAGTCCGCCTCAGATGGTGTGGCACCGGGTGGTTACACGGCGCTGCCGGACAACACCGTAAAGATCAAGAAGGTCACCCGGACCAACTCGACGGTTTCGGTGGACCTGCACGTGAAGCAGCCTGGCACCGCCCGGGTCTTCGTCTGGGACGGACAGCGGGTCGTTGCGCAGACCACTGTCAACCTGAGCAAGGACCGTACGCTCGTCCTGCCGCTGAACGGGGCCATTCCGGCCGGCTCCTCGCTGCTCGTCTCGTACGAGCGCGGCGGTGCCACCACCGGTCTCGCCCAGCAGCTGCGCTGATCAGACGGCTCACCGCGTCGACCTGACGCCACAACCTCATGGGCCGGGCCGCGAGGCCCGGCCCATGAGCACACTCGCCGACTGATGCGGCCACGTCATCCAGCAGCGGACGCGACCGGCCGCGGTTCCGTTATCAGAGACCCCGATTCCATGGGCACCACCCCTGACCGGGCACTGTCTAAGACGCCCCGCCCGCGCCTCGACAGCTGGCAATGCGCCGTTGAGTGCCCGGCGCAATCACGGCGACGAACACGCCGGAGCATCCCGTCGCGCTGATCTGCCGTCGGCGATCGGCTGGACCGTCGAGGCACTCCTCGCGCAGGCCATAGGCGTGCGAGCACGCTTCTACCCGCGGGCGGCCAGCCGGTGCTGCCGCGGGCTCACGCCACGGCGGCGCTTGAAGGCGGTGCTCAGGGCGAAAGGGCTGCCGTAGCCGACCTGGTGGGCGACCGCACCGACGGTGGCGTCCCGTTCGCGGAGCAGGTCGGCGGCGAGGGCCAGCCGCCACTCGGTGAGGTATGTCATGGGTGGTTCGCCGACCAGCGCGGTGAACCGGCGGGCCAGCGCGGCCCGGGAAACCCCGCTCTGGGCAGCCAGCGATGCCACGGTCCAGGGTTTCGCGGGGTTGTTGTGCAGCAGCTGCAGGGCCCGGCCGACCACGGGGTCGCTGTGTGCTCGGTACCAAGCAGGGGCCTTGGCCCCCGGTTGGGCGAACCATTCCCGCAGCGTGGCGATCAGCAGCAGGTCGAGAAGGCGGTCGAGCACAGCTTCCTGACCGGGGTCGTCCTTCACGATCTCGGTGGCCAGGAGCGGGACCAGCGGGGTGTCCCAGGATTCGCGCCCGACGACCACCAGCGGCGGCAGCGCGGCCAGCAATCGCTGACCAACGACGCCGTGCGTCGTGTACGTGCCGGTGAGCAGGATCGTCGAGCCGTCCAGCCCGTTGCCCCACGTCCGCACGCCCATCTGGGTCATCTCGAACAGTTCCTGGCCATCCGGAGTGGTGCACCGTTGACCCTCATGGATGATCACCTGCGGCGCCGTGGCCGGGTGGTTGGCGACGGTGTACGGGCCGGGGCCGCACCTGATGGCCACGTCTCCGGGGCCGAGCCGTACGGCCGTGCCCTCTTCGGGAACGATCCAGGCGTCGCCCCGGACGTTGGCCAGCAGGGCGAGCGGCGCCTTATCCCTGATGGCGATCGACCAGGGCGGCATCAGGATCGAGCGGAGCAGGAACGCGCCCTGCGCCCGGGGTCCGTCGAGCAGACCGGAAACAGCATCCACGTAGACGATTGAACATGCTAGTGCGCGTCTTGGCTATGTGTAGTCTCACCGATCTGCACTTCAATGGTCCGTATGACAAACAAGCGAGAGCAGAAGGCGATCTTGGTCCTGGGCGGCACGGGCAAAACCGGGCGCCGCGTTGTAGAGCGACTGCGGGGCAGGGGAGTGCCGGTCCGGGTCGGTTCCCGGGCCGCCGAGCAGCCCTTCGATTGGACGGACCGGACGACCTGGGCGCCCGTGATCCACGATGTCGGCGCCGTGTACGTGTCTTTTCAACCGGATCTCGCCGTGCCGGGTGCCCTCGAGACGGTCGGTGCGTTCGCCGATCTCGCGGTGGCATCCGGGGTCTCCCGGCTGGTGCTGCTGTCCGGCCGGGGCGAGGACGAAGCGCAGGCCGCCGAGAAGCTGATCCAGTCCGCCGGCGTCGAGTGGACGATCCTGCGGTCGAGTTGGTTCAACCAGAACTTCAGCGAGGACTACCTGCGGGACCCGGTCGTGGGCGGCGAGGTGGCTCTCCCGGTCTCGACCGTGCGCGAGCCGTTCGTGGACGCCGACGACATCGCCGAGGTGGCCGAGGCGGCACTGATTGAGGGCGGACACGCGGGGCAACTCTACGAGTTGACCGGCCCGCGGCTGCTCACCTTCGCCGATGCGGTCGCCGAGATCGCCGGGGCAACCGGCCGGCGCATCGACTTCGTTCCGGTCTCTATCGAGGATTACACGGGGGCGTTGACCGCCGAGGGCGTGCCGGTTGAGGTCGTCGAGTTGCTGACGTACCTGTTCACGGCCGTCCTCGACGGTCGCAACGCCCATGTTGCCGACGGGGTGCAGCGTGCCCTGGGCCGTCCGCCGCGCGACTTCGTCGACTACGCCAAGGCGGCAGCCGCCGCCGGTGTCTGGAACAGGGCGTAAGGCGGGAAGGTTCACCGATCGCCATCACGTCGGGGACGACCGCTCGCGTGGGTAGCTGCGCGTGTCGCCCAATGGGCAGCTTGGTGATCTGATCTCCGTGGCTGCCCTCATTCTCGCGCGTCTGCGGTCCGCGTCCATCACACTCCGGCCGGTCGCGGGCCACTCCGAGGTCCGACCGGGGCCGAGAGTCATCGTCACCGTCTCCGCAGGAAGGCGTAGACGATTTTGTTGGAGGCGAATTCCGAGATGTTGACGAGGTCCCAGCCGAACTGGCCCAGGAACTCGGCGGCGGCAACGGCCTCGCTGACCTTGTCGCCGCTGACGCCGTGATGGGAGACGACGGCCAAGAGGCGATAGGGGTACGTCCGAAGATCGGCTTGGCCCTGCAGGACCGCCCGGGCGGTGACCATGCGGGTCCGGGCGATCTGGTCCGGGGTCTCTGCTGCGGGCATACCCGGCACCATAGTGGCTCGTCGCTCGGGCAGTCTGTCAGCGTCGCAGCCGGTATGTTCGAGACGTGTATGCGTCGGCCGGTGTCTCTCGTCTTGTCCTGACGCTTGTTGCGGTGCTCGCCGCTGCCGCCTGTGACGGTGCGTCGGCTCCCGCGGGTGCGCCGACCACAGGGGCGGCCACGAGCAGCGTTGCCTCCGCCGCGCCCACCGCCTCGGTCGGCCCTGTCTATCGGGCTCAGGATCTTCAGCTGTGCAAGCGTACCGATCTTGGACCGTTGGCGGAGCTGTCCCTGACGGTGGCCCGTACCGACCCGAGGCCACCGCTGGGGCAACCGGGTGCGGCGTGTCTGTTCGAGATGCGGACGAAGGACGGGCACCAGGCGAACCTGCGGGTGGAGGCGGCCACGCCGGCCAGTGAGCAGGAGGCTCGGCTGCTCTACCGGGCCACGGCGCAGGTGACGGTGATGACTCCGGCCGGCGTCGTCACCGGTGTGGGCGACGAGGCCGAAGCCTTCACCAGGCGTTCCGAGCCGGGCTTCAAGTACGCGGAGTACATGGTCCGGGCGCGCACGGGCAACCTGGTGGTGAAGGTCTGGCTGGCCGTCGGCGGTGCTTCGTACGCCGCCACCGAAACGCTCGCATCGAAGGCGCTGACGTTGCTCAAGGCGACCCAGGCGGCCGTACCCACTGTGTGATGCGCTCGTGGGTCATCCTCGGACGGCCTCGGGCCACCGCCCACCGGGTAGCTTCGAGTGGTCGCCGACCTGCGTGGCGATGTCTCGGATGTTGCCCAGCGCGTCGACGAAGCGTTGGCCGATGGTGAGCAGAACGTTTAGGCCGGCGGTGACCATGTCTCCGACCGACTCGGCGAGGGTGGAGATGGCCCACGGTAGGTCGATGACGGTCACCCCTTCACTCGCCGCCTGCGCCAGCTTGCCGACCAGCCCCGTGACGATCTTCGCGAGTTCGACGGCGTAGTCGACGTTCGCCTTGGCGATCGTGAACAGCCACTGGCTGATGAACTCCGACTTGACGACGGACTCGTCGACCGCGGCTTTCTGCTTGACGGCCTTGGCGTTGTAGGCACTCGCGGCGTCGCCGGTCCACTTGGGCAGGTTCTCGTTCGCCGGGTCGGTGGTGGCGGATGAAAGCTCGGAGACCGGGGTCTTCACGTCGTTGACCCAGCGGAAGCTGACGTGGATCAGCGAGAGCACCGGCAGTTGATGCTCCAAGGCCTGCTCGACGCGGTCGAGGACGACGTTCAGTGCCGTTTTGGTGCTGTCCAGGCTGTGCTTGATCCACAAGAGCGCTGCCGGGCCGAGGAGCCACTTCCACTGCTGTACCTGCTCGACGATCTCATTGAACTTTGCGATCGCCGTGTCGATGCCGGAGCGGATGTGGTCGAAGGCCTTGTTGAACGGTTCCCCGTACTCAAGATCAGTAGTCCCTGGCTGCATGGGGTGCTCCGTGCCCTCTCCGAACGTCGCGCGGTTGGTCGCTAGGCCTTGAAGATCTCGTTGAGGTCCAGTGAGATGACCTCGTCGGCCCGGTCGTACTCGTCGGCGATGCGACGCAGGGCCTCGCCGACCTGTTCGAATTCGGTCACCGCTCCACTCAAGATGGCGACCATGAAGGTGTGGAAGTCCTTGTATGCCAGCGAGTGGATGAGGACGTTCGCGTCACCGATGAAAAAGGCCGACGGGTCGAGATGCAACTGCTCCGCAGCGACCTTGATGGCGGCGACCTGATCCGACAGCGTCAGCCACTTACCTCCCTCATCACGGAGCGAGTCGGTGATGACGTTCAGCGCATCCATCTCACTACCTCACGATCCAGTCTGTCCGGCGCTGGCCAGCTCGAACACGCGGAAGAGGGAACGGGCTTCGTACTGCAGCTGACCCGCGTCCGCCCGCGCGATCTGCCGGGCGTCGCCGGTGATGCCGGTGATGCCGCCTCCGCGGATGCGCAACGTCAGGCAGCCGTCGGGGCTCGACATGCTCGACTCGTCCGTCTGCGTGGACAGGCGAGCCGCGGCGTCCAGCTCTGCGTCAAGGTCGTGCAGCGTCTGCCAGGTGTCACGCAGCCAGGTGTGCTCGTCGACGTCCCGATCGGGGCTCCTGTCCAGCGGCTCCTGATCCGGCGCTGCGGGACCACTCGGCTCCGTCTGCAGACGAAGGAGCGCCGCCAATTCGAGGGCAGCCTGCACGGCGGCGGCGTACGCCTCGAAGAGCGCATCGGCGAACCCGTTGGGACCGAGCCGGCTACGCCAGTCGCGAGCGATCGTGACGGCTGAGACGTTTCGCTCGGTGTCGACGACGACGCGGACGGAGCCGGTCCGGTCCACTCCGGAGCACTCCGCGGGTCGCAGTTCACGTCCCGTCTCGCGCAGCGCACGATCGGCCTGCTCGCGCAGGGCGGAATCGTCGCCCAGGAAGTCCAGGCTTGCCAGCTTGCGGCGTTCATGCCCGCTGCCCTGCTGCATTCGCCCCCGGCCTTCTGCTCAGTCAACCCTGTCCGTAGTCCGCCCGCCACGGCGAGGTAGGACCACGGTACGTGAATGACCAAGATCCGTGGGACCCGCGCTGGGCCGACGGCTCCCCACGGCGAGGACATGTCGCGGCAGAGATGCCCCGGGGACCGAGCCGGCCTTGTCGCCGGAGACATCGAGGACAGTGCTCATTAAGCTCGTGTCTATGAACGCGTACCGGCTTGTGGCGGTTGCCTGCCTGGCCTTGCTGGTCACATCGGGTTGTGGCTCCCGGCGGTCCATGACCACAGCAGATACCCCGACGACCTACACGTGTTGCGATGGTGAGGACGTCGATACGGTCTACCAGCCTGGCCAGGAGATGACGGTTCACTGGATCGTCAGGCCGGGCGCCGACCCCGCCGCGAAGCCGGCAGAGGTCGAGCTGACCGCGCGCCTGACCGGCCCGTACGGGGATGTCAGCGAATTGAAGAGCGCTGCAGGGGATACGGCTCGGCCCGCTGTTGGAGAGGTGACGTTCGAGGCCCAGCCGGTGCGGCCATCGGGTGCGGCGGGCGATCGACCGGTCAGCGTCATACCAATCGCGGAGGATGCCCTGCCCGGCTACTACAACCTGATCTTTGCCGTCCATCAGGGTGGTGGGGGTGTGGGCGGAGCGAGCGTCGTCCGGGTGGCCCCCAAAGCTTGAGCTCAGCGGACGTTGCCGGTGAGTGTGCACGGTAAGGGCTATGCCCAGGGTGGCGTGTATTGGCCGAGGTAGTCGCGGGCACGGGGGCGCGGGTCATGCCAGTACTGGTTCGGCATGCGGTGGTGGTGCTTCTGACAGAAGTCAGCGAGACCTTCGGTGATCTTGAGGTGCTCCAGCGGTTGGCCTTCGAATTCCGTGTTGACCGCCAGCAGTTGCGGCTCGGGATTCCAGCCTGAGTGGTCGAACGCCCAGCCGTCCCAGGCAGCGTAGGTGTGGAAGACCTGCCGCTGGCCTGGGAGGCGCACCCCAGCTATCTCGATGGGCCTGTCCGGATAGGATTCCCGGCAGACCCAGGCGAGGATGTGACAGGCTCCGGCAGCGAAGAAGGCCTGGTCTGTCCGGTCCCAGGCGACCCGCTGGTCTGACCGCTCGATTGGCGTCCGACGAAACGCTCCCGCTGCTCTGGCTGCCATGGCCGCACGCTAGTGGATGAGCTGGGGGATCGGATCATGTCGCCGACGGGGCGTCGCGGTGAGTCACCGCAGTGCGGTCGCGAGTTCGGCGGCGGCATCGAACGCGGGTGCGGCTTTTTCGGATTCGTCTTCCGTGAGCGTGACGGACTGTGCGCGGGCCAGCATCTCGGCCGCGGTCTTGGGATCGTGCAGCACCATCGCGAGTTCGGCGCGGTAGACCAGGACCTCGACCAACTCGACCGGGTCGTCGTCGGTCTGTGGGCGGGCCAACGCGCTGTCGAGGATCCGAACGCCCTGCCCGACGCTTCCCCTGGAATCGGCTTGCACGACGGCATTCGCCAGGGCCTTGGCCAGCCGTCCGGCAGGCGCGGCGGCCGGCATGGGGGCGGTGGCGGCGGCCCGAAAGACGCGGATCCAGTTGCCGCCCGGGTCGATGACGCTGAATCCGCCCAGCCCGTCGGCGTTCTTCCGCGCCCTGGGCCGGGTCATCCGCGGCGTTCCGGACACCAGTACCTTGCCGTACGCGGCGCGCATGCCGTCTGCGAATGCCCGGTGTAGTCCCTCGATGTCCGCGGTGAGTACGAGACACGAGCCATAAGACTGCTCCGGGTCAAATCCCGCGATCTCGAAGAACTGCAGATGCAGGTCTTCCCGCTGCACCCCCACACACGCGTTGGGCTTGCGCTGCTTGTACGTGGTGCGGAAACCGAGAACTCCGTAGAAGGCTTCGATGTCGTCAATGGATGCGCACGGCAGCAGGGGAACCGTCACCTCGTTGGTCATGCCTCCTTCCTAAGCGTCACAGGGTGTCCATCGCACATGGAAATAGCCGATCGTCGCCTTCGGTCATCCGATCGGATGATGACCCACGAGCAACGCGGCGCAGCCAAGCCATCGGCGGTGCCTTCCTGCCGGGGCCGCGAGGGCGGACGACGCGTGGTCGATGCGCGGGTCGCCGACCCCAACCCTCGGTGCTCGACACCATCGCAAAATCGGTAGCCTCGCCAGCGCGTCCCGCCCTACCTTGCAGCTGGGTCTTTTTCTCCGACCCACCTACGAGAGGACTTCACCCGCGTGACGCCGCCTGCTCTTTAGCCCTGACACCTTCCCCGTGCATCGGTCGCCGACGTCGCCGTCGGCTCTTTTCCCATGCCTTCCGTCAGGTCTTCAGAGGGATCATGTCTACGCGTCCTCATATCGTTTCGTCCTGGACCCTTCGGCGCACGCAGCTCTCCCTGCTCGCGTTCCGCCGCGTCCACTGCCATTCCGGCCTCGCCAGCACCGGCGACGGCACGTTCCGCGTCAATGCCAACGGCAAACCCCTCGGCATCCTGCTCCCGGTCGCCTGCGTTTCCTGCGACCGCACCAGCAAGATCACAGTTCACGATCGCGTCCCGGTCCGGTACCTGGATCCGATCCTCTTGAAGGGCTACTCCGGCAACTCCTCCCGCCGCAGGCCTGAGCTGGGGCGAGAGGCAAGGTGGCCTTACCCCGGACTGCACCACGCGGCGGTCCGCGCGCGGTCGCTCATGACGGGGCGCGAACGAAGATCAGGGTCGGCCCGATACCGGCGAGGGAGGTGAACGACCGGGTGTGCCGGGTCAACAGTTCGAGGTTGAACGGTCCGGCGGCGGCTTGGCGCGCCCGTGTCCACGCGTCGGGCTCAGCAGTCGAGATCACTCCTCGCCAGGGCCGAGGAACAACTCGGCCAGTCGGGGGAGCCGACGCCGCATCTCGTCATCGTCATCAAAGTCGAAGTCCTCACCCATGTCGGACTCGCGAGCCTCGTCGATGCCGACCGCAACGTGCTGACGGGCCTTCATCGCCTCGTAGAAGGCCTCGTCGTCACCACCGGTGACCTCCTCGTAAGCCTCGCTGGCCACGTAGTTCACCGACTCGGTGAACAGCGCGCCGTCGTCTTCCTCGGCCGCCGCTTGTCGCACTACGGGATGGTCAGCCAGGCCGTCGGGGGAGGCCAGGACACGTTCGTACCACCCGCGCCCGAGCGCGATGACTCCCGCCCGGAAATCGATGAAGCTGTCGTCTGAGCATCCACCGCCGATCAGGTACGCAGCCGCCCACACGTCCCAGCGGTAGAGGGCGTCATGGAGCTGATCGAACAGCTCCTGGAACTGGAGAATGTCCTCCGGTGATGTTGCCGCCAAACGCGTCACCAGTGCCGCGGCAACGGCCTCACCGCCGTCGCCGGTCCGCCCGTCGAGACCCGCCCCGGCCGACTCCACGACCGCCCAAAACCCGTCTACGTTCATGGCGCGAGAGCCTCTCAGGGCGGACCGACACAACTCAGGCCTGGCGACCGCGCGCCAGTCGCTACCAGCCCGATCTGGTCCACGGCGCGAACGCGCCCGTATCCGGAACGAACGACAACGAGGCTGGGGCCAACCCGCCACCCCGCGCAGCCTGACCCCAACACCCTCATCGTTCGTTAGGGGCGCTGCTTCGCCCGCTGCGCGGCACCCCACAGCGAACCCGGGTTGATCCGACGCGGATACCTCTCGAGCATCGCGCCGTACAGTTCCTCGGCGGTCGCGGTGTCGGCATCGAGCAGGTCGAACTCGCGAAGGTAGGCCGCCGTCTCGGCGACGATCCGCGGATCGTCGGCCCGTTCCGGATTCTTGTGGGCGGCCACCACCACGGCCGGGTCGAGCTCACCGAGCCGGTCGAGCGTCGTGGCCCACTCGCGACGCGTCGCGGCGGTGCTCTCGGACAGGTACGGGTGGGCGTCGTTGTAGACGACGTCGCCACCCACGATCAGCCGGAGTTCTGGCACCCAGACGACAGTGCTTCCGGCCGTGTCGGTGAAACCGGTCTCGACGATGTCCAGCCGTTGTCCTTCGAGTTCCAGGTGGTCGTCACCAAGCGGTTCCGGCACTGCCAACTCGGCCGGAATTTGGCCAGGGAACAGACGCTCCCAGAATGAGCCCACCAGGTCGGCCCCCGTCTGGACCTTGGCGGTTGCCACGGTCGCGTCGGTGCCCACCGCCCGCACGCCGGGGAACGCTTCCGCGATCTGGGCCAGGCCGAAGAGGTGATCGCCGTGGCCGTGGGTGACGTATACGTGGGTCAGCCTCCGCCCGAACGAGCGGACCCAGTCGATCAACTGCTGGTTCTGCTCGATCGTGACGTAGGTGTCGACGAGCACCGCGTCCTTCTCTCCCATGAGGAGCGTCGCCTGGTTGGTGACCCAGAGGAGATCGTCCGGGCCGTACGGCAGGTCCCGGGTCACACTCGGCCTACGTACGTGATGAACGGCGTACTGCATCGCGTTTCTCCAGCTCGTGGTCGGGCTCGGGTCGAGAGATGGTGGGGTGCGAAGGGCTCGCACCTACTCGTGCAGGCCCGGGGTGATGTTGTGGTTCACGCGGAAGATGTTGGTCGGGTCGTAGCGGCGCTTGACCGCAGCCAGCCGTTCGTACGTCTCCGCTGGATAGGTCGCTGCGACCCCGTCCGCGGTGGCGTCGCTGACACCGAGGAAGTTCACGAACCGCCGGCCGGTGCTCCACGGCTCGATGGCCTGCAGCAGGCGGGTCAGGTGGCCGTTCAATGCCTTGGCCTGATCCGGGCCACCGATCGCGACCGCGTAGAAGGTGAAGGCGGTGCCCCGCAGGTCGATCGCGTTCGTCGGCTCCGGTCGGCGGTCGAGTGCCCCGCCCAGGTGCCGGATCTCCACTATCGTCAGCGGGCTGCCGGTGTCGGGGCCGGCCTCGGAGATGATCGTGTCGACCAGTTCCGGGGTGAACTCCCGCAGCAGTGCCGAGCGGTCCACGAACGGGATCGGGGTCGGCGGGTCGGCATGGATCGAGCCGACCGCGCTGTACGGCATCTCGGTCACCGAGTCGATCAGCGTCGGGGCGATCGCGCGGAGCGGGGCGATCAGCCGTTCCCCGTCCTCTGCCGTGCCGACGTAGGCGATCCGGATGTGCGCCACCAGCCGGCCGCGGAGCGGCTCGGGCACCTCGGGGAGCGGTGGCAGTTGCAGCAACGCGGCCGACGACGTCATCTCGTCCGGGACGTCGGCCGTCCATCGTCCCCACGCCTTGAGCACGTCGGCCGCCCGCTCACCCGGGAAGAAGAGGCCACCGCCGTAGATGTGGCTGACCGGGAAGAGGGCGAACTCCAGCGCGGTGACCACGCCGAAGTTGCCCTTACCGCCGCGCAGCGCCCAGAACAGCTCCGGCTCGTCGGTCGCGGTCACCGTACGCAGCTCGCCGTCCGCGGTGACGAGCTCGATCAGGTGTACGTGGTCGGCGGCGAAGCCGAAGGTGCGGCCGATCGGGCTCAACCCACCGCCGAGCGTGTAGCTGACCGCGCCGACGGTCGGAGCCGCCCCGCTGAGAGGTGCCAGCCCGTGCTTGGCCGCCGCGTCGACGACCTGCTGCCAGCGGACGCCGGCCTCGATCCGGGCGGTCCGCGCCTCGGCGTCGATGACGACTGCGTCCATCCGCCGGGTGGTGATCAGCAGCGCTCCGGCTGAGGGGAGCGCGGAGTGCCCGGTGGCGAGCACCGCCACTGGCAGGCCCTGGTCGGCGGCGAAGCGGACGGCTGCTTGGACGTCGGCGGCGTTGGCGGCGCCGACCACGAGCGCCGGCTGCTGCGGGATGGCGAGGTTGTACGACGCGCACTCGACGTCGTACCCGTCGTCGCCTGGGAGGAGCACCGGTCCGACGGTCTGGGCCGCGAGCTGTGTTACGGCGTCCTTGGTGATCGGGGTGTTGTGGGCTGGACCGTTGGGGTTCATCAAGCTTTGCCTTCCATGATCGGGACGTGCGTCCGTCCCCGATGCGACCGCGTGTCGACTGGTTGGAGGTGTGGGCGCGACTGCAAGGTGCCTCACACGTCGGTGCCGTGCCCGTCAGCTAGTGGCCCGTCCACCAGGCGGTGACGAGGTCGGCGTAGTCGACCGCCGCGGATTCCCAGGTGAAGTGCCCGGCGTCCACGATGTCGAGTTGGCTGTCCGGCAGCCGCTCGTGCAGGTATTCGGCGTTGACCAGCGGCACTACGGTGTCGTGCCGTCCGGCGATGATCTGCACGGGTGTCTGGATCGCCGGCAGCAGGTCTCGGAGAGTCGGCAGCTGTTCGGGATAGCTGCGTACGTAGGGGAGCGACCTGAAGAATCGGTCACCTGCATAGGACGACAGGTAGTCCTCCCGGACGTGGTCGGGCATCGCGTATCCCTCGATGTGGGGAAGCACGGCCTCGATCACGTGTCGCCCTTCGGTGCGGAAGCCCTCGACGTCGGGGGCCAGTGCCCAGTCCCGCAGCACTCCGCCCAGTTGGATCGGCACGGCGGCGCCGCCACTGCCGACGACGAGGCTGCGCAGCCGACCAGGCTGTGTCGCTGCGGCGAAGAGCGACGCGGAGGTCCCGATGTCGGGACCGACCAGGTGTGGGCGGTCCAGCCCGAACGCGTCGGCGACACGGATGACGAATTCGCCCATCGCCTGTGGTGTCAGCAGCTCGTCACGGCGTTCGGAGTGACCAAACCCGGGAAGGTCGATCGCGACCAGATGGGCGCGTTCGGCAAGCCGGGACCAGATCGGCTCGAAGGCGAAAAGGCTCTCCGGCCAGGGGCTCAGCAGAAGGGCGTGCTCGCCGCGTTCCTCGCTCTCGGCGTAGCGGATCGAGACGCCGTCGATGAGGCGGGTTCGGGGCTTGATCGGGCTGTTCGACGTGCTCGTCATCGGGTTACTCCCTGCGCACCGTGGCCGTGGAACCGGTCTGACACCTGGCCGTCGCGCTTCACGCGACCGCCACGGAGGTGGTCAGGACCTTGTCCGAGCGCCGCTCGCGACCCGCGTGGGTCAGGGCCTCGACGAACCGCCCCAGTGGGTACGTCGCCGTCGGCGCGCCCTGCTCGATCAGGCCGGCGGGTTCAGCGTAGATCCGGGTCAGCCGCTCGCGCGGAGTGTTGCGAATCTGGTCGAGTTCGACGGCCTTGTTCGGGTCGCCGCCAACCGTGGTGAGGCTGGGTTGACTCATGAAGGGTGTGCTCCTTCGCGCTGGCGTCGTAATGGTCTAGCACCAATCGGCTATTACTTCCTAGCGCGCCCGTGCCATCCCTGTAAAGGTCTTTGTTATCTAGGCCATGTCAACGGTAGTCTCTGGCGCATGGCCACGAACCAGAAGCCGGACCCGCGGGTTTCCGCGTCGGTCGCTGCGGTCGTGGAC
This sequence comes from Micromonospora sp. CPCC 205558, assembly GCF_036902955.1. NCBI lineage: Bacteria > Bacillati > Actinomycetota > Actinomycetes > Micromonosporales > Micromonosporaceae > Micromonospora > Micromonospora sp. CPCC 205558. The sequence goes on from NZ_JBAKHR010000001.1 coordinate 73,514, forward strand.
CTGCTCAACTCCCGACCACACGCGACGCCGGCACTACCGGACACCCTCGACGATCCCCAGCGAGCCGGCGTGATCCTCGGCCCGTTCGACCCATCGGCGCAGGCCCCCCAACCGTCTGCCCGAATCGAGCAGGTCCGCGCCGTCCGTGCTCACCTCGTGGCGGTGCTGGCAGCCGACACCCCTGCCCAGACCGCCCAGGCATGGACGTTGCTGACCGAGGAGGGCAAAGACCTCGCCTTCCGGCAAACCTTCACGGCGGGCGGGCAACCACAGCTTCAGCAGGTGAGCGGTGACCCCGTCGTGGGCCGGATCGTGCTCACCGTCGCCGAACTCGTCAGCACGAACACCTGGTCGCGGTTGCGCATCTGCGCCAACGAGAGGTGCTCCCACGTCTTCTACGACACGACCCGCAGCCGCACCCAGCGCTGGCACTCCTACGAGATATGTGGCAACCGCACGAACGTCGCCGCCTACCGCGCCCGCGCCCGTGGAGCCCGTGACAGCGACGAATGACCTGGACGACAGCTTGGCCGTACCGAGGAGCCGACCGACCACCGCGGGGCCAGCGGCGGTCGGTCGGCTACGCCCGGCCTCGTCATGCCTCCCGCAGACGGTCGGCGAACGTCCAGGCGACGGCGGCGGTCAGGATCCGTACGCCGCGGGTCGAGGCGGGACGCAGCCCGATCAGCTCATGTACGCGCCGTAGGCGATAGTCGAGCGTGCGGGTGTGGACGCCCAGCGCCCGTGCCGTCGCCGGTCGGGACATGTCGTGCAGGTAGTACGCGTCGAGGGTGCGGATCAGGTCCGGGCCGGCTTCGAGTCGGGTGATGAGCTCCCGCAGCCAACTGTCCATGTGTGGCGAGTGGGCGGCGCCGAGTTCGACGAACCTGTCCGCGACGGTGTAGAGGTGCTGGGGTCTGCGCTCCGCCGACGTCAGTCGGCTGATCTGTCGAGCCTGGTCCAGCGCGCCAGCCAGTTGGCCCACCGTTCCGACGGCCGCGCCGGCAGCGCATTCACGGCCGGAGTCCACGGCGACGCTCTGGACCAGGTCCAGGGTGCGATCCGCCCCCGGACCGTGGACGCCAGCGTCGACGAGCCATGCCGACGTGGCCGCCGGGGCATCGTCCGATATCGGCGTGAGCAGTACCAGCTCCGTCGGCCCGAGCCAGGACATCGGGATCCGCCAGGACGCCAGGCCCGTCGCGACGATGCGTTTCCGCTCCGGGGCGGCCAGGCCCGGCGGATCGAACCGCACAACCGTCACCAGCCACCGATGCCCGAGACGTACGCCGGCCGCCCGAGCGATGCCCATCGGCGGTGTTTCATCGGCCAGCAGCGACCGCGCGAGCAACTGCACCTGAGCCGCCATCGACCAGGTCTGTGCTACGCCAACGAGGTACCCGTCCAGGTAGGCGCAGCGGGCTCGGTTGCCTTCCCGCCCAAGCCAGTTGGCCATGTGGAGCACGTCCTCGGTGTTGGCCGGAGCAGCGGTCTCCACCACATCGCGCAGCATCAGTGCGGTATGGGTGCTGAGCGCCTGCCGCTGCGAGGCCAGCGAGAGCCGGTCCTCGCCTCGTCGTCGGCCGACGACGCCGATGGCCGCCAGGTCGTTTTCGTCGAGCGGCGTGTCGTCCCGTACGCGCTCCAGACTCACCCGCCGGATGAAACGCGCGAAGTCGAGCATGTGCGCGAGCTGCTCCGGTGACGGCGACGCGTACTCGGGCACCTCTCGCTGGTAGGTGTTGACGGCACGCAGGGCATTTACGTCGATCCGCCGCTGGAGCGCCACGATCAGGTCCGGCACGACACCTCCTGTAAGGGACGTCGAACGCCTTTCAATTGATGCGTATCGATAACATCGTCGCGCCTCGACGCAACCGGCGACCTGGCGCGGCGTCCACCCCTGCGGAGTCGAGTGCGCCACCGTCACGAGCACCGCTCGGCATTCTGCGCCCGTCAGCCCTCGACGGGCGTTCGGCGGGCACCGACGGGCCAGAGAACCGTGGTCGGGACGCCGTGGTGCCGCGCCCAGTCGATGGTCCGGTCCGTCGACGCGGGGTGACGGCCAGGTTTGCCGTCCCATACCGCCACGAGCCGCTGCACCCGTCGGACCAACTCCCGATTGGCAACCACGTAGGCGGCGGTGTCCGAGCGGTCGCAACCGGTGTGGACGACCGCCGCCGCCCGGTCGAGCAGCTCGTCGAAGGCCAGCCGGTTCTCCGGCCTGATCACCGCGACCCGGTAGTCGCGGGCCGGCAGGATCACCTCGTAGGTGCCGCCCAGATCGAGGATCGTGCGCGCGAAGACCTGGTCCGCGCCGGCCGCCAGGCAGGTCACGCCATGCACGGGCCGATCGCTGATCCGGCCCAACTCGACGCGGAGCGCGTCGGCGACGAGCAGCTCGGTGTCGCGGGTCAGGTTGATGTGCCCGGTCACGCCGACGCGGACCGGGCCGAGGTCAGGCGGCATACCTCGGGCCTCTCCGCTGCGCGGGCACCGGGGGTGCCAGCCGGATCAGCTCGAACCCGCTGTCGGACAGCACGTCGGGCAGTGCCCGGATCCCCTCGCGATTCTGCTCCTGTACGTCGGATGGCAGCTCCTCCCACGGCCGCAGGGCCGGATGCCGCCGCTGGACGTCATCACGCGGGTCGCCGTACGTCCAGCCGTCCCCGCGCCGTTCCCGGCACCACCGGTCGTGCTCCAGGCGGGCGAGTTCCTCGATCCGGTCGTCGATGGCCTGACCGGCGGCCGAGGCGTCACCGGTGCCACCGTGCCGGGGCGCCACGACGCAACCGAGGTCCAACAGCTTGGCGGCGATGTCCTGCACGTGGGCCCGGTTGGCACGCCGCAACGACTCGGGTAGTCGTGACCAGTCCACCATCGCCGGGGCATCACCGAGTCGTACCCCGGCGCGCTGCTGGGCCTGGACGTAGCGCTCGTGGATCAGCCGGGCCAGCCGCTCGGTGAGGTCCTCGGCGATCAGCCGAGCGTCGCAGGCGTGGGTGAGCACCGGATAGAGGCGGAGCTTGCCGTGGACCTCGTCGAGCAGGTCGTGACGGGAGTCGCCGTGGAAAGCCGCGGCGAGTGCCGCCTGCCGGTAGACCGGCACGAACACGGCGCTCTCGGCGCCCTGCCACAGGGCGGGCGTGTCCAGTACGAACTGCAGGCCGCTGATCTCGTCCGGTGCGCAGACGTAGATGCGGTCGTAGCGGTCGCGGCCGAGATTGACGACACCGTCGAGATCGAGGTCGTACGCGGTCAACTGGCAGACGGTGGCCAGGAACGGGTAACGCGACGACGCTAGAGCGACCTCGGCGCCGGCATCCGGTGCCACGACGTCCACCCGCAGGGGTGGCAGGGCCGGGCCCCCCGGGGTGTCGGCTCGCAATGCGCGCCAGTGCCGGGCGGACTCCACCAGGAGAGCCCGGCGGAAGGCGCCGGTGCCCGCGATGAGGATCCTGGTTGGTTGGTCTCCCGCGCTGGGCAGCGGGTGGTGCCGGTGCAGTGCGCGTGCGGCGACGTCGTCGACGTGGAAGTAGTCCAGCCGCAGCCGGCTGGACCCGGCGGCACCGAGTCGTCGGGCCTGCAGGGACAGACACATCTCCGAGTCGTGAACCAGGATGTAGACCCGCGGTGGTTGCCGTCGGTCCTGGATGAGCCGGTTGGCGGTGTTGGCGATCGCGTGGTTGCGGTCGTCGTCCTCGCTGCAGGCGTAGATGGTGTGGGCTCGGGGCAGGCCGGCGCCGCGCAACACGTCGGGGCTGGTCGGGTCGCCGACCACGCCGAGGTACCGGCGCCACCGGTACTCCAGCGGCCCGAACGGTTCGGAGCGCACCACCACCACACGTTCGCCGTCGGCGAAGAGCCGGTCGGCGAGCATGTGGGCGAACTGGGAGTCGCCGCAGACCAGGACGTGACCACGTGCCCGCCGGGCGCGCAGGCGGCGAGTCTCGGCGGCGAGCAGCAGCCGGCTGGCCTCGGCCACGGCGAGGAGCGTGAACATCGGGGCGGCGAACCGGGCGACCTGGAGCTGCCACGGGTAGGGGCCGGCGTCCTGGAAGGGTTCGGCGCCGAAGACGAAGAGTTGCAGGTCGTAGTAGAGCACGTCGTACGGATCGTGGGCGACGTCCGGTCGGGCCTGGAGCAGACGCTCGAAGCCGACATAGCCGAGGACGAGAGCGGCCAGTCCGATCATTCCGAAGAGGACTCGCAGGCTCCAGCCGGCCGGGCGGGACGAGCCGGCGACCGGATCCGTCATGACGTCATGGTATTTGACGAGGTCGATCGGATCGTCGCTCGACGCGCTCGCGGGTGCACCTACGGCTCCGGATCGATCACGGAAAGTCGTCGGGTCGGGTGTCGGGCAGCGTGGCCAGCAGTTGCCCGGCCAGCCGCCGCACCGCGCCGTCATCCTCCTGATGTGCGAGCCGTACGAGCGTCCCCCGGGTCCGGGTGTCCCTGTCGTAGTGACGGGTCAACGCGAGCAGCGCGGTCCGGCGGATCTCCCAGTCATCGTCGTCAGCCAGCCGCAGCAGCAGGTCCCGTACCCCCGTGCGGCCGGCCAGGCTGGCGCCCAGCTGCTCCACCGCCTGGCGGCGAACCTCCAGGGCCGGATCGTCGCGGACCAGCCCGACCAGCAGCACCTGAACCTCCGGGTCGGCGCCGAAGTGCTCGCCGAGCGCGGCGGCGATGCGGGCGCGGATCGCCGGGTCCTGGTCCGACAGGCGGCGCATGAGCCGCAGCGTCACCGCCATGGACGCCGAGCCCTGCTCGGTCAGACAGCGCACGGCCGCATCGAACACGGTCGGGTCGGTGTCGGACTCGACGCATTCCAGCAGCACGTCGGTCACCAGCTCCGGGCTCCCGTACGCGCAGAGGGTTTGCACCGCGGCCAACCGGATGCCGACGTAGCTGTCTCGGCGGGCCCGCCGGCACAGTGTCTCCAGGAGGCCCGGGGCGCCGCCGTGACGGGCGAGCGCCTGGGCGGCGGCGCACAGCACGTTCGGGTCGGGGTCCCGACTGACCTGCTCGGAGAGGCACTCCCGCACCTCAACGTCCGGTGGGTCGGCGAGACGGGCCAGGCTACGGGTGACCCGCAGCCGGACGATCGGGTCCCGCTCCTGGGAGGCGCGGCTGATCAGCAGATCGCGGGTCGCGTGGCCGAACAGCGGTCGCCCGGTGAGCAGGTCGACCGCAGCGAGCCGGACGCTCGCTGTCGGATCGCGTCGAGCGCTCTCCAGCAGCAGTTCCGCGGTGCGGTGGTCGGGGTAGGCCTCGGCCAGCGCGCGCACCGCGGCGAGGCGTACGGTCGCGTCCTCGTCGACGTGGGCCGAGCGGGCCACCACGGTCCACCCGGTGTCGTCGGCGCGGTCCCGGTCGATCAGGGCGGTGACCGCGGCGGCCCGCACGGAGGACTCGTCGTCCTGCTCGATCTGATCGATCAGCCGGGCCCGGCAGCGCCCCTCCGGGTCGGGTACGAGCGCCAACCGCTGCACGGCGACCACGCGGACCCGCGCGGAGCTGTCCGAGCAGGCCAGCTTCAGCAACAGCTCGGTGCTCTCCGGGCTGGGTCGCTCCGGCAGCAGCTCGGTCAGAATGCAGCGTCGGACCTCGTCCGGGGAGTCGCCGGTGACCCGCTGCAACGCCGTGGTCCGTGCGGTCTCGGCGTGCTCCGGCAAGACCAGCAGACGCTTCAGCACGCACTGCACCACACCGGGGTCGGTGTCGGTGGCCAGCAGTCGCTGCATCGTCTCGGGTGCGTCCGGCAGATCGGCGCAACGCGCGGTGAGCACTCCGGCGGCGGCTCGCCGCACCGCGACGGCGGTGTCCCCGGTGGCCCTGGCCAACACCTGACGGACGTCGTCGGAGAGTTCCGACCGGGTGCCGAGGGACTGCACGGCCAGCGCCCGCACCGCGAGATCGGGGGAGTTGGCGAGGTCGCGCAGCACGTCCACGAGGTCGAGGCCGGCGCCGAAGTGGGCGACCAGTGCCCGTACGGCGGCCTGCCGCACCGCGGTGGAGACCTCGGACTGCGCCTGGGCGAGCAGGATGTCCCGGCATCGGTGACTGCTGCCGCCGGTGGCCTCGAGGCGGCCGGCGGCCTCGGCCAGCCCGGCGACCAGGGTGAGGTGGGCCTGCCGCTCGCGGCCCTGCCCCAGCTCCCGGACGAGCAGGTCCTCCATCTGCTCCTCGGCGGTGGACAGCACCGCCGCGATCCGGGTGGCGAACGGAGAGCCGGATCGCCAACTGGTCCGGACCCCACGGCGGCGGTACCAGTGCAGGAAGATCTCCCGGCCGGGCCAACTCGGGCCGAGCGCCCGGATCGAGGACAGCAGCTCCTGCTCGGTGAGATCCACCAGGTTCGGGTCGTCGGCGGAGATGCCATGCTCGATGAGACGCACGACCTGGCGCAGCACGGCGTCGCCCGCGCCGGCCAGTTCGGCGGGCTGCGGCGCCTCGGCCACGCACTGCGCCGCCAGCACCAGGTTCCACGGCGGCCCGGTCAGGTTCAGCGGTGGCCACGGTTGGGTGGCCTCGGTGGCGAGCAGGGTGACCAGTTCGTTGGCGGTCTGGGCGGGTAGGGCGCTGGCGACCAGTCGAAGCACCTCCCGCCACGACGGGTCGGCCCAACGCTCGCGAAACAGCGAACGCAGATGATCGAGGCCCCAGGTGGTCGGATCGTGCTCGCATCTGTCCACGATCTCTTCGGCACAGAAGAACTCCAGGAACGCGCGGTGCACGAACCCGAACAGTCGCAGCCCGTAACGTTCCAGGATGAAGCTTCGCTGCCGCAATTTGTCGATCATCGAGTACGCCATGGCGAGCGCCCGCTCATTCTCAAAACCGTAGAACGCGACGAGGTGGTCCCGGAAGATGCGCGCCAGTTCGTCGGACTCAATGTAGTTTCCGGCAGGGCCGGACTCGCGGAACTGCATCCAATACGCCAGGTGACGCAGCAGCCGACGCTTCGCCTGCAGGTCCAGCGACGGCACGTCGCCGTGGCTCTCCCGCAGTTGCTTGGTCACATCCCACTCGGAGATCAGTACGTCGGTCACGTGCGCGTAGAGCCGGCGCCGGTTGCGGGGCAGCGGGTGACCCCGGCCGACGATCGCCATGAGCATCAGCAACAGGGGATTGCCGGCGATCTCCCGCATCGCTCGGGAACTGCCCACCACGTCGAGAATCTGGCGCCGCTGCCGCTCCGCCTCCGCAGCCGGCGTGGGCATCACGTAGCGGTACCAGTTGCCGAGAAACCTCGCGATCTGCTCGTCGTCGAGATCCTCCAGGGTGAAGTGGTCGAAACCTGCGTTGGCAAAGGTGTGCCGCTGGTAACCGGCCGCCCGCGAGGTGACCACGGTCAGCACCCCCGGGTATTCGTTGGCGAACGTGGCGATCTGCGCGGCCACCTCTTCCCGCTGCGCCGGGTCGAACACCTCGTCCAGGCCGTCGAACAGGAACAGCGCCTGGCCGCCCTGGCGCAGGTACGCCTCCAGCACGTCCCGGTCAACACCGGCCAGCCCCTGCTGGTGGCGGTGGCCGACGTAGTCGAGCAAGCCGTCGCACCGGCCGTCCCCGTGATGGGTGGCGTAGGAGCGCAGCTCGATCAGGACGGGTAGGTACCGGTCCAGCGCACTCAGCCGAGGCTCGACGCAGACCCCGGCCAGCGTCAGCGCCAGGTACCGCGCGGCCGCGGACTTACCGGAGCCGGGGTCGCCCAGCAGCACGATCGTGCGACGGCCCGGGTCGGACACCACGTCGAACAACGACAGCTCGTCCTTGGCCGCGTACTCCTCCCAGAGCCGCTCCACCTCCTCCGGGTTGACCACCCCGGGCAGCCCGCCGACGTCGTCGCCCGGCGTGGACCCGGCCCAACGCCACCACGCCAGCGGCATCTCCGGTCGCGCGTCCTCGTGGACGCGGGGCTCCACGAACACCTTGGGCAGCCCGACGGTGAGGTAGCCGATGGTGGGACGCGGTGAGACCGCGTCCACCGAGACGGCCTGGTATCGCAACGACAACTGCTTGTAGTACTGGTTGCGGACGGCCGTCGGCAGGTGGGTGTCCGGGTCGGCGGGCTCGCGCGCCGGGGATCTGCCACTGCGTACGTCGGCCAGTGCGGCGGTCACCTTGGCGGTGAGGTCGTCCACACCGGAGAAAAAGGCGCAGAGGTGGCGCTCCTTGAGCTCACGGCGCAACGCGACGATCTGCTGCCAGTCGGCATCCCGGTCGATCATGTCGACCGGCCAGGGCGTGTCCTCCGCGAGCAGGAAGACCAGGCAGGGCTTGCCCGAGGCGAGCGCCTCCCGGTATTCCAACTCGGTGATGGAGGACTCCTGGCCGGGCGGCCGGAACCCGTACCGCCAGGCGAACAGCCCCACGTAGAGGTCGCACCGGCGCACGTCGGCGAGGCAGCGTTCCAGCGGCGGTCTGATGTCGGCGCCGTAGGCCTCCATGGCCACGTCGTCGATCTCCAGACGGCGAGCCACGGCGTGCACGGCAGCGCGGTATTCCAGCAAGTCCTTTTGGGTGGCCGAAATGTAGACCTTCATGAACGGCAAACTCCAGGGGGTGGCTGGCGACCGCACCATTGAAAATATCAGTCGTTGTCACGTCCGTCCGACCCGCGAACACTCCGAACGCCGGCCGTACATGGGATTCCCGCCGACTCCGGGCCTATGATGGCTTTCAACAGATACGGATCCGGGCGGTCGAATCTCGTACTCGTGGAGTTTCGGTTGTCCGACGTGGATCCGTGTCAGTGCCGGTCGCGAGGGGTGTACGTCAATCAGCATGAGCCGTATGCCGCGGGATGAGCGCGGGTCGGTGGCAGCGTTGCGGAGGAAGCCATGCTCACGGTCGGTGAGGTGCACACCAGCCTTCTGCAGCACAGCACGGCGTTGGCCCAGGAGCAGAGCGCCGAGGTGCTCAGCCTGATCGAGGGCGAGGCCGTGTTGACCTCCCGGCGTCCATCGCTGTACGCGGTGTCACCCGATGTCCGCACCGGTGTCGACTGCTGGCTCCCGAGCGCCAGAAAGCGCCAGTTACGTGGGGTGGGAGCCGTCGTCACCCGGGCCATCATCACCGGCGGCCGGATCGTGCAGGCCTCCTCGGTCATCCACGTCGTCGCCGGGGAGCGCCGCCAGCCGTGGTCGCACTACCTGGCCAACCCCGGCGTCCTCGAGACGGTCGGCAAGCTGGACGTCGCCGATCTGAGCGCGGGATTCCTGCACGGCAACAACGCCGACGTGCTGAACCTGGAGGCGATCACCGGCAGGGTGCTCGACGGTGTGCAGATGTCCGACCTGCTGGACCGGCGCCCGCCACTGCGTACCGCCCGCACACGGCTGCGCTGGACCGCGCAGGCCGACGAGCGTCCGAACCGGGACGTCTCGGCCGTGGTCACCGTGGACTCGCCCACCCTGCGTACGGTCGAACTCGTGCTCGACCCGCAGGACGTGCCGGCCGCCGTGGCCGGGCTCTGCGAAGATCTCGCGTTGCACGACTGGCTGCTGACCATGCTGTCCTCGCTGGTGGAGTCCGCGGTCACCCGATCGGCCTCCGGGCAGGAGCACGTCGAGCGGCTGCGGCCGGTGCTGGAGCACCTGCTGCACCTGTGGCTGCCCGGCGCGCGGGTGCACCCGCGACTGCGACCGATCTGGGACCAGTTGGAGCAGGTACCCGGGTTCAGCCGTCAGTGGAACTCGTCGGTCAACTGGATCCGGGATCAGATCAGCGTGAGCAACATGGCTCTGCTGCGCGACCTGGCCGGCCGGGTGGCCGTCGACGAGCCGTGCGGGCGCTGAGCACGCTCAGTCGCTGATGAACACGTAGCTCAGCCGGTCGACCAGCTCGCTGGGCAGGTGCAGGCCCTCGCCGCCGGCCCGTTTGGCTACCTGCTGCGCGACCACCGGCGGCACCGCCACCTGGCCGAGGATGGTCCGTACGGCCAGCTCCACCGGCAGGTACTGGGTGCCCATCAGGGTCAGCGTGCGATACGCGCAGAACGGTGCGGCCGCCGGGTTCAGCTGGACGATCGCCGGCAGTTCGTCCCAGTCAGTCGGCAGCTCGCCGGCGAGCCGGCACGGCTGCGTCATCGTCTCGCCCCGATGCCGTAGCACGCCGAGGCGGGTCATCTGCCAGACCGAGGCGAGCAGGGCGCAGGCCCACACCCGGGCGTCCGGCTCGTCGGACCAGAGCTCGATGTCGACGAAGATGGAGTGCCGGGGATCGCCGGACTGCAACGGCGGAGACCACGGACGGGGCAGGGTCATCGCCGGCGCGTCGACGTGCCCGGGGGACCGCTTACCGTTGGACAACCAGCCCGACTCGCTCAACGGTGGACGACTCCCGGTGGTGTGCCGAGGTGGTTCCACCACCAGTGTGTCGACCACCAACCGGGCCAGCTCGGCACCGTCGTGCCGGGCGAAGCTGGACTCCCGAGCCACGTAGTCCAAGGTCAGGCCGTGCTCCGCCGCGGCGCTCTGCACCTGCGGAATCACCTCGCGGGGGGTGCCGAAGCGGTGGAAGTAGTCGTCCAACATGAAGCAGGTGCTGATCCGCGGCTCCCGGTGTGCGGGCAGCCCTCGTCGGGCCAGAGCCGGGATCGCGGCCGACCAGTCCGCGATCCGCTCGAACTTGCGCCTCAGCTCCTCACACCCGTCGCCGAAGTCCTCCGCGTAGAAGTGCCCCAGCTCCACGGACAGATGCGAGTACGCCACGCTCTCTGTACGACGCACCGCAGCTGCCTCCTGGAACCTGACATCCATGCCGATCACGCGGTGTCCCATGCCGTCTCGTCGAAAAGCTTCTCGGTCAGGTCAACGAAGGCGTCCACCGTTTTGACGTTGGCAATCTTGGATTGCACGTCGTGATCGGAGATCAGCTGCTCCCGCCACTGCAACAGAGGATCCAGCGGCACCACGCCGAGCAGCGTCGTACGCCCGACACCTCGTCGTCGGGCCAGCTCTGACAGCTCCGCGTCGCACTTGCGCAGGAAGGCCTGCTGGGCGAGGCCGAGGTGGCCGACCTCAGGGCCACGTGAGTCGATCACCGCTGTACGGATGAAGCGCAGCGACTCCCGTAGCCTGTCCGGCTCGTGGCCGTACTCCTTGCCCATGGCCACGATCCCACCCGCCTCGAAGGCCAGGTCCGCCGCTGCGGTGACGTGCTGGGGAGTCCACCGGTGGAAGACCAACCAGCGCACGGCGACCTTGCGCAGGGTCGAGGTCGCGGTGGCGGCCAGCGCGATCTGACTTGCGTACGACCGGCCGGCGCTGAGGTCCACCAGGGTCAGGTCGAACTCCTCCTCCAGCCGGAGGAAGAGCTCGGCGCAGCGCTTGGCGATGTCGTTGGTGAAACCGAACTCGCTACCGTTGCGTTGCCCCGGCAGGAGCACCAGCGGACCGGACCCGATGGGCCTCTGCCGCAGGCTGGCCCGTTCGGAGGTGCCCCACACGTCCAACTGCTCCGGAGACGGGATCTCCCCGCGCAGATATCGGTGCAGGCCGCCACCGTTGGGCCCGGCGCCCTCCACGCCATTGACGGCCTGCGGAATCTGGAACGTGATCCCGGCGGTCGGCGAGCCGAAGTCGTAATCCAGGTAGCAGGTGGGGCGACCGGACAACGCGCTGCGGTAGGCGATGTTCGCCGCGGTCACCGACCGCCCGGTGCCGCCCTTGTGCGACGTGACGAAGACCAGCATTCAGATCCCCTCGCTGGCCTTCTGCTGCCCGGTAGCGATGTCGTTGAGTAGCAACAGGAGAGTGTTCACCAGAGCGGCCGCCGTGCCGGGACGCTCGTCAACCAACAGCTGCGCCTGGCCCAGGCTGGCTCGGATGCTGCGCATGCTGCGCTGCATCGCCTCACCGTCGAAGGTGCCGCGCATCAACTCCCGGTCGAACAGGTATTCGGCCTCGTCGACGAGGTCCTGCGCGTAGCCGGCCAGCTGGCCGGCTCGTGGGAACGGCCGCTCCCACAGCAACTGGGCGGAGGTGACCAGAGCCTGCACCACCCGCTCGGTCAGATACCACGAGGGTGCGTCCGGCTTCGGCGCCAGCCCGGGAAAAGCACCACCGGCGTGGTCCCACAGCCCCTGGTGCCGGCCGTCCGGGATGCGCCGCAGCAGCAGATGATCCCACACCTCGTCGGCCAGCTCGAGCAGTTCGCTGCGCCGTCGAGCGTTGCTCAGCAGACCGGCGACGGCAGCCGCCCGCTGTAGCAGCACCACGGAGAACTCGTTGACGTTCCACGCCATGATCGGCTTTGACGTGTCGTCGTTCAGGGTCACCCGCTTGCCTGGCGCGTGCACGAACAGCGCGGGCTCGCCGGGCGACGCCCGCCGGGTGATCCGCGCCCGTTGCGCCAGCTCCACCAGCACCGAGGCGATCCGCCCGAGCTCCTCGTCACCGCCGCGCCCGACGGCGATCAGGCCCTTCACCGCCAGCGACGTGGCCTGGAGCGTGTAGTAGTCGGTCCGGTCACCATCGGTCGTCCGCCAGGGGATGTCCTCGATGGGCCACCGCCGTCGGTTGCCGAAGGTCGCCACCGTCGCCCAGTACGTCCGGGTGAGCTCCCAGCGCAGTTGCAGCGCCCGGGACAGCCGCTGCTGCTCCTCGTTGAGCAACCCGAGCAGCCGGGTGCGTTCGGAGTTCAGGTCCTCGATGGCGTCCATCGCGATCACCGTGAAGTACAGGTAAGGGGCGTTCTCCGCAGAGCCCTCACGCTGCAGGCCGATCGGCTCGGTGGTCGGAACCTCCTCGGCCCCGGAGATGATTCCCCACGACCAGCCGCACTCGAACAGCATCTCGCTGTTGTCCAGGTCCTCGGTCACCCGACCCGACCCGATGATCACGCTACGCAGACTCGCCATCGTGTCCCGCAGCTGCTCGCGCAGCGCGGCCACCAGCTCGCGGCGCGGCAGCTCGTCCTGATTGACCATGTCGCACAGACGAATGCCGTACTCGTCGCTGGCGGTGAAGACGAAGGTACTGAAGCTGCGGAGCAGGCCGACCATCGCCGCCGTGAGGCGCGCGCTCGCCATCGCCTCCAGCTCGTCCAGTTGCGCCAACAGGTCGCGCCGCTGGGTGGAGCTCCGGTAGACCTTGATGAAACCGATCGTCGCCAGCGTGAGCGTGACCGACACCGCGAACGAGTCGACGATGTCCAGGGAACGCTGCTCGTCGGTGAGCTCCGGACCGCCCTCCAGCGGGGTGAGGTAACTGCCCCCGCCGAAGATCGGAGTGCCGGCGTCGTCGGTGTACCGCCGGAAATAGTCGATCATCACGCTGACCAGCCGGCGGGGAATCTCGATCGCGCCGCCGATCGGGCTGAGCGCGTCGATCACCTCTTCGTCGGCGCGGTCCGGGTCGTCCAGTGACAACACGGGGACCTTGGCCGCGGGGAGCAACAGGGTCAGCAGTTGCTCCGCGTCGCTGATCGAGTTGCTACCACTTCGGCTGCCCCAGTGCCATTCACCGTTCGCCCAGCAACTGCGAACCGTAGCCCGCCAGATGTCGAGGATCTCCTGGCGCGGCTGCATCCGCATGATCCACCGCCGTCTGTTGTAGTCGTCGACTCGAAACCTCTGGTATTGCCGTGCCCGCGATGGTCCACGATGGCGTAACAGCATCATGGTAGCGGGCCAGTCGAGTGCCACATGAAAGGCTTCGATGGTCGCGTGTCGGCACTCCGGCCGATCGGGCCCGTGGAATGCCGCGCCGGCACGCGGCGCCGACAGCACGACGTCGGCAGATCCCGCAGGCACGCATCGGCGCTATCCGCGGGTACGGCCGGTGGCCAGCAGCATGCTCAAATACCCGTCCCGCAGTGGCGGCCTCGGCTGCACCTCGTGGATGTCCAGGTCGTACGCTCCGGCCGCGATGCTGGCCACCACGTCGGCGCGCTGTAGTGCCACCGCCGGGAACATCCGCCGGCCGACGCTGTAGCCGACGGACCCGAGCATGACCGTCACGGCGAAGGGCGACCCGGGCCGCAGCGCGTCCAGAAACCGACCGATCGCGTCCTCGGCCTCGGCCCGGTCGGCCGAGATGGAGCAGGCCACGAAGAACATCGTGCCGGCGCTCCAGGCGTGCCTCGGCAGGGTGAAAACGCTGGCCCGCACCACCCGGCCCACCTGCGCCAGGCGCCGGCGCGGGTCCGCCAGTGCCGCGTACGCCGGGTGCTCCGCGCACACCTGCCAGTACGGGTCCCAGAGCTCGTCGTAGCTGTCGACCTGCGTGCGCAGCCAGTTCACGTTCGCCGTCGACCATTCACACAGGTCGACGGCCTTCGCGAACGGCAGAAGCGACAGCGTCGGGTACAGATTCGCTCCCGACCCCACGTCGACGCACCGCGCGTCGGAGAGCTTCGCCGCGGCGAAGAAATCCCGGATACGGCAGAGGATCTCCCGATCGTCGGACCGCAGATCCGCGTAGTTGTGCCGGACATATGCCTGCGGGTCGAAGCTGTCCCACTCGACGTCGGAATTGACCGGCCTCGGCGACTGAATCGGCGAGCGTGGCGTCGACTCTCCGCAACCGCCCCCAGTCGCCGGGGTCAACGCCATGGACAGGCCTCCATCCGGTCGGCGGATCACATTGGTCGCTGAAGCGGCGCTCAGTGCACTGCCCATTATGTATCGGCGGCGGTGTTGGCTCACAAGTGTAGAAACTTCACCATCCGCCGGCATTCCCTGTGATGGGCTGAGTCAGCCGCATCGAGATACGGCTTGCCGCACGGCGCAGGCACCTGGCGTGAGACGGCGAAACGTCCAGTGGATGAAGTTGTCGCCCAGGGCTCGTGCGTGGATCGCCGGCGACCCGCCACCCTCGACGCAGCCCGATCCGGTGATCGCTCGGGGTTTGCACTGCGAGACGCGGTCGAGTCGGAACGCTGAAAGGGTGGAAAAGCGATCTGGACGACCGGGGCTGGGACGGCTGCTGTCCGTCGGGCGTGCCCTGTGGTCGCTGGCCGTCGGTGTCGTAGCCGGGGCGGCCATCGCGCTGGCCGGGGCGCCGGAGTTGACGCCGCTCGTGATCTGGACGATCGCGGCAGGCATGATCCTCGTCTGGACGTGGCGGGCCTGCTGGCCGGCGAGTCCCGAGCGTACGGAGCAGCTTGCCGAGGCGGAGCAGGACTCTCGTTCCACCGACTGGGCGATCCTGATCGCGTCCGTGATCAGCCTCGCCGCCGTGGCCGAGGCGCTCGTCCGCGCCTCAAGCCAACACGACGCAGTGGCTGTCACGCTCGTGATTCTCAGCGTCGTCGCGGTGGTCCTGGCATGGGCGCTGGTGAACACTGTCTTCGCGTTGAAGTACGCCCGGCTGTACTACCGCGACGACGACGGCAGCGGCATCGACTTCAAGCGGGAGGACCGGCCGGCGTACGCCGACTTCGCGTACATCGCGTTTACGGTTGGCATGTCTTTCGGCCCAGGCGAGAACGAACCGACGAGTAACCACATGCGCCGGGTCGCGCTCGGGCACGCGCTGCTCTCGTACGCCTTCGGAACCGGCATCCTGGCCGTCGCCGTCAACCTGGTCACCAACCTTGGTCAGTAATTGCCCCTGCGGTCCTACCAGCCGTGCCGTGACCTGCCAGCCCCCGCCGGGCGGTTCTGAGCCAGTTGGTGAGTGGTCTGTCCGGGCTGTTGACCGACCTGCTGGGTGGCCTGCTGCAGCGTCTGCGACAGCGGACCGTTGGGTCCCAGCGCGTCCTGCGCCGTCTGCCCGACGTGGTCGAGCGTCCGCGCTAGCGGCCCCTGTCACGGACAGCTCCGGAAATTAGGACAAACGCCGCACCGCTGCGGCACGATGAACCGCATGGATCCGCCCCGTGTCACCCCCGACGACAACGCCTCCCACCCGTTAGCCAGAAGCCCAGGTGGGGCTGTTCTGATCGCCGCGGCCGCAGCCGTCGGCGGCTTCCTCTTCGGCTACGACACCGCCGTGGTGAATGGTGCGGTTGACGCGATCAAGGCCGAGTTTCACCTCTCGGCATTGGTGCTGGGCACCGCGGTATCGGCAGCGCTGCTCGGCGGTGCGGTCGGCGCGTGGTTCGGCGGTCTGCTGGCTGATCGGATCGGTCGGGTCCGGGTCATGCTGATTACGGCGATCATGTTCGCGGTCAGCGCCGTGGGCTCGGCGCTCGCCATAGGCCCCATCAGCTTGACCGCCTGGCGGGCCGTCGCCGGAATGGCCGTCGGCGCTGCCAGCGTCGTCGTCCCCGCCTACATCGCCGAGATCTCTCCTGCCGGCAAGAGAGGACGATTGGGCTCCCTGCAACAACTGGCCATTGTGATTGGAATCTGTGCCGCTCTGCTGATGGACTACGCCTTGGCCGCCTTGGCGGGTGGTGCCAGCAGCGACGTGCCGTGGGGCGGGGCAGCGTGGCGGTGGATGTTGGCCTCCGCCGTGGTTCCCGCGGCGCTCTACTGCCTACTGGCGCTGCGGATCCCCGAGTCGCCGCGTTACCTGGTCCGACGCCACCGCGACGAGCAAGCACGTGAGGTGCTGCAGCGGTACGTCGGCGACGGCGAGCGCCTCGAGGAGATCAGACGTTCGCTCGCCGGCACCAAGCAGAACATCGATCTCGCTGACCTCCGTGGCCGTTCTGCTGTGGACCGACGCTTCGGGCTGCTGCCGATCGTCTGGATCGGCATCATTCTCGCGGCCCTGCAGCAGTTGGTCGGCATCAACGTGATCTTCTACTACTCCACCACACTCTGGCGGGCCGTCGGCTTTGCCGAGAACGATGCCCTCCTGACGAGCGTCATCACCAGCCTGGTCAATCTCGCCGGCACCTTTGTGGCGATCGCCCTCATCGACCGGGTCGGCCGCAAGCCGTTGCTGAGGACCGGCGCTGCGGGCATGGCGCTGACTCTGGCTGTCCTCGTCTGGTGCTTCAGCCGCGCCACCGGGACGGGGGAGAACCTCAGCCTTCCGTCCGGCGTGAATGTCGTCGCGCTCATCGCGGCCAACCTCTACGTCCTGTCGTTCGCGGCGAGCTGGGGGCCGACGCTCTGGGTGCTGCTCGGCGAGATGTTCAACAACCAGATCCGCGTCACCGCCGTTGCGGTCGCCGGGGCAGCACAGTGGATCGCCAACTGGCTGGTCACTATCTCCTTCCCGAGCCTCGCTGACGTCAGCCTGCCCCTCACGTACGGCATATTCACCGGATTCGCGGTCCTCGCCTTCGTCTTCGTCCAGCGCTTTCTCCCCGAAACGAAGGGACGAGAACTGGAAGCGATGTAGTTCATCCCTGGTCGTTGCTCTGGGGGGAGAGGAACTACATGCCCCGGGGCGAGCCAGTGGTAGTCGCTGCGGTCCATGCTCGGTTTCTGAGCCGTCCTGTGGCGGGATTGGCCCGGACCGCTGCTCGAGAGCCAGGGGTCCGGGGTGCCGCGCACCCCGGACCCTGCGGCCTGCTCCGCCGGTGTGCGACGGAGCGGGGGTCTCTCAGGTCACCCGCAGCGTTGACCGTTGAGGGTGAAGGCGGTTGGTGCCGGATTGGTGCCGCTCCACGTACCGTTGAAGCCAATGCTGGTGGACGCCCCGGGGGCGAGTTTGCCGTTCCAACTCATGCTGTCCGCCGTGACGCTCGTACCGTTCTGTTTCCAGGTGGCCGACCAGCCCTGGTCGACCTTCTGGCCGGCGGTGGGGAAGTCGAAGCCGAGTTTCCAGCCGTCGATCGCGGTGGTGCCGGTGTTCTTGATCGTCACGGTCGCGGTGAAGCCGCCCGGCCAACTGTTCGCCGTGTAGCCGACCGTGCAGCCGCCGGTCGGGGCGGCGGGCGCGGTCCGCACGGTCAGACCGGACGAGGCCGCCGAGACGTTGCCCGCCGCGTCGCGGGCGGTCACCACGAAGGTGTACGGGGTGTCCGGCGTCAGCCCGGTCACGGTGTACGTGGTGCCGGTGGCGCTGCCCACCTTCACGGTGCCGGTGGTGTCGACCCGGTGCACGTCGTAGCCGGTGACGGCGGTGTCGTCGGTGGACGGCGTCCAGGCCAGCGCGACGCTGTCGCCGGTGATCGTGCCGGCGGTCGGCTTGCCCGGAGCGGTCGGCGCCTGGGTGTCGCCGGGCGTGGTGCCGCGCGGCAGCACCAGGTGGGTGATCGAATTGGCCGGGAAGGTGGCCGTGAGGCCGCCGGCGGTCACCGGAAGGTCTGCCTCCCGGACCACGCCGGCGAGGTCCGCCCCGCTGTAACGGTAGACCTCGGCGGTGCTGGCGGAGGCGCCGGTGAGGGTGACCGGGCTGGTCAGGTCGTCGCCGGTCTTGTTGACGACGACCAGGGTGAGCGCCTTGTCGGCGCTGCGCTCGGCGGCGTACACGGCCAGTTTTCCCTGGTCGGTGCTTGTCGCCTGGACGGAGGTCTCACCGAACGCGCCGCCCTTGCCGTCGTAGTTGCGGTAGATGCGGAAGGCGTTGGCCACCGGCTGGTCGGCCTTGGGTGCGGTCCAGAGGGTGGCCAGGTCGAGCCCTTCGCGGCCGAAGATGCCGAGTACGTCAGCCTGGGCGAGCGCGCCGTTGAGCGAACCGAAGCCGCCCCAGTTGTATTCGGTCATTGCGACCTTGGTGCCCGGGTAGTGCTGGTCGACCAGCTCCCGCAGCCGCGGGATGAACCGGACCGGACTGTTGATCCAGCTCTCGTCCACGTAGGTCGGGTCCCACAGCTGGCGGGTCGAGCGCAGCCGCAGCGCCTGGGTGTTGGCATCGCCGGCCGCGTCGCCGAGCACGCCGGACTGCTGCGGGTAGAGGTGGACGTCGAAGTAGTCGAGGATGCGGGTGCCGTGCTGCTGCTCGTACTCGCGCATCCGGTCGAGATACCACGGGCCGAGGTCCTGGCCGCCGTGCGCGGCCTTGTCCGGTGGATTCGACCAGCAGCCGGTGCGCGAGCAGGTGTCCTGGTCGAGGCCCGAATAGAAGATCGAGTTCAGGCCCCAGCCGACGGGACCGAGCGTCTTCGCCCCGGGGTCGGCGGCCTTGATCGCGGCGGCGTACTCGTAGGTGCGGTCGCGTAGCTCGTCGTAGCCCAGCCCGGTCGGGCGGACGTCGCGGTGGGTGGCGTGCCACAGGTCCGGCTCGTTGTCCAGGTTGTAGAACTGGACTCCGCCGTCGGCAGCAGCGCCGAACTGCCCCTTGAGGTGGTTGACGAAATCGGTGGCGTACTGCGGACCGACGGCGACGCTGGTGTCCTTCGGATCGTTGCCGGTGACCGGGGACCCGTCCGGCTTCATGCCGTTGCCACAGTCCGGTGCCCAGGTGTCGGTCGACTGCTGCGGGCCGTACTTGGCGACGCTGAAGCCACACGCCCGCGACCGGTCCTTGGCGATCCAGCCGAGCATCGGCATCGTCATGACCGTGGCGGCGCCGGTGGCCTTGTTCTGCTGCACGAACCGGTCGCTCTCAGAGCCCTCGGGGAGGTCGCCCGGACTCGGGTTGTCATTGGGGATGTTCTCGAAGTACCAGTCCGACGCGCGGTTGGTGGTGTCGGCGCGGAAGTTGTAGCGGGTGGTGGCGTTGCCGCCGTAACGGTGCACCGGCAGCCGCAGGTCGCGGGCGAGGGCCTCGTCAGCGAAGTTCATGCCGTAGACGTACGGGCTGATCTGGTGTCGGGCGGCGGTGGTGTTGACGGCCAGCGCCGGGCCGTCTGCGGCAAGGGCGGGTTCCGGTAGGGCCATGCCACCGAGGGCCGTGGCGAGCACGACCGGGAGTAGAGCTGTGATGGGTCGCACGAGCTTTCCTTTCGAATAGAAGCTCGACGATGGGAGCGCTTCCACAGGATTGCGCTTTCCTGACTCCGAGTCAACGCCCGGACGTCCCCACCACCGGTGTTGTCGTTGTGACCTACGGGAGGTCATCGCTTGGATACCAGGATCCAGAACGTCCGGCTGAACGCCAGGTCAAACGAGCAACTGATGGCTCTGGCAAACGCAGGGGCCGCAGCTTTCGGCCATACCGCCACTCTCCAGGTGGAACAGGCCCTGGCCCAGCTCCTGCGGTTGCGCGTCGCACAGATCAACAATTGCAGCTACTGCCTTCTGGTGCACCACGCCGCTGCCCGCACCGCCGACATCCCGCCGTCCAAGGTCGAGACCCTCACCGCGTGGTGGGAGACCCACCTGTTCACCGAGAGGGAGCGAGCCGCGCTCGCCTACACCGAGGCGTTGACCCGTGCCGCCGACGCCACTGTCAACAGCCGGGTCCAGGAGGCACACGACAGGATGGCCACGCACTTCACGGAGGGCGAGATCCTGGAGATCGTGGGCGTTGTGATCAACATGAACATCTGGACACGACTCAAGCTCGCCGAGGGCGCCATGCCCACGACGGCGCCGCCCGTGTGACCTGCTATTCGTCGGGGGCGCCAATTCCATCAAACCCACTTGATGCATCGGCCCTGCTTGATGTACCTTCCGGTCGTGGTGATGTCGAGTCAAGCCGCCCCGGCGTTCGTACGTCTCGCCGCCCATCCGCTGCGGTGGAGGCTGCTGACCGAGCTCGCCGCCAGCGACTACCGGGTCCGGGAGCTGGTGACGCTCGTGGACGAGCCACAGAACCTGGTCTCCTACCACCTGCGGCTCCTGCGCGACGGCGGACTGGTCACCACCACACGCAGCAGCTTCGACGGCCGCGACAGCTACTACCACCTGGACCTGGACCGCTGCGCCGGGGCGCTGACCGAAACCGGCGCCGCGCTGCACCCGGCGCTGCGCCGGGAACCCCTCGTGCCGCGCGCCCCACACGTGGACCTGCGGCGCGCACCCCGCCTCGGCGTGCTGTTCGTCTGCACCGGCAACAGCGCCCGTTCACCGATCGCCGAGGCCCTGCTCCGGCATCACACCAATGGTCACGTCAGGGTGGCCAGTGCCGGCGGCCGGCCCAAACCCCACCTGCACCCCAACGCCGTACGGGTGGTGAGCGAGGAATTCAGCCTCGACATCACTGACCAGCGCCCCCGGCACTGGGACACGCTGACCGGTCGCCGGTTCGACTACGTCGTCAGTCTGTGCGACAAGGCCCGCGAGGCATGCCCCGACTTCCCGGAACACCCCCGCAGAGTGCACTGGAGCATCCCCGACCCCGCTGCCGGCGGCGACACCGACCAGGCCAGCTATCCCGCCTTTCAGCGCACCGCGGCCGACATCGACAGTCGCGTCAGACACCTGCTGTCCGCCCTCGACGCCACCCGAACCCAAGGGGAGATACCGCCATGACAGTGCCTGATGAGCAGGCCAGCGTCCGCTACCTCGTCGATGACGTCCAAGCAGCCATCGACTTCTACACCACCCACCTCGGCTTCACTCTGAACACCAACGCCGTGCCCGCCTTCGCCGACGTCGTGCGCGGCCCACTGCGGCTGTTGCTGTCGGGGCCGGCCAGCTCGGGCGCCCGTGCCACCCCCGACGACGCCACGGACGCCGGACGCAACCGCATCCACCTCACCGTCGACGATCTGGATGCTGAAGTCGACCGGCTACGCCGCGCCGGGGTGTCGTTCCGCAGTGATGTGATCGCTGGCCCCGGCGGACGCCAGATCCTGCTCGCCGACCCCGCCGCAAACCTCATCGAACTGTTCCAACCCGCCCATCGTCCGGACGCACCCTGACCTCATCGGAATCGGCGGTGATGCTCGCGCTCGTTGGCTTACCCTCGCGCTTCCGTTGGCGCATCACAACAGCCCAACACCATGATCAGCACAGGTCCCGTGGGCATTGACGCTCTTGACACGCTCCAGATTGCACCGTTAACATCGTCGCAACATTGTTAGCGTTAACAGCCGTCGATCGCTGGTCCCGCCGGACGGGACGGAACCGATAGACGTGTGCGCTGGAAGCCCAGCTGGTCGAGCGGACAAGCTTTCCCCCACTCTTCGTCCCCCTTCGAAGGGTGCCTCACACCAGCAATCGACGACGCTAGGCCGGTTATCCGGAAGTCGGGCACTGGCGCCCATTGTTAGCGCTATCACGACCAGACGGAAGGTGGGACCTGATGGTTATCGAGAGGACTGCCGGCAGCCGACGTCGAGGTTTAGCGGCTATTGGCCTCGCCCTGCTGATAGGAATGGGGCTGGGTCAACTGACACCTATCGTGCCGGCCTCGGCGGAGAAGCCCGCGCCGCCCGCGCCGCCGGGCCCCGGAGCTCAAACCCCGTCCGCCAAGGTGCCACTGGCCGGTGTCGACATGGCCCAGACCTATGTGAACCCGATCAACCTGCCGGGGATGGCCGTGCGCAACATCGTGGGGACGATGCCGCCCACGGATGCGAATGTCGCAAACACTTCGCAGATCCCGGCCAGCCTGAACCTGGAGACGTGGACGGCAGCGTCCGGGCGGACTCTGGCGAGCCGATCCACAGTCGGTTTTACCAGGATCTCGGAGAACTCCGCCCGGACCGGGGCGGACTGGTCCGCGCTGAACGTCGACGGGACCATCTATCTCTACGCGTCAGGCGCCATGCAGAACGCACCGAACAACAATCGCACCGTCTGGTCCACCACCGACTACCTCACGTGGACGCCCCACCAGATGAACCTGGGTCTGGTCGCGCCAACCGCCGTACAGCTCGGCGACAAGTTCTACATGGCTGGCAACAACACGCCGGTCTATCAAGCGGACTCGCCCACCGGCCCGTGGACCAGCATGGGGAATTTCCTGCGCCCGAACGGCCAGACCCTGAGCGTTGGCGACGTGCAGTTCTTCCCGGACACCGATGGTCGACTGTATTTGACGTACAACATCGGCTCGCCGATCATGGGCGCCGAACTCGACCCGAACAATCCCCGGCAGCTCATCAGCGACCCGGTCGTGCTCTGGACTTTTGACCCGCGTCAGGAGTGGCAGCACATCGGGGACAACAAGGCGACCTACACGCACGGGTACGTGGAGGGTTCGCAGCTGTTCAAGGTGGGAAACACGTACTACCTCTCGGTCGCGTCCGGCGGCACGGAGTTCACCACGTACGCGACCGGCGTGATGACCTCGGACAAGCCGCTCTCCGGGTTCAAGGTCACGCAGCAGAACCCGATCGGGTACGGAAACAACCACCCGAGTGCGGTATATCCGAACGCCGGGCACGGCAGTTTCGTGCTCGACAAGTCCGGCAACCTGGTGTTCTTCTACACCTATGTCATCGCGTACGAGGAGTTCTTCGAGCGGCGACTGGGCATGGACATCTGCAACGTGACGCCCGCCGGTCCGAAACGGGGAACAATCGACTGCGAGTTGTCCAACACCCCGCAACTGGCCCCCGGAAAGAAGATCTCGGGCCGGGACGATGTCGGACTCTACAATGTGGCCACCAACAGCCAGGCGTACTGGGCAAGCAGCTATGCGCCCGGGCGCAACCCGTACTACGGAGGGGACCGGTCCCTATCCACGTGGTGGGAGCCGGCCGACAGCGATACCGCGCCCACGTACATCAGGGGCTTCGGGACCGTCTTCCACATCTCCGCCGCTCAGATCCAGTGGAAGGAGCTCGGGCGCACGTTCACCAAGGACAACGCCGTGCAGTACACGCTGGAGTACAAGGACATCCCCACCAACACGTGGCGGCCCCTGGTCGACAGGAGCACGAACACCACCGCGTACACGGCTGACTACGTCACCTTCGACCGGGTGCTGACGAACGCCGTGCGGCTGAAGGTCCTGGGGACGACCGAGACCGTCAAGGTCGGCGTCCACGAGCTCAACGTGTTCGGGGAGAACTACAACCTGGCCGTCGAGAAGGGCATGATCACTCAGTAGTGCCGGTTGCGGGGCCGTACCGTCAAGAGCGGGCGAGATCACCGGATCTCGCCCGCTCTTGCTTGCGGTCAAGCGACTCCGGGTGCCTATCTCTGCTTGCGTACCGTCAACGTCTGGTAGTTGGCGGCGTGGGGCTGGTAGGTCGGGTTGCCAGAGTAGGCGACGTGTACCCGGTAGTTCCCGGGCTGCAGGTCGGCGGTCGGCAGGTCGACGACGGCCTTACCGTCGGCTAGTGCCACCACCTGCACCGCGCCACCGAAGGTGACGGTGACCTCGCCGGTCGGGGTCGGAGAGTGGTGCTTCGGCCCGCCAGCCGGCCCAACAGTCACGTTCAGTCTGAACGTGTCCCCGCGGACGACCGACGCCGGCGCGGCCTTGGCGTGGACCTTGACGGCGAGCGGGCCGGAGGGCACCTCGAACGACGCCGTACCCTCCGACGCCGTCAGGTAGTCGAAGCCGAGGTACTCGGCCTTGACCGTTCGGGCACCCGCGGGCAGACCCGTCGGCAACGTGACCGTGGCCGCGCCGTCGCTCACTTGGGCGAGCTTCGACCATGAGCCGATGCTGACCCGCACCTGACCGCCGGTTTCGAACCCGTCGGCCGCCCTGACTGTCACGGTGGCCGTGGTCGTCTGGGCCCCGCTCGCGTACGGCTCGACAGCCACCTCGGTGGTGGTCGCGACGTCGCTGTTCGGGATCTCGCGGATGTCGTTCCACTCGCGCACGGTCAGCGGGATCACGGTGCCGTGACGCGGACGGACGACACCCGCGTTGGTCATCGTGATGGCCTTGGCGTTCCAGGTCGGCGCCTCGATGTTCTCGTGGCACGCGGCCTGGTAACCACCACCGTTGGTGTACCGGTCACCCCAGAGGTAGAGCTGGCCGGGGCAGGAGGTGTCACCGGGGTTGGCCTTGAAGATGACCGGTCCCTCGTACCCCTGGTTGGCGACCCACGTCGTGCGCCCCAGAGCCGGCGCGACCAACGTCCAGTTGTCGATGTCGCTGTCCAGGAAGTCGGTGTGCTTCTCCGAGAAGATGTCCGAGCCCTGGTTGCCGGCCTCGTTCTTGGTCACCCGGTAGTAGTGGTCCCCGACCCGGATCGCGGTCGTGTCGATCCGCGACAGCGGGGCTGGATTCTGCCAGACCTGGGGAGCGGAGAACGTCTGGAAGTCCCGGGTCGTGGCGTACCACATCTGCGCGTTCCCCTGACCTGTGCGGTTCACGGGGTTGCTCCACAGCGACTGGGCCCAGAACACGACGTAGGCGCCGATCTCCTCGACCCACAGCGACTCAGGGGCGAAGGCGTTGCCGGCGTTGTCGGGCGCGACCTTCACGTGCCGCTGAGGGGTCCAGTGCACAAGGTCGTGTGACTCGAACACCTCGATGTACTGGGTGTCGTTGATGGCGTAGCCACCCTGGTCGTACCAGTTCAGGTCGGTGGCGATCATGTAGAACGTGTCGCCGTCGGGTGAGCGGACGATGTGCGGGTCACGAAGCCCCTGGTCGCCCAGCTGGGAGATGAGTGACGGCCGGCCCCCGGTCAGACCGGTCCAGTCCAGAGCGGTGTTTCCGTTGGACGTCGCGAACATGATCTGCTCGCCGTCGGCGATCCCCTCGCCCTTGAAGTACCCCATGAAGTACCGCTCGTACTCTTCGGTTCGCGGCATGGCGATGATCTTCACCGGGAACGACTTCGTCTGCGAGGCCGTGCCCTTGGTGACGGTCGCCGTCAGGGTGGCGGCAACATTCTCATGGCCGAAGGCCGGGCGGGTGACCTCACCCGTCGGGGTGACGAGGTCGGTTGTCGACCTCCAGGTGATCGTGGACCCGAACGCGCCCTTGGCAGCGAGGTCGAGGTTTCCGCGTACGTCGTTGGTGGTGTTCAGGGTCAGGTCGAAGGTGTCACGGTCGACCGCCTGCGCATCGTCGAACTCGGCCTTCACCACGACGGGAATCTCCCGCGTGCTGACCTCCTGGGCGCCCTTGCGGACAGTCGCGGTGAGCGTGGCTGTCGCGTCGGGC
Organism: Micromonospora sp. CPCC 205558; assembly: GCF_036902955.1. Taxonomy (NCBI): domain Bacteria; kingdom Bacillati; phylum Actinomycetota; class Actinomycetes; order Micromonosporales; family Micromonosporaceae; genus Micromonospora; species Micromonospora sp. CPCC 205558. The sequence continues at coordinate 99,277 of NZ_JBAKHR010000001.1, forward strand.
TGCCCCTGCGCGGGCCGGGTGATCCTGCCGGTCATCGCGACCTTGCGTGCGCTGGCGACGGCGGGCGGGGTGTAGACCGCGACGACCGACGGGTCGGAGCTCGTCCAGGTGATGGCCGAGCCCGCTACGGAGCCCGCCTTGGGCAGGGTGATGTCACTGACGACCGCACTGGTCAGACCGAGGTCGATGGCGGCGGCGTCGGCGCGGACGCCACTGGCGACGGTCTTCTCCGCCAGGGCGAGTGTCTCGTCGAGACTCACTGCCCGGTCGTACACGCGGAAGTCTCGCAGCGTGCCGCGGAACGAGTAGTGGCCCGACGTCTGCGAGCGACCGAGGAAGTTGCAGTTGGTCCCCGCAGCGTTCACCGACGGTGGCGTGGTCAGGTTCGTCGACGTCGCGTGCAGCACGCCGTCGAGGTAGAGCGTGCCGGTCCAGCTCGTACCGTTCGAGTTCAGTGCCTGGGTGTAGGTGACATGCGTCCACGCCCCCTCCAGCAGGCGGACCCGGTTCTGTTGGAGGTTCGCCGTGCCCACCGCGACGCGGAACCGCTGGGTGTTCGACGCGAAGAGGGAGCCCTCGGCGCCGGAGTCGACGTCGCACGAGCCGGACTTGCGGCCAAAACTCCACATCTGGTGCTCGCCGACGTTCGCCGGGTCGATCCACACGTCATAGTCGACGGTGAGGTTCGACATGCCGGCGGTGATGTCGTTCGGCAGCGCCACGTATGCGCCGTCGAGGGCACTCTCGTAGGAGTCGGGGTTGAACCTGAGTCCGTCGCCGGTCAGGGTCGCCTTCTCGGGATGCACAAGTGTGGCGTTCGCCGCCGAGCCCGCGCTACCTGAGTTGACCAACGTCGTCCCGCTGGTCTCGTCGAGGGCGAAGTGGTGCACCAGACTCTCGTCGAGCTGCTCCTCGGCAGCGTTCGCGGGCACCCCCGCGAACGAGGCCGAGAGCAGCGCACCCAGTGCCAGGACCGCGACACCTCTACCCTTCCGACTCAACCCGAGACGTGGCCTTCGCTGTCGCAGTCTCAATTGATCCTCCTTGAGCGGGACGGGCTCCCTCTGGAGTGGACGAGGGTTGTTAACGCTAACTACGCTGTGCTGCCGGGTCAACGCAGTACGTCGTGGCCCGAGGTCGGCCGGATGTTGTGGTTGAGGTGGAACACGTTGTCCGGGTCCCAGATCGTCTTGAGGGCGGTGAGCCTGGCGAGCTTGGCCGCCGGGTATGCGCGGCGTACCCCGCATTGCCCCTCGTCGGCGGCGAGGGAGTTGACGTAGACGCCGTCGGCGTACGGGTCGAGTGCCGCTCCTGCACTGCGAGCCGCTGCCATCCAGCTGTCGTCTTCGGATGGCTCGGTCCAGCGGGAGCCGGCGCCGAACTCGAACGCGGTACCGCGGTGACTGAACGCGGCATCGGCATCCGCGACGTCAGCGATCGCGCCACCGTGCGCCTGCAGGCCTGCGCCGGGCAGGTAGGCGTCGGCGTGCAGGTCTGCCGCGCCGCGCAACAGGAACGCCTCGATCGCGGCGGTGGGAAACTGCCGCAGGTAGTGCGCACTGGAGTACCGGCGGTAGGCGTGCCCGCCGACCGTGTCGTCGCGTTCCTGCAGTTCCAGGTAGGACGGGGTGGTGACCCGCTCAGCGAGCGGCCGCCCGAGCGCGCGCATCGCCGGCAGCAACCGGCGACCCTGTACCGGGTCGCCGACCCATACGAAGCCGACGGTGGCGATTGGGCCGCTGGCCGTGCTGTGGACATCAGCGGTGAAGGTCGCATGCCGTGGCGCGACGGTGTTGAGGTCCCGCCAGCCTTCGAGCACCGGCACGGCGTCCTCGGCGCGGAAGTCGAACTCGGCCACCAGGGTCTGCGTTCCGGTGTGGTGCAGCTGAAAGTCGAAGTCGGTGACGATGCCGAAGTTGCCGCCCCCGCCGCGCAGGCCCCAGTAGAGGTCGGGGTTTGCGGCTCGGCTCGCGGTAACGACCTCGCCGTCCGCGGTGACCATCGTGTAGGAAACGACGTTGTCACAGGCCAAACCGTGTTGGCGGGCGAGCCAGCCCATGCCACCGCCGAGGGTCAGGCCGGCGACCCCGGTGTGCGAGACGTTGCCGGCAGTCGTGGCGAGGCCGTATGGCTGCGACGCCCGGTCGAGTACGCCGAGCAGCGCGCCACCCTGGACCCGGGCGCGTCGCCGGATCGGGTCGACCCGAACGTCGTTCAACCGGGTCAGGTCGATCATGAGGCCGTTCGCGGGGACGGCGAGGCCGGCCACGTTGTGCCCGCCGCAGCGTACGCCGATCTCCAGGTCTCGCTCGCGGGCCAGGCGCACCGCGGCCACCACGTCGGTGACGCTCGCGGCCTGCACGATCATCCGGGGGTGCCGGTCAATCATGGCGTTCCAGACGGTGCGGGCCGCGTGGTAACCCGGATCACCCGGGGTGAGGACGCGGCCGTCGAAGCGGGGACTGGTCGTTGTCGTCATACGTCCGAGCCTGACGGAAATCGGTATACCGGATAAGGTCCGATTCCATGGTGCGAAGCAGGACCAATTCGAGCACGGCGGAGGATCTGCTCATCCATGTCGACCGATCTGTTGCCGAACCGCTGCACCGGCAGATCGCCGCCTCGATCCGGGGCAGCATCCGGGCCGGCCGGTTGCGTCTCGGGACGTCCCTGCCGCCCACCCGCACCATCGCAGCCGATCTGGGAGTCTCACGCGGCGTCGTCGTCGAGGCCTACCAGCAACTCGTCGCCGAGGGTTACCTCACCAGTCGGGCGGGCGGGTACACCCAGGTCGCAGTCGAGCCGGTCGCACCGTCGGCGGCTCGGAGCGGCGAGGGTCGGCCGACGGCCCGGATCGACTTCGGGTACGGCCGCACCGACGTGTCGTCATTCCCACGGGCCGCCTGGCTGCGTTCGGTGCGAACGGTCCTCACCACCACGCCAAACGAACGCTTCGCCTACCTCGACGGGCGTGGCGTACCCGAACTGCACGCCGCCCTGACCGACTATCTCAGCCGGGTCCGCGGCACATCGGCCCATCCGGAGAACGTCGTGATCTGCAGTGGCTACGGCCAGGGCGTCGCGCTGATACTCCAGGTGCTCGCGGCGCGCGGCGCCCGCAGTTTGGCCGTCGAGGACCCGTCCGCAGACGACGACGCCCGCCTCGTCGCGGCCGGCGTCGGCCTGGACGTGATCGGCGTCCCGGTCGGGCCAGACGGTATTTCCGTCGATGAACTGGAACAGACCGACGCGGACGCCGTCGTGCTCACGCCCTCACACCAGTGGCCCACCGGCGGCGTCCTGTCGGCCACCGCGCGGGCCCGGGTCATCGCCTGGGCGCAGCGTCGCGGCGCCGTGGTGATCGAGGACGACTACGACGCGGAGTACCGCTACGACCGCTCGCCTGTCGGCGCCATGCAGGGGCTGGCACCCGACACCGTCGTCTACTGCGGCACAGCGAGCAAGACCCTGGCGCCGGGGCTGCGCCTGGGATGGCTGCTCGCGCCGTCACACCTGGTCGACGAGATCACGGCGGCCAAGGTACGGGCCGACCGCGGCTCTCCCGTCATCGACCAACTGACCTTCGCCGACTTCCTCAGCCGTGGCGAGTTCGACAGGCACGTACGGCGCATGCGCCCGGTCTACCGCCGCCGCCGCGACGCACTTCTGGCCGCGCTGCACGCACGGCTGCCCGAACTGGAACCGGTCGGTGTCGCGGCGGGCCAACACGTCGTCACCTGGCTCCCGCACGACCTCGACGAGGCCCCGGTCGTGGCCGCCGCCGCCCGGCGCGGACTGGTCGTGCAGGGCGTCTCCCGGTACCGCCTGAACCCTGCCGGGCTCGGCGGCCTGATCTTCGGCTACGCCACCCTCACCGAACGCTCCATCACCGACGGAGTGGAAACCCTTGCCGACTCGATAGCAGAGGTCCGTGGCCCGGGGCTCGGCGTGCTGAACCATTCGCGCTGATCGGTCTGCCGCCCGCAGGGGGCCTGCGCTACGCTGGCCGACGCGAGACCGGCGTAAGGCGTCCGTTTCGGAGCGCCGGCCATCGCCATCCGCCGTGAAAGGCCGACGCGTGTCATCGTACGAAGATCTCACCGCCCAGCGGATCGACCACCCGCTCACCGTCCTCGGCTGGACCGCGGAGCTGGAGGCGGAATTCGCGTCGCTCGCCGAGGCCGGGCTCGTTCCGGGCCGCGTGGCGCGGGTCGACCTGGGCCGCTGCGACGTCGTCATCGCAGACGCCTCGGGCGTCGGCCTCCGGACCATCCGGGCCGAGACCGCGCCGGTCCTGGACCCGGACCCGGTCAACTGCCCCTGCACCGGCGACTGGGCTGCGGTCGACCTCGGCGCGTCGGGCATGGCCTCGCTCGCCGCGCTGCTGCCGCGCAGCACCGCCGTCGTCCGGAACAGCGCCGGGGCGGGCTCGGACGGGCAGGTGCTCGCCGTCAACGTCGACGCCGTACTGATCGTTGCCTCGCTCGCCGCGAAACCGGATCTCGGCCGCATCGAGCGCTTCCTGGCCCTGGCCTGGGAGAGCGGGGCGCAGCCGATCGTCGTGCTGACCAAGGCGGACGTCACCCACGCTCAGGGGCACATCGACGACGTGGAGGCCGTCGCGCCGGGTGCGGCGGTCCTCGTGGTCAGCGCGGTCAGCGGGGAAGGCATGGACGTCCTCCGGGCGTGCCTGCCCGCGACCACCGCGCTGATCGGCCCGTCCGGCGCGGGGAAGTCGACCCTGACCAACGCCTTGGCCGGTGCCGAGGTGATGGCCGTGGGGGAGACCCGGGACCGGGACGAAAAGGGCCGGCACACCACCACGACCCGCGAGCTGATCCCCCTTCCGGGCGGCGGCGTTCTCATCGACACACCAGGTCTGCGGGGCGTCGGCCTGTACGGCGGCGACGGCGTGGAGCGGGCGTTCTCGGACATCGAAGAACTCGCCGCCGACTGCCGGTTCCACGACTGCGCGCACGACGCCGAGCCGGGCTGCGCGGTGAAGGACGCCATCGAGGAAGGCGTGCTCCCCGCACGGCGGCTGGTGAGCTACAACAAACTGCTGCGCGAGAACGAGCGGATAGCGGCCCGCACTGACGCCCGGCTCGCCGCCGAGCGGGTACGTCAGGGGAAGCACCAGTGGAAGCTCATGATGGCGGAGTCGAACAAACCGCGGCCCTGATACCGCATGTTCGAGGAACTGTCGCCGGCCGGCGGGAACCACGACCGACGACGCGTGCAGCGCCGCCGGACGATGCCGGCGGCGCTTCACCACCTGAGCGGGGATCAGTTCCAGGACGCGAGCACCGCCGCCGGCCCGCGGTACCACCATCCGCGATACGTGGGGACGGCGTGCGGCCGCACGGCCGGATCCGACGCCACGGCCAGGACCATCGCGTCCGCGAGGCGGCGGCTGAGCGCCGCGCCGATGCAGCCGTGCATGCCGGCCCCGAACGACAGGTGGGCCCGGTCGCCCCGGTCCGCCACGAACGTGTCACCGTCCGGCCAGCGCTGCGGATCCCGGTTGGCGCTGGACAACACCCCGATGACCCGGGTGCCGCGCGGGATCGCGACGCCGGAGAGCTCGGTGTCGACGCGCGCCTCGCGGGTGATGCCGCCGATCGGCGACTCCCAGCGCAACGCCTCGTCCACGAAGCTCTGCCGCAGGGCCGCCGAGTCGACCAGACGGCCGCGTAGCTCACTGTCGGCCGCGAGGACACACGCCAGGACCGTGCTCAGGCCCTCCCGCGGTCCGGCGTCCGCTCCAATGATCATGAATTCGATCATCCGGCGTGTCTCGTCCAGCGAGCTCGACGCCTTCGCCAGGCAACCCAGCACCGTGTCCGGACGCGCGCGCCGCTTGCCGGTGACGTACTCCGCGACCATCGCCGCGATCTCGGCCCGGACGCCGTCGACGTCGTCACGGGCTGCGCCGAACTCGTGGAAGTCGAAGGCGCCCTTGCTCACCAGCGGGCCCCAGCGGTCCATCTGCGCCGGCGTCACGGACTCCTCGCAGCCGAGCAGGTTGATGGTGGCCTGGGCGACCAGCGGAATGCAGAACTCCCTCGCCAGATCGCACGGCGTGCCGTTCCTCGGCGATCCGCGCAGCTCCGCGTAGCGCCTGTCGACCTCGGCCGGCAGTCGGGGGTCGGCGGCCCGGAACGCGGGCAGGACCACCGACCGTGCCGCGTGGTGCTCCTGCCCCTCGCTGTGGAGCATGTTCGGCCCGACGAACCGGGTCAGGAAGCTGTCCGGCTGGTCCGACCGGAACAGCTCCGACCTTGAGATCACGGTCTGCACGTCGGCCCAGCGCAGCACGAGCAGCGCTTCGAGCTCGGCGCACACCGCCACCGGGCTCTCGTCCCGCAGGCGCCGCAGCACCGCGTTCGTGTCGGTCTCGAGGTCGGCGAGGGTGACCTGCGCCAGCGCGTACCGTTCGCCCAGCCGGTCCCGGATTTCGGCGAAGGGCGCCGCCGTCCTCTCCTGGGACGCGGTCACAGGCCGGGAATCGTGTTATCGGTGAAGATCCCCTGCTTGACGAAGAAGCCCATCGGCTTGCGTACCGCGAGCCGCACCGCGGCCTTGCGTCCGGGGTGGGCGAGTACTCGGCTGCGCAGCCCCGCGATGTGGCCCAGCCCGGCATCCCGGTAGACCACCGAGCTGCAGAAGGAGTTCAGGATCACGGCGATGTAGTCCTTGAGGTAGGACTCGACCTCGCCCCGCTGCTGCTCGGTCATCGCCGGACGGACCCGCTCGTAGAGCATGCCCACCAGCTCGCGGCCGAACGCGATGTGCCGGGACTCGTCGCGGTGGTGGACCCGGTTGATCTCGCGGATGGTGTCGTGCAGCAGCGCGTCGTTCGCCATGGTGACGTTGTAGTGGTCCACCAGCTCCTCGAAGAGCAGGATCCGGCTGAACACCAGGAAGTTGGCGAGGTCCGTGGCCTGCTCGGACTCGCCCTTGAGCCGGAGCGTCGAGTACAGCTTCCCGCCGTAACGCAGGCAGAACTCGGCGAAGAACCACATGTGCTCGTTCTCTTCGCCGATGAAGTGGTGGAAGAACTCCGACGCGTCTTCGAACCCGCGGGTGTGGATCCGGTCGACGACCTCGGTGAGCAGCTCGCGGATGCCGTGCACGTTCATGCTGTAGAAGTTGATGCTCTCCCACTTGCTGAGCGCCATCTTCTGGGCCTCGGTGAGCTCGGACTCGAGCTCGGTGCCGTGGATGCTCAGCAGCGACGGCGACATCCAGTAGGCCTCCTGGGGCAGGGAGTCCGGCCAGTCGAAGTGGGTGTACGGGTTGTAGTGGTCGGTGACGGACTTCTCGGTCAGCCGCCGGAGCACTGCGGTGAAGCGGTCCGGCGACTCGGTCGTGGTGGTCATCTGGCGTCTGTCTCCTTGCCTACACCGACTCGTGTCAGCTGCGGGTCAGCGTGTCGACCCAGCGTTCCAAACCGAATGCGACGCAGCCGGTGAAGGCGTGCGTGCCGTCTGCGAGCGTGATCTCGCAGCGTTCACCAAAGAAGTTGCGGTGCGAGTTCACCGAAGCGATGGCCAGGCCGCTGGAGTCGGTGAACTCCTGCTTCGTGGGGAAAAGCTTCTGGTGCAGCAGCCGTTGATCGTCTTTTTTGAAGAACGGATCGGCCGCGACGAGGAATTCTCCCGAGGCGCCGAGCGACGCGGCGATGGCGCGGATCGCCTCCCGACCCTCGTCCAGGAATTCCTGGACCTCGACCCGGCCGCCGATCATCACCACCTCCCGCATCTGGAACTCCCGCTGCCGACGCAGCGGCGTGTACGCGACCTCCCGTCGCCGGCACGTCTGCCGCACGGTGAGCAGTGTGCGGTTGTCGACGGTGGAGCCGACGCGGGAGAAGTAGGCGCCGTAGCACGCCGCGGAGGTGAGCACGAGGTCGTCGTCGGGCTCGTCGAGCCACGGCGTGACCCGGTGCGCGAGCTGCGGAAAGCTGTCGAAGTAGTCGATGCGGGACAGGTCCTCGACGGTCAGCAGTTCGGCATGGCGTTCGGCGGGTGCGCCGATCCGGTTGGCCCACTCCAGGACCTGCGCGTCCACCGACTCGACGATCCGGAACTGCTCGGCCGACAACGAGGTCAGTCCCCGTCCGGCGACCGTCTGCCCGGACGTCACTGTGTCACCTGCGGGGCGGGCGCGTCCGAGCCGAAGAAGATCTCCACGAGACCGTCGATGGTCCGGAGTTTGGCGATCGGGACCGCGTCGAGATCGGGCTCGCAGCCCGATGCGTCGATCAGGTTCTGCATGAGCGTGATGAACGCCAGCGAATTGATCAGTCGGGAATCAATCAGATCAACGTCGGCCGGAAGTGTCAGAAGATCCTCGTGGAATGTGGACAGCGCTTGTCGTACTTGCGCTTCCCCGTTGCCATTACTCATCGACAAATGGGTCCCTGCCTGGATTGCCTTGTGGGCGCGGAAATATGTCAACGTGCTCAAGCCGGTTGATACACGACATGCCCCGGATACTGCCGCGGGCTTCGTGGCGATAAGAGCGGCTTCCCATCGGCGTCGCCGGGCCTCATGGTCCCGCTGCACGCAGCAGCCACCAGCGATCGTCCTCCCCCGTTTGAAGAACAAACTTGCGGCAAGGAGCGTATGTCAATGTCTGTCAAAAATGAAGACCTACGTCCCGACGATGACGGGCCGACGTCGTCGGGTCCAATATGGGCGCAATCCTGAGCCAAATGGTCATAGCGCAGTGTGATCAAGCTGCGCTGACCTGCGTCTATTAACGTCTGGCGCGGCCAGGTCATCGGTGGGGTCCGAGGTATCGGCGGGAGTCTCCCCCGATGAACCGCCTTCACATCTGACAGACATTGACATACGCTCGTTGCCGCATGTTTGTTCCAAACGGGGGGACGATGGCTGGTGGCTGCTGCGCGCAGTGAAACCGGGAGACCCGGCGAAGCACGGGTGATCCTCAACCCGGACGAACCGGACCGACTCCTTCGATTCGAGTACGACCGGAACAGCCACTACGAAGCCGAGATCGGCGTCACGCTCGCTCTGCAGGCGCTCGTTCCACAGTCGAAGCTCCTGAACGCCGACCATCGGATGTTCCAGGTGGTCCACCTGATCAGTGAGTACGCGTGGTGTTCCATGCATCACGAGCTGTGCCGGGTCTGTGCTGCCCTGGACCAGGACGACTTCGCCCTGGCCAGCCGGTTGCTCGACCGAACCGTCGAGCTCGGCGAATTTCCCGTGCACGCCGTGCGGTTGCTCCAGGAGTCCTTCTCGCAGGCCAGCTTCCTGAGCATGCGCGACCTGCTCATGACCAACTCCACCGGCCTCGACTCGCCGGGACGGCGGAACCTCCGCCGGGTCTGCACCGCCGTGTGGCGCGCCTTCGAGGCGGCGCTGGAGCGGCACGGCATCAGCCACCGTGACCTGATCGAGGAGTCCGGCCGGCTGGAGGGGCCGACGCCCAGCGATCGGCTGGCCGCCCTCGCGCAGGCCCGCAACGGCATCCACCTGCTCGACTGCAAGAGCATGGAGTGGAACCAGCTTCATCTGCGCCTGGTCCGCAGCCACCTCGGCGGCCACCCGGCGGCCCGCCGCGGCGACGCGTCCGAGAAACCCGCCGAACCGCTCAGCATGCGTGGTGCACCGATCAACGCCCTGGAGCGCCTCGCCGAACACTCGCTCTTCCCCGGCCTCTGGCGCAGCGTCGATGAGACCTATCAGCGGGCCTCCCGCTCGGCCGCGGAGGGCGACGACTGATGCGACACCACGCAACCGGACCGCGTCGATCCGGCCTCCCGGACCTGACCGACGGCAGCGCCATCGCCACGTCCGAACAGCTCGACCTGTGGCTGGCCGCCACTCAGGACCCGGAGTCCCCGCGCTACAACGTCCCGACCGCCCTCGAATTCCACGCTCGGCCGGACGAGGCCGCGATCCGCGTGGCGCTGCGCGGGCTGTTCGAGCGCCATCCCGACCTGCGATCGTCGTTCGCGCTCGATGCGGCCGGGCAGCTGCGCAAGACGACCTCCGACGCCGTGGAACCCCCGCTCCGGGTCGTCCGCGTCGCCGAGGAGTGGGATCACGAGGCACGTGCGGCGTGGGCTGCCCGGGTCGGCTTGCGGCCGATCGCCCTCGGGTCCGCCGGTGTGGCGCGGGCCGACCTGCTGTTGCACCCCGGTGGCGCGGTGCTGGTGCTCACCGTGCACCACATCGTCATGGACGGTTGGTCCGTCGAGGTGGCGGTCGACGATTTCCTGGCGCTCTACGACGCGGCGATCGACGGCTCCAGCCCGGCACCGGCCGACACCGAGGAGGTGCAGCCAGCCGAACCACCGGACGCGGACGCCGTCGACTACTGGGTGGACCTGCTCGGGCCCGACCCCGAGGTGTTGGAGCCGATCCCCGACCTTGTCCGGGGTACGCGGCCGTCGCGCGCGGCACGCGAGGAGATGACCGTCGAGGGCGCGGACCTCGCCGCTGTCCGGGCTATGGTCGAGCGAGCGCGGGTGTCGATGTCCACGGCCGGCCTCGCCGGCTGGTCGGTGGTGCTGCACCAGTGGAGCGGCCTGGACGAGGGCCTGATGGCCACACCGTTCAGCGCCCGTGTCGACCCCGACACGCATCGCACCGTCGGCATGCTGAGCCGGCTGCTGCCGATCCGCTCGGCCTTCGACCCGGCGACCTTGTGGAGCGACCATCTGGATGCGCTCCACCTTCAGGTGCTGGAGTCGTTCGAGCTGTCGGCGGTCGACACCGCCGTCCTGCGCGCCGCAGTCGCCGCACGGGGTCGCCGCTACCCGGCCTACCGCAGCGTCTACACGCACCTCAGCGAGCCTCGGCCGACGCGCGTACTGCCGGACACCGAAGTGTCCCGCATCGGCATCGACCTCGGAGCCGTCAAGTACGACCTCTGCGCGGCGATCGTGGAAAGGCCCGCCAGCCTGACCCTGGAGCTGGAGTACGACGCCGCCCTCTACCGTCCGACGACCGTGCGGGCCATGCTGGCGCAGTTGCGCGGGCTGCTGCTGGCCGCGGCCACACAGCCCAGCGCCGCGCTGGGCGACCTGCTGCGCGAAGCCGACCGGGACGCGGCCGCCACCGGCACCTGGGACGACACGCCCGCCGACGTCTCGGTGCCGCCGCCGCACCTGGTCGTCGAGGTGGCCCGATCCCGCCCCGACCGGGTCGCTGTCGTTCACGGCGAGCAGAAACTGACCTACGGCGAGCTGGTCGCGTCCGCCTCTCGCGTCGCGAACTGGCTGCTCGCGGCGGACGGCGACGAACCAGCCCCGACGGTCGGCGTACTGATGCCCGGCGGCATCGACGTCGTCATCGCCTTTCTCGGTATCGCCCTGGCCGGCAAGGCGTACGTGCCGATGAACCCGGACCATCCCGCCTCCCGGCTCGCCGGCATCGTCCAGGACGCCGGCATCGGCCGGATCCTCACCACGGCGGCGTTGGCCGGCGGGGCCGCGCGCCTCGGCGGCACCGCGCACACGCTGGAGGAGGTTCGCGCCGAGGGCGACGCCGACGAGCCGCCGGCCGTGCCGCTGACCTCCGACACCTTGTTGAACGTGCTCTACACGTCCGGCTCGACCGGGCGTCCGAAGGGCGTCCTGCTCCCGCACCGGGGCGTCGCCCGGCTGATGCGCAACGGCGGTCGTCTGCGGATCGACGAGAACGACCGGGTGGCGCAGCTGTGCCCGCTGAACTTCGACGGCGCCACCTTCGAGATCTGGGGCGCCCTGACGCACGGGGCGCGGCTCGTCGTCCTCGACGGGGCGCTGGTGCTCGCGCCGACCGAGCTCCGTGACGCCGTGCACCGGTTCGGCGTGACGGCGCTGATCATCACCACGCCGGTCTTCCACTCCATCGTCACCGAGGCGCCCGAGCTTCTGCAGTCCCTCACCCTGCTGTCGCTGGGCGGTGACGTCGCCTCGGTCCCGCACGTGGCACGGGCACTCACCTGGTGTGGGCCGGGTGTGCTGGTGCACACCTACGGGCCGACCGAGAACTCGTTCACCTCGGTGCTCGCCCCGATCGACCAGGTCGACGAAGGCAGCCGGGCGCTCCCGCTCGGGCGCTGCGTACCCGGCACCGAGGCGTACGTGGTGCGGGCGGGCACCTACGATCTCGCCCCGGTCGGGGCCCCCGGCGAACTGCTGCTCGGCGGCGCGGGCCTGGCCGCCGGGTACCTGGGCGACCCACGTCAGACGGCCGGGAGCTTCGTGCCGGACCCGTTCAGCGGCCGGCCGGGAGCCGTGCTCTACCGCACCGGCGACCGCGTACGTCGGCTTCCGAACGGCGAGTTGGAGTTCATCGGGCGCACGGACGACCAGGTGAAGATCCGCAGCCAGCGGATCGAGCTCGGCGAGGTCCGTGCGGCGCTGCTCGCCGACGAGGCCGTCCGCGAGGTCCACGTCGCCGGCTGGCGCAACGCGCGGGACGAGAAGGAGATCGCTGCCTATCTCGTCCTCGCGCCGGGCGCCACGTTGGCGCAGGTACGTGACCGCCTGGCCGACGTTCTTCCCGTCGCCGCGATTCCGAGCCGGTGGACGCGGGTGGACGCGCTTCCGCTCAACGCCAACGGCAAGGTGGACCCGAAGCGGTTGCCGACTCCCGCACCGCTGGGCGTGGACAGCGCCGACACGGTGGCAACGGCCCGCTCGGCGGCGGTCGACGCGCCCGGCGCGGTGAACGCGGTGCGGGCGGCCTGGCGCGAGGTGCTCGGCGCCGCCGTGACCGACGACGACGTCAACTTCTTCGACGCCGGCGGGCACTCACTGCTGCTGGCACGGCTGCAATCCGCGCTGAAGCGGCACGCGGACGCCGAATTCCGCGTCGCGGACCTCTTCCGCTTCCCGTCCATCCGGGCGCAGGCGCAGTTCCTGGCCGTGGCGTCCGGCGCGGGCTCGCAGACCGGTGCGGGCGCGGCGGCCGTGGCGCCCGGCGAGCCCATCGCCATCATCGGTACGGCCGGCCGATTCGCCGGAGCCGCCGACGTGCGTGCGTTCTGGCGCAACCTGTCCGGCGACTGCGTGGCCGGCGCCGACGCGCAGATCGTGGAGGTCGACGGTGGGCGCCGCCGCATCGCCAGGTGGGGCCGGCTGGACGATCCGAGGTCGTTCGACGCCGAGCTGTTCGGCCTGACCCCGGACGAGGCGCGGGCCACCGATCCGCAGCACGGGATGCTCCACGAATGCCTCTGGGCGGCCATGGAGGACGCGGCGGTGACCCTGGAGCGACTGCGCGATCGCACCAGCATCTACGCCGGCTGCGCGAACCCGGTCGTACCCGCCACCGCGGCGGGCGTGGTCGAGGACCTGACCGCGGCGTTCACCTCGCAACCGTCGTTCGCCGCCTCGCGCTTCGCCTACCGGCACGACCTGCGCGGCGAAAGCGTCATGATCGACACCGCCTGCTCGACGTCGCTGGTCGCCGTCCACCTGGCGTGCGCGAGCCTGCGGTCGGGCGAGAGCGACTACGCCTTCGCCGGCGGCGTCTCGGTGTTCGATCCCGCAGACGGCGGTTACGTCTACGAACCTGGCATGATCTACGCCGACGACGGCGTGTGCCGGCCCTTCGACGAACGGGCCACCGGCACCGTCGGCGGCGACGGCGCGGGCGTCGTCCTGCTGCGCCGACTCTCGGACGCACTGCGCGACGGCGACCCGGTGCACGCCGTCATCCTCGGCTCGGCGGTGAACAACGACGGCCGCGCCCGAGCCGGCTACGCCGCTCCGGGCTTCGACGGCCAGGTCTCCGTCATCCGGCGCGCGCTGGCGTCGGCGCGGGTCGAGGGCCGCGACATCGGTTTCGTCGAGACCCACGGGACCGGCACCCGGCTCGGCGACGCGATCGAAGCCACCGCGCTGGCCGAGGCCGTCGGCGAACGCGACGGACTGTTGCCGATCAGCTCGGTCAAGGCCTCGATCGGGCACTGCAACACGGCGGCCGGCATCGCCGGGCTCCTCAAAGCGGTGTACGCGGTCCGCGACCACGTCCTGCCCGGCACGGCCAACTCGGCCAAGCCGATCGAGGAGATCGCCTCGGACGGCCGGTTGCGCCTGCTCACCGAGACCGAGCCGTGGACCGACACCGGCCGTGCCCGGGTGGCCGGGGTGAGTTCCTTCGGCGTCGGGGGCACCAACGCCCACGTCGTGCTCCGGGAATTCACCGAGCAGGACGAACTCACGCAGCGGGTGGAGGTCGGGCGGTGACGGGCAACGACATGACGGGCAACGGCACCCGGAAAGACGCGGTGCCGCTGCCCAGGATCCTGCCGCTGTCGGCGCGCAGCGGGACGGCTCTGGGGCGTACCGCTGACACCCTCGCCGTGTTCCTGGACGACCACCCGGACCTGTCGCTCGACGACGTCGCGACCACGTTGACGCATGGCCGCGAACGGTTCGAGCGGCGCCTCGCCGTCGTGTCCGGCGACCCGGCCGCCGCGGCTCACGCCCTGCGCGAGCAGGTGGCCAGCCCGACGAACCGCCGCGGCAGCGCGCCCTCGGCGCCGGTGCGTACCGTCCTGGTGTTCAGCGGCCAGGGCAGCCAGTACACCGGCATGGCGGCCGGCGCCTACCAGGCGTACCCGGAGTTCCGCGACTGGCTCGACCGGGCCGACGCCCTGCTGAGCGACGAGGTGCCGGCCGGTCTGCTCAACTGCCTGTTCAAGCCGGAACTGGCCGACACGCTGGCCCGCACCGACGTCGCGGCGACGGCCATCGTCGCCGTGCAACTCGGCCTGCTGCGGGTGCTCCGCCGGTACGCCATCACGCCCGACGCCGTGCTCGGCCACAGCGTGGGTGAGTTCTGCGCCGCTGCCGCCGCCGGTGTGGTCTCCGACGAGGACGCGTTGCGGCTGGTCGCCCGCCGAGGCGTGCTCATGGTGCAACGGACCCGGCCCGGGGCCATGCTCGCGGTCCGGTGCTCCGGCACCGCGCAGGACGGCTGGGACGCCGCGGCCGTCGCCGCCCTGGCCGACCAGACCCGGGGGATGTGCGTCGCGGTCCACAACAGCCCCCGTGACCTGGTGCTCAGCGGCGAGGCCGATGCCGTGGCCGGCGTCGGCGCCCGGCTGGAGGCCGCCGGCCTGACCTGCCGGCGGTTGCGTACCTCCCATGCCTTTCACAGCGAGCTGCTCGCCCCGATGGCCGACGACTTCGCCGCGGCGGCGCAGCGTGTCGCGTGGTCGACGCCCACCGGGCCACAGTGGATCAGTTGTTCGCACGGTGTGCTGACCGAGGCGCCCGACGCCGGCTACTGGCGTGACCACCTGCTTGAGCCGGTCCGCTTCTCCGACGCGCTCACCCTCGCCTGCGCCGACGACCGGCCCACCGTGCTCATCGAGGTCGGGCCGCACCCGGTGCTGCTGCCCCTGGCCAGCCAGTTGCCGACGCCGCCGGCGCTCGTCCCCACGCTCAGCCGCGATCAGGACGCCGCCATCGCCGTGGCCGGCGCCGCCGCCGAGGCATGGTGCAACGGGGTCCCCGCCGACCTGACCGGAAGCCTGCCGGGACGTCGCCGGCACCTACCGGGGTACGGCTTCAACCGGCGTACGCACTCGACGCGGCCCGAACCCGCCGCGCTCGCCGCCGCGGCCGCCACGAATGCCGCCGCCGCACTCGACCCGGCCGTGCCGGCTCGGCCGCCGCGCGAGGTGCTGGCCGAACTCTGGACGGACCTGTTGGGCGCCGCGCCCGAGCCGCAGACCTCGTTCCTGCAGAGTGGCGGCGACTCGCTGATCCTGCTGCGTTTCCAACAGCGGATGCAGGCCGTGCTCGGCACGGCGCCCAGCCTGGCGGACCTGCTCGACGCGGGCACGTTCGAGGCGATGGCGAGGCTCCTGCCGGCCGAGGCCACCGTGCCCGCCGCTGCGGCCGGCGCGGTCGCGCTGCCGGCCGACCCGGTGGCCACGTATCGGGTCTCGGCCGTCCAACAGGGCATGCTAATGATCGACCTGATGCAGCCTGACTCGAACCAGCACAACGTCACCGTGGCGATCGAGATCTCGGGACGGGTGGACGAGGTGGCCATGGCTGCCGCCTTCCGCGACGCCCAGGTCCGCCACAGCGCCCTGCGCACCGTGTTCACCCGAGACGGCGGGCAGTTCGTACCCCAGATCCGCCCCGAACCGGGCACCACGCTGGAGGTGGTCGAGGCCGGCACGGCGGGCAGCCGTCCGCTCGTCGACGATCTCGACGTCCGGGAGTGGGCCCGCCAGGTGAGCGACCCGCCGGTGCGGAGCCTGGACACCACCACCCCGCTGCGGGGCACGCTGGTACGCGGACCGGAGCGCAGCCTGCTCGTGCTCACCGCGCACCACGCGGTCTGCGACGCGACGTCCATGGGCGTGCTGGTCGACGAACTCGCCGAGGACTACCGCCGCCACCGCACCGGGCTCCCCGGCCAGGTGGCGCCGGCGCCGATCCAGTATCACGACCTGCTGGGCGCGGACTCCGACGCCTCGGCCAGCCGTGCCTACTGGCTGGATCAGCTCGCCGGGGCATCGGACCTGGTCCCGCTACCCACCGACCGGCCGCGCCCGAAGGTGCGTGTCGGCTCGGGCGCGCAGTGGACGTGGACGCTGAGCAGCGAGCAGGCCGCCCGGGCCAGGGAACTCGCGGCACGGCTCAACGTCACCCTCTTCAGCACGATGCTCGCGACCTACGCCTCCCTGCTGCGCCTGCGCAGCGGCGCCGACGACCTGTCCATCGCCACGCCGGCCACCGGGCGTACGTCCGAGCGGGCCCGACGTGTCTTCGGGCCGTTCCTGAACACACTGGTTCTGCGGGTGCAGATCACGCCCGGACAGGACTTCGACACCCTCGCCCGGCACGTCCAGACGACCGTGCTCGACGCGATGCGACACTCGGACTTTCCGTTCGACCGGCTGGTCGCCGCACTCAACCCGCGGCGTGACCTGGACCGGACCCCGCTGTTCTCGGTCATGTTCACCATGCCCGACCAGTTCGCGGTGCCCGCGTTCGACGGGCAGCCCGCCAACGCCGTCGAGTTGCCCGGCCTGGGGGCGAAGTACGACCTCACGCTGTATGTCACCGCCGGCGGCGGCGGAAGCCTGCGCCTCGACCTCGAATACGACCCCGCGCTCTTCGACGAGTCGACGGTACGCGGCCTCGCCGCCGACTACGACGCGTTGCTCGCGGCCTTCGCGGCGGTCCCGGCCGCCGCTCTCCCCGAGCCGGGCGCACCGACCGGGAGTCAGCCGACCGAGCAGCCTCGACCGGGCGTGGAAGAGGAAGAACCGGAGGCGGCGATGACCGAAATGGAGCGCTACGTCGCGGAGACCTGGTCGGAGGCGCTCGGAGTCGACATCACCGGCGTCGACGACGACTTCTTCGACGCCGGCGGTCACTCCATGCTGGTCCTGGCGTGCCTGGCCGAGATTCAGGACCGCTTCCCCGAGGCCACCATCCAGGACTTCTTCACGCACCGCACCGTCGGGGCCTTCGCCGCCCACCTGGACGTGCTCGCCGGCGGCGGCACCGCGGCCGATCCACAGCCGGCCGCCGCCAGCCAGCCCGACCGCGAACCGCCGCGTGCCGTCGAGTTGGCCGCCTCCGCGTCCGGCGCGTCCGCGTCCGCGTCGGTCAGCTCCTCGCCCGACCGGGGGGACGTCCTGCTCACCGGGGCGGCCGGCTTCCTGGGCGTGCACCTGCTCGCCACGCTGCTGCGGGAACCTGGCGGCACGGTCGTCTGCCCGATCCGACCCCGCGACGGCGCCAGCGGGGCGGCCCGGCTCGACGAGGCCGTCGCCCGGTACGCCCCCGACGTCCTGCCCCGGCTCCGCGACCGGGTCACCGTCGTCGAGACCGATCTGCGTGAGCTGACCGCCGAGGCGTTGAGCACGTCGATCACCGGGATCGGAACCGTCGTGCACTCCGCGGCCGAGTCGAAAATGTTCGGCCGACTCGAGGACCTGCGCTCCGCCAACGTCGTGCCGACCCGGCTGCTGGCCGAGCTGGCGCTGGCCCGCGGCTGGCGGATGGTGCACGTGTCGACCGCGTCCGCCGTCGGAGCGGCACCCGGCGACGGCCCGACGGTCACCATTCACGAGGACGACTTCGACCGCGGCGAGCAGTTCGACAACCCGTACTCGCGGTCGAAGTTCGAAGCCGAACAAGTGATCCGGGCCGCGGTCAAGGATGGGCTCGACGCGGTCGTGCACCGGGTTGGGGGCCTGATCGGCGACACCCGAACGGGGACCTTCCTGCCCGACCCTCGGGGCAACCTGCTGTACCAGCTGGTGCGGGCCATCATGCGGTGCGGGCTGGTGCCCGACGCGCCGGGCTTCACCATGAACGTCACGCCCGTGGACTTCGCCGCGGCCGCCGTGCTGCGTCTGTCGGAAGACCCGTCGCACTCCGGGCGTACGTTCCACGTCCTCAACCCGAAGCAACTGACCATGCCGGCGCTCACCGAGATCCTGCGCGACCTGGGCTACCCCGCCATCCTCACCGACCCGCACAGCGTCGTCGACTGGCTCACGCGCGACGGGGCCGACGAGGCGGACGCGGAGGCCGCGCCATTCCTGCGGCAGTTCACCGGGCCCCCCGGCACCGTGATCGAGCACGACACCCGCGCGACCACGGCCGCCCTGGCCGGCCTGCGGTGTCCCGCCCCCGACCTCGCCCTCCTGCGAGTCGTGATCGGCCACTGCGTCGACACCGGCTTCTTCCCCAAGTCACGGCTATGGGACTTCGTGTCCCGGTCGACAGCCCGAACCGCCTCATAGGAGAGAACTCCACCAATGCCCTACCAGGTAGTCACGAACGACAGCGGTCACCACTCCACGTGGGCCGAACACCGGAAGTTGCCCACCGGCTGGCAACCCGCCGGTTTCGTGGGCTCCGAACAGGAGTGCCTCGACCACATCGACCGGGTCTGGAACGGACCGGGCCCGCGCACCCCGCGGGCTGCGGGCGTCGCCGCGACCAACGTGCTCAGCACCGAACGGATCCGCCTGCGCGAGCTGAGCCCGGCCGAGGTGGCCGGTGTGCTGGACGTGCTGGAGGGCGGGGCGAGCGCCGACGAGTACGTGGAGAACTTCCCCCTTCCCGGCACCGGTTTCGGAGCCAAAAACTTCCAGGCGCGTACTCCGCAGGAGTTGCAGTTCGGGTTCGGCATGTATCTGGTCTCGGCGCGAGCCGACGGGCGTGCCTTCGGGGACCTCGGCTTCCACCGGCCGCCGAAGGACGGCGTCGTGGAGATCGGCTTCGGCCTGGCCGAGTCGGCCCGGGGCCAGGGCTACGCCACCGAGGCGGTGGCCGAGCTGTGCCGCTGGGCCTTCACCCAGCCCGGCGTACGTCGGGTCGTCGCGCGGACCACGGCGGACAACGCCGGCGCGCAGGGCGTCCTCGCCCGGGTGGGCTTCCGGCTGGAGCAGACGGCTGACGAAGTCCTGCACTACGCGTACCAGCTCGCGCCCGACCTGCCGGAGTCCGAGCCGATGCGCGACGACGAGGAGGAGCGCGCCGCGCTCGCCAAACTCGGCAAGGTGCGCAAGGCCGGCGGTGACGACCTCGCGTTCGTCCCCGGCTCCGACCCGCTGCGCCGGGTCGTTCGCGACGGCAAGCGGCTGCTGGCCTACGCCCAGTCCGGCGACAAGCTGGGCGTGGAAGACCCACCCAACCATCTGATGTACATCGTCGTGCACCCGGCCGTCGCCCGCCGCGGCCTGGCCGAGCGGCTGCTCGGCGAGATCCGCGAGCACGCGCGGGCACACGGCAAGACGGGCCTGGTGACCGGTACGCCGGACGAGGACCACCCGTCGGTCGCCTGGGTACGCAAGCACGGCTTCCGGCCGATGGGCCACCACCTGATCACGCGGCGCGACAGGGGCGCCCCCGCCGTGGACGCGCCCGAAGGGTTCACGGTCGACGTGGTCGACCGTGCCGACAGCGCCGCCGTCGACGAGTTGGTCGACCTGGCAGCGCGCACGATCGCGGAGGCGGTCATGCCCGGCGGCGCCCGGATGACCTCCGACCCGGCCGAGATCCGCACGGACCTGATCGAGGAGAACAGCGGTGCGCTGCTGGTCTGCCGGGCTTCCGGTCCGGCCCTGGGCTGGCTGGCGCTTGCCCCGCTCGCCGAGGGTGAGGACGGGTTCGTGCTCGCCTGCCAGGTGCTGGCGGACGCGACAGGTCAGGGCGTCCCCGCGGCGCTGCTCGCCGCGGCAGCGCGAATGGCCGACGCCGCCGGCGCGGCGTCGGTGACGGCCGTCGCCGAGGAGGACGGCCAGTACGAACTCGCCCAGACGTTGCCCGGATCCGGATTCCTCCCGGTCGCCGGTCGCACCATCTGGTTCGCTGAAGTGGACCCACGGCCATGAGCACCCCCACCGACACCGCACCCGACAACAATCTGCTGGCCGTGCTCAGGCGGTTGCCCGGCCGAGCCCAGATCCTGCTGCTGGCCGACGGCGTCAACGCCTTCGGTATCGGCATGGTGCTGCCGTTCCTGCTGATCTACCTCACCGAGGTGCGGCACATCAACATCCGGGTGGCCGCGGCGGCGCTCGCGGTCACGGCTGTCGCCTCGTTCCTGTCGGGACTGGTCTGGGGCGCCCTGCTCGACCGGTACCGCCACCGGATCGTTATGCCCGCGGTGATGCTGCTGGCCGCCATCGGCTCCTGCCTCTACGCGTTCGTCGACCGACCGGGGGTCGCGATCGCCGTCGCGGCGCTGGTCGGGATCGCGGGGGGCGGCGTCGGCCCGGTCGTGCGGACGATGTTCGCCACGGTGGTGCCGCCCAAGGAGCGCACCGTGTTCTTCGGGCTCCAGTTCGGTGTCTTCAACGCCGCTGTCGGACTCGGGGTCCTGCTCGGCGGTGTGCTGGTGAACGGCACCCTGGGGCGCTATCAGCTGCTCTGGATCATCAACGGCCTCACCTTCCTGTTCATGGCGGTGTTCCTGGCGGTCGCGCCGATCGAGGCCGGGAAGAAGCCGGCCCAGGAGGTGGGCGACGCGGACGCGGGGCCCAAGCCGTCCTATCGCCTGGTGCTGCGCAACCCCGTGGTGGTGCTGATCATCGCGACCATGAGCCTGGCCGCGGTCTTCTACTACGGGCTGTTCGAGTCGGTCCTGCCGGGCTACCTGACGATCAACCACGCGGTCCCCGCCCGCGGGGTCGCGGGCGCGTTCGTCATCAACGTCGTGGTCGTCGTGGTGGCGCAGTTCGTGGTGATACCCCGCCTCGGCCAGGTCCGCCGGACCAGTTGGCTGACGGCGTCCGGGCTGCTCTGGGGCGTCAGCTGGCTCCTGGTCCTGGCCGCCGGCCAGTCCAGCGGGACGACGGCGCTCGTGCTGCTCTTCGTGTCCAGCGTGCCCTTCGGCGCGGCCGAGGTGATGGTCACACCGGTCCTCGCGGCGCTGCTCAACGACGTCGTCGACGACCAGGTCCGGGGCCGGGCCAACGCCCTGTTCGCGTTCGCGACGACCGGCGGCTCCATCGCCGGCCCGGCGATCGCCGCCGCCATGCTGCCGGTCGGCAACGGCGTGCCGCTGGTGGCGGGGCTGGCGGTGGGCTGTCTGTTCATGCTGCTCCCCACCGCACTGCTGCGCAGGCGGCTCGGCAGCGACGCGGACAAACCCCACGACGACCAGCCCGGCCCGGCAGCCGCTGCCGAGGCCGAGCCCCCCGCGCCCGGGTCCGCCCCATCGGCGGCGGCGGCCCACACCTCGTCGGCGTGACCGGCCCCGTCCGAACAGAGCTGGAGGAGACTGAGATGTCGTACGGGATCGTCGCCATCGGCGAATCTCTCGGTGAGTCGGTGGAAGTCACCGACGCGGTGATCGAGCAGTACACGACCAGCCGCGAGACGGTGCGGTCGTGGGGCTACCGGCGCTTCCACCGCGCCGAGGAGAACACGCTGCTCACGGATCTGGCCGTGCAGGCGTGCGAACAGGCACTGAAGGCCGCCTCGGTCGACGCCGCCGAGGTCGATCTGGTGGTGCTGGCCATCGCGGACTTCGCCGAGTACCTGTGCTGGGACGCCGCCGCCGCGGTGCAGGGCCGGATCGGGGCCATCAACGCCGAGGCGATCCTGGTCAACCAGGCCTGCTGCGCCGGGGTGATGGCCTTCGACACCGTCGCCGGCCGATTCGCCACCCACGAGAACTACCAGAACGCGCTCATCGTCTCGTCCAACCGGATCTGCGACACGTACCAGAACCGGATGGAGACGAGCACGAGCGTGCTGTCCGACGGCGCCGTGGCGGCGCTGGTGCGCCGCGGCCACGAACGCGGCAGGTGGCTGGCCACCGAGACGATCACCGACGGTCGGTACGCCGACTTCTTCCGGATGGACGTCGGCGGGACCGCCCAGCCGTTCGGGGTGTCCGGGGCGATGGACAAGGACGACCTGCGCAAGCAGGCCAATCCGCTCGGCCGGGTCGCGGAGATCCTCGGCAACGATGCCCGCCGGATGCTGGAGTTCTTCAAGAAGTTCGGCGGGAACATGCGGCTGGCCGTGGACCGCGTCTGCGCCCGGAGCGGCATCGAGCCCGCTCAGATCAAGCGGTTCATCCACCTCAACGACAACCAGCAGGCGATGGGCGACATCTCCAAGGCGTTGGACATCCCCCTGGAACGATTCACCGGCGATCTGGGCCTCGACCTCGGCCACTTCGGCGCGGCCGACCAGATGCTGGCCCTGCACAGGCTGATGCAGGCCGGCGAGCTTCAGGAAGGCGACGTGGTCGCCCTGACGACCCTCGGCGGCGGCATGCACTGGGCCGTCACCCTGCTGCGGATATGAACCCGATTCCCCTGGCGGACCTGCTCACCCGGCTGCGCCGTCTGCGTACGGACGGCGCAGCCCCGGACCCGCAGCTGTGGCCCGCGATCCGGGAGCTGACCGGGATGGTCGAGCGTGCCAAGGTCGGCGGCCTGCTGGCCGGCGTCCCCGCCCGGCTCGTCGCCGGCGACAGCCGACCGCTGCGGCCACTGCGGGTCGGGCTCACCGGCACCTTCACCGCGGACGGCCTCCTTCCGCTGCTGCGTACCGCGCTGCTGGCGGCCGGGATCGACGCCGAGATCCAGCTGACCGGCTACGGCCGGCTGATGCTGGACCTCGGCGACCCTGCCTCGCCGCTGGCCGACTTCGCGCCCGACGTGGTGCTCTGCCTCCTGCACGACGAAGCGCTGCTGCCCGATGACTGGGATCCCACCGATCTCGCGGCGCTGGACCAGCACCTCACGGCTGCGGCCGCCGAGATCGGCGAGCTGACGCTGGGCTTCGCGGCGCGTACGGGCGCCACGATGCTGCTGCACACCGTGCCACTCTCCGCGCTCGAATACCGGACGCTCGTCGCCCAGCGCAGCAGGGCCGCGCTCGGCCGGGCCTGGCGGCGGGCGAACCTGGCGCTGCTCGACCTACCCGACAGATCACCGCAGGTCCACGTCCTGGACCTCGAGACGCTCGTCGCCAACCAGCCCGTCGCGCTACGCGACGAACGGCGTTACCGGTTCGCCCGCATGGCCTGGTCGCCCGGCGTGGAAGACCTGTACGCGACGGAAGCGGCGGCGTTCTGCCGCGCCCTGACCGGCCTGTCCCGCAAGGTCCTCGTCCTGGACCTGGACCAGACCCTCTGGGGCGGCGTCATCGGCGATGACGGGCCCACCGGGATCGAACTGGGATCGCTCTACCCGGGCAACGCCTACCTCGAGGTCCAGCGGCGCGCGAAGAAGCTGCGCCAACAGGGCGTACTCCTGGCGGTGTGCAGCAAGAACAGCCCCGAGCCGGTCGCCCGGGTCTTCGCCGAGCACCCGGCGATGGTGCTGCGCGCCGAGGACTTCGTGGCGCAGGCGGTGAACTGGTCGCCGAAGGACGGCAACCTGCGGGAGTTGGGGCACCGGCTCAATCTGAGCCTGGACAGCATGGTGTTCTTCGACGACAGCGCCTTCGAATGCGAGCTGGTCCGTCAGTCGCTGCCCGACGTCCGCGTGGTGCACGCCGACGGCGACCCCGCCGACCACGCCGCCCGGCTGCTCGGCTCCGGCCTGTTCGACGTCGTACAGCTGACCGACACCGACCTGGAGCGCACCGGGCGCTACCGGGCGGAGGTCCAGCGCCGCGCCGGCCTCGCCGAGGCCGGCAGCACCCGGGCCTTCCTGGAGAGCCTGCAGTTGCGCGTCCGGATCCGCCGAGCCGACAGCTACTCGGTGCCGCGGGTCCATCAGCTCCTGCAGCGCACCAACCAGTTCAACACCACCAACCTGCGCTGGACGGAGGCGCAGATCGAGGAGGCCGTGGCGTCCGACGACCGCATGGTCCTCGTCTTCGACGTCGCCGATCGCCTCGGCTCGGAGGACACCGTCGGCGTCGTCCTGCTCACCGTGGCACCGGCGCAGTGGACGATCGACAACTTCGTCATGAGCTGCCGGGTGTTCTCCCGAGGCATCGAGTTCGCGGTCCTGCACGGCGTGGTCGAGCGCGCGTCGCGTCACGGCGCGTCGCGTCTGGTCGCCGACCTCATTCCGACAGCCCGCAACGCCCCCGCCGTGACCTTCTACCGGGAGGCCGGCTTCACCCCGGTCGCCGAGTCGGGGCAGACCTACGATCTGGCGCTCGAACCGTTGCCCCGACTGTTGCCAGCCTGGATCGACCTGGAAGGCGAGACCGCCGATGTCTGACCTGACGACGCAGATCACCGAGATGATCGCCCCGGTCGCCGATCTGGACCCGTCCAGCCTGAACCCGGAGTCCAGGTTCGAGGACATCGACGACTGGTCGAGCCTCAAAGCTCTGTCCCTCATGGTCAACGTGGAACAGGACCTGCCGGTCAAGCTCGACCTGCGTCGCTTCATGTCCGTACGCACCGTGGGAGAACTCGTCGACCTGATCGCCGAGGGCCTGGGGCATGCGGCGGAAACGGAGCGATGACCGATGCTGTTGCCTCGGTCAGCCCGCGGGTTCGGCGGCGTGCGTCGTCCCGACCTGCTGGAAGCCCACCCGCGCGTAGACCCGCGCGACCGCGTCGTCCTGGGCGGCCAGCAGTACGGTCCGTACCCCGGCCTCGTCGTGCGCGTGCCGCGCGAGCAACGCCGTGAGGGCGCCAGCCAGACCGCGGCGTCGGGCCGACGGCAGCGTCGCGACGGCCATGATCTCGGCGAACTCGCCCATGGGCTGGTAACTGCCGACGGCGACGACGCCGTCCGAGGGGTCTTCGGCGACGGCGGTGATCGTCAGCCCGCGCCGCGTGCGGTCGTTGAGGTGCTCGATCAGCTCGGGCTCGAGCTTGTCCAGGAAGGTGTCCCGCTCGGTGGCGCCTTCCGGGCCGGGTCCGGTGCCCCCGGCGGTGAAGGCCACGTCGGCGGTCGCGCGCCCGGCCGGCAGAGCCGGGTCGTCGGCCGCCAGGACGCGGAGGGTGACCCCGTCGACAGCCGCGGCGGTCACCTCCTGAGCGTCCGCCCGCATGAGCACGTGGGAACTGAGGTCCAGCCCGTAGGCCGCGACCAGCGCGGCGAGTTCGGGGTGGACCTCGTGCACCCACTCGATTCCGAGGTCGACGCCGTGCTCGACGCAGGCGGCCGCGAGCGCGTCGAGGTCGCCGACGGTGATCGGGGCGTGCCGGCCCACGGTCGGCCGCGCGTAGTACGGCCACGGCGACCGCGACACGAACAGGGTGAACGGCCCGACGTCCACCGCGTCGCAGTCGGGACGCGGCGCGGCGTCGAGGTAGGCGTCGAGATCGGCCACCGAAGCCGACATCACAGGGTCTCGAGTCATGGCGGCGACTATACAAGCCGGCCATTGCCGGGTCAGATGCGAATTTCCATTTCGGACGCCGCGTTCGGTGTTGTCAGCCGGCGGCCTTCCATTGTGGTCCGGGGTTTTTGTGAGGGTGGTGGGTGATGGGGATTGTGGTGGTGCCGTCGTTGGTGGCGGAGTGGGGGCGGCGGGCTGGTGGGTCGGTGGCGGTGTCGGGTGTTGGTGGGGTGTTGTCGTATGGGGAGTTGGTGGAGCGTGCGGATGGGTTGGCGCGGTGGTTGGTGGGGAGGGGGGTTCGTCGGGGTGAGGTAGTGGGTGTGTGTATGGGTCGTGGTGTGGATGTGGTGGTGGCGTTGTTGGGGGTGATGCGGGCGGGGTGTGCTTATTTGCCGTTGGATCCGGGGCATCCGGGTGAGCGTTCGGGGTTCATGGTTTCGGATTCTGGGGCGCGGTTCGTGGTGGTTGATGGTGGTGTTTCTGGGGGTGTGGTTGCGGAGTTGGGTCGGGTTGCGGAGTTGGTGGAGGTGTCGGCTGTCGGGGGTGTTGGTGGTGTGGCGTTGCCGGAGGTGGGGTCGGGTGATTTGGCGTATGTGATTTATACGTCTGGTTCGACGGGGGCGCCGAAGGGTGTTGCGGTTGAGCATGGTTCGGTGGCGCGGTTGTTTGATCGGGTGGGGGAGTGGATTGATTGGTCGTCGGATGATGTGTGGTCGTGTTTTCACTCGGTCGCTTTTGATTTTTCGGTGTGGGAGATCTGGGGTGCGTTGACGTCGGGTGGCCGGGTGGAGATTGTTTCTTATGAGGACAGTCGTGATCCGGTGGTTTTTCGGCGGTTGTTGGGTGAGCGTGGGGTCACGATGGTGAGTCTGACGCCGTCGGCGTTGTTGCGGTTGGCTGGTGAGGGTGTGCCGGGTCGGCATGTGGTGTTGGGTGGTGAGGCGGTGCGGGCGGGGCAGATCGCCGGGTTGTTGGAGAGGGTTGATCGGCCGCGGGTGTGGAATTTGTATGGGATTACGGAGACGACGGTGCATGCGTCGGTTCGTGAGTTGACGGCGGCGGATGTGGGTGGGTCGGGTAGTCCGATCGGGGTGCCGTTGGGTGATCTGGTGTTCGCGGTGGTGGGTGCGGGTTTGGGGGAGGTGGCCGGTGGTGCGGTTGTTGAGGGGGTGCCGGTTGGTGGTTCGGGTGAGTTGTGGATTTCGGGTGCTGGGGTTGCGCGTGGGTATGTGAATCGGCCGGAGTTGACCCGGGGGCGGTTCGTGGATGCGGTGGTGGGGGGTGTGTCGGGGCGTTGGTATCGGACTGGTGATGAGGTCCGGGTGAGCGCGGCGGAGTTCGAGTTCGTGGGTCGGTTGGATCGGCAGGTGCAGTTGCGGGGTTTCCGGATCGAGTTGGGTGAGGTGGAGGCGGCGTTGTCGGCCCGGGATGGGGTCGGTGTCGCGGTGGTCGAGTTGGTCGATGGTGGTGTGGGTCCGGAGTTGGCGGCGTTTGTCACGGTGGCGGCGGGTGCTGGTGTTGATCCGGGTGTGGCGGTGGGCACGGTGCAGGATGTTCGGGAGTGGTTGTCTGGTCGTTTGCCGGAGTACATGGTGCCGTCGTCGATTTCGGTGATCGATGCGTTGCCGGTGACGTCGAATGGGAAGTTGGATCGGGCCGCGTTGCGGGGGATGGACGCGCAGTCGTTGCCGACGCGGGGCAGTGACGCCGCGCCGCTCACGGATACCGAACGACTGTTGGCCGGCATCTGGTCCGACGTCCTACACACCACCCCCATCAACCGCAATGACCACTTTTTCACCATCGGCGGAAACTCGATGACCGCCCTGGGGGTGTCCCTGGCCGCGGAGGAGAAGGGGCTGGCGCTCAGCGTCCGCGACCTGTTCATGTACCCGGTGTTGGCCGAGTTGGCGGCGGCGACCGCGCCCACGGCCCGGATCGCTGACCCACCGCCGGCCGTCGTGGACCCGATGCCGACCGCGGTCGAACGGTCGTACCCGGCGCTGCTCATTCAGACCGGAATGCTCTTCGAGAGCGAGCGCGACCCGGATCGGCCCACCTATCACGTGGTGTCGGAGACGACGTTCGACGTTTCCGGTCTCACCCGGCCGGCGCTGGCCGCGGCCCTGTCGGCGGTCACGGACGCCCAGCCCGGCCTCCGGACCGAGTTCGACCTGACGGGTGTGGACGGTCCGGTGCAGCTCGTCCACGACCTACCCGACCCGCTGCTCGAGTACGACGACCTGTCGACGCTCGCCCCGGACGCGGCGCAGAAGCGAATCGAGCAGATCCGCGAGAACGAGCGCGGGCGCCCGTTCTACCGTGACGACTTCCCCCTGTGGCGGCTGGTGTGCGCCGTCCTGCCCGGCGGCCGAGCCCGGGTGTTCCTGTCCCACCATCACGCCCTGCTCGACGGTTGGAGCGTGGCGGTCTTCTTCGACCAGCTCCGGGCCGCGCTGTCCGGTGCGGCCGTGGCCACCCCGACCGACGTCTGCGAACTCGCGGCCGAGGCCGAGGCGGAGGCGCTCGCCTCGACCGACTCGGCGGAGTACTGGTCCGACATCATCCGACAGTGGCGGGCGCTGGCCGTGCCCACCCGACGCCGGGAGGACGGGGAGCCGGCGGTGTGGTCGGTGGCCTACTCCATCGACGGGCGCCTGCGGCAGGACATCGACCGGGCCTGTGCGACCTGGAGGTGTTCGCCCAAGCAACTGTTCCTGGCCGCGCACCTGCGCGCCCTCGAACTGGTTGCCGGCCCGGACGCGCCGCGGCCGGGCACGCTCGCTGTGGCCAACGCGCGGCCGGAAGCACTGGACACTCACCTGGCCGTGGGCGTCTTCCTCAACGCGGTGCCGGTTCTGCCCGCCGCCGAGGACGCGTCGTGGCATGAACGGGTCGCGCAGGTGGGGGCGGCCGAACTGGACATGCTGGAGCATCGCCACTTCCCCTTCGCCGCCATGCGCAGCCGATTGGGGCTGCCGGCCCCGACGACCTGGTTCACCTACACGGACTTCGCCGAGACCAGCATGTCCGACTTCATCGCGACGGTGACCGACTACACCGTCACCGAACTTCCGATCACGGTCAGCGTCGTCGACGACGGCGTGGTGGTGGACGGTTCGAGCGATCACTTCACGGCCGCGGAGGTGGCCGAGATCGTGGATCGGTACGTGGAGTGCCTTCGGGAAGCTGTGGGCGCGGTATCCGCCCAATGATTTCAGAGCGCGCTGGTATCTCGACGGTGCCGCGTGAGCAGTTGTTCTTCCAACTTGGCCCGGTTGTGGTCCGGGGTTTTTGTGAGGGTGGTGGGTGATGGGGATTGTGGTGGTGCCGTCGTTGGTGGCGGAGTGGGGGCGGCGGGCTGGTGGGTCGGTGGCGGTGTCGGGTGTTGGTGGGGTGTTGTCGTATGGGGAGTTGGTGGAGCGTGCGGATGGGTTGGCGCGGTGGTTGGTGGGGAGGGGGGTTCGTCGGGGTGAGGTAGTGGGTGTGTGTATGGGTCGTGGTGTGGATGTGGTGGTGGCGTTGTTGGGGGTGATGCGGGCGGGGTGTGCTTATTTGCCGTTGGATCCGGGGCATCCGGGTGAGCGTTCGGGGTTCATGGTTTCGGATTCTGGGGCGCGGTTCGTGGTGGTTGATGGTGGTGTTTCTGGGGGTGTGGTTGCGGAGTTGGGTCGGGTTGCGGAGTTGGTGGAGGTGTCGGCTGTCGGGGGTGTTGGTGGTGTGGCGTTGCCGGAGGTGGGGTCGGGTGATTTGGCGTATGTGATTTATACGTCTGGTTCGACGGGGGCGCCGAAGGGTGTTGCGGTTGAGCATGGTTCGGTGGCGCGGTTGTTTGATCGGGTGGGGGAGTGGATTGATTGGTCGTCGGATGATGTGTGGTCGTGTTTTCACTCGGTCGCTTTTGATTTTTCGGTGTGGGAGATCTGGGGTGCGTTGACGTCGGGTGGCCGGGTGGAGATTGTTTCTTATGAGGACAGTCGTGATCCGGTGGTTTTTCGGCGGTTGTTGGGTGAGCGTGGGGTCACGATGGTGAGTCTGACGCCGTCGGCGTTGTTGCGGTTGGCTGGTGAGGGTGTGCCGGGTCGGCATGTGGTGTTGGGTGGTGAGGCGGTGCGGGCGGGGCAGATCGCCGGGTTGTTGGAGAGGGTTGATCGGCCGCGGGTGTGGAATTTGTATGGGATTACGGAGACGACGGTGCATGCGTCGGTTCGTGAGTTGACGGCGGCGGATGTGGGTGGGTCGGGTAGTCCGATCGGGGTGCCGTTGGGTGATCTGGTGTTCGCGGTGGTGGGTGCGGGTTTGGGGGAGGTGGCCGGTGGTGCGGTTGTTGAGGGGGTGCCGGTTGGTGGTTCGGGTGAGTTGTGGATTTCGGGTGCTGGGGTTGCGCGTGGGTATGTGAATCGGCCGGAGTTGACCCGGGGGCGGTTCGTGGATGCGGTGGTGGGGGGTGTGTCGGGGCGTTGGTATCGGACTGGTGATGAGGTCCGGGTGAGCGCGGCGGAGTTCGAGTTCGTGGGTCGGTTGGATCGGCAGGTGCAGTTGCGGGGTTTCCGGATCGAGTTGGGTGAGGTGGAGGCGGCGTTGTCGGCCCGGGATGGGGTCGGTGTCGCGGTGGTCGAGTTGGTCGATGGTGGTGTGGGTCCGGAGTTGGCGGCGTTTGTCACGGTGGCGGCGGGTGCTGGTGTTGATCCGGGTGTGGCGGTGGGCACGGTGCAGGATGTTCGGGAGTGGTTGTCTGGTCGTTTGCCGGAGTACATGGTGCCGTCGTCGATTTCGGTGATCGATGCGTTGCCGGTGACGTCGAATGGGAAGTTGGATCGGGCCGCGTTGCGGGGGATGGACGCGCAGTCGTTGCCGACGCGGGGCAGTGACGCCGCGCCGCTCACGGATACCGAACGACTGTTGGCCGGCATCTGGTCCGACGTCCTACACACCACCCCCATCAACCGCAACGACTACTTCTTCACCATCGGCGGAAACTCGATGACCGCGTTGCGGGTGGTCGCCCTGATCAGCAAGGCGGTGGGGACCCGCGTCGGCATCGCGGCGTTGTACCGCAACCCGACGATCGCGGAGTTGGCCGCCTGGGTCGACGCCGCCCTGGAGAAGAAGGCGGCGAGCGCAGTCAGATGACCGAGCACCCCCCGGCCGCGTGGCTGGCCGACCTGGCCCGCGACAGCCTCTCGGTGTCGAGCGTCGAGCACATCACCGACGCGCAACTGGCCACCGCGAGCTTCATCGGTCTGGGCGGCGACTCCCTGCGAGCGCTGTCCCTGATCGGCAACGCCGCCAAGCGCGGTGTCCGGCTGCGCGCCGCCGACCTGCTCGACGACATCCCGCTCGGGCGGGTCCTGGCCGGGGCCACCACGGCCCAGCCGGCGGACGGGGCCGGCGCTGCCGGGCCGGGCGAGCAGTCAGGCGACCCCGTCCCGGCGGCCGCGATGTCGTCAGTGCAGGAGGGCCTGTGGCTGGGCGACCGCATCCTCGGCGGCGCACCCTATCGCCTGGTGTTCACCTGTCACCTCACCGGCGAGCTGCGTCCGACGCTCCTGGAACGCGCGATCCAGCAGACCGCTCGTCGGCACGACGGTCTGCGGACGGTCTTCCCGGTCTCCCGTGGACGGGTCACCCGGCACGTGACCGACATCGAGCCGACGCTGGACCTGCTGCCCGACGATTCGACCGCCGCGCTCGCGCAGCGGCTGGACCGTACGCCGTTCGATCTCGCCAACCGCCCGCCGATCCGGTTCACGCTCGCCTCGTCGGGTCCGCGGCGCCACGCCCTCGTGCTCACGGTGCACCACATCCTGTTGGACGGCTGGAGCATCGCGCTCGTCCTGCGGGAGATCTTCACCCGATACGACGCGCTCGCCGCCGGTGAGCAGTACGAGCCCGGCCCGGCGGTCCACGCCGACGCCTACGACCGGTGGTTGCGGCAGCAACGTGCCAGCGGTGCCCTGGCCGGGCAGTTGGCCTTCTGGAAGCAGCAGTTGCACGGCGTGCCCGAGTCGCTGGAGCTGCCGTCGAACAAGCTGAGGGCGCCGCTGCGCGAGGCTCGTGGCGCGCGTGCCGCGGTGGACCTGGGTCCGGAGCTGACCGATCGCGTACGCGCCGCCGCCGCGTCGGCCGGGACCACGACGACCGCGTTTCTGCTCGCGGCGTTGGGGCTGACGGTGGCCCGCCACAGCGATGTGGAGCAACTCGTCATCGGGATGCCGGTCGTGGGCCGCCCTGCGGAGCTGACGGAGCTGGTCGGGCTCACGGTGAACCTGCTGCCGGTGCGGGTCGACGTCCGGCCCGACGTCAGCGTCGCGGAGTTCCTGTCGGCGGTTCATCGCAGCCTCGCCGGGAGCCTCGACAACGGCGCGGTGCCGTTCGCGGACATCGTCGACGCGCTCGGCATCGTCAGCTCGGCCCGCCAGCACCCGCTGGTCCAGATCGCGTTCGGAGCGCATCACAATGTGGTTCCCGCCGCGATCGCGTCCCGGTTCCTCGACATCGAGGTGGAGGAGGGCCACGGTGGCGGCTCGCAGTACGACCTCGAACTGTTTCTCAACCGGGCCGAGCCGACGCTGGCGGGTCACCTGGAATACGCCGTCGACCTGTGGGACGACCATGACGCCGCCGGCTTCCTCACCAGCTGGTTGGAGGCGCTGTCCTCGCTGGCCGGCGACCCGGACTCGCGGCTGGGCTCGCTCAGGTGCATCGAGGCCGGCGGGCGGTCCCGGCTCGCGGCGCTCGTCGTCGGTGCGGCGGACGAGGCGGGTGGCAGTGCGGGCTCCCTCGACGACTGGTTCCGCACCCAGGTGGCCCGGACCCCCGATGCGCTGGCCGTGCGCGATGGATCCGTCACCCTCAGCTACGCGGAGCTCGACGACGCGGTGAGCAGGCAGGCCGCCGGCCTCCGGCAGGCCGGCGTGGGCCTCGGCGACCGGGTCCTCGTCGCCTGCCCGCCGTCGGTCGCCGAAATCGTCGCCCTGCTCGGTGTCGTCCGCACCGGCGCCGCCTACTGCGGCTTGGACCGGCAGGCTCCGGCGGCGCGGATCGAGCAGATCCTGGCGACCCTGCGTCCGGCCGCCGTCGTCGGCGAGGACGCCGAGTTCCTGGCCACCCGAACCGGCGCCGCTGTGGTGCCAACCTGGCAACCGGACTGGCTCGCGGCCGGCTCGGCCAGCGACGCCAGCTCGACCAGCGACGCCAGCGACGGCAGCTCGGCCGGCGACGCCAGCTCGGCCGGCGACGCCAGCTCGGCCGGCGACGCCAGCTCGGCCGGCGACGCCACGCAGGGCGGGCCGCCCGATCCGGCCACCCAACTGGCGTACGTCGCGTTCACCTCGGGCTCCACCGGCGGGCCGAAGGGGGTCTGCGTCCCCCACCGTGGCGTCCAGCGCCTGGTCACCGGCCTTTCCCGGTACGCACCGCTGGGCCCCGGCCATCGCGTACTGCGGATGTCCCCACTCTCCTTCGACGCGTCGACTCTGGAGGTCTGGGGTGCCCTGCTGACCGGCGCAGCCGTCGAGATCGGCCCGGACGACCTCACCGACCCGAGCGACCTCGGGCGGTTCATCAGCGACCGCGGGATCACGGCGGCGTGGATCACCGCCGGGCTGTTCCGGCTGCTCGTGGATTTCGCCCTCGACCGACTCGGCGGGCTGCGGGTGTTGCTGACCGGGGGTGACGTGGTCTCGGCCACGCACGTACGCGCCGTACTCGGTCGGCATCCGGGTCTGGTGGTCGTCAACGGTTACGGACCGACCGAGAACACCACGTTCACGACCGTGCACCGGATGCTCAGCGCCGCCGAGGTGGACGATCCCGTTCCGATCGGCCGCCCGGTGGCGGGTACGGGGATCCACATTCTCGACTCACGCCAGCGGGAGGTCCCGCCCGGCGCGGTCGGCGAGCTGTACACCTCCGGCGACGGCCTCGCGACGGGCTACCTCGACGAGCCGGAGCGGACGGCCATGGCGTTTGGGAAGTTCTGCCCTGACCTGCCCGAGCGCCTGTACCGGACCGGCGATCTGGTTCGGCTGGACGCCGACGGCAACCTGCGGTTCCTGGGCCGGCGTGACCACCAGGTCAAGGTGCGGGGGTTCCGCATCGAGCTGGACGAGATCCGATCAGCGGTCATCAGCGCCTCCGCTGGCGGTGTCGCCGACTGCCTCGTCCTTGCCGCGGGACGCGACAGCTCGGACAAACAGCTGGTCGCGGCGGTGGTGCCGGCCGTCGGCGCGGCGCAGCCGGACCTGGCCGCGCTGATCAGCGAACTGGGCGCTGCGCTACCCGCGTACATGGTGCCGAGGAAGTGGGCGGTGCTGAGCCAACTGCCGGTGACTCCCAACGGAAAGGTCGACCGCGACGCGATAGTGCGTCTGGCGGGGACGCCGGCCGGCTCGAGCACGCGACAGTCGTAGCGAAGGAGAACCATCAAGATGCTCGCAGAGGCCTTTCATCGCCTGACGGCCTACGCCGCCGACCGGCCCTGGCTGGAGCCGGTCGACGACGACCGGGTACGTCAGGACTTCATCCCGTTGATGCCGGAGGAACGGCCGCCCCCGTTCAAGGAATATCCCGAGCACCTGCAGCGCATCACGCTGCCGGACGTCGCGGGCGCCCCGGTGGCGGCGGCGCGGTTGCTCAGCGACAGCGGTTCGGTCGACTCGGCAGCGGGCAGGACGCCGAGCATCGGGGACCTGGCGGTGACACTCGCCCGGTGTGCCGGCGTGAGGAAACACTCCGCGCGCTCGGGCGAATACTTCCGGGCCGCCAGTTCGGCGGGCAACCGGCATCCGTACGAGGTGTATGTCAGCGCCCGCGGTGTCGACGGTCTCGCTGACGGGGTGTGGCATTACGACGCGCGCGCCCACGCGGTCACGCGTATCGGACCCCCGGCGGCCGGCGACGTGGCGACCCTGGTCATCACCGGCGTGCCGTGGCGTAGCTGCTGGCGTTACAGCGAGCGCGGCTACCGGCATGTGGGCTGGGACTGCGGGACCGTCGCGGCACACGCGGTGCTGGCGGCCTCGACGCAGGGTCTGACCGCGCGGGTGCAGACAGCGTTCGACGACGCCGTGGTGAGCAGTCTGGTCGGGGCACGCGACCGCGAGGAATTCCCGATGCTGCTGGTGCCGCTGGCTGACGGTGTTCCTGCGGTGACCCCCGGCGGGGACTCGGCACAGGGCGACCTCGGCGCGGGCGCGGAGGAGTTTCCCCTGGTGGCCGCGATCCACGAGGCCGGAAACCTCTGCGGGGAGCACGAGGTCGCGGCCTGGGACCGCCGTCGGGTGGTTCGTGATCCCGGCGTCCGCGCGACGGCGCAGGTCCCCGACGAGGTCGGCGACGAAGCCCTGGAGCTGCTGGTGAGCCGGCGGCGCTCCGTTCGCCGTCTCGATGACACCGCAGTCGTCTCGCCTGTCGCGGCTCGGTGGATCATCGACGTGGCCTCGGCGCCCATGCCGGGGGACGCGGGCACGCTGCACGAGGTGCGGGTCGTGGCGCACGGCGTCGAGGGCCTGGAGCCCGGCGTGTACCGTCCGGCGTCCGGCGCCCTGGAGCGGACGGCTTCCAGCAGCCGGGCCGCGACCTTCCGGGCCTGCCTCGACCAGGAGGCCGGCCGGGACGCGGCCGCCGTCATCTTCCTGACCCCGGCGCCCGGCCCGACCATCGCCCCGGACGCGAGAACCTACCGGGCGTCGCTGTTGTCGGCCGGCTACGCGCTGGGCCGGATCTATCTCGCTGTCGCGGCGCTGCGGCTGGACTGCAGCGGCCTCACGTTCGTCGATTCTGAGCTGCCCGCCACCATCGGTGTCCGGGACGCCCTGGCTGTCATCGCCGTCGGCGTGCGGCGTTGAACATCCGCATGGTACGGATTGGACAGGTCCCATGACCTCAGGTCTCGCGCAGCCCGCAGTGCGCATCCACGAATACTCGACCGACGCCTCCGACACGGTCCTGTACTGCTTCACGTATGCCGGCGGAGCGGCTCCGTACTATCGGCCGTGGGCCGCCCGTCTGCCGTCCGGCGTTGCCCTGTGCGCGATCCAGCAGCCGGGACGCCAGGACCTGTTCAGGTTGTCACCGTTCGCCGACATGACGGCGCTCGCCGATGCCACGGCACAGGCGGTCGCGGATCATCTGGGTGGCCGACGGTACGCGTTGTTCGGGCACAGCATGGGCGCACTGACTGCCTTCGAGACGGCACTGCGGATGCGCCGGTTCGGCATGGCGGCACCCGACGTGCTGGGTGTCTCCGCGTGCGCCGCACCGCACCTGCGACACGGTCGGCTGGACGTGCGAGGGCTCTCCGACGAGCAGTTGCTGACGCGGGTGGCGGCGTTGGGTGGGCTCGAGCCCGAGCTCCTGGCCTGCCAGGAACTGGTGGACCTGATGCTGCCCGCCATCCGCGCCGACTTCGAGCTCCTCGACCGGTACGCGTACGTGCCCGAGCCTCCGCTGGACTGCGCACTCGCTGTCTTCGGCGGGCTGTCGGACCAGTCGGTGCCCGAGGATTCGCTTCGGGCCTGGGGCGGGTACACGTCCGGGCGCACCGCCGTCGAGCTGTATCCCGGCGGGCACTTCTACCTGAACGACTGGTCCACCGGGCTGCTCGAGCGGCTGCTCGGCCCCAGCTCGGCCGACTCTCGCAACGTCGATCGACAGGCGGTCAATCCGTAATGGCGACATTCCTCAAGCGGGCCGGTCTCGAAGCCGGGCTGGACCACATCCGTGCATCGCCCGCCAAGACCGGCACCCTGGACATGATCGTCAGGCGGCCCGAGGTGGGCGAGCGGGAAATGCTCGACGAGGGCGTGCTCGACCTCGACGAGGGCCTGGTCGGCGACATGTGGCAGCGGCGCGGCAGCCGCGACAAGATCACCGGCACTCCCGACGTCAACCGGCAGATCACGGTGATGAACTCCCGCTGCGCGGCTCTGGTGGCCCAGGACCGCGAGCGCTGGCAGCTCGCCGGCGATCAGCTCTACGTCGATTTCGAGTTGAGCGTCGCGAACGTGCCCCCCGGCACGCGGCTGCGGATCGGCTCGGCGGTCATCGAGGCGACGACCGAGCTGCATCTGGGGTGCAGCAAGTTCCAGCGGCGCTTCGGCTGGGACGCGGTGCTGTTCGTCAACTCGCGCGCCGGCCGGGAGCTGCGCCTGCGCGGCATGAGCGCGAAGATCGTGACCGGCGGTGTCGTCCGAACCGGCGACACGGTGCACCTGCTCACCGACACCACTCACTGAGCCTGTCCGCGCCTCCGTACCGGAGGCGCGGACGACGAGACCGCCGCGCCCGCCGGCACCTCACACGCGGAGCAGGGTGACCGCCCAGTGCATTCCGCTGCCGAGGGTGGTCAGGGCGACCAGGTCGCCACTCTGGAGCTCGCCGGCCTGCATCAGCCGGCGCAGGCCGAGCAGTTGGTCGGCCGCGCCGAAGTGGCCGTGGTCCAAGGCCAGGTCGTTGGTGAGCCGATCGAGTGGGACGCCCAGCGCCCGGGCGATGTCGGCCGCCGCCTTCCGGTTGTCGTTGAGGTGGATGAACCGTTTGATCTCGCTGACATCCGTTGCGGTGCGGGCGCAGACACGGTCCACGGCCAGGCGCATGTTCCCGCCGAACGTCCGGACGAACTCCAGCATCCGACGGGCGTCGTTGTCGAGCAGTTCGCCGAGGCGGTCGAGCGGGTTGCGTACCCGTAGCCCTTCCGGACCGGCTGCCCCGGCCGTGCCGAAGGGTCGGGCCGTGCCGCCGACGTCCATCCGGAAGAAGTCGGCGTACCGGCCGTCGGTGATGATCTCGGTGGCCAGCCACCGGACCCGCTGGTGGCCGCGGCGCACCAGCGCCGCGGCGGCCCCGTCCGACAGCACGGTCGTGGTGGAGTCCATCCGGTTCTGATAGGTGTCGCAGACCCGGTTGGCCGAGACGATGAGCGCGTTGTGATAGTCCGGGTGGGTCGCGAACCGCCCGGCGACGGCGTCGAAGGCGATAGTTCCGGAGCTGCACGCCTGGTTGATCAGCATGGCTTCGGCGTTGACCGCCCCGATCCGGCCCTGCACCGCGGCGGCGGCGTCCCAGCAGAGATACTCGGCGAAGTCCGCGATGGCCAGCACCACCAGATCGACCTCCGCGGCGTCCACCGAGGCGGCCTTCAGCGCCTGTTCGCACGCCTGCACGGCCAGGTCTGTGAGCAGCACGCCATCCTCGGCGCGGTGGAAGCGCCGGTAGCCCCACGACCGTACCGTCTCGCTGGCCGTGTACTCCGCGACCACCGAGTCGGTGACCTTCACCGGCTCGCCGAGAGACTCGCCGATGGCGACGACCCCGAACGACATCTCAGCCTCCTGGTGGGAGTCGGCGGCACCCGACGCCGGAGCCGGGCCGTCGGACCAGCGACCGGGGACGGCCTCGACGGTAGGTCGGACGTGTTGCCGAACGCGACTTATCGTTCTCGATGAGATCGTCATTCTAGTGCCGTGCGTCGGGGCCCCAGAGGTCCTCGGTGCGCGCGAGCAGGCCGCGCGGCGTGGTGATCAGCGGCATCGGATCCGGGTGTGCTCGCAGGTCGTCTGGCTGGCTGAAGCGACGCGTCAGCCAAGTGGCGCCGCTGAAAAATTTCTGCCGAAGGCGGTAACCAAATCGGTTGGCCAACCCGTCTGGTCAGCGACGGATCGCCACCGTGGGCGGTCGGCTGGGGAGAGGGTTCGCGACATGGGTGACGTCCGTGGGCGTTTCAGGGACGATCTGGCCCGACACCCCGCCCCGCCGTTGGGCGATCTGGTCCAGCAGTCGATGGTGCAGGGCCGCCGGCTGCGCCGCCAGCGCCGCCTGGCGCAGTTCGGCGCCGGCGGCTCGGCGTTGGCGATGTTGCTCGTGATCGGCCTGGCCGCCGGGCCGTTCCGCGTCGGTGCGAATGACACCGGTCAGCGCGGCGCACTGACCAGTGGCTCGCCGGACAGGCCGGTCGACACTGTCACGCCGTCCCCGGTTCAGTCCCCCGAGGGACCACCAGGTGCCGAGGGCGCCAACGACAACCAGTCAGCAGATCCCCGTCGGGCGGGCCTGCCGACTGCCTCGACCAGGGTGATCGGCAGCGTGAGGATCGGCGCGGAACCGGACGGCAAGTTGCTGACCGCCACACCGGAGGGCGCCCTGGAAGTGCTGACTCGGCTTCTGCCCGGGGGGAAGACCGGCGGTTACGCGAGTCTGCGAAGCAGCGAGGCGGTCGGCCTCGGCATGCCGTACGTCCAGCTTTACCTGGATCGAGGTGCAGGCCCGGGCATGCTGCGGCTCGCCATCTACCAGGGTGGCCCTAGCGGCGGCCCGGCCCCGGGGACGGTGGAGCTGACCGAAGTGCCGGACAACTGCGTACAGAACAAGATGGTCACGGTGCATCACCCCAGTGGCATCCAGGTCACTCTGACGATTTCCACCTGTCTGGTCTGGGAGGGCAAGGGGACCTCGCCGGCACGACCCGTCCTCTCCGTGGACGAGGCAACCGAGGTTGCCGCCAGCCCGATCTGGGGGACGAAACTGCCGGCCGAGTTCGTCATGGCCGGTACCAAGAGGTTCCCGACGCTGGCCGTGTCGAATGGCTGACGAAGAATTCGTCGAGTTCGCGCAGGCTGTCGCTGGCCGCCTGCGCGACGCCGCGTTCCTGATGTGCCGCGACTGGCATCTCGCCCAGGACCTCACCCAGACGACGCTGGCCAAGGTGTACGCCAACTGGAGGCGGGTCCGCCGGGCCGACGACCCGCACGCGTACGCCCGGAAGATGCTGCTGCGGTGCATGATCGACCAGCAGCGGCGTCGCTCCAGCCGCGAGTTGGCGATGTCGGCTCCGCCGGATCGGGGCGAGGAACATCCAGCCGAGCTGCGCATGACCTTGCTCGACGCGGTCGCCACCCTGCCGTTGCGGGATCGGGCGATCGTCGTCCTGCGCTACTGGGACGACCTGAGTGTGGAGACAGTCGCCGAGATTGTGGGCGTCTCCACCGCGGTGGTCAAGAGCCAGAGCATGCGCTCCCTCAATCGTCTGCGCGACCTGCTCGGCGAGACCCGTGCCGAGCTGTTCGCCGAGGAGCGCCATTGATCGGTTTCGTCTGCGGTCGGTGTGTGGCGGATCCCGCTGGTGTCGGGCCGCCGGTCGGCGATCGCCGCGCCCATGGTGCGGCGACGACGAATGGTCCACCATCCGCGGTCGCCGCGAGCGCGACCTGCGGTGGCGAATATCTGCGTTGGGGGAGGTCGATGGTGTCCGTATCGAGCAGCAGGACGTGCCGAGGCCGGACTCGCGGCAGAGGTCGCGGCTCGCTCGCTGTCGTGCCGATGGTCCTGACGGCGTTGGTGATGGCCGCAGGGTGTCATCGGGGGGAGCCCGTTGTCGGCACCGAGGAGCGACACGTCCCGAACGCCGAACGGGGCGGTCCGGGCATGCTGCTGGTGGCCGGCGATCTGGGTTCGGGCTGGCATGAGGACGACATGCGAACCGGTCTGCCGCCCTGGCCGTGGGAGCAGGACGACTGCCCCAACTATCAGAGCGGCGACTACCCGGCCAAGTCGCATCGGCGCGCGGCCGAGCAGCGCTACTACCGGCCGTCCGACGGCTCGTCGCCGGTTCACCACGTCGTGGAGACGTACGAACCGGGGTGGGCCGAGCGGAGTGTCGATGACGTCCGTCGGGTTCTTCTGCGGTGCGCGAGCTACCTGGTCTTCGGCTCGCGGGTCTCGTTCGAGGTCGTCGATCCGCAATATCTCGGGGGCGCCGGCATGCTCATTCGAGGTCGCATCGCGCGCGCCGATGCCTCGCATACCGTCACGTACGTCGCGATGCTGAGACGAGGCGAGACGGTCTCCACGGTCAGCGTCCCCGATCCGGGCAGCCAGGCCGCTGTGGACTCGATCG
This sequence comes from Micromonospora sp. CPCC 205558, assembly GCF_036902955.1. Taxonomy (NCBI): domain Bacteria; kingdom Bacillati; phylum Actinomycetota; class Actinomycetes; order Micromonosporales; family Micromonosporaceae; genus Micromonospora; species Micromonospora sp. CPCC 205558. The sequence goes on from NZ_JBAKHR010000001.1 coordinate 139,905, forward strand.
CGGCGAGGGCGGTGGCCCGTCTTGGCTGAGCGGAAAGGTCGGCAGCTGCCCCGCCGCTGGGTTGTCTCCACGGTCACCATGTCTCTCGCCGGCGTGGCGACGGCCGCCTTCGGTGCCACTCGCGGTCGCCACGGCGACGAGACCAGCCCATCGCCCGCTCCCTCTCCTGCCAGTCCGATTCCCACGGCGCCGGCCATCGACCTGGTCGACCTGGCGAGAACGCGGATCAAGGCCTACGTGGATCGGTACGACGGCCACCTGGCGGTCGCCGCACTGGACCGACAGGGAACGGCCGCGGTGACGGTGGGCGCCAGACGGTTCGAGACCGCCAGCATTGTCAAGGTCAACATCCTGGCGGCCCTTCTGTTGCGTCAGCGGCCGCCGGGCAAGCCCTTGGGTTCGGACACCCGACGGCTGGCCGAGGCCATGATCGTGTCCAGTGACAACGCCGCGGCGGTAGCCCTGTGGCAGCGGATCGAGGGCTCGCGCGGCCTCACCGCCGCGAACCGCGCGCTCGGTCTGCGGGAGACCAAGCCCAACTCGCACTGGGGACTCACCACGACGACGGCGGCCGACCAGCTCCGTCTGCTGACCGCGCTGACGTCCCCGACGGGACCGCTGACCCCGCAGGATCGTACCTTCGTCATGGGCCTCATGAAGAAGGTGATCCCCGAGCAACGATGGGGAGTCCCCGCCGCGCGAGAGCCGGGCAATCGTTCCGTCTACGTCAAGAACGGCTGGGACACCGCTGATGTCGACGGCGGTCGTTGGTTGGTCAACAGCATCGGACGGATCGTCGAGGCCCATCATGACTGGCTGATCGCCGTGCTCTCCGACCATCACGTGAGCCAGAAGGAAGGCGTCCGGGTCGTCGAGAAGGCCGCCACGTACGTGCTCAAGGAGATGCGTGCCGCCACTGCCGGCGACGGCCCTTCACAGGAGTAGGCCGCACGCTCGGGCAGGTCGACCGTGGATGCGGTCGACCTGCCCGGCTCACGGTGAGCCCGGCGCCATCGCGTGTCAGCGGCCCTGTAGGCGCTTCACGTTGTCGCCGAAGGTCCACCCCTTCGACGGCGGCCGTGACGGTCATCGCCGCCCCGGCCAGCACTGCGAAAATCCGACGGCTTCTCATGGCTCACTCCCCAGGCTTCGACGACCCGCGACCTCCACATATGGACGTTCATGACGTTTAATATCAAGGGTTGTTTACAGATCCCGGGAAGTCGGGGGAGCGCGGAGTCGCTCGCCGTCGTGGTGCGAGGTGCTGTCACCACCGACCCGCCCAGCAACGAAGCGTTGTGCACGACCACCCAGCCCAAGGTTGGTCCTGTCCAGCGGAGACGATCCCGGCCACCAGGTCGTGACCGCCGACCTGCCGGCCCGGACCCTGTTGAGTGCCCGGCTGGTTGCGCCCGGCCACCGCCGGCACCTGCGCTTGAGGCGTTGGCGGCATTCGTGGTTGGGCTGGACCCGTGCATCGGTTGAGCGTGGCAGGTGAGCCGGGAGGACCGTCCGAAAGGGGCAGCCGCCTCCCAGGCGATCGAACACTACCTAACTGCGCGGGGGCCTTGGATAATCTCGAACATGAACCGGCGGATCAAGGGGCTGATCGTCGCAGCGCTCCTCGCGTGCGTCGCCGCCGTTCTATGGGCGTTCCGGGGGCCGGTGGCGGATAGCGGGCTAGTTGACAACGCCAATGTTCTCGGCGGTCTGGCGGGCGTCACGAGCCTTTTCGTCGCGCTGCTGACGCTCTGGCCCCGCGGGGCGCCTTCGGACCGAGCGGTCGATAGGGAAGGGCACTACAGCGCCACGGAGATTATTCGATGGCGTAGTGCCCTGTTGGCCCGTATTGCCGAACGACGCATTGAGGGTAGAAACTCCCAAGCAGCTTTGATGCTGCAGGGAAAGGCCCCCCTTGAGACGTTTTACCGATCTGCTTCATGGCAGTGGACAGGGCCCGATCCGATGCGTCTCCGAGTACGCGGTCCCAAGCGCTCCCGGCAGGAGCTATCGACTGCATGGTCGTCATCACCCTTCCGCGTTGCGATCCTCGGTGAGCCTGGAACAGGAAAGACTTACACCGCTTTATCGATGTTGCGTATGTTGAATCAGGCGGCTGTCCTGGATGACACGAAATCCGTCACGGAGCTCTTCTATTTGTCCGACTGGTTCCAATGCGTTAAGGGTGACCCAAAGATCGGCATCCGCGACTGGATGGTCTCGCAACTTGCCACCACTTACGACCGTATACCGGTCGCGGCTCTGGCGCAGCTCGTCGACAGTCGACAGATAGTACCTATTTTTGATGGCTTTGATGAGGCTCCTGCAGAGTACCGCAGTAAATGCATGAAGGATATCTGCGACTATGCTGGCGGTGTCGACGGCGCACGACCACTCGTGATCACATCAAGAGTGAAAGAGTTCTCGTCGGAGGCTGCGGTCGCTATCTTCTTCGAAGAATGCTTCGTGGCTTTACCGATCACTCCGGAGGCAATACTTCGAATCATCGGATCCGACCCAGAGATGGGTGCAGCGTTAGGTCGGGAGGAGGTCCGGAAGCAACTCGATGCCAGCACCCGTGACATATCCGCCATGTTGGGAACTCCGCTGAGACTTTGGATGTTGAGGCGCGCAAATATTGACGCCGGCACCTGGAGACGGCTCTTGGACGTGCCCCTGACGGAGGGGCGTCAGATAATAATGGAGAGCTTTGTGGCGGAGGCTTGTGACGGCTTCAAGGGTTTGGCAAAGAGCGCCGTCCGCGGGTGGCTTTCCCGAATCGCCGCAAGTCTTGAGGTGAACGGGCGGAGAACGTTTAAGCTGGACGACCTGTTCTGGATCCTCGATCCTGACTCTACAGTCGAGGGCCAGCGTAGAACCCGAACTGAGGTTTGGCGGGCTTGGCGCACCGCGGGGACCTCCATCCTGTTGGGGTGCCTCGCTGCCCTGTTCATTGGTCTCGGTCCTGGTGTGGTGGCCGGCCTCGTGTCGGCCGCGATAATGGCGGTAGACATAAGTAGTTATGTAAATTCGCCAGCACTTGCCGGGCTTCGGGAGGCACGTCAGTCTGGCGGGGCCCCGCTGTGGAGTCCATTTGTGGCATCCGTAGTATTCGCATCTGCGATAGTTGTACTAGGCGCAGAGAGTCTCGCGGGTGCCGTCATTCTTGGCCTAGCCGCTCCGTGGGTGTTGCTCTTCGGACTCCTCATCCTGGCCGGGGCCCTTTCCGTGGTCGACCAGATAAAAAACATGTTCCGAAATAGGGCTCCACTGGCCCGTGACGCCGGCACGTCATATACGCACTTCATTGACGAGCCGAATCTAACCTGGAAAGAGTCGCTGGTTATGGGTTCGGCTGTATTGATATTTATGGAGATTGTATCCACGGCGATCGTTGTTGCGGTCTGGGTATGTCTAACGAGTTCTCACGCGTCTGCTTACGAAGTTGCCGGAGTGATCGGTGTCGCGGCAGGGGTCGCGACTCTACTAGTGGGGCTGGATGTGCGCGTCTCGCGCTTTGCGCTGGCGTGGTCTTCCCATCGTCGTGGACTTTTCTGGCGTAGACCCTCAGAGTTTGTTGAGTGGTCATGGAAAAATGCGGGCGTTCTTCGTCGGGTGGGAGACGAATGGGAGTTTGTTCACGCTGAAATCCGGACCCACCTAGCGCAGAGTTTCCGGCCGGCCCCGACAGAGCCGCCACTTCCAATCGACCACACGATGGCGATGCTGCGAGCAGGAAGGCTTTCCGGCAACGTAGACGGTCCGCACGGCACAAGCTGAGACGGCCACGGCAGTTGGTCAGGAGGTAGCCGTGGGTCGGATTGCGCGACTTGCCCTGACGTCTGGTCTGGGTCGAGGTTTCGCGGCGATGAACGGCTTCAGATCGTCGGGCACCGGCTCCAGCATCTCGGCTGCCGTTGGTTGAGCCGGACCAGAGTTCTCACGCCAGCACTGAAGCTTCCAGGTCACGGCGGGTGAGGGCGGCGCGGAGTTGCAGCCTCTCGGCCGCCAGATTTTCACGACCGCCCTGCTCGCGGTCGATGGCGCAGACCACTGTCTCGACCTGGGCGCCGATGGACCGTAGCTGTGCGCACGATGCGAGTAGTGCCCCTCCGGTGGTGACGACGTCCTCGATCAGTACGACTCGTCGGCCGTCCACCGGACCGCCCTCGGCGGCCTTGCTGGTGCCGTACTCCTTGGCTTGCTTTCGCACGAAGACCGTGGGCAGCCCGGTCATCTGTGACATCACCGTGGCGAGGGGAATGCCGCCCATCTCCATTCCCGCCAGCACGTCGCACTCCGGCAGCAGGGTCACCATCGCCTCGGCGACCTCGCGCAACAGATCCGGTTGCCCTTCGAACAGGTACTTGTCGAAGTACTCTTCGCTGACCTGGCCGGATCGCAGACGAAACCGTCCGACGAGGTGGCAGGTGTCGTAGACGCGGCGCGCGAGCGGGTAGGTCACCCGCTCAGCCTCGCATCTCACCTGGATCAAGCAATCGTGGCCTCGCCGGTTTCCGGCGGGCGTCCTGTGGGGACAGATCGTGCTCGCATCGTCGCCGTCGGGCTCGTTGGTGCGTGGTCGCGGTGTCACACTCTCGGCCGAGACTGTCGGTATCGTGTCGATGGAGCCGGTTCGCGGGAGCGAGGAGAAGGCATGAGTGACTGGAACGACAAGATCATCGCAGAGTTTCGCGCCAACGGTGGGCAGGTCGGTGGTCAGTTCGCTGGCGCGCCGCTGCTGCTGTTGCACACGGTCGGCGCCAAGAGCGGCCAGCCTCGGGTGAACCCGATGATGTACCAGAAGGTGGACGGCGGCTATGCCGTGTTCGCGTCCAAGGGCGGTGCGCCGACCAACCCCGACTGGTACCACAACCTGCTCGCTCATCCGCAGGCTCACGCGGAGATCGGTACGGACAAGGTCGAGTTGGTCGCCAGGGTCGCCGCCGGTGACGAGCGGGAACGGATCTGGAGCGCGCAGAAATCCGCGTATCCGGGCTTCGCCGACTACGAGCGAAAGACCGACCGCCAGATCCCAGTCGTCGTACTGGAACCTGCGCGCTAGGCAGACGGTCGATACCGCCGTCGTCGGCCTGTCGTCGGCTCAGGCCGGACCGGGCTCCGCGGACCGGGGGTGCGGTCAGTCGACCGACGCCGTTTCGGGCAGACCGCCGCGGAGGCGGTCCAACTCGGCGAGGTACATCGCCTGCATGCGGTCGTAGTGTCGGACCAGCAGCATGACGTCCTCGGCGCTGTAGCCCTCGATGAGCCACTCCGCCCGCTCGGCGAACCGCTCGTACGGTCGCTTCAACTCGGCGATCCGTTCCGGTTGCAGGGTGACGATCACCCGCCGCCGGTCCGCCGGGTCGCGCTCGGTCGTCACGTAGCCCGCCTGCTGGAGCCGGCGGAGCATGCTGGTCACCGCCCCGGTGGTGAGGTTGGTCCGCTCGGCGACCTGCCCCGCGGTGGCGGATCCGACGTCCGCCAGGTGGTCCAGGCACTCCAGGTCGCTCACGGTGAGACCCAGCCGCTCCGCGATGGCGTACCGGAACACCATGGACAGCCGCGACATCTCCCGCCCGGCGCGCATGAGGTCGGCGATCGCGGAGGCAGGGGCCGGCTCGTGGGACATGCCCGCAATCATGCCTCCGGTACGGTGACCCGGTGCAGCCGAGGTAGCACGCGGGTCAGCACCCAGTGCGGTGCGGCCGCGCCCCCGGTGAGGCGGCGCATCAATCCGGCGGCGGTGTCCACGGCGCGGAACGCGTAGGGCACCATCTCGTCCTGGTAACTGGCGATCGCCTTCTCCACCGGCGTGCCGCTGGCGTGGGCCTCGACCAGCTTGCGGCCGAGCAGGGCGGCGTCGCGCAGCGCGGTGTTGCCGCCGTGAGCGCCGAACGGCGGCATGACGTGTACGGCGTCGCCCATCATCGTCGCCCGGGGCACTGCCCACCGGCGGGGGCGCCGGCCGGTGGCGAAGAGGTTGAGCACCGTGGCGTCCAACTCGGCCGTGCCGACCAGCCGCCGGATGACCGGGTGGAAGTCCGCGCTCATCCGGGAGGCCAGCCTCCACAGCGCCAGCAGGTCCGCGCGGACGCCGACGGGCACCTCCTCCTGCCGGAGCAGCAGCCCCCACATGACGTAGTCGTAGCCGGTGGGGGCGTAGCTGCCCGGAGCCAGGCGTGCGAATGCCTCCGGCGGGCTTTCGCCGAATCGCATGGAGGTGAAGAAGAAGGCGCGGCCCGGCTGGTCGGCGATGGCCAGGACCCCGCTGGTACGCAGCGCGTCCGGGATGACGCTCTCGCCGTTGCGCTGCAGTGGCGACCGCCCGTAGATGCCCGCCATCGGGGTGTTCGCCGGGTCCGCGTCCGGCATGAGCCGCGCGCGCAGGGCCGAGCCGACGCCGTCCGCGCCCACGACGACGGTTGCCGCGGCGGCCCCGCCGTCGGAGAACCGCAGTCGCAGCCCTGCCGGGCCGCCGCTGTCCACCGCGACGGCGTGCTTGCCGTAGTGGATGCGCCCGTTCAGGCCGGACTGCAGGATCGACCGCAGGGTCAGCCGGTCGACCTGGCGGGTCGCGTGCGGCTCGTCCTTGAAGGTGATGGTGAACGCGTCCCGCAGCCGGCTGTCGGTGAAGCGCAGGTGCCCGCCGGGTTCGTCGCCGGTGGCCAGCGCCAGGTGGTACAGCGCGCGGGGCAGGCTCTCGCGCAACGCTTCCAGCCCGTACCGGTCGAGAATGATCCGGTAGCCCTGTCGCCGGACGAAAGGGCCAGAGTCGCGCTCGTAGACCTGCACGTCGATGCCGGCGCGCATCAGGTATTGGGCGAGGCAGAGGCCGGAGAGGCCCGCGCCGGCGATTGCCACGGAGAAGTCGGTCGATCTGCCCATACAGTTATCTTAATGACTAAGATGATTTGGGCAAGGGCCCGGCGCCATCGCGTGTCAGCGGCCCTGCAGGCGCTTCACGTTGTCGCCGAAGGTCCACCCCTTCGACCCGTCCCAGTTCGCCGACCAGGTCATCAGGCCCTTGAGGCCGGGTACGGAGTTCCACGCCTGCGTGACCAGCGACGTCGACAGGTGGCCGCCGCCGGCGCCGATCTGCGCGGGCAGGCCGGGGACCTGCTTGTCGTACGGCACGCGGATGGTGGTGCCCTGAATGGTGAGGCCGTTGTTCAGGCACTGCGTCTGCACCGTGAAGCCCTGCACGGTGCCTGCCGGGTACGAGTCGCCGGCGCAGCCGTACATGCTGCCGTTGTAGTACTGCATGTTCAGCCACCAGAGCCGGCCGTTGTCCACGTACTTCTTGATGATCGGCAGGTACGAGCCCCAGATCGAGCCGTAGACCACGCTGCCGCCGGTGACGTAGGCCGTCTCCGGTGCCATGGTCAGGCCGAAGTTCGAGGGCATCCGGGCCAACACGCCGTCGATGATCCGGATCAGGTTGGCCTGCGACGTCGACAGGGTGTTGATGTTTCCGCTGCCGGTCAGGCCGGTCTCGATGTCGATGTCGATGCCGTCGAAGTGGTAGGCCGTCAGGATCGGCACGATCGTCGCGATGAACCGGTCGGCGACGGCGCTGGAGCTGAGGTCGATGCCCGCGGCTGCCCCGCCGATCGACATGAGGATGGTGGCGCCTGCCGCTTTGGCCTGGCACATCTCGGCCGGGGTGGCGACCTTCACGCCAGCGTCCATGCCGTTCTCCCAGAGGACTGTGCCGTCCGCGCGGATCACCGGGAACGCCGCGTTGATCACGTTGTAGCCGTGTTGATTGAGCCGACTGTCGGTGATCGGGATCCAGCCGAGGCCTGGGTGTACGCCGTTGGAGGCGCCGTCCCAGTTCTCCCAGTACCCCTGCAACACCTTGCCGGTGGGCCGCGACTTCACCGCGCAGGTCCCACCGGTCGGCGGCGGCGTGGTGGGGGGAGGTGTGGTCGGTGGCGGCGTGGTGGGCGGTGGGGTCGTCGGTGGGGGCGTGGTGGGCGGCGGCGTGCTTCCCGAACACGCGCCCAGGTCACGCCAGAGCGACGGCGTCGCGGCGGGGTTCCAGCCGGCGCCGGGATGCGCGGTGTGGGTGACCAGCGCCTGGTAGAGCCTTCCGCCGTAGGTGACCTGGGCACCCGCCTGGTAGGTGGGGCCCTCGGCCCAGGCCGGGGCGGTGCAGGCGACCATCGGGACGGCGTCGGCCGAGGGCACGGCCGCCATGCTGCTGGGGACGAAGGCGACGGCGGCCGTGACGGTCATCGCCGCCCCGGCCAGCACTGCGAAAATCCGACGGCTTCTCATGGCTCACTCCCCAGGCTTCGACGACCCGCGACCTCCACATATTGACGTTCGTGACACTAAATATCAAGGGTTGTTTACAGATGGCACGTGGCCGTACTCCTCGTGCCCCACGCACCACCCCGAGGGCTGCTGCAGGGCGGCCCTGCCGGAGTCGGCCTGGGATCTGCCACTGGTGCGGGCCCTGCCAGGCCGGCGGCAACGGGAACGGCTGCCGCCGGTCCGGCTCGGCGTGACGTCAGAGTCGGGAGGTGAAGGTGGCCAGGAAGCGGTGCGGGGTGACTGCGCCGGTGTTGTCGAAGCAGATGACGTCGACGTCGGCATTGGTGGTGTACGTCCAGGGCTGGGTGAGGTGGCAGTAGTTGCTGCCGGTGCCCTGCGCCACCACCTGGGCGTGCGTCTCCTTGAGGCCGACCTGCGGGAAGGTCGCCAGGTAGCGGCCGGCGGGCGCCAGCGGTGCCACGGTGTTCGCGCCGACGCCGAGCACCGAGTTGTCGTTGGTCGGCCCGCCGACGGCGGTTCCCAGGTAGCCGAAGTGCGACGGCGGGCCGAGGGAGCCGATCACCGGCCGCCGACGGTGGTACGAGACGGTGAAGTCGGTGTCGATGAACGCGCCGGCCTGGTCGTAGCAGAAGACGTACACCTGCACGTCGCTTCCCACCGCACTCCAGGTGTAGACCTTGCACCGGCGCGGCCCGGCATTCGGCTGTCCGGCGGTGACCTGCACGTTGCCGGCGAGCACCCCGGCCAAGCCGACCCCGGGCAGCCGCACCAGGTACTGCCCGACGCCCACCGGTCCGGCCGCGTTCGCCGCGCCCGTGGAGTTGTACGACTGCACCACCGCGCCGGCGCCCCACTGCACGTACGCGTGGGAGGTGCCGGCCGGCAGCGCGCCCGAACTGGTCGTCCAGAGCACGGTGAACGGGGTGTCGTCGCGGGTGCCGCCGGGCTTGTGGCACTGCACGTCGACGATCTCGTCGGCACCGGACTGGAACCAGCGGACCACCTCGCAGTAGTGCCCGGTCCGGTTCACCGGGGTCACGTGCGGCACGCCCCGCGAACCGGCACCCACCTGCGGAAAGCGGACCTGGAACCGGCCGGGTGCGAGCTTGACGCCGTCGGCCCAGGCGGCCGGGAACGCGGTCTTCCAGCTGCCCCATTGCCGGCTGGTGTCCAGCACCGTCCAGACCGGCACGGTGGGGTCCTTGACGTACGCGAAGCCCCAGCGGTCGGCGGTGGCCGCCTCGGCTGGTGCCACTGGCGCGAGTGCGCTGGCGGCCAGGGCGGTGGCCAGTGCCGCGGTGACGAACGATCGGAGACGCATCTGTTCCTCCAGTCGACGGGAGTATGTCGGAGAGGAGCGTGCGCGTAGTGACTCCATGGTCGCAGTCGGCTACCTCGCGCTCCGATGTCGGCTGTCCGCTACTCAGCTCCCCATGGCCGCCCGACAGGTGTGTCGGCCGGGGGCATTCTTCGGGTCCTGACTCGACGACCTGCCCGGCATGGTACCAATACCCAGATAGGCCAGGCCGACAGAAGTGGGCGGCCCATGTCGACAAGGGCAGCAGCGCTGCTGCGAAAGCCGGGGCAACCGCAGCGACCGAGCCTTCTGGAGCTCTTCTTCGACCTGGTCTTCGTCTTTGCCCTCAATCGGATCTCACAGCGGCTGGTCGAGGAGCTCACCGAGCAGCGGGTCGTCCTCATCGAGGCCGGCGAGACCCTGCTGTTGCTGCTGGCCTTCATGGTGCTGTGGTTCGTCACGGCGTGGGTCACCGACCTCTATGACCCGCAGAGACCGCAGCTTCAATTGGTGGTCTACACGGCCATGCTCGGCGCGCTGGTGATGGCGGTAGCGGTGCCCGCCGCGTTCGCTGACAGAAGTCTGGCCTTCGCCGGTGCGTACGTGTCCGTCCATATCGTTCGTGGGCTGATCATCGTGCCGATACTGCGTGGCCATGACGCTCAGCGTCGAGCGGCCGGGGTGTTCTTCTGGTTCGCGTTGTCGGCCGTGCCGTGGATCGTCGGCGCGATAGCGACTGATCCGGCCCGAGTACTGTTGTGGACGCTGGCGATTGCCATCGACTGCGCGGCGCTGCTGCTGTTCTATCCCACGCCGTGGTCCCGCCCCACCCCACGGCAGTGGCCCGTCCTGGCCGAGTACCTGTCTGAGCGCTACCGACAATTTTTCATCATCGCCCTCGGCGAGCTGATTCTGACGACCGGCTCGGCCTACAGCGACACATCCTTTCGGCACAGAGGGGCAGCGGCCGCCTTCGCGGTCTCCTTCATCACGACCGTGCTGCTGTTCCGCGTCTACCTCTTCCGGGCGGGCCAGCTGTTGCCCGAGGCGATCAGAGCCTCCGCTGAGCCCGTACACCTCATCCGGGACGCCTTCCTCGCGCACGTGCTCATGGTGGTTGGCATCGTTGTCGTCGCAGTCGGATACGAAATCGTGATCGAACACCCGTTCGGGCCCACCAATCGGGCGTGGATTCTCGTTGTCCTGGGCGGACCGATGCTGTTCCTGATCGGGCGGGCCCTGGTGGAACATGCCGTCTTCGACCGGGTGTCACGCTCTCGGATCATCGGCGCCGTGGTGATCGCCGGCGCCTCGCCGTTCATGATCCTGCTGCCGCCGCTGGCTGTGGCCGTCACCGCCGTCGTCGTCCTCGCCGGCATCGCCGCTTCCGACGCCATCCACGCCAGTGGGAAGCCGCCCGAACCGCCGCACCCGCCCCACCCCAGACAGTGAGCGGGTCGACGAGCGGTTCGGGCGCGCCGTCACGGTTCAGCCCGGGCGGGTGACGATGGTCAGCGTCTCGCGGACGAAGGCCAGTGCTTCGTCGCGGAGCGCCGGGGTTTCGGCCGAGACGATGAGGTAGCCGGCGCGTTCCGCGCTCCAGGTGGCCGCCGGCACGACGTCGCCGGGGTGCTTCCACCAGCCGCACGTGACGAAAGCCGGGTGTGCTTCGATCTCGGCCATGCCCCGCACCTCGACCAGGATGCCGGGCGGCGCGATCGGGAGATAGCTCGCGGCGTACGCGACGGGGCCCGGCGGTGGCTCGGGCAGGGGCAGCGCCATGGCAAGCCGGACGACCATCTCGAACCAGTCCAGCCCGTAGGTGAGGCTGAGTAGATCCATGAGGTAGTCGCCGGGGGTCCGGACGGCGACCTCCATCAGGGTCGGCCCGTCGGCGGCGAGCCGGAACTCGAGGTGCACGATGCCCGTACGCATGCCGAGGGCGGCCACCACCGCCGTGCAGAACTCCGTCACCTCGGCGGCGGCCTCCTGGTCGAGGTGGATGCCGGTGCGGTGCGCTATCTCGACGAAGTGCGGCGGCTCGGCGGTCTCCTTGGCGGTGAGGTTGGCCAGCCACACCTTTCCCTCGCTGATCAGGGCTTCCCAGCTGTATTCCGGGCCGTCCACCGCCGTCTCCACCAGGAGCCGGCCCTCGTGGTTTCGGCGTGCTACAGCGCCCTCGAAGGCGTCCAGGTCCTCGACGAGTTCCACTCCCTCGCTGCCCGCCGAGGACAGTGGCTTCACGACAATCGGCAGGCGTGCCGCGGCCCAGTCACGCGCCGAGGCCAGATCGTCGGTCAACAGGTATTCGGGTTGGCGGACGCCCGCTGCGGCGAACAGACCCCTTTGCAGAGCCTTGTTGCGGGAGACGGTCGCGGCGTGCAGGGACGGGCCGGGCACGCCGAGCCGGTCCTGCAGCAGGGCCGCGCCGAGCACGTTGTTCTCGGTGAACGCCACCACTCCCGCCGGCTTGCGGTCTGCCGCAGCGGCCCAGGCTCCTCCGGCCCACTGCTCGTCGTGGTTGCCAGAGGCCACCCGGATGTGGTCGACGAGCTCGGCCGTGTCTGCGGCTCGGGCCGCGCCCTCCACGGCTGCCACCCGCAGACCCAGCCGTCGCGCGGCGGCGAGGTACGGCCGGCCCATGAAACCGACCCCGACCAGCAGCAGCTCAGACATGGCTGTCCGCCTTGTCGGCGGCCGTGACCTTGACCGAGGAGAACATGTCCCGCAGGAACTGTTCGAGCACAGCAGTCGGCGCCGGGCCGACGATACCGGCGATGGGTACGTCGTACTCGGCGTAGCTCAGGGCCTGACTGACCGGCTCGTCCTCGGTGCGCTGCACCCAGCGCCAGGTCAGCGGGCTGTGCCGGAACTCGTCGGCGCCCTTGATCGTGCAGAACTTCGCGCCCAGCGTGTGACCGGGGATGATGAACCAGCCGTACCGGGCATCCGGGTCGGCGGCGCGCGCCTCGGGGGCGGAGGCGCCGGGCGTCGAGAGGGCCCGCAGTTGCACCGACGGCATGTGCACGCCGGTCGCCAGCTCGAAGGTGTCGGCCACGCCCGCCCCGCCGAACCTGCTGGCCACCTCGAGGAAGACCAGGCCGTCGGGCGTCTCGATGCCTTCGAGGTGGAACAGGCTCGTGGTGATGCCGACTGCCTGTAGGCAGGCGGTGGTCCACTCGACGACGGCCGGCGGGGTGTCCGTCTGCACCGAGCCGAGCGGGCTGCCCTCGGCGTACCCGAGGCAGGTGCCGACGTACCGGCTGGCTTGAAGCGTGACAGGTGTGCCGTCGACGGCCAGCCCGTCGACGTGGATGATCGGGCCGCTGACGAATTCCTCGATCTCGAAGCCGCTCGGGTCCGCGTCGGACGGCAGGCCCTCCCGGCGTACCGTGTCGACTGCGGCTTCGGCTGTGTCGAAAACGCGTACGTCCTGGCTGGAAGCGCCGTCGAGCGGCTTGAGAACCGTCCTGCCCGGCCATGGGATGGCGGCTCCGGCGAGGGCCGAGGTCAGCGGGAGATAGCGCGGCACACGCAGGCCGGCTCGGGAAGCGGCGGCCTTCATCATGACCTTGTCCCGGACGGGCAGCACGTCGGCCTCGCGCGGGCCGGGCACGCCCAGCGCCTCCCGGATGCGGGCCGCGGCGATCAGGTCGAACTCGGACTGGGCGATGACCAGGTCGGGTTGTGGGTGACCGGCGAGCGCCGCCACCACCTCGGTCTCCGTGGCGCCGGTCCCGGGTCGTTCGATCCGGGTGCCGGGCAGCCGTGCGGGCAGTGTCGCCATGCGCTCGGCCGTACCGATGAACGTCACCTCGTGGGCTTCGAAGTCGAGGCCATTCGCATATCGGATGATGTCATCGGTGATTCGGTGCAGGATCAGGATGCGCATGGGGATACCTCAGTTGAAGGACCAGTGGAAGCAACAGAACGGCGACGAGAACGGATCCGAGTACGGCGCCGAGCAGCACGGCCTGCGGGCCATGGGCGGTGGCGAAGATGGCGACGACGAAACCCGAGATTGGCAGGGAGACCTGGTTCAGTAGAACGATGAGGCCGATCGTCTTGCCGAGGTGTTCGCGGGGAATGCGGCGGATTCGTTCGGCGCGGATGAAGACGTTGAGGATGCCGACCGTGCCGATCAGCAACGTGTAACCGATGGCGAACTGGGTGAACGTGTTCGCCTGGCTGATCGTGAGGCCACCCAGGCAGATGATCACGAAGGTGCCCAGGATGGCGACCAGCGAGCTGATCCGCCGGGACAGCCGCGGGATGATGAAGAAGATCAGCAGGGAGAGCACGCCTTCGGCGAAGGACAGCACCCCGAAGTAGCGGTCGGGCTTGCCGAACGTGCCGGTGGTGATGGCGGCGCTGGTCGCCATGCCGACACCGACCATGAGGTTCACCATCATCGTCAGCCCGACCAGGCCCACCATCGCGGGGAGCTTGAACAGCGTGTGCGCGCCCTCGGCCACCGAGGCCAGCACACCGCGGACAGTCGTGGGCTCGGTGTTGGTGACCGCACGGCGCAGGCTGCCGCGAAGCGTCAGGACGTTGAGCGTGGTGAGCGCGAAGAGCACACCGGTCACCAGTAGCAGATCGGTCGTTCCCAGCAGGGTGGCCAGCAGGACCGCGATGGCCGGGCCGAGCACCGTGCTCGCCTGCTCGGTGCCCTGAATGACGGACTGCGCCCGCACCATGTGCTCGGCGGGCACGAACCGGGGGAGGGTGGTCTCCATCGCGATGTACGCCTGGGCGCTGGCCAGGGACATGGATGCGGCGAGAACGCTCAGCGTCACCACCGTCGCGTCCGGCCAGGCCAGTACGGCGGCGAAGGCGGCGGCGGCGAGGAACGCCCGGACACCGTCGGCGATCAGGTAGAGCCGGTAGCCGTCGACACGATCGGCGAGCACCCCGGCGACGGGGACGAAGATGACCCGCGGAAGCCACTCGACCAGGAAGACGAGCCCGCTCGCGGCGACACTGCCGGTGGTCTTGAAGACCAGTAGCGGAATGGCGAACAACAGAAACTGGTCGGCCAGCGCCGCGACCCCGCGACCGCCGACGAAGCGCACGATATGATGGGGTCGAATGTCTGTGGTCTGGGATTCTCTGGCGGGGGCACGCAATGGTCCATTCACGCAGAGAACCCCCGTCTGTCCATCGAGGATGGTAACAGCGGTCGATCAGCAGCGACAACCCCGGCCAATCGGTGCGCAGTAAGCAGACCGTGACCGGTGACCGCGTTCGGGCTCTCTCCGCCGCACTCATCCCCGGTGATGGAACGGCCCCGCGTAACGGGCACACAGGCAGCCGCCAGCGACTCCACAGTGCACGCCCGGCCCTGCTGAATCGCCAATGCCACCACGCCGGCCGCGTATGCGGTAGCGCCTGACGTGCCGCTCGAAACGAGCCAGCCGTCATCCGCGCCCGTGCCGTCGTACTTGCTGTTGCGGCGGTCGAACAGGCATCCCGGCTGGGTCGGGAAGAGGATGTAGTTGCCGTTGGGCAACATGCCGCACGGGCCGGACACGTCCGGCACGGCCCGTCCGGGAAAGACCGCCGACCGGTAGCTGGAGGCGAGATCGGCGGCCCGCAGCGCGCCGTCGGGGTCGATGTGCACTCCGCCGACGGTGACGGCGCCCGGGGTGGCGACGGACTGGAACATCGCTGTCGGCCGGTCGGTCGAGCCGTTACCCGCGGCGAACAGCACGGTGCAGCCCCGTCGGATCGCGTTGGCGACCTCGAGGTGCAGATGGGGTTCCGAGCGCAGCGTGCCCCAGCTGCAGGAGATGACGTCAGGTTCCAGCTGCACCGCCCGCTGGAACGCGGCGACGGGAAAGGAGAAGCCCTCGGTGGCCATCTTGACCATCGTGAGAGACACGTCGGGCGCCACCGCCAGCAGCAACGCCGACATCGCGGTGCCGTGACCGCGTTCGTCGACCGCGGGATCGAGCTGCGGCAGGGCGGCGACCACCGAGGTCCGGTAACCGTGCCGCCGGTGATGCGGATGGTCATAGAGGCCGGTGTCGACCATGACGACCCGGACGCCGTCGCCGCGGACGCCGGCGGCGTGGAGCTCCTCGGCTCCGGCCACCCGAACCGCGTCGCCCGGAAGGCTGAGGTGGTGCCCGGTGCCGCGCACCGTCGGCGGAGACGCGGTCGCACTCAGCTCGAACCCGGATCGCGGCGCCGAGACCGCACTGATGAGGTCGGTGCACACCCGGGAGCGGAGCGGGCCCCGCGCCACGAGTTCGTACCGCGGCGAATCGCGGATGTACTTGTTGCGTACCACGGCGACGGCGCTGCCGAAGACTTCCCCGAGCAGGCTCTGCTCACCACTGACCGTCAGGCCCGCGTCGGTGCGCGCCTCGATCGCGAGGCCTTCCCGCACGAGCGCCTCGGCAACCCGGTCGACGGTGGCCGGCGCGGGAAGGAACTCCTCGACCGGGTGGCGTAGCAGCTCGGCGGGGTCGGCGAGGTTGCGCCCGGACGCCGCCCGTGGGACCACGGTCAGCACACCCCGCCGAGTGAACGCGGCGATCTCGTCATCGATCATCGGACGCCACCAGTCCGCGCAGGCGGCCCCGGTCGAGTTTGCCGGTCGGCGTCAGGCCGACGTCCCCATCGTCGATCATGACAATCGCGGCCGGGACCATGTACGGCGGTAGCACCCGCGCGAGCGCGGTCCCCAGTTCCGTTTCGGCTCCGGCCCGGTCGGCGCCGAGGACGAAGAGGGTGATGGCCCGGCCGGCGACCCGGTGCTGAGTCACCACAGCGCAACAGTCGAGCACCCAGTCCACGGCGAGCGCGGCGGCTTCGATCTCGGAGGTGTGCACGAGATTTCCGGCGATCTTGACAGCATCGTCGCGACGGCCGACGAAGACGAGCTGCCCGGCGCTGGTACGCCGAACGAAGTCGCCCGAGCGGTAGTACCGGATCTCCGGTGAGCCACGCGTGATCAGCACCTGCTCGGTCCTCGCCGGCTCCTCGCAGTAGCCCAGCATGACCTGCGGGCCACCGATGAGCAGCTCACCCGTATCGCCGTCGGGCGCCGGTCGCAGGTCGTCGTCGACGATCAGGACCTCGACGGCGGGCAGCGGGGCCCCGATCGGCAGGTACTCGTCGTCGTGGCCGGCGATGTCGTCGGTCAGGTAGAGGGTGGCGCTGTGCGTGGTCTCGGTCGGGCCGTAGCCGTGCACATAGGTCAGGCCGGGAAGCTTCTTGTCCATCGCCCGCAGAAGCGAGGTCGGGCACGACTCGCCGCCGAACCAGAGGCGTCGCAGCGAGCTCAGATCGCGCCGGTCGATGTCGCTGAACCGTCCGAGGAGCATCCGGATGACCGACGGCACCAGCAGCACGTCGGTGATGCGCCACCGCTCGCACGCCTGCGTGACCTGGCCGGCCATCGACAGCCGGGGCAGCAGGTGC
This sequence comes from Micromonospora sp. CPCC 205558, assembly GCF_036902955.1. Classification (NCBI taxonomy): domain Bacteria; kingdom Bacillati; phylum Actinomycetota; class Actinomycetes; order Micromonosporales; family Micromonosporaceae; genus Micromonospora; species Micromonospora sp. CPCC 205558. The sequence continues at coordinate 156,916 of NZ_JBAKHR010000001.1, forward strand.
ACGCTGCCGCCGACCAGGAAGGTGGAGTACAGATCGACAACCGACGCGTCGAAGAACAGCGGCGCCACGTTCAGGTAGCGCATTCGTTCCGGGAAACCGACCACCTCCTGTACGCCTTCGAGTAGCGCGCACACACTGCGGTGGCTGATCATGACGCCCTTCGGGCCGCCGGTCGATCCCGACGTGAAGATGACGTACGCCTGGTCGTCCGGCCTCCTGTCCTCGTACGCCGAGGGCCGGTAGTCGGTCTCAGCCCGCACGTCCCAGGAGCCACCGGCGACCACCACGGCGCCGGCCGCCGCCTCGGCGACCAGCCCGAGGTGCTGCGGATGCGCCACCGTCACCGTCGGGCGGCACCTGGCGAACAGCAGGGCCGTCCGGGCCGGAGGCAACGACTCGTCGACGGGCACGTACCGCGCGCCGAGCCGAAGCGCCGCCACCATGCAGACCACGGAGTCGATGGACTTGTCCAGCACCATCGCGACGGTGTCGTGCCGCCCGACGAGGGGAGCCAGCAGATCGGTCAGCGCCTGGGTGCGCCGGGCCAGCGTCCGATAGGACACCTGCTCGTTGGTGGCCAGGTCGACCACCGCCACGGCGTCGTCGTCGTGGCGGCGGTCGAGGACCTCGTCGACGAAGCGAAGCGGGCCACCGGTCACCTGTCGACTGTCGCGAGTTGCTGGCACACCGCCTCCAGCAGCTCCGGGAAGGTGTCCAACTTCTGGTCGTACGACCCGAAGTGGCCCATCCCCTCCATCACTGTCAGGCGACTGCCGGTCAGCCGATGCAGCTCCCGGGCCACCTCAACGGGGACCCACGGGTCGTCCGTCGAGTGGAACTGGACGATGAAGCGCTGATTTCGCTTGATCGCCGCCCAGTCCCATGGCCGGTCGAAGAATCCGCTGCGCCGTTCGAGTTCGAAGCCGCAGTCGGTGTGGTGACCGGCCACCACGAAGGTGCCCAGCAGCGGCGCCGACTCCGCGTACCGCAGTGCGGTCAGGGCTCCTGACGAATGCCCGACGATGACCGTCTGGTCGTCGGGCCGGATGACATCGGTCAGGTAGGGCAGCCAGTACCGCATCCGACCTTTGATCGGATCGGGGAAGGTCTGTGCCACCACGTTGTGGCCACGCGCCTCGAGCTCCCGCTTGAGGTACGGGAACCAGATGCCGTCGATGGTTGCGCCGGCGTTACCGTGCACCAGGACGACCCGGACGGCATCAGACATAGGAGTCGTCGTTGAGCTGGTCCTCGAGCATCGTCGCGAGCGAGCCGAGGGTGGCGAAGTGCTCCACCGTCAGCAGCTCCGGTTCGAGTTCGATGTCGTAGTACGACTCGAAGGCCAACGTCAGCTCGATCATCTGGGTGGAGTTCAGCGAGAGCCCGCCGTTGAACAGGGGCGTGGTCGAGGTCAGCTCAACGCTGTGGTTCGGGAACACCTCGGCCGCGATCTTCCGCAGGTCGTCCTCGATGTCCGCGCGGGTCTTCCGGTCAGCGCTCGTCACGTCAGCCCGCCTTCGGCGCGGTGCCGGAGTCGGCCGGCCGGGTCGCCAGCTTGGACTGTAGGAAGACCGGTGTCCGGGGGATGTTCATCTCGTCCTGGTGGAACGGGTTGCGCTTGTTTTTCAGCGAGAGGTACATGGTGCGGCGGGCCCGCGCCTTCTCCTCGTCGGAGTAGAACAGGAAGGCGATGTTGCCGGCGTTCTCCCGGCCGACCTCGGTGAGGGTGATGTCCTCGTCGGTCTCGATCGCGTACCCGCTGTCGACCATCCAGTTGATCTCCCGGCGGTACTTCTCCAGGTTGGCGACGTCCGCCTTGCGTACGGTGCCGAAGACCGGGAAGAACACCATGACCCGGTTCTCGACCTCGTCCTCGCTGCAGATCCGGCCCTGCTCGATGGGGATGATGCCGTCTTCGACATCCTTGATCCAGCGGTCCACGTTCGTGTGGTTGCGGTAGCTTCGCTCACCCATGTAGTTCTCGGCGGCCGGGCCGATGCCCAGGGTGTAACTCGCCCGGTAGCCGTTGCCTCCGCAGGCATGGTCCAGCCCGATCGGGCCGGTGTCCTCCAGGTGGGTGAAGAAGTTGATCAAAAGCTGCTTGTCGTACCCGTAGTCGGCCAGGCTCTCCTTGATCTGGCGGTACTGGACCCGCTCGATGCTCCCGGACGGCAGCACGTCGCTCACCTTGCCGGCCCGGATCTGCTTGTCGAGCCGGGTGCCCTCCCACTGGTTGAACCGGTACGTCTGCACGAAGCTGGGGCGCAGTTCGGCGCAGATGCCGTGGATGTCGGAGGCGAGGATCTCGTCGGTCTGACCGGCAAGGTTGTACATCAGGTCCAGCGCGAACGTCCTGATCCCGGCCTTCCGGATGTTCTCCGCAGTCTGGTAGACCTGCTCGACGGTGGCCTTGATGGTCAGCTTGCGCCGGATCTCCTCGTTGAGCGTCTGCACACCGAACGAGATGCGGGTGATGCCCAGGGACTTGAGCATCTCGATGTAGCCGTCGGTGGACAGGCCGAGCGGGCTGCCCTCCAACGAGATCCCGTCGACCTCGCTCAGGTCGAACTCGCGATGCACGGCCTGGATGATGGTGGCCATCGACTCCTGGTCGAGCGCCGACGGCGTACCACCGCCGAACTGGACGTACTTGATCTTCGTGCCCTGGAAGTACGCCGAGCGGGCGTTGCGCTCGATCTCCTTCACCATGGCCTTGACGAACCGCACCCGCTGCTCACCCTGGTACTTCGCGGAGGACTCCTTGAAGCAGGCACAGAAGTTGCAGAACGCCTCGCAGAAGGGGATGTGGAAGTACAGCAGGATGTTCGTCCGCTGCGGGTGCGTCTGACGGTCGAGGAAGGAGAAGTACTCCGCCTTCTCCTGCTCGGTCCGCAGCGCGTCCTGGAAGCCGCAGATCTTCGGGTAGAACCAGGTGACGTTGGTGCGCTTCTCCGGGCTCTCGAAGTCGTCCTTGAGGTAGAAGTTCGAATCGAGACCGAGCATGAACGAGTTTTCGATTGTGGTCATGTCTGTCGATCCCATCCCTTACGAGGCGGACTTCTTGCTGACGGAATTGGCGTCGCTCTGGTAGATCACCGGGTACTGCTGGCTCATCTCACCGTTGATCAGGATCCACTCGAACTTGTCCTCGGGCAGCTCGACATCGGCCCAGATGGCTTCCGGCGGACATTCGGCAACGCAGGCATTGCAGTCGATGCACTCCTCCGGATTGATGTAGAGCATCTCCGGGCCTTCGTGGAAGCAATTGACCGGGCAGACGTCCACGCAGTCGGTGTACTTGCACCCGATGCACGCATCGGTGACGACGTAGGCCATGATCTGGATCTCCTGGTGAGTCGTGCTGCCGTTGTCAGGCGTGGACTGTCGAAACTTCGGTAAGCCGTCGCATCCAGCCGAACCGGTCGATCAGATCGCCGCGGTGGATGCCGTCGAGCGTCTCGCGGAGGTGCGACGCCACGGCGACGCTGCCGGGCAGTCGGTATTCCTCCCCGCGGTAGCCGAGGCCGTTGATGGACACGACCCCCTCGACCGTTCCGGTGCCGAAGCACTCGGTGATCCGGCCGTCGCTGATGCCTTGCAGCACCTCCGCCAACGGCACCGGCCGTTCGTCGACAGTGGTCCCGGCATCACGCGCCAGCTTGATGATCGAGTCGCGGGTGATCCCCGGCCGTACGGTGCCGTCCAGCGACGGCGTGGTCAGGACGCCGTCGATGACGAAGAAGGCGTTCATCGCGCCGACCTGCTGGACGGTGCGCTCCGGACCGCCGCCCACCCACAGCACGTGGTGGTAGTCGTAGTTGGCGGCGATCTCCCGCGGGACCAGTCCCGGCCCGCCGTTACCGACGGCGTTGATGTCCCCCGTGCCGCCCGGCCACGCCCGCACGTAGTCGTTCACCACCATCGCCCGCACCGGCAGCTCGCTCGGAGCCGGCCGGGTCAGCGGGCTCGCCACGATCGTGAACAGGCACTCCTCGGCGGGGGCGACCTCGAGCGTCGAGCCGTTGCCGGCCAGGACGGAGTGCAGCAGCAGCGCCGACCCGGGCTGTGCCGGGATCCACGCGGAGTCCAGGTCCACGAGCCGGCGGATCGCGAGCCAGACGCGGTCGAAGTCGAGTTGCGGGAGTGCCATCCGCCGGGCCCCGTTGTTGAGCCGCTTGATGTGGCTGTCCGGGCGGTACACCGACACGGACCCGTCGGTCATCCGGTAGGCGGCGAGGTCGTCGAAGACCGCCTGCCCGTGGTTCAGGGCCGAGGCCGTGGGCCGTACGGACGGCAGCGCGTCCCGGTCGGCGATGGTCATGCCCTGCCAGGACCGCCGCTTGCTCCACCGCATCGAGTACGCGTGATCGGTCAGAACGCCACCCGGGCGCGTCGGCGCGTCGGCCTCCGGCTTCGAACGGGGTGCGGTCGTCGCCTCGACGATCAGATCGTTGTCCTTGCTCACGATCAGCTGCCTTCCTTGTCGGATATATCGACCCGCACGTCGCGGAGCACGGCGCCGACCAGGTCCTCGACCCGGCCTGGATCGCCGACGAAACAGACCTGCGCGACCCGGTTGTGGAAGATGTCGTCGGGATCGAGCGCGCCGCCGCGCTCGGCCTCGAAGACGATCCGGTCGAACTCGTCGACATCGAGAAACGGCTCGATGCCGGACACACTGCCGGCGAAGACGCCCGGCCGATCGGTGGTGACGAAGGCGACCCCGGCGCTCAGCGACGAGACGGGCTGGTCCACGTAACGGCCGCCGCGAGCCGCCTCAGCCGTCGCCAGGTAGAGGTCCACCCCGGGACCCGCCATGATCAGTTCGGGGATGCAGTCGCCGGCCAACCGGGCGCCCACCTCGATCAGCACCGGGCGGCCGTCGGCGGCGATGCGGGTCTCGATGTGGAACGGCCCGACGGTGATGTCGAAGGCGGCGACCACCTGCTCGGCGAACTCGCGCAGCAGCCGTCCGTGCGGTGAGCTCCGCGGCGGTGTGGCGACGTGGCCCATCTCGAAGAACTGCGGCGGTGCGCTGACGAGTTTCGTGGTGACGCTGACGAGATGCGGGCCGGCCGCGTCCACCCAGCCCTCAAGGGAGAACTCGGGGCCGTCGACGTACTCCTCGACCAGGGCGACCCGCCGCGGATCGTGGTGGAACTTGACCTCGCCGTACCGGTGGATCTCCGCGCAGGCGCGCTGGTATTCGTCGGTGTTGCGGACGAGGCGCACCATCAGGCTCCCGCCCCAGTCGACCGGCTTGACGACCGCCGGGAACGCGACGGGGCAGTCGCCCACCTCGTCGGCCGGGATGGTGAACGATGCCGGGACGGCGATGCCATGTTTGACGCAGCGCTCCCGCATGACGTCCTTCTGCCGCACGGCCTCGGCCGTGTCCTGGCTCAGCGCCGGCAGCCCGAGGGCGCGGGCCAGCTCGGCGGCCGCGCCGACGGCGTACTCGAAGCCCGCGATGACGCCGGTCGGCACCACCCCCAGCCGGTCGACGAGGCCCAGTAGAGCGGGCACGCCGTGGTCCGGATGCCAGTCGACGACGCGCGCACCGGCGTGGACCTCCGCCGGCAGCAGGTCGGGGAACTGCGTCGGGATCAGGCACGGGACGCCGGCCGCCACCAGCCGGCTCGCCAGCTGGATCCCGGCCGACAGCGGTTGGACGATTATCAACACCCGGGGCCGGCCTTTCCCACGTGCAGGGTGAACACCATCGGCACCGGGCCGAAGTTCTCCAGCGTCCGCAGCCCTTCGGCCCGCGCCGCGCGGTCGGTGGTCACGCAGGCGTCGTACTCCCCGGCGGCGCAGACGGCAGCCGCCACGGAGTTGCTGCTCGCGTACGAGATCGTGCCCCGATTCGTGACCAGGCAACTGGGAGCGGGATGGGTGACGATGGTGCGCACGGAATCCTGTCCGGGACGGGCGGCCAGCACCATGTCGTACGTGTCCAGGATGAAGCTGTCGGCCATCGTGAGCCGATGCAGGTTGCCGAACACCAGGTCGTGCAGGCGTGGGTAGACGGCACAGGCGAGGATCGCCTCGGTGCCGTCGAACGTCATGACGTCGAGCCCATCCTCGACCTCGGCGTGCAGGACCACCCGACCCGGGCGCTGCCGGTCGGCGAACCAGCGGTGAGCGGCCTTCTCCAGGTTGGTGCCGGTCGGTCCGAGCGTGTGGATAGTGGTGACGTGCGGCAGTGCGGTCGAGCCGGAACCCGCTGTGGAACGGCCGGTGGCGTCAGGCATCCGCCATCTCCCTTACTGTCGGTCGGTCGAGCTGTGAACGGAGGCAAGGTCTTTGCGTACGCTCCGCAGCCATCCGTGGGTGTCCGGACGGCTGCCGTGCTGGATCTCCATGAGCGTGTGCCGCACCCGGGCGGTCACCACGCCCTCCTGCCCGTCCCCGATCGTCACGTCGTCGTCTCCATCGGCGATCCGGCCGACCGCCACGACCACGGCGGCGGTCCCGCACGCGAACATCTCGACGAGCCTGCCGGACCGGGCACCGGTCATGACGGCGTCGATCGGGGTCGGCTCCTGCGCAACCGGAATGCCGAGATCACCGGCGAGGGCGATGACGCAGTCGCGGGTCACGCCCCGCATGATCGTGCCCTGGCACGGTGGCGTGGTCAGCCGTACGCCGTGCGGTTCGTCGTCGTCGCGCCAGACGAAGAAGACGTTCATGCCGCTGAGCTCCTCGACCCAGCGAAACTCGATGCCGTCGAGCCACAGCACCTCGTCGTAGCCGCGCGCGTTGGCCTGCTTGCGGGTCAGCAGGCTGGCGGCGTAGTTGCCGGAACACTTCGCCTCGCCCACGCCGCCGCGCACCGCGCGTACGGCCTCACCGGAGGTCAGCACGGAGATCGGCGTGAAGGCCCGCCCGAAACACGGGTCGGCCGGATATGCCAGGAAGGTGCACCGGTAGCGCCGCGAGTCGCGGAGCCCGAGCTCCGACTCGGTCGCGATCATCAGCGGGCGCAGATAGAGGCCCTGGCCTGGCTCTCCGGGAATCCAACTGTCGTCAGCGGAGACGAGGTGAGCGCAGGCGTCCAGGAACATCGAGGTCGGCATCTCGGCCATCGCCAGCCGCCGTGCCGATCGGGTCATCCTGCGGGCGTGGTCCGCGGGGCGGAACAGCGCGGCGGAGCCGTCGGGCTGGCGGAACGCCTTCAGGCCCTCGAAGACGCTCTGGCCATAGTGCAGCACGAGGGCGCCCTGATCCATGGTCATCGGGGCGTACCGCTCAAGGGAGTAGTCGGACCAGCCGTGCTCGGCCGACCAGTGAACGACGACGATGTTGTCGGTGTGATAGCGGCAGAACCCGGGATCGCGAAGGGCTTCGGCGCGGTCGGTGATGGTCAGGGTTCCGTCAGACATGGACCTCACTGCCCCAGAGGCTCAGGGATGCCCGGGGGCCGCCGTACCTGTCCGCCTTGTTGTCGGGCTCCAGGAGCAATCTCTCGTACAGGAAATCGGTGACCTTCTCGCGATAGGACTCGTCGTCGGTGATCGCCTCGAATTCCTCGATCGTCCGGACGAGTTCCTTGGCCGATGCGACGATCTCCGCCTTGCCGGCCAGGCTGCGCCGGCCGTCGTCGCCGAGCGTGAACAGGCCGTGCTCGGCAAGCCAGGTGCCGAGGGCGAAGCCGGTCCCGGAGTCGAAGTTGCGCAACGGGCGTGGCTCGGCCGGGTAGCGGAAGAGCCGTTCCAGGATGATGTACTCGAAAATGATGTCGCCGTAGGGCACCGACTCTTCGTGGCAGGCTATCGCCGATTTCAGGTCGACCTTGAGCTCCTCGGCGAGACCGGGTCGCCATTTCGTCTTCAACGCCAGGTGCTGATCCAGTGGACGGGGCCCGGTGTGGTGGTAGTAGTCGTGCAGGTAGCCCCAGACGCAGCGCGCCTGATAGACGTCCTCCGGGTCGACGTCGGCGGACGCCAGCACCAACGTGTCGGCGAACGGGGAACCGACGCCACAGAGCCGTGCCACGATCTCCAGTGTGCGGGCGTAGATAGTGGTGTGCCGGTTGAAGAAGAACCAGGCGAACGACTGATCCACTGTGGGCGTAGCCGTCGGAATATTCTCCGGAAAGAATACGACGCAGTTTCCGTCGCGCAATCCTGGGGAAGCGGAAAGGAGTCGGGTCGACTGGAACACCGCTTTGTCGTGCGGATAACGCGACTGCAGTTCGGTGGTGCAGTCCGGGTCCTGACGAACGACGGTGAAGGCCTCGAGGAAGGCACCGCGGGAGCCGTCGCCGTTCGGCAGGGTGACCGGTCCGACGAAGGCGGCGACCTCGCCATCCTCCGGCGCGGGGACGGTGTCACGGGTCGCGTCGAAGGCCGGCTTCTCCAGAAAGCCGGACTCTGACCAGGCCCGCAGGTCGTGGATGGTGGCCTCGATCTGACTCGCCGGCATCAGCGGGTCGAGCTGCTCGATGTCGCGGCAGAGTTGGTCGAGCTGCGCGATCGCCTGGTCGCCGTCGCCGCGGATCTGGGCCGCGCGAATCAGGCCGGCGACCGGCACTATGCGACGCTCGAATTCCAGGACCTGAGAGAGCGTGCGTGGCTCCACATTATCCCCTCGGCAGCATCGACGCCGTTTAGGCGTCCCACCCGTGATGCACCTCGAAGTGTGCCTACCTCCGAGGATTCGCTTGATCAGAATCTTCTGGCGCTGCTCCGGCCCCGTCAAACAACTCTCGCTATTTGGGAAATAGACCAGCGAGAATCGCTGATCTTGACTGACTCTTGTTTTGCCCGATTGCGATGTAATTATCTGCTGATGGTCGGCACCGAACCTCCGCGCAGATTAGCTAAAGTCAACAATGCGGCATCGGCCGTCAATCAAATGATATGAGTTGTATGTCCAACTTGGACGTTGGTAATGGGGAAGGTGCTCAGGGCCGTTGGCCCAGGCCTGCGACGAACGCATAGGCCAGATGTCGGCTATGTGTCAGGGTGATCAGCCATGAATGGACACCGGCCGCTTCGGCGAGCACCGCCGCGCGCCCGGCCAGGGTCAGTGCCGGCTGCCCGGAGTGACGGCGGACCACCTCGATCTCCCGCAGGGCCGACCCACTCAGGCCGGTGCCGAGTGCCTTCAGCACCGCCTCCTTGGCGGCGAAACGGACGGCGAAGCGTTCCGCCGGGTCGTTTTCGAGCAGGCAGTAGGCGCGCTCTCCCGAAGTGAAATGCCGATCCGCGAACCGGGGCTGCCGGGCCAGCAGCGCCCGGATGTCGTCGACGTCGACGAGGTCGGTGCCCACACACACGACCACCCGGCCCACCACCTGACGGGCGGCGCTGTCGGCGGCCGCGGCGATCTTCTCCTCGCCCCGGCTCACCGCCGCACCGTCCCTCCCGAGTCGCTGCAGTCTGTCTATGATCGGCGACAATACGGTCGGTATTCTGCACCTGTCATCCGACAAAACTTCCCCTGCGCGTTCGTTCTCGGTGACTGAGCGCCCAGGGATGCGGTCATTGAGAGGATCCGGCCATGAGCCTGCCGTTCCCGTTGCAGCAGAATCCGAGCCCGGCCAGCGCGCAGCGGCGAGCCGAGATCATGGCGAATCCGGGGTTCGGCACGCACTTCACCGACCACATGGCACGGGCGGTGTGGAAGCCGGACGGCGGCTGGCAGGATTCCGAGATCATCCCCTTCGGCCCGATCCTCATGCACCCGGCGGCGGCCGTGCTGCACTACGCCCAGGAGATCTTCGAAGGGATGAAGGCGTACCGGCACGCGGACGGCTCGATCTGGTCGTTCCGGCCGCAAGCCAACGGCGAGCGCTTCGCGCGGTCCGCCCGGCGGCTGGCCCTGCCCGAACTGCCGGTGCCGGACTTCATGGCCTCGGTCGAGGGACTGGTCCGCGCCGATCAGGTGTGGGTGCCAGACGAGAACGAATACAGCGTCTATCTGCGGCCGTTCATGTTCGCGTCCGAGCCGTTCCTGGGGGTTCGCCCGGCGAAGGAGATCACCTACATGGTGATCGCCTGCCCGGTCGGCGCGTACTTCTCCGGTGGCGTCAAGCCGGTCTCCATCTGGCTCTCCACCGAGTACACCCGCGCGGCGCGGGGCGGCACGGGCGAGGCGAAGTGCGGCGGCAACTACGCCTCCAGCCTGGCGCCGATGGTCGAGGCCGCCGAGCACGGCTGTGAGCAGGTCTGTTTCCTGGACGCCGCCGAGGGCCGCTACGTGGAGGAACTCGGCGGCATGAACCTCTACTTCATCACCGCCGACGGCAAGATCATCACCCCGGAGCTTGGCACGATCCTCGAGGGCGTCACCCGGGGGTCGATCCTCATCCTCGCCAAGGACCTGGGCCTGGAGGTCGAGGAGCGCCCGGTGGAGATCCGGGAATGGCAGGAGGGCGTGGCGTCCGGCGCGATCACCGAGGTCTTCGCGTGTGGCACCGGTGCCGTGGTCACGCCCGTCGGGCGCCTGGTCTGGGAGGGCGGCGAGGTGACGGCTCCGAAGGCCGGCGCCGAGGACTCGGTGACCATGCGGCTGCGCCGCCATCTGCTCGACATCCAGTACGGCCGGGCCGCCGACCCGTACGGCTGGATGACCCGCCTCGTGTGACCAGGAACGTCGGTCCGCTCAGCTGCCCGCAGGCACCACAGGCGTGCGACGGAGTCACGGCGTGCGGTAATCGCCGGTGAGCCGACCGAGCTTCATGGCCAGGTGCAGGCACAGTCGTTCGTTGCCGTCCTTGAGGTCGGTCCCGGCGAGCTGTTCCACCCGTTGCAGCCGGTAGTAGAGGGTGGTCCGGTGCAGTCGCAGTTTCTCGGCGGTCGCGTGCGCGTTGCCCGCCAGGTCGAGGTAGGCCTCAAGGGTCTCCAGCAGCACCTGGTGGGCGTCGTCGCGCAGCAGCCGCTCCAACCCGGGATGAACGCCCGCGACGTCGAGGTGCTGGCTGTCGAGTTGGGACAGCACCCGGTAGATGCCCAGGCCGGCCCAGGAGATCACCCGGCCGAGCGCGGGCAGTTGCGTACCGACCCGGGCCGCCTGGGCGGCCTCCTGGTAGGACTCGACCGCGCTGGACAGTTCGGCGCGGGGCTGGCCGATTCCGGTCACGGTCCGGTCCACCGAGGCCAGGCCCCGGGTCGCGGTGCTCAGCGCCGCGTCCAGGTGCCCGGCGGACGCCTCCGGCGAGGGGCGACCGGCGATCCGGTCGCCGCAGACCAGCAGCACCCCGTGGTCGTGCCAGACCAGGTGCAGCGTCTCCCGCACGCCGATCCACCGGCGGGTCGTGACCAGGGCCTGTTCCAGGGCGATCCGGGCCACCTCGTCGGGCTGCCGCCCACCGGCCGGCACGAGCTGCGCGACGAGCGCGACGGTCGACCCGTCGGCGGCCACCACGCCCTCGTCCAGTAGCGCCTGCGCCGCGTGCTCTCGCGCCTGCCGGCCCTCCACCAGGAGGGTGCGGGTCGCCTCCGTCTCCCGCTGCGAGGCGAGCTCACCGAGCAGGTTCTCCCGGTAGAGGGCCAGCGACAGGTCGGTGAAGGCACCGGCCGCGGTGGCGATGTCGGCGTCGGTCATCGAACCGTCCGCGTCGATGAACCAGACGAACCCGAGCAGCAGGTCCTCGTGCCGGATCGGCACGCAGACGCGGGCCAGCAGGTCCAGTTCGACACACGCGGGGGTACGGACCGGAGCGCGCGCCGTAAGCACGCCCCTGCCCCGGAACCAGGCGATCACCTCGGGCGTCGTCTGCCGGCGCAGGATCGACATCCGGCGGACGTCGTCCATCGGGCCGTCGTGCTCGCTGTAGGCGACCACCCGCTGCCGCCGGTCCTCGATGAGGGCGGGACGCCCCACCCGGACGGCGACGGCGTCGACGATTCGCTGGAGCTCACCGTGCATGTATCTCCCCAGGTTGCGCTGCGTGACAGGGATCGCGCGACCGCCAGTCCTTACCCTCCGGTGCGGGTGGGCCATTGCGCAAGGTCCACTGTCGAAGTCGCGACATAAGGACGGACGGCACCGCGACGGTTTCGGCATCTGTCCGAAGACCGGGGGCGACAGACGTTCCTAAGGTTCCGGTACCGACCGCGCCGGTGCCCCGGGCGCGGTGCGGTTGGGCTGACGGGCGTTGCCGGCGGGGAGGGGATTTCCGAGTGGGAACTGGTAGGCCCTGGCGGGGCGTGCTGGTCGCCGTCACCACACCGTTCCGCGCCGACCTCTCGGTCGACTTCGACCAACTCCAGGAACACGTCCGTTGGCTCGCCGCCGAGGGGTGCAACGGGGTCGCGCCGTGCGCGTCGATGGGGGAGTACCGGGCCCTCTCCGACGACGAGCGGGCCGCCGTGGTGAGAGCGACGGTGCAGGCCGCGCCGTCCGGTTGCGCGGTGGTGCCCGGTGTCGGCGGCTACGGCAGCAGGCAGGCCCGCCACTGGGCGGAGCAGGCCGCCGAGGCCGGTGCCCACGGCGTGCTCGCGGGGCCACCCGACGGGCCCGTCGCCCGCGCCGCCGATGTGGTCGCCCACTACCGGGAGGTCGCGGCGGTCGGCCTGCCGGTGGTCGCCCACAACGACCCGTACGACACCCGGCTGGACCTCACGCCGGACCTGCTGGCGACCGTCGCCGAAATCGACGGGATCGTCGCGGTCAAGGAGGTCTCCGGCGACGTACGCAGGTTGCATCGCCTGCGGGACCTCTGCCCGCACGTCGACGTGCTGGTCGGCGCCGACGACGTGGTGCTCGAACTGGTGCTGTGCGGGGCCACCGGATGGGTAGCGACCCTGCCCAACGCGCTGCCCCGCCAGGCCGTGCGCCTGTACGAGCTGTGCGTCGCCCGCGACCTGGGCCGGGCGCTGCCGCTCTACGCCGAGCTGCACCCGATCCTCGGCTGGGCCTCCCGGCCGGAAGCCGTGCAGGCCGTCAAGCTCGCCATGGAGTGCGCCGGGCGGTTCGGCGGGCAGTGCCGCCCACCGCGCGGACCCCTGCCCAGGGCTGCCGCCGACGGGGTGCGCCGGGATGTGCTGCGGGCGCTCGCGGCAACGCCCGATCCGGTTTCCGGGGCCGGCCCTGGCTGATCCGCCGGTGGGCGCCGGTCCTTCAGGTGTCGGAAGTCGCCGGCCCACCTGCCGACATCTGCACGGTGACCAGCACCGGTCCGCCCTCCTAGATTCGCTGCGCGGCCTGCTGACAGGTGTTCCGGGCAACCCCCACCGGGACGTCAGCGCCGCGTTTCCCCCGACGAGAGGTGGTTTCGTGCACCGTGCTACCCCCCACCGAACCCGGCTGAGGCGGGCCGTGCTGGCCGCAGCCGTGGCGACGACGCTGGTGGCGACCGGGGCGGCGCAGGCCGCCGCAGCCCCGGCCAACCCGGCCGGCGGCACCGCGCCGTTCCAGGTCCTCGATCCGCAGGTCTGGCAGAACCCGGACACGATGACCTGGAACGACTACAAGGCGGTGCCGGGCAAGAACTGGGCCGACCCGAGCGTGTCGGGTTCGGTCCGCAACTTCAAGATCGCCCTGGTGGCGCTCGACTATCCTGACGAGACGTTCGCGGTCTCCCAGCGGGCCCGCTCGACGGTGTTCGGCAACCCGCAGTCCGTGGCGACCAACGTTCCCCGGGCGGACGTGCCGAAGTTCTATCAGGACTTCCTGAACACCCCGAACACCCTGAACAAAGGCCACACCCTGCACGAGTACTGGATGCAGGACTCCAACGGCCGCTACGGCGTCGACCTCACCGGGTTCGGGCCGTACCAGATGCCGGCCAAGTCCTACCAGTACGGGCTGGACAACGGCTTCAACCCGGGTGCCTGCCCGAGCGGGGACGTGTGCAGCAAGAACATCCGCACCGACGGGCTGGGCGCCTGGCGGGCGGCGGTCGGCGAGGAGGTCGCCAACCAGTACGAGTTGGTGTTCATCCTCAGCGCCGGCCAGGACGAGTCGTCCACCTGGCAGGAGTTCGGGCAGATGATCTTCCAGAACAAGGAGGACGTGCCGGACGCCTGGGGCCCGCCGGACCCCAACCTGCCGAACTGGGCGAAGACCCGCTACGTGGACTGGACCTCGTGGAAGGCGGCGGCGACACTGTGGCCGAACGCCGGCGGCGGTTCCTCGACGCAGGGGGAGAGCTCCGGCATGGGCGTCTACGCCCACGAGTTGTCCCATCTGCTGGGCATCGGCGACAACTACAACAACCCGTACGGCGAGCCACTGCGCAGGTCCTACACCGGAATCTGGAGCATGATGTCGCGCGGGTCGTTCAACGGCCCGGGCGGTCCGCACACCCGTTGGCAGATCCCGCCCACCAACGGCGGCTCGATGGGCTCGCTGCACGCCCTTCGGGACAAGATCAAGATCGGCTTGGTCGGCGAGGAGCACGTGCTGCGCCTGTCGCGGGAGTCGCTCGCGTCCTCGGGTCTGGTGGTCGCGCAGGTCACGGCCCGGGCGGTCGACGCCGGAGCGAAGGGTCTGAGCGGCGTGAACATCGCGCTGAACAAGGACCTGTCGCCGACCTGTGGGGTCAGCACCGACCCGCTCTGCGATGGTGGCAACTTCAACAACTACACCGTCGAGGTCGTCGACCGGATGGGCGCGGACTCCTTCACCCCCGACAGCGGCGTGCTGCTGAGCAAGACGAAGAACGCCGACAGCGCCCCGTTCCAGTGGGTGGTGGACGCCAATCCGCAGGACATCGACATGATCGACTTCTACCGGCCCGACGGCACCCCGCAGAAGATCACCATGGGTGACTACCGGCAGCTCTCGGACGCGTTGTTCCACGCCGGCGCGGACACCGGCAGCCAGTACGAGTACGTCGACGAGGCCAACCGGCTGCACTTCTACATCATCGACCTCAAGCGGGACTCGGCCGGCTCGCTCTCCTACACCGTGGCGGTGCGTTCGCTCGACGGCACCGGCGGGCCGAGCAGCCACGGCGTGGCCCTGGGCAAGGGTGAGGTGACCAGCGGCGGCAAGCCGACCAACCGCGGAGTGACCTGCTCGTTCGACCTGACCAACACCGGTTCGTACTCGGCCGGCGGGCAGCAGCACCCGGAGAACGTCAGCGCGTACCTGAAGTCGGACGTCTACCGCCTGTCGGCGGAGGTGGCCGGCAAGGGCTGGCGGACCTGGCTGCCCAACCAGCTCGCCACCGCGCAGTTCGGCAAGGCGACCACGGTCAAGGTGTCGGTGGGTGCCACCGCTGCCGCCGCAGACACCGGTTTCGTGAAGCTCACCGCGACCTCGGAGAGCGACCCGACGAAGACGGTGACCAAGCAGTGCCGGGTCGAGAAGTCCTGACCTGCGCCCGAGGTTGACCCCGTTCCTGTCGGGTCCGCGGCGGCAGGCCGCAGCGGACCCGACAGGCGGGCGGAAGGAGGATGACGTGCGGCGAAGCATCATGACCCTGCTACCCCTGCTGCTGGCCGGCGCGACCGGCTGCGGCGCTGTCGGCGCCACCCAGGAGGCGGTCTCCCCGACGACCGTCCGGGTCCTGGTTCGCGACATCAACATCAGGGCCGCGGGCGTGGACTGCGCCGGCACCGGTCCGTACACCCACTTCCACAACCGGGCGCCGTACCGGGTACTCGACCCGGACGGGGCGGCGGTGGCCAGCGGGCAGCTGCCGGCGGGAACCGCGGTGGCCGCCTTCGCCGAGGACCTGGGCGTCGAGCGCCTGCCCACCTACTGCGAGTTCGCCGTTCCGGTGCGCGTGCCGCAGCGGGCCTCCTATCGGTTGGAGGTGGACGGCCGGCCGGCGCTCGACCTGACGTCGGACAGCAGCGAGGGCCCGGCGCTGGTGGCGGTGGTCCCGTCATGAGGCGGGCACTCCTGCCGCTGCTGCTGGCGGCGGCGCTGTTGGGCGGCTGCAGCACGCCCGAGCCCAAGTCCACACCGGCGCCCGCCGGAGGGGCGGGGGCACTGCCCGGGCCGGTCCCCGCCGACCTGGCGCTGCGCCCGGCGCCCGGCACCGCCGCGGCGGCCCCGGCGTTCACCGGCGCGCTGACCGACGGCACACCGTTCGCCGCCGCCGAACTGTGGGCACAGCGCCCCGTCGTCTTCACGTTCTTCAACTCCTGGTGCACCACCTGCGCCAGTCGCCAGGCCGCCCTCAGCGAGCTGGCCCGCAGCTATCGGGACCGGGTGGTCTTCGTCGGCGTGGCCGGCGCGGACCAGGCCGACGAGGTCCAGGAATACCTGCGCGCGCACCGGGTGGAGTATCCGGTCGTCCTGGACGAGCAGCAGACGATCTGGCGTTCGTACGCGGTGCGGGAGCCGCCAGCGGTCGTGCTGGTGGCCAAGGGTGGCGCCCTGCTCCGCGGCTGGCCAGGTGGCCTGGACGCCCCGACACTCGACCGGTGGCTGCGGGAACTGGTGCTGGCCGGCCAACCGTAGCCCCGTCGCCCAGGCACCTCGGTGCGACGCCGGCCCGGCACCGGTCGGCGTCGCACCGGGGTCTTACCGTGCCCGCCGCACGGCTGCCCGCCGGGCGACTGAGGCACCCCGTCGAAGCGCACCCGACGAACTTCCTACACGTGCAGGTGGTGGCACCCGGCCACCGGCTCGTAGCGTACGCAACCTCGGACACATCAAGGAGAATGCATGGCTACAGTGGGAACGCGCTGGCGCACGGGCGTGGCCGTACTGTCGGCGACAGTGCTCGCCGCCCTCGGCGTGGCGCCGCAGGCGCAGGCGGCGGACAGCCCGCCGTCGATCGTCGTCCAGGACGGCGTGACCCAGCCGGTGTTCGGCTACGCCGACGCCATCCGGGAACGCCTCTTCATCGACTCCACCTTCGACAGTGACAACGACGGGTTGCGCGACATCATCGCGTTCGACCTGATGCGGCCGGCGGCCACCGCGCAGGGGCTCAAGGCCCCCGTCGTGATGGACGCCAGCCCCTACTACTCGACGGTCTGCCGGGGCAACGAGTCCGAGTGCAAGGCGGACCTCGACGGTGACGGGCTGCTGGACAAGTGGCCACTGTTCTACGACAACTACTTCGTGCCGCGTGGCTACGCGGTCATCCTGCTGGACATGGTCGGCACCAACAACTCCACCGGCTGCCCGACCACCAACGCCAACCAGGACAACCTGAGCGCCAAGCAGGCGATCAACTGGCTCAACGGCCGGGCCACCGCCCGCAACGCCGCCGGCGAGATCGTCAAGGCGGACTGGCACAACGGCAAGACGGGGATGATCGGCAAGTCGTACGACGGCTCGCTGGCCATGGCCACGGCGGTGACCGGCGTGAAGGGCCTGACCACTGTCGTGCCCATCAGCGGACCGACCGAGTACTACGACTACGTGCGCAGCAACGGCGTCATCACCCGGGGCAACAGCTACGTGTCGTCGCTGGCCAACACTGTCACCAACCCCGAGCGCCGGGACTACTGCAAGCCGGTACGCGACGCGATAGGCGCCGCCGACGGCGACGAGCACGGCGACTACACGTCCTTCTGGAACGAGCGCAGTTACGTCAAGAAGGTCCCCAACGTCACCGCCAGCGTGCTGCTTTACCACGGCCTCAACGACGACAACGTCCGGCCGGACCACTTCAGCAAGTTCTGGTACGCCCTGGCGGAGAACAACGTGCCGCGCAAGCTGTGGCTGTCGCAGGAGGGCCACGTCGACCCGTTCGACTCGCGCCGCGCGGTGTGGGTGTCGACGCTGCACCGGTGGTTCGACTTCTGGCTGCAGGGCGTCGCCAACGGCATCATGGACGAGCCGCGGGTGGATCTGGAGCGCTCCGCCGACGTGTGGGAGACCCACGCCGACTGGCCGATCCCCGGCAAGGCCGACACCGAGGTGTTCCTGCAGCCCGGCACCACCGGCGCGGGCGGTCTCGGGCTGGTGCCCACCGCGAAGCCGGCGACCGGGGCGTTCCAGGACAACCGTACGCAGAGTCAGAACACCATGATCCTCAACCCGGACGTGGTGCAGCCCAACCGGCTGGCGTTCCTCTCCGCGCCGCTCTCCGCGCCGCTGCACATCTCCGGCACGCCCACCGTGCAACTGCGGGCCTCCGCCGACCAGACCGACACCAACCTCGGGGCCATCCTGGTCGACTACGGCACCGACGAGCGGGTCGCGCACCGGGCCTCCGGCGAGGGCATCATCACCCTGGACACGTCGGACTGCTGGGGCGAGAGCAGCCCGACCGACGACGGCTGCTACAAGCAGACGGCGAAGCGGGTGGCCACCGCCGACTACGAGCTGGTCACCAAGGGCATCATGGACGCCCAGAACCGGCAGTCGATCCGCGTCGCCGTGCCGCTGGTGCCGGGGGAGTCGTACAACTTCAGCTTCCCGCTGCTGCCGGAGGACTACGTCTTCAAGCCCGGCCACCGGATCGGCGTGATCATCGTGGCCAGCTACCCGCAGTACTCCAGCCAGGCGGACACCACCGCCGCGAACCTGAAGGTCGCGCTGAAGAGCAGCAACATCGTCCTACCTGTTGTCGGTGGCACCGCCGCCGCGCACGCCGCCGGCCTCTGACCGGCCGATCGCCGGGCCGCCCAGCGCGGCTCACCACCGGGGCGGCCCGGCGATCACCCCACCGCGGCGACACGTCGAGCATCGACGGCGACAAACCCAGGATCGTGTCGCGTACCCGACCGGACGACCGCCAGACCCCGGCCTCGTACCTCACCGCGGACGACCCACCTCGAACCGGCCGTCGGAGCTTGTCACCGTGACGGTGATGGTCTTCGGCACGCCGGCGACCTCAGCGGAGCAGGAGAAGCTGCTGCCCACCGTGACCGCCCGGCCCGGTGGGCAGGCGACGAGGTCCGCGTCGAGTTGGTAGTCGTCGCGCAGCACCGACAGCACCCCCTGTTGCAGCGCCGCCGTGTCGAAGACCTTCCGGTTGAGGAATCCCGGCCAGACCAGTCCGAGTACGGCCACAAGTGTCGCCCCGGCCGCCACCGCGCTGGCCACGACGATCACGCCTTTCCGGGAGACGCGCCGCCGACGCTCGGGGGTCCTCGGCCCGGTGGTTGCCGGCCCCCACTGCGCCGGCGGTGCCGGTGTCCAATGCGGGGCGGGCGTCGGGGAGCCGTCGTCGGCCCGCGCATGCGGGTTGATCATCGTCGTCTCCTCGGGCTCAGCGGGCGGCGGCCGTGGTGGGCGTGCCGACCACCTCGGGCAGGGACTGGGTGCGGGCACCGGTTGGGCTGATCGCGAACCAGGTGCCATCGACCCCCTGACCCTTGGTGTCGCCCGGCTCGGTGTCCTTGGCGAACAGGTAGACGGGCCAGCCGTCGATGGTCACCTGGCAGGTGCCGTCGGCACGCTCCACGTAGCCGACCAGCTTCGGGTTGATCCCGCTCGGGTAGATCTGCCCCGGTGACCTCACGAGCAGCGGCGGCCAGGCCGTCGCGCAGTCACCGTTGCAGTTCGACTTCGACGGCTTGGCCGTGTCCTTGTCGAACCGGTACAGCGTCCGGCCCTGCCCGTCGGCGACGTACGTGCCGATGTCGGCGGAGGCGGTTTCGTTCAGCTGGATGACGGTGCTGCCCCGCCCCGCGTCGGGCGCGGGTGAGACCGAAACGGCGGAGGGGCCGCTGTAGATCTGTACCCGACCCTGGGTCTTCGCCACCCTCGGCTCTGCGAGCGGGGTCGCCGGGGCATCGATCACCTCCGGCGGCGTGCCGCTCTCGGCTGTCGAACTCGGCGTCGCCTGTGCCACCGTGGGGGCCGCCACGGTAACCGGCGCAGCCGTCCCGGTGGCCTCCTGAGCACACGCGGCCAGGCCCGCCAGGCTGGCCAATGCGATCGCGGTCCGCGCGACCCGGCTGTGCACAAGCATCTCTGCTCCACCTCATGTTCGGGGAGGACCGCGCCGGTACGCGCGATCCGACACCCACACGACGCGGTCGGCAAAGTGGTTCACCGTCTGCGGCGTCACGAGACCGAATGTTTCGCTGAACCGTTCTGGCCCACGGTCCGTGTGGGGGACGGCATCGGCGAGAGGCGGCCCGGAACGACCGCCTCGGAGCCGGCGAGATTGAAGACACGAGGGAGCGGAACGTGGCCACGTACCACATCGTCAGCGAGGACATCGAGGAATCGTCGACCTGGCTGAAGCAGAACATGCAGACGCTGCTGGACGGGATGAACCAGGCCAAGAGCAAGATCGACGCTCTGATCCAGGGTGGCTACAACACCCCGGCCGCCCAGCAGAAGTTCGGCCCGTACTTCGAGGAGTACAAGGGCAGCGTCGACCAGACGCTGAACGGCATGGAGGGCATCAGCCAGTACCTCACGCAGGTCAGCACCGCGTTCTCCGAGACGGACAACCAGACCGGGGCCAGCCTGGGCCGCTGAACGACCGGACAGGCCCGGGGGCCGCGTGGTGAGCGATCACCACGCGGCCCCGACCGTCTTTTCCGACCAGGAGAACCTCGTGCGCCTGCAGCTCACCGTCGTGGATCCGTCCACCGCCGTTATCGAATACCAGGTCGAGGCGGCCCCCGACACCACCGTCGGGGAACTCGCCGAGGCGCTGGCCGCGCGTCGGCCGGAGCCCGCCGGCACACCACCGACGATCTTCGTCGCCGGGGCGCCGCTCGACCCGCGACTGACCCTCGCCGAAGCCCCACTGCGCCGGGGTACGGTGCTCGGTCTGGACCGGCCGGTGCCCGAGGCACCCGCGCAACCGCGGGGGCTGGTGGAGGTGCGGGTGGTCAGCGGCACCGACGCCGGTGCGGTCCATCAGCTCGACCTCGGTGAGCACGCCATCGGCACCGCGAGCGCCAGCCGCGTCCGCCTCAGCGACCCCTCGACCGCCCCCGTCGTCGCGTCGGTCCGGGTCGCCCCCGACGGCGTGTGCCGTGTTCGACCGGCCGGTTCCGGCCTCCTGCTCGACCGGGTCGAACTCGACGATGAACAGGTGTGGCACCCCGGCGGACAGCTCGCCGTCGGCTCGTCCCTGTTGGAGCTGCGGATTCCGGTCCGGGCGGAGGCCGCACTGCAGATCTCCGAGGACCGCACCGGCCTGGACTACAACCGTCCACCCCGATTGCTCCCGGAGGTCCGCACCACCCAGTTCACCCTTCCCGCGCCACCGTCGCCGCCGGAACGGCGACCATTCGTGCTGATCACGGTGCTGGCCCCACTGGTGGTCTCCGGAGCCGCGTACCTCATCACCCGCAATCCGCTGACCCTGCTCTTCGCCATCCTGTCGCCGGTGGCGCTGATCGTCGGTCAGATCAGCTCCCGCCGCCAGGGCAGGGCCAGCCACCGCACCCGGCTCGGCGAGTACGAGGCGAAACGGGAACGGATCGGCGCCGACGCGCAGGCGGCGCTCGCTGACGAGCGGCTGGCCCGGCGGGACAACTTCCCCGACCCCGCCGCCGTACTGCTGATGGCCGGGGGACCGGAGCGCCGCCTCTGGGAGCGCCGCCGCACCGACCCCGATTTCCTCGAACTGCGGACGGGCAGCGCCGACCTCCCGTCCGAGGTGGTGCTCCGGGATCCGAGCCAGGACGAGCACCGACGGGAGGTCCGGTGGAGCGCCCTCGACGTGCCGGCGACCGTGCCGGTGCGCAAGCACGGTGTGGTCGGCATCGCCGGCGGCGCCACCGCCCGGATCACGGCCCGGTGGATGGTCGCCCAGGCCGCCACCCTGCACAGCCCCGAGGACCTGCAGATCTATCTGCTCGCCGGTGCGGGCGACGAGGAGGGCTGGTCGTGGGTCGGCTGGCTGCCGCACGTGGCGCCGCGTGACGGCCAGGACACGCTCGCCACCGTCGGCACCGACACCCAGACAGTGGCCCGGCGCGTGGCCGAACTGGTCGCCGTGATCTCCGCCCGCGCCGCCGAGCGGACCGACGGGGCGTTCCGCGACATCCTCGTGGTGCTCGACGGGGCACGCCGGCTGCGGTCCCTGCCCGGGGTGACGCAGATCCTGAGGGAAGGACCCGCCGTCGGGGTGTACGCGCTCTGCGTCGACGCCGAGGAGAGGCTGCTGCCGGAGGAGTGCCAGGCCGTGGTCGCTGAGCAGACCGACGGGTCGCTGCTGGTGACCCGGACGCTCGCCGCGCCGATCCCCGGGGTGCACCCGGACCTGCTTTCGACGCAGTGGCTGCGGACGGTGGCGCGTGCCCTCGCGCCGCTGCGCGACACCGGCGGCACGGACGACGGGGCAGTCCTGCCGGACGCGAGTCGGCTGCTCGACGTGCTCGGGATGGAGCCGCCGGCGCCGGACGCGGTGGCGGCCAGGTGGACCACCGGCGGCCGGACCACCGAGGCGGTGCTCGGCATCTCGCTGGACGGGCCGTTCGCCCTGGACCTCAAGCGCGACGGTCCCCACGCCCTGGTCGCCGGCACCACCGGTTCCGGCAAGTCGGAGCTGTTGCAGACCCTGGTCGCTTCGCTCGCCGTCGCCAACCGCCCGGACGCGATGACGTTCGTGCTGGTGGACTACAAGGGCGGCAGCGCGTTCAAGGACTGCGTCCGGCTGCCGCACACCGTCGGCATGGTCACCGACCTCGACACCCACCTGGTGGGTCGGGCGTTGACCTCGCTCACCGCCGAGCTGAAGCGGCGCGAGCACATCCTCGCCGAGGCCGGCGCGAAGGACATCGACGACTATGTCGATCTGCTGCGCCGCGAGCCGACCCGCACCTCGATGCCTCGACTGTTGATCGTGATCGACGAGTTCGCGTCGATGATTCGCGATTTGCCGGACTTCGTGACCGGCCTGGTGAACATCGCACAGCGGGGACGGTCGCTCGGCATCCACCTGGTGCTGGCCACCCAACGTCCGGGCGGGGTGGTGTCACCCGAGATCCGGGCGAACACCAACCTGCGCATCGCCCTGCGGGTGACCGACACCAGCGAGAGCCAGGACGTGCTCAACGCCCCCGACGCCGCCTCGATCCTGAAATCGACGCCGGGCCGGGCCTTCGTACGCCTGGCTCAGTCGTCGCTGGTGCCGTTCCAGGCCGGGCGGGTCGGCGGCTTCCGCCCGGGCGCTCGTACCGACGTCCGGCAGGCACCCTGGCTCGCGCCCGTCTCCTGGAAGGACCTGGGTCGGCCCAGGCCCAACCGTCCCGGTGTGAAGACCGCGCCATCGGCCGAACTCACCGACCTCGCCGTGCTGGTGGAGGCCGTCCGCGGCGCCAGTGAGCAACTCGCCATCGAGCCGCCGCACAGCCCGTGGCTGCCGGCGCTACCGGACACGTTGACAGTCGACGCGCTTCCCGCGCCGCGCGGCAGCGGCTACCACCTGCCCTCGGTGGCGTACGGCCTGGTCGACCTACCGGCCCAGCAGGAGCAGGCGCCGCTGGAACTGGACCTGGGCACGCTGGGGCACCTGCACATCATCGGCTCGTCGCGAAGCGGCCGTTCGCAGGCGTTGCGGACGATCGCCGGCACCGTAGCGGGCGCGCACTCGACAGCCGACGTCCATCTTTACGGCGTCGACTGCGGCAACGGGGCGCTGCTCGCCCTCACCGAGCTGCCGCACTGTGGTGCGGTGGTGCAACGTACCGAGGCCGAACGGCTCGCTCGCCTGTTCACCCGCCTCGTCGCGGAGCTGGGACGCCGACAGCAGCTCCTCGCCTCCACCGGCTCGGCCGGGCTGGTGGAGTATCGGACCGGGGCGGCCGGGGCCGACCGTCCGCCGCACCTCCTGCTGCTGCTGGACCGGTTCGAGGTCTTCGACAAGACGTTCGCCGACTACGACAACGGCAGCGTCATGGCGGCCCTGTTGACCCTGCTACGCGAGGGAGCCGGGGCCGGGATCCACGTGGTGATGGCCGGCGACCGGAGCATGTTCACCACCCGGATCTCGTCGACGACGGACGACAAGCTGGTGCTCCGGCTCACCGAACGCAGCGACTACAGCATGGTCGGCATCAACTATCGGCAGCTGCCGGACGAGATCGGCACGGGCCGGGCGATCCGGGCGGTCGACGGCGCGGAGGCGCAGATCGCACTGCTCACGCAGGACAGCTCCGGGCAGGGTCAGGCTCGGGCGCTCGCCGCGATCGCGGAGACGGCGCGGCTGCGGGACGCCGAGGTCGCCGCCGCCACCCGTCCGTTCCGGATCGACGTGCTGCCGGACGAGCTGACCCTGGCGCAGGCGAGCGTCCTGGCCCGGCCGACCAATCCGCTGTGGACGATGCTGGGGGTCGGCGGGGACGAGCTCTCGGCCATCGGCCCGGACCTCGGGACCACCCCTTCCTTCATCCTGGCGGGGCCACCTCGGTCAGGGCGGAGCACGGCCCTGTTGACGATGGTCGCCGGTCTGCTGGAGCAGGGGACACCCGTGGTGATCGCGGCGCCCCGCCGATCGCCGCTGCGCGAGTTGGCCGGGGTGCCCGGGGTGCTCGACCTGGTGACGAGCGAGAACTTCACCTCGGCCGGGCTCGCGGCGGCCCTCGCCGGGCGCGACGGACCCGCCGTGGTCGTCCTGGACGATGCCGAGCAACTGCTCAAGTGCGACGCTGGCAGCGATCTCGGTGAGATCGCCCGGGTCGGTGCGGAGCAGGGCCTCGGGTTGATCATGGGAGGTTCCATCGACGGTCTCTCCGGCGGCTTCGGCGGCTGGCACGTCGACGCCCGCCGCAACCGGCAGGGCGCGTTGCTCAGCCCGCAGGGCCTCGGCGACGGTGAGCTGATCGGCGTGAAGCTGTCCCGCGGCCAACTCGGCGGCGGACGGCCGGGCCGGGTGCTCGCCCACTTCGGCGACGGTCGGCTGCATCTGGTGCAGGTGCCCCGGACCGAACCGGCCGCGTTGCGGGAGCTGCTGGCCAGGGCCGGCGACGCCGGATAGGGGCGATCGCGACGACGGAGTCCGGCCCCGGATCGGGGCCGGACTCGACAGTGTCCCGGCCCGCCGGTGGGGCAACACCCCGCCCACGCCCAGGTACCGAAACGACGTTGGGGGGACACCCCCCAACGGTGTCCCCCCAACGCGGGTCGGCAGTTACCCCCTAACTGCCGACCTCCCCCAGGGAGGCCGCTGGCGGAGTGATCGCGGCGGTCCCTCCCTCATACGAGAAGGTCAGTGTCGCGGTGATCGTGGCGAAGAGTTCGAAGATCTCCTCCGCCTCCGCGAGATTCGGGCTCGAACCGGTGACCACCAGCACGTTCGCCGTTCCCGGCAGTGGTACGACCGTGTGCATCACGGCGCAGCGCATGGTGGCGCCGTCCTGCGTGACGTTCTGGATGCCGTGCACCCGACCGGCGGTGCCGATCGCGGGGATCTGGGCGGTGCTCACCCGACGCCAGGTCCCGTCGTCGTGGGCGGGCTGCGCCACAGCGGTCAGGGCCCCGATGATGTCGCCGGTAGCGGGCGGGGTGACCACGGAGACCAGCATCGTGGCGATGAGCGCGCCGTCCTCGTACACCTGGAATGTGCCCATGGCGTGCACCGCGCCCGCGTTGCGGGCCTGCCGCACCGACCGGCGCAGCTGTTCGGCGTACTGTCCCGCCTGCTTCTCGGGGAACCCACCCTCGCGCGCCCGCGTCCACACCTCGTCCGCGACGCGGTTCTCGCTCGCCTCGTCGGCGACCGAGAAGTCGACCCAGTCCTGGGGTGTACGAAGCTCGAATCCGATCGGGGCAGCCACTGACGCGCCTTCTCCGCTGGTCAACTCGTCGCCCCCTCGGGGTTCTCCAGCGCGGCGACCGTCTGCTCGTCCGTCTCCCGGAACGCGTCGGCCACCGCCTTCGCGGCGTCGCGAATCCCTTCGAGGTCCTTGGCCACGACGTACCGCCCGTCACCCCAGCGCTTCTCGAACTCACGTGCGGCCGCTTCCAACTCGCGCTGCCCCAGCGTGTCGACGACCGGGCCCATCGACCTGATCGATGCGCTGTCCATCAGTTCCTTGGTGCGCTGCAACAGGTCATGCACCCGCTGCAGCTCCGCGCCGGGTACGTCGATGACGCTCATGCCGGCACCCCGGCGTCGAGCCTGCTCCGCTTGCCCATCCCCGCTCTCCTCCCCGGTCCGGCCAATGACTCCGCGCCGTACACGGACGGCCGGTCGGATCGGTTCAGTCCGGCTGAACCGATTTCACGCTCGCTACGTGTGCGAGTCGGCTCACGGCGTTGGCCGGGGGCGGGGAGCGGTCGGTGCGATGGGGAGGTTGGGCATGACGCGTCCGGGAGACGCCGAGTGGTCGGTGTTGCAGGTGGACTCCGACCCGGTACCCGGTGATCCGGAGTCCTTCGACGAGATCACTCGGGCGTACCAGGAGCTGTCCAGGACCACCCGGGAGGCGCACGACCTGCTCGCCGCCGGTGGCCAGGTCCACCTTGGTCAGGGCAAGGCGATGGAGGCGTTCCGTGATCTGATCGGCAAGCTGCCCGGGCGGCTGGACCAGATGGCGAACTCCTACGCCGCGGCCGCTGACGCGTACCTGCGGTACCTGCCGTCGCTGGAGGAGGCGCAGACGATGTCGCTGCGCGCCCTCGACCAGGCCCGGCAGGCCGCCGGCGACCAGACCGCGGCGCAGGCGGTGCTCGCCTCGGCGCAGGCGGCGGTCGCCGCGCTGGGCGCCGACCCGGCGGCGGATCAGGCCGCGAAAGACAGGGCCACTGACGACGACGCCGCCGCGCAGAACCGCGCCGCCGATGCGCAGCAGGCGCTCGACCAGGCAAAGGCGCTGCTGGGCCAGGCGACGGCGTTGCGTGATCAGGCTGCCCGGACGGCGGCGCAGACGTTGCGGGGGCTGGCGAAGGATGCCCCCCAGCGGTCGCTCTGGGAGAAGATCGTCGAGGCGTTCCAGGCGTTCATCGACTTCCTCCGCAGCACGGTCATCCAGTGGATCACCGCCATCCTGGACGTGCTCTCGGTGATCGCCTCGTTCATCTTTCCTCCGCTCGGCCAGGCGCTCGGCCTGCTCTCCGGTGCGATCGACCTCGCGGCGGCGGCAGCCAGCGGAGATCCCGCCGCGATCGGGTTGGCCGCCGGAGGTCTGGCGCTCGGCCTGGTGCCGGGCGGGCGACTCGTCGGCCGGATCATCAAGATGGCCGGTAAGGGTGGCAACAAGCTCCCCGGCACGGTCTCGGACGGGATCAAGAACAGCACCAGGGGGATTGGCGGCCCTCCGGGCGGCGCCCGAACCGTGGAGAAGGCCCCCGCGCCAGGGACCGGGATCGACACAGCCATCACCACTGTCGGCCTCGGCAAGACCGTCAAGGGCGCGTTCACGTCGGTCAAGAACAAGATCGACGATGTGCGCTTCACGGTTGAACGGAAGATCGTCAAAGCGAAGCGCGACAGGGATCCCACACTCCAGGTCGGGGTGACCGAGAGCGGCCGCCTCAAGACCTTCCACGTCGAGGACGTCACGTCCGCCCCGTTGAAAGACAGCAACGGCAAGCAGGTCGGCGTCATCTTCCCCAGCACATCGACCGACTTCGACAACTTCACCGACTGGGCGCGGCAGCATGGCAATCTAGCCACCGGTAAGAACTTGGACGGCTCGGCGAATTTCGCGAATATGAAGGTCATCCGGCAACTGCCTGGCGAGGAGTCCACCCTCGTCGGCAACAACTACGTGCCGGCTCCCTGGCACGGGCTGAAGAGCGACCCGATTTTCGTCTTCGCGCACGGCAGCCCGGACAGCGCCGCCGTGACCCTGGCGAACGGCAAGGTGGTGGACGTCGGCGGCGACACCATGGCCAGAATCCTGAGCAACGACGCCACCTTCAAGGCCGCCGCGGGCGCCAAGCCGAAGAGCACGATCGCCATGATCTCCTGCAACTTCGCCAACGAGGGTGGCGACGCCGGCCAGAAGTTCGCGGACACCATGCGGGACCTCGGCAACAAACGGCCCATCTTCGCGGCGACCGAGACCGTGAAGGTGACCAGAGGCGAGGATCTCGACGGACTGTTCACCAGTCCCGGCGAGACCATTGCGACCCTGGCGGTAGACAACATGGGCGAGTTCAAGAGGATCAAACCGACGCAGAAGGGGGCGTCGTGATGGACGATGCCGACGTGCAACGCAACTGGATGCTGCTGCTGGACAGCGACGATGACCTCGACGAGGAGTCGTCGGAGGTCCCCCCGGTGGAGACGATCGTCGGCGGCTGGCTGGTCGAGGACGACGGGACCGCCGGGCGCTTCGAGGCCAACCCGCTGTACCAGCCACGTAACGCCGACTCACCCACGAGCCCCGTGGACGCGGCGGCGAAGCTCGTCGCCACCGACCGGGCTGATGTCAGCCTGGTGCTGCGGGCGCTACGGGACAGCCTGGTGGCCGTGGCGCTCGACGAGGCGGGCGAGGTTGCCGTGGCGTCCGCCCCGGACGGGGTGGCCTGCGTGGTGGTCGCCTCCAGCGGCCTCGACCAGGCGCGCGTCGACGCGCCACAGTGGCGGCAGGTCGATCTGACCGAGCTGGTGCGGCTACTCCCGGAGGGCCTCGACGTGCTGGTCAACCCGGGCGGTCCACGGTCCATGCGCCTGTTGGCGGACGCCCTGCGCGAATCGGTCGACGCCGACGGAGCCGAGTGAGATGTCCGTGACCAGGGCGTACGCCGGGTGCCGGAGCTCCGGCGCGGGAATGCTGCTGGCGGTGGTGGCCGCTCTGGTCCTGTCGATCCCCGGTCGGGCCGACGCCGTAGAGCCGTCGGTGCCGTACTGGGTGGTGCCCGGGCAACCGGGCGCGGAGAGCGACATGACGCTGCCCGGGGTCGCCGACCGGGTGCTCGGCGACAGCCGGCGCTGGCCGGAGATCCTCGAGCTCAACCAGGGTCGTACCCAGCCGGACGGGGGCATCCTCACGGATCCGGCCCAGCCGATCCCCGCCGGTTGGGTCCTCGTCCTCCCCGAGGGCGCGACGTCCGGCGAGATCCGCGTCGGTCCGCCGCCGCCAGCCAGGCCGAACGAGGGTCAGCAGCCGCAGGTTCCGCCTGTCGAACGACCGCGGACGGGACAGTCGGCAGCGGCGCCCGCGGCTCCTCCGGTCGACGACGGCGAGACAATCGGGCTCCGACCGGTCACGGCGACGTTGCTCGGCATCGGCGCGGCGCTCCTGGCGGTCGCCGTACCGCTGCTGATCCGGCGGGCCCGCCGCCGCGCGGCCGAGCCGGCCCGACCGGCGCCGGGTTCACGGCAGGTGTTGGACCGCGCCCTGCGGCAGATCGCCGCACAGGCGTCCCAACCCCAGGTGTACGCGGCGATGGTCGGTGCGGACCGGGTGTCGCTGCGGCTGGCGCCAGCACTACCGGACCCGCCGCCCCCATGGCGGGCGCGGGAGGAGGGTGCGATCTGGGAAGCGCCGAGCTGGGACCTCGACCAGAATGTGGCCGGTGGTGATGGCGGGTTCCCGCTACTCGCCACCGTCGGCACGGTCGGAGGGGAACTGACAGTCGTCAACTTGGGGCGCGCACCCGGCATCATCGCCCTCACCGGGGAGCCGGCGGTCGCGCGGCGTCTGGCGGGTGCCTTCCTCGGCGAGATCAGCCGCTACGCCGCAGCGTCGGTGGCGATCACTGTGGTCGGCCCACCACCTGAGCCCTGGCCGGTTCCAGAGCGGGTTCGGGTGGTCGTCGATGTGCATACCGTGCTGGGGTTGCCCGGCGACGACGCTCACGAGGCCTTGGCGCTTCGCGACCACCTGGTGGTGATCACCGCCCCGCTTCCGGCCGACGAGTGGGAACGGCTCGGCGCGATGGCGGCGGCCTCCGACGGTACGGCGGCCGTGGTGGTCGTCGGCGACTCGCCGAACACTGTCTGGCGGTTCGAGAGCGATGCCAACGGCGCACTCGACGTCGGGGTGCTCGGCCTGCACCTCGACCGCCCCACCCCGCGCGGCCGGCTCATCCCGGTCCTCGGTGGATGACCCTCCTTTGTGCAGGCGTCCCCGTCGCGTTGCCCCGGACCGAGATGAGGCCGCCGCGCCCGATCGGCCAAAAGCGCGAAAGTTCACCCGCGTGAGCATAGGAACACATTCGTTCACGATTGCCGGTATTCGGAAGTACGGCAGGCATCCTGGTTACCCGGATGCACCGGCGGCGACGCCGGTGCGAGGGCAACGGAGGATGGTACGAATGGCGGGTTTGAGGCCCGATCGTCGGCGGGACGTAGCAGACGAGGCCCTGATCCGATCCCTCTACGAGGAACACGGCCGGGCGATGCTCGCGTACGCGACGCAACTGACCCGCGATCGGGCCATCGCCGAGGACATCGTCCAGGAGGCGCTGGTGCGCGCCTGGCGCCATCCGGACAGTCTCGTCAACGGCAAGGGATCGGTGCGGGGGTGGCTGCTCACCGTGGTACGTAACCTCATAACCGATGCGGTCCGCGCTCGAATGGCGCGACCGTCCGAGGTGCCGGAAAGTCCGACGGACGTCGCGATCGAGCGGGATCACGCCGACCAGGTGGTCAACTCGATGGTGGTGATGGACGCCCTCAACCGCCTCTCGCGGGAGCATCGCGAGGTCCTTGAGCAGGTATATCTACTCGGGAGTACAGTCGCGGAGGCTGCGAAGGTGTTGGGTGTCCCGCCGGGAACGGTCAAGTCACGCTCCTACTACGCACTCCGGGCGCTACGCGACATCGCAGGGCGCTGAACCGGGTGGAACGGTCTGCCTAATGAAATCGGACAGCCTTATGCCGGCCGGTGACCACGTGGACATCGGCGGTTATTTGACGGGTGAGCTCGACCAGGAGCAGCTCCGGCAGGCGCAGGAGCACCTGGCGGGCTGCGCGGAGTGCCGCAGCGAGGTCGAGTCGCTGAAGGGGTGGAAGGACGCCCTGGAAGCGGTGCCCGAGGCGATGCTGCTCGACGGCCCGCCAGAAGGCGGCGACCTGCTGTTGCAGCGCACCCTGCGCCAGGTTCGCAGCGAATCGTCCGGGCGTCGCCAGCGCCGCCGGGCGACCCTGAGTGCCGCCGCGGTGGTGGCTCTCGCCGCCGCCGCCTCCGGCGGCGTCCTGCTGGGCCGTACGACCACTGACGCGCCCGAGACGCGGGCCCTGCCCGCACCGTCGACCGCGGTGAGCGCCGCGAACCCGGCTACCCGCCAGGCCAGCACGACCGACCCGGCCACGGGTGCCCGGCTCACCGTCGCGTTGACCCCGGCAGCGGGCTGGGTGCGGGTCAACGCAGCGGTGTCCGGGATCCCTCAGGGCGAGCGCTGCCGCCTGCTGGTTGTCGGCGAGGACGGCAGCACGGTACTGGCCGGCAGCTGGTTGGTGTCCGAAGAAGGTTCGGCCAACGGCACCACCCTCGACGGCAGTGCCCTGATCGACCCCGCCAAGGTCAGCGGTGTCCGCGTGGAGAACACCGACGGCAAGGCGTACGCCACCGTGCGGCTGTAGCCGGACGGTGGCAGGTGGCACGGCGAGCAGTCACTGATGAAGAACAGCGCTCTCCGGTGCCCTCGATCGGCCACGGCTCACAGGGAACTGTCGGGTCACGACTCAACCGGTACGAAGACGGGTGTGCCGGCCCGGCGCAGAGCCGGACCAGCACACCCGTGGATCGGGACAGATCGTCAGTTGAGGCTGAAGCGGACCGAGGCGACGGCGTTGTCGAAGCCGATCGTCGCCAGATCCGTGACGTCCCCGTTGATGACCTGCGATCGGCCGGTGCAGTCGGGGCCCACCCAGATCTTCAGCGAGCCGGGGGCCGCGATCGAGGAGGCGACGCCGGGACGGGCCAGGTTCTGGCACCCCTCGCCGGACACGCCCTGGGATGCGCCGTTGTCGCTGAAGTTGGCGTCGTCGAAGAAGACGGCACTCGTGGCGGGCGGAGCGGTCACGCCACCGGTGCCCGGGTTGTCCTGACCGCCCTCCGGCGCGCCGGCCTTGCCACCGGTCGGGGTCACCCCGAACCACGTGCCTCCGACGCCCTGGCCGAGGGTGTCACCCCGCTTGGTGTCCTTGGCGAACCGGTACACCGGCCAGCCGCCGATGGTGATCTGGAGGGTGCCGTCCGCGCGCCGAACCGTACCGACCGCCGACTTCTTGACCCCCGCGATGAAGATCTTGCCGTTCGGCGCGACCGTGACCGGCGGCCAGGTCTGCGCGCATTCTCCATTGCAGTTCGAGGTGGGCGGGTTGTTGCTGTCCTTGTCGAAGCGGTAGAGCGTCAGTCCGGCCCCGTTCACGACCACGGGGTTGAGGTCGCCGGCCCTGCTGGCGGTCAACTGGACCCACCGCTGCGACGACTGGCGGGCCGCACCCGTCGCGAGGCCGCCGTTCGGTACCGCCCAGTCGCCGCTGTTGGCTTCCGAGCGGTTCGACTTCGCGGTGCCGGAGAGCAGCGCGAGATCGCCGCCCACCGCACCATCCGAGGGCTCTGTGGCTCCGCTGTCTGCCGGGGCGGACGCCCTCGCCGGCGCGGGTGCCTCAGGGGTCGAACTGCACGCGGTCAACGCCACGCCGGCAGCCATGAGGGCAGCGAAGGGCACCAGATACTTACGCATGATGTCGGGCTCTCCCAGTTTCTATCCGATTCCGGTACGTCCGGACGTCGTTCGGCATCCACACGGACTCCGCTTGGAATCGGTTCAGTCGACTTTGGCCCGACCCGTTGCGAGGTTCGGGTGAACCCACGGAGGTTCGCTACGTCGACACCGATATGGAGCCTCAAACCCAGCAACCGCCGGTTCAGGGGGAGCCCTTTCTGGGTTTCTTTCGTGGTGACGTCCACAGCGAACTGGCCGACTATCGTGAGCGGCGGCCGGTGACGCCGCTGCGTCTGCCCGACGGGCGGACCGGCTGGCTTCTGACCCGTCACGACGACGTACGCAGGGCGTTGGCTGACCCTCGCCTGGTCAAGGACGGACTGTTGTCCCCGCTCGGGTTCCGGCCGCAGCTGCCGCCCGACATCTACGCCGCTTCCGCGCAGAACATGCTCACCGTCGACCCTCCGGACCACACCCGCCTGCGCCGGCTGGTCCAGGGCGCTTTCACCGCGCGACGCATCGCCCGTCTCACGCCGGCCATCACTGCCGTCGCCGACCAGTTGATCGACGAGCTCGACACGCCGGGTCCGCACGACCTCGTGTCGAAGTTCGCATTCCCGCTCCCGATCACGGTCATTTCCGAGCTACTCGGCGTCCCGGCGGGCGACCGCGACAGCTTCATGGAGTCGGCGAGCATCATCGCCGCGGGCGCTCACCGCAGTCGCGAGTTGCCGAACGCCATGATCGGGATGATCGGCTACATCCGTGACCTTGTCGCCGCCAAACGTCGGCATCCCGGTGACGACCTGATCTCCGCTCTGATATCCGAGCGGGACAGTGGTGATCAGCTCACGGAGGACGAGCTTGTCTCGACGGTGTATCTGCTGCTGTTGGCCGGGTACGACACGACGGCGAACCTCATCGGCAACGGTGCCTGGCTGCTGCTCGACGACCCCACGCGGTGGAGTGCGGTCCGCGCCGACCCTGATCAGATGTCTCAGGTCGTCGAGGAGGTGCTGCGCTACGAAAGCCCGGTGCAGCTCGGGACTCATCGCATGACCACCGAAGACGTCACGTACGGCGGCCAGACCATCCCGGCCGGCTCGACGGTTCTGCTCTCGATCCTGGCAGCCCACCGTGACGCCGGTCAGTACACCGAGCCGGAGGCATTCGACGCGACCCGCGAACGGAGCCCGCACCTTGCCTTCGGCCACGGCATTCACCACTGCCTCGGCGCGCCACTCGCGCGCCTGGAGGCAAAGATCGCCTTCACCAGGTTGGTGTCGCGCCTGCCTGAGCTGCGACTGGTCGAAGGGTTCGCACCCCGCTGGCGGGCCAGCGCGCTGATGCACGGACTCGACGAACTCCTCGTGACAACGAGCTGAGGATCCGTCTGCGGGTCGTCGGCACGGACGACGCGTCACCGGCTCACCTGGCATCGGCCGGTGACGCGTCAGATCTTCGCCCGAGCTCCACCCCGGTTCGGTCATCCCCTCCCTGGGGTTGTGGCGGTGACGGTTGGGACGGCGAGTTCCCGGCGGAGCACCGGAGCGACCTCGGTGGCGAGCCGCTCGACGGACGCGAGGAGCTGCGCCTGGGGCGTTCCGCCGAAGCCGGCGGTGAAGTGCGGGTACATCGTCCGCCGTGCCTCCGTACTGGTCCGGCCGACGTGACCCTGCACGCCCAGCCCGACCCGCAGGGTGGCCGGATCGCGTCCGGCCCGCTCGCCCGCCAGCCGGTGGAGGTCGACGATCCGGGAGTGGCTGCCGACGGTGCCGAGCAGGACCCCGAGCATCACGGGCAGCCCTCGGGCGCCGGTCTCGACGGCGGAGGTCGGCGTGCCGCCCACGCCGACCCAGATCGGCAGCTCCTTCTGAAGGGACCGGGGTGCGATGTCGGCCTGGCGCAACGGTGGGCGGAAGCGCCCGTCCGACCAGGTGAGCGGGTTCGTCTCGCGGATCCGCAGCAGCAGGCCGAGCTTCTCCCGGAACAGGTCCGCGTAGTCGGCGAGGTCGTGGCCGAAGAGCGGAAAGGACTCGGTGTACGACCCGCGCCCGGCCATGATTTCGGCGCGGCCGCTGGACAGCAGGTCGAGGGTGGCGAACTGCTCCCAGACGCGGACCGGGTCGTCGGAGCTGAGCACCGTGACGGCGCTGGTCAGACGGATCCGCCGGGTGCGTTCGGCCATCGCCGCCAGCACCATCGGTGGTGCCGTCGCGACGAAATCCGAACGGTGGTGCTCGCCGACCCCGATAACGTCCAGGCCCGCCTGGTCGGCTGCCTCGGCGAGTTCGATGACGCCACGTAGGTGCTGGTGCGGTTCGGGAAGCTGGCCGCTGGCCGGGTCGGCGGTGAGTTCGCCGAAGGTGATCAGGCCGATCTCGAACGCACCGGCCGTTATCCTTGGGCATGTCCGCCGCCGGTGATCAGTGCGACCTGCCTGCCGACCGCAGACGCGGTTCGAACTTCGGCTGGTCTCTGGGCATGGTGCTGCGCCGCTGGCAGGAGTACGCCGAGGAGGCTTTGAAGGACCTGCCGCATGGCAGTCGCGGCTACCACATCCTGGCGGTGGTGGTCCATGAAGCGGTGCCGACGCAGGGCGCGTTGGCGGCCCGCCTGGTGATCGACCGCAGCGTCCTGACCTACGTCATAGATGACCTGGAGAACGCGGGGCTCATCGAGCGGCAGCTGGATCCACGCGACCGACGCGCCCGCCGGATCGTGGCCACCGAACGCGGGCGCCGAGCACTCGCCGACGCCGAACGCCGCGGTGACCAGCGTGCTACCCCCGGCAGAAGAGGCCGCCTCCTGACGCCCACGTGCCCGCTGGAGGGGTCGCTCTCATCCCGGGCGAGAAGGTCAGTCGCAAGGTGTGGGCGGTGAGGTGCCTCGCTCCTTGACGGCTGACCGTCGGCACAGGAGAGCGCCTGTGCCGACGGCCGAGCTCAGGCGGGAGCGATACCCGGGGTGCCCCCGAAAATGTTCGTCGGGTCGTAGCTGGCCTTGATCTCGGCCAGTCGCCCGTACGTCTCCGGCAGGTACGCCTCGGCGACCGCCTTCGGGGTGGCTTCGGCGGCGGTCAGGAAGTTCAGGAACTGCCGGCCGGTGCTCCACGGCCGGATGCCCTCGAAGACGCGGCCCAGGTGAGCCTGGATCGCCTCGGCCTGGTCAGGCCCACCGATCCCGACGGCGTAGCAGGTGAAGGCGGCACCCTGCAGGTCGGTGGCGTTGCCGGAGTACGGACGGCGATTCAGTGCACCGCCGAGGAGCCGAAGCTCGAAGATGGCCAGCGGGCTGCCCGCGTCGGGGCCGGCGTGCGTGACGATGGCATCGACAAGTTCCGGGGTGAACTCGGACAACAGTCCCGACCTGTCCTGGACCGGGATCGGGTTCGGCGGGTCGGCGTGGATGGAGGCGATCGCGGTGTACGGCATCTCGGTGACCGAGTCGATCAGTGTCGGGGCGATGGCTCGCAGCGGTGCGATCAGTCGCTCCCCTTCCTCAGCGGATCCGACGTAGGCGATCCGTACGTGTACCACCATCCCGCCGCGCAGCGGCTCCGGCACCTCGGGAAGGGGCGGCAGCTGGAGCAACGCGATGGACGAGTTCATCTCGTCCGGCACACTGGCGGTCCACCGGCCCCACGCGGTGAACACCTCGGACGCCCGGTCACCGGTGAAGAAGAGGCCGCCGCCGTAGATGTGGCTGACCGGGAAGAGGTTGAACTCCAAGGCGGTCACCACACCGACGGGGGCGCCCTTGCCGCCCCGCAGGGCCCAGAACAGATCCGGCTCGTCGGTGGCGGTCGCCACGCGCAGCTGACCGTCAGCGGTGACCAACTCGATCCGTCGTACCTGGTCGGCGGCGAAGCCGAAGGTCCGGCCGATCGGGCTCAACCCGCCGCCCAGGGTGTAGCCGACCACCCCGACGGTGGGCGACGCCCCGTTCAACGGGGCCAGACCGTGCTTGCCGGCGGCCTCGACGACCTGCTGCCATCGGACGCCGGCCTCGACCCGGGCGGTACGCGCTTCGACGTCGATGGTGACCGCGTCCATCCGCCGGGTGTTGATCAGAACCGTGCCGGCCGAGGAAGGCGCAGAGTGACCGGTGGCCAGCACCGCGATCGGCAGGCCATGCTCGGCTGCGAAGCGGATGGCAGCCTGGATGTCGCCGATGCCCTTGGCGCCTACCACGAGCGCCGGCCGCTGCGGGGCGGCGAGGTTGTACGACGCGCACTCGGCGTCATACCCGTCGTCGTCCGGAAGGAGCACCGGTCCAACTGTCTGGGCGGCGAGCCGTGCTGCCGCATCCGGGTTGATCGCAGCGCCACCGCCGGGCGAATTCTGGCTGGGGTTCATCAAGATGGCCCTTCGTGAGGTTGAGAGCGGGATTCGATTCAGCAGACGCGGTCGCGCGCGGCCAAGTTCGAAGCTCCGGCTGGCTCGTGTCACGCCTCACACCGACAGATTTCGCTAAAAACGCCAGGTCAGAGCTGGGGCAGGTGCGCCGATTGGCCGAGCAGGATGGGGGTCGCATTCGACGCGGCACCGGCCGGAGGCAGTGCCTCCGGCCGGTGCCGCCGCACGGATCAACGTGCGTTGACCGGCTCCGCCGGACGCCTCGCCTGGTTCGTGTCACCCTCGTCGGTCAGCGCATCGGGCATGGCGTGTCCTCGGCCGCGGGTCGGCAGCATCCGGTCCAGCCACGTCGGCAGCCACCAGTTGGCGCGGCCGAAGAGCATCATGGTCGCCGGCACCAGGACCAGCCGGACGATCGTGGCGTCGAGGGCGACCGCGGTGGCCAGTCCGACGCCGATCATCTTCGTGACGATGTCGGCGTTCGTCATGAATCCGGCGAACACCACCACCATGATCAGTGCCGCGGCGGTGATGGTCCGAGCGGTGGCGGCCAGGCCGCGCACCACGCTCTGGAACGGGTCCCCGGTGGTCAGCCACTCTTCCCTGATCCGGGACAGCAGGAAAACCTCGTAGTCCATGGAGAGCCCGAACAGGACAGCGAAGAGCAGCAGCGGAACCCAGGTCGAGACCGGTACCGGATGGTCCACCCCGAGCAGTTGACCGCCCCAGCCCCACTGGAAGACCATGGTCAGCACGCCGTACGCGGCCGCGACGCTGAGCAGGTTGACCAGCGCGGCCTTGATCGGCACCAGGATGCTACGGAACATGATGGTCAGCAGGATCACCGACAACCCGACCACCACGCCGACCACCAGCCACAGCCGTTCGGCCAGCAGGTCGGCGATGTCCACGAAGACCGCGGTGACCCCGGTGACTTCCGCGCCGGCCGGCAACACATCGTCGCGTAGCTGGTCCACCAGCTCACTGGAGCGCTCATCCTGCGGGCTGAACGCCAACTGCACGGTCAGCACGGCTGCCGTGGCGTCGGGTGCCAGCATCGGCTCCGAGACCGTCGCCACCCCGGGCACGGCCGCGATCTGCTCTCGCAACGCCGGTACGGATTCCCGCGGCACCGCGGTCAAATCCACGGCCACCACGAGCGGGGCGTACGCGCCAGGTCCGAACTCGGCGGCGATGAGGTCGTACGCCCGCCGGACCGTGTTCTCGGTGGGCTGGCTGCCCGCGTCCTGCGGCCAGGTCCGCATGGTCAGCGCGGGTGCACCGAGCAGCAGCAGGGCCGCGAGAGCGAGCAGAGCCCAGCCGGCGGGACGTCGGCCCACCCGTTCCGCCCAGCGGGCGGTCACCGGTGGCCGCTGCCGCGGCTCGTCGTCGAAGAGACGCCGCCGACGACGGATGATCCGCCGGCCGCTGATCGCGCACAACGCCGGCACCAGTGTGATCGCCGCCGTCATCACCGTCGCCACCACGATCGCAGTGGCATACCCGTAGGTGCGGTACGCGGCGAGGCCGGAGAAGACCAACCCGAAAAGGGACAGCAACACGACCGCGCCGGCGACCAGGATGGACCGACCGGCGACAGCCGTGCCCCGGGCTGCCGCCACCCGTGGTTCCAGACCGACACGCAGCCCTTCGATGTGCCGGGTCACCAGCAGCAGGGCGTAGTCGATGCCGACACCCAGGCCGACCATCGCGGCGGCGGCCGGCGCGGTGGTGCCGATGTCGGTGAGCGCGGCCAGCAGCAGGATTCCCGACGAGCCGATGCCGAGCCCGATCAGCGCTGCGATGATCGGCAGTCCGGCCGCCACCACCGAGCCGAAGGCGATGATCAGGATGACGAGCGCGATCAGCACGCCGACCAGTTCGCCTGTGTGACTGGTGGGTTTCTCACCCTCCGGCACCTGGCCCGCGTACTCCACCTGAAGGCCCGCGTCCCGCGCCGGCCCAGCGGCGGCACGCAGTTGTTCCATGGCGTCGGCGTCGAGGTCGGTCACCGGCACGGTGTACCGGACGTCGATGAGCGCGGTGTCCCCGTCGGTGGACCTCTGTGCCGGGCCGGCCACGCCGACCCGCTCCACGACGCGCAGCGCGTCGACCACCCGGTCCAGCAGCGCCGGATCCAGTTCGTCGCCGGCCGGGTCGTGCACCACCACCCGCGCCTCGGTGCCGGACAGGCCGGGGAACCGTTCACGGAGCAGGTCTGTGCCGGCCTGCGACGAGGTGCCGGGTACGTCGTAGTCGTCGCGGGGTGTGCCGCCGACGGTAGCCGCCAAACCGAGCGCCAGCACCAGGATGGCGACCCAGGCGGAAAGGGTCAACCAGGGACGGGCCGCGCAGAGCGTCCCGATCCGGTGCAGTGTTCGATTCACCGTCGGATCCTTCCAGGATGGGGTTTCAGGGCGGGTGCCTCAGTAGGCACGTCCAGAATTGAACTCAACCTCATGCCTTTGACAACGGGGCAGACCCGAGGTCGTTCACCGACCGGTCGTCGACGCCGGCACTGCCCCCGGCCACGCCAGGTTGCCTTTTGCGCCGTGGTGTGCAGTGAGTCGGGCTGACATGTGAAAGCGTCTGGCCTCGGAAGACTCGCGTCATTGATCGGCGGTTACCGCTGTTCTCCGCGATTGTCGAACCGAATCATCGACGTACTCCCCGGTAGCATCGCCTTGCGCAATGAAAGGCCTACGAACGGTGAATCCAGTGTGGGTTATTGTTTTGGTGACCTGAATTACTGCCCGCAAGCCTCGGTCAGCGCTGATCATCGGCGGGCGGAAGGTCGACGACGGACGGTTGGTGGAGGAACTTCCGCCAGACGACAACACCATCGTCGACGAGCTTGCGTTCGGCGAGATTCATCAGGCCGGTCAGGCTGGTAACCTCGGCAGCCACGACACCATCCGAGCGGCGGACGGTTGACTGAATGGTTTTGACGAACTTCGGGGACCCGTACTCGAACCGCGTTTCGATGTCGATCTCGTCCCCGAGCATGAGTTCGCGTCGGTATTTGATGGAGACGTCCAGCACTACCGGGCCGAACCCCGCTGAGGCAAGCTTCTTGGCCGAGAGCCCGGCCTGGGTGAGTGCGATCCAGCGGGCGTGTACGGCATAGTCGAGGTACTTGGAGCCGCGAACATGTCCGTTCGAATCGATATCGTCGCTGCGGATGATGATGTGTGTCGAGTGCATGGGCGTCTCCGTCGTGGGGCGTCGAGTGGACCCTCTGTCTTGTACGGACGAGCCCGGGGCGCCAGGGTTCAGCGGACCTGTCCAGTTGGCGGTCTGGCCTGGGCCCTTGCCCTGGCAGGGGTGCCGACGAAGGGGTGACCTACGCTGCGGCAATCGTGATGACTGGAGCCGAAAGATCCTTGGGCGGACGAGCGGTGGTTCATTGTGGGCGTGCGGATGCGCCCGGTGTGCACTCAACGGAACGCAACAGTTGCTGGGCAGAGTTGGTGGGGTTGGCGGTATAATGACCAGGTTTGGTGTGCGGGTGCGGTTGGTGCGATCTGGTCCAACCAGACCGGAGATCTGACATTTGTTGACGAAACTGTTCCATAGCATTGTGTTCACGGCGGAAAGGCTTACCCGTGACTAACGACAATGACGGATCTCCGACCTTGCTATTCGAGGTGCTCGGTCCGATCCGGGTTCGGCGCAACGGTCAGGAGCTCGACCTCGGCCCTCGCCAGCAGCGGTTGATCCTGGCGCTTCTCCTGGCTCGCATCGGTGAGCCTGTGGGCATAGGGGAAATAGTCTCGATGTTGTGGGGGAGTCAACCACCATCGAGTGCCGTCAACATAGTCCATCGTTACGTGGGCAATTTGCGTCGGCTTGTCGAGCCAACTCTCGGTCCTCGGGTGAGAAGTTGTCTGCTCGTTTCCGACGCCGCCGGCTATCGCCTCCTGTTGGACGAGAAGAGTCTCGATGTGCTGCTCTTCAGGCGGTTCGCACTGGAGGCGCGGGCGGCGATCAATGCGCAGCAACCGGGGATGGCGATGGCAGCCTATTCCAAAGCTCTGGAACTTTGGCGAGGGCCGTGCGCAGGCGCTTTAGATCTGCTGGCGGAGCAGTCTGATGCGTTCGACGCGGTTGACCGCGAATGCGCCCGGCTTGCCCGTGAGGCAGCCGACCTGTCGCTGAGCTTGGACGGCGGTCACTCCGTGCTTCAGGCATTGAGATGCATGGCAACCTCTTACCACTTCGATGAGGCGCTGCAGGCCAAGCTGATGCTGATCCTGTCTGCCGCCGGTCAGCAAGCTGACGCGATCGCCATCTATCACTCGCTGCGTCGGAAGCTCACGGAGGAGTTGGGGATCGACCCCGGTGCCGAACTTCGAGCGGCCTATCGTCAAGTTCTGCAGAGTTCGAGCGTAGCTGGCCGGCAAGAGAAGGAAGGGCGCCGGCACGACACCGGGTCGGGGCAGGAGGCGGGCCGGGACTCTTGTGCCACGTGCAGTGCGACTGCTTCGCCCGATCAGATTT
The DNA here is from genome assembly GCF_036902955.1 of Micromonospora sp. CPCC 205558. Lineage (NCBI taxonomy): Bacteria > Bacillati > Actinomycetota > Actinomycetes > Micromonosporales > Micromonosporaceae > Micromonospora > Micromonospora sp. CPCC 205558. The sequence goes on from NZ_JBAKHR010000001.1 coordinate 198,123, forward strand.
CGCAATCTCATTACGACGGCGTCACTCATACCGCACCGATCACGGTCAGCAGCGACGATATCGGTTCCAACGGGCGGGTCCGTAGCTCGAAGTATCTCGATTACTCGATCCAAGCCCGGTGGGCGGCGCTCGCCGACGCTGGTCTGTCGATCAAGGAGTTGGCGTCGGCGGGCCTGGGGCCGGTGGAGTTGGACGTATCCATCAAGTACATGCGTGAGCTGGTTTTCGGTGACGAGATCGATGTCGTTACTCGTTTCGAATACCCGTCTCCGAAGATCGTCCGGCTCGTTCAGTCAATGGTCCGGCGCTCCGACGGCGCCCCGGTCGCCGTGGTGACCGCCGTCACGGGTCTGATGGATCTCGCATCGCAACAGTTGGTCGACAATGCCGCTGCCATATGGGCGGACTTCCTGCGAGACCTGGCCGTCGTCGGTCTCGCCAGTCCGTCCGAACCCGACCAGCCGTCCTGACCGGCGCGGATTCCGTCGCTGCGGTGCGGTGAACGGAAGGCGACGGCAACGCGATCGCGGCGAGGTCTGCTCTCCGATCACCGGATGGTTGGCTCGGCCCCGTCCAGCTCGTCGCGCAGGAACTTCATCGCGTAGTGCGAACGCGATTTCACGGTGCCGACGGGAACGCCGAGCTGCGCGGCGGCCATCTCGAGCGAGTGGCCCTTCACGTGCAACTCGACGAGGACGGATCGGTGGGCCGGACTCAGCCGGGCGATGGCCTGCTGCAGCGTCAGCTTGGCGATCACCGTTTCCGCAGCCTCGTTTCCGAAGCCGACGGGCTCGGTGTCGACAAGACTGACCTCCGCCGGTCGCGACTGCCGCTTCCGGTACGCGTCGATGGCCAACCGACGTGCCACGGTGAACAGCCAGCGACGTTGCGACTCGGACTCGGTAGGTACCGCGTCGAGGTTGCGCCAAGCGCGCAGCATGGTCTCCTGTGCCAGATCCTCCACGGTGTGGGCCGCGTCCGCAGACACCAGACTCCGCAGGAAACGCAGCAGGGCGCGGCCATTGTTGCCGTGGATTTCCTGGATGAAGAACTCGGCCCGGGACGCCGGCGGCTGCGCGCCGGCGGGGGAGCGCTCAGGTGTGGGTAGGTCGGCGCTGCTGAGCGTAGTAGCGGTGGTCATGATTCATCCCCGTAGCAATTCCAGCAGGTCAGGGGCAAGGCTAGGGAGAGCGAGTGTAAATCCACTTAACTGCTAGTTACCTCGCTCTGAGTGATCGACACCACACGGCCTAGTGGCTCGGGCGGCGCGCGATCAAGCAATTTGTTCCACGACCGTCGAACTTTTTCGTGATCCCCAATCAAAAGCGCGTCGCGAGCCCGACTATGTTGTTCGACGTCTGCTCGCGCGGAAGGTTCAGACGTCCGGCTGCGACGTGGCTGTCGCGCCGGCGTGCGCTCCCGATCGACAATCTCTCGTACGGCCGCCGGATCAGACCGTCGGACAGGTAAGCCTCGTCATCGGGATGTGCCGAAATTTCTAGCATCGAGCCCAGCTCATCAACGTTCACAATGCTCTCCAAAATTGAGAGTGGTGCTCCTGCGAGGTGCTTCTACCGTGCGATGACCAACGCGAACACGGCGACCGCGGCCAACTGGGGGTCGGCCGCACGGGAACGCCGAGAATGGCTGCCCTGCACCTGTTCACCGCGCCACCCGCACCGGGCCCGACGTGTGCCGTGGCGACAACCGGAGCGAGCGACACGGGAAAGTTACGAGCCTCACCTTCCCGCAACCTTCCCGACGCCCGCCCTGGTCCGGCCACGACCAGGCCGCCGTCGTTGTGGGCAGCTCCGCCGAACTCCTGACACCTGCTCGCCGGGCAACGCCCTCAACTCGTCCCGACGGACAAGAGCCGGGAAGGTTCCGGGAAGGCGGGGCTCGTAGCTTTCCCGGCGTTGCCTGCTCCGGTTGTCACCGCGACGAAGTCGGGTCCGGAATGGGCGGCACAAGGGAGAAGGACTGTGGGTACGACTTCGGAGCGCCCGCCGCTCAATGGCGTTGACACGCCGGCCCTCTTTGCCACGCTCGACGCTGTGCGGTCCCAGCCGGAGCTGGCGAAGTTCCAGTTTCGTGCGGTCAACCGGTGGGTCAGTGGCACTCACAACCGCAGCGAGATTCAGGGCTTCTACGGTGCCGGTCAGGAGGACATGAGCCGCACTGAGCCGTTCACCTACGATTCGGATCATCCCAAGGTGTTGGTGGGCGGGGGAAACGGTCCCGCGCCGGTGGAGTATCTGCTGCACGCGATTGCGTCGTGTCTCACGTCGGGTCTGGCGAACATTGCGGCGGCCCGCGGGGTGAAGCTGAACTCGGTTGAGGCGACCGTCGTCGGCGACATCAATCTGCTCGGCATTCTCGGTATGTCCGAGGAAGTGCGTAACGGGTACCAGGGGATTTCGGTGAGCTTCCGGATCTCTGGGGACGCCTCGGACGATGTCCTGCGCGGGTTGATCGAGCAGTCACGTCGCCGTTCGGCTGTCTACGACGTGTTCACCAATGGCGTACCGGTCGTCATCGACGTGACGACTGAGTAGAGCCATGACAACCACCGATACGGTCATCATCGGTGCGGGCCACGCGGGGCTGGCGATGAGCCAGTGCCTTACCGGATACGGCATCGAGCATGTCGTACTCGAACGCGGCCAGGTGGCGCAGCGGTGGCGGTCGGGCCGGTGGGACTCATGCCGGCTACTGACGCCGAACTGGCTCTCCCGGTTGCCCGGTTGGTCCTACCAGGGCGACGACCCCGATGGGTTCATGTCTGCTGCGGCTTTCGCTGACCATCTGTCCGCGTACGCCAGGATCAGCCGGGCGCCGGTGCTGGAGAACACCACTGTCATCGGGGTTCGGGCCGACGGTGAGAGTTATCTGGTATCCACCGACGCGGGCACTTGGCGGACGCGCTGCGTCGTCATCGCCACCGGGTACCACTCCCGGTCGCTGGTGCCGGCGCTGGCTGGTGAGTTCTCGCCGACGATCACTCAGATCGGCGCGGCTGCCTACCGGAATCCCGCGCAGGTGCCCGCCGGTGGCGTTCTCGTGGTCGGCGCGTCGTCAACCGGGGTGCAGATCGCCGATGAGCTGGCCCGGTCCGGCCGTGAGGTGACCCTGGCAGTCGGCGAGCACACGCGGATGCCGCGGCGGTATGGCGGCCGGGACGTTTGGTACTGGCTGGACCGCCTCGGGAGCCTCGACCGCACTCTTGACGAGGTGCCGGACCCGCACCGTGCCCGCCGCGAGCCGTCGCTTCAACTCGCGGCCGGCCGGGCGCTTGACCTGGGCGTGCTGACGAATCGCGGAGTTCGCCTGGCCGGTCGCCTGGTCCAGGTGGACGGGAGGGATCGGGCGATCTTCGCGGACGATCTCCAGGACACGACGACACGGGCCGAGATCCGATTGCGCCGGGTATTGGAGACGATTGACCGGTACGCCGTTTTCACCCGCTCGGCCGACATTCCGCCCCTTGTCATCGACCGCGGGCTACGAGAGGCAACCGGTCTGAGTTCCGTGGTGTGGGCGACCGGCTTTCAACCCGTCTACCCGTGGCTGCAGGTACCGGTTTTGGACAGTACTGGTCACCTGCGTCACCACCGCGGGGTGACAGACGCGCCTGGGCTCTACTCGATCGGGTTGCGGTTTCAGCACCGACGCAACGCCACCCTGATTGATGGCGCCCGGCACGACGCGGCGTATCTCGCCGAGCAGATCGCCGTGAGGCTCCGCCAACGAAGTAGCAATCTCACCAAGTAACTATCAGTAGAGGGAGGTCGGTATGACAGAGGACTACGACGTAGTCGTCGTCGGGGCCAGGCCGGCGGGTGCCGCGACGGCGCTACTGCTGGCACGGCAGGGTCTGCGGGTGTTGGTGTTGGAGCGGGCGAAGCCCGGCGCTGACACGCTCTCAACTCATGCGCTGATGCGGGCGGGCGTAGCCCAACTCACCCGGTGGGGCCTGCTGGATCCCATCGTGGCGGCAGACACGCCTGCGGTGCGGCGCACCCGCTTCCACTATCCAGGTGAGCAGGTCACCGTGTCGATCAAGCCTGCTGCCGGCGTGGACGCACTTTACGCCCCTCGCCGCACGATCCTGGACCGGCTTCTCGCCGAAGCCGCCGAGAACGCCGGCGCCACAGTTCGATACGGCGTCACCGTCACCGGCCTGGAGCGCGACCGGTCTGGGCGAATCACTGGCGTCGTGGGGCACGACCAGTCATCGGCGCCGGTGCGAGTGCGGTCCTGGTTGACCGTCGGCGCCGACGGTGCCGGGTCGACCGTGGCTCGCCTGGTGGGGGCACCGAACGTGCGGGTCGGAAGCGCCAGCAGCGCGATTATCTATGGTTACTGGGACGGGCTTGGGGTTACCGACTACGAGTGGTTCTACCGCCCGGGTGCCTCGGCAGGAATGATTCCCACCAACGACGGCAAGGTGTGTGTCTTCGCCGGAACCAGCGCCCAAAGGTTCAATCAGGAGATGAGTGGTGATCTGCGGGGTTCGTACCTGCGACTGCTTGCCGATGCGACCGGTCCGGCGGCCACTGAGCGCTTGCCCGAGTCGGTCGCGCCGCGGCGGCTCTACGGCTTCCCTGGACGCTTCAGTTATCTGCGGCAGGCCCACGGAGCGGGATGGGCGCTGGTAGGGGACGCCGGTCAGTTCATCGACCCGTTGAGCACCAATGGGATCACTGATGCGTTGCGTGACGCAGCCCTGCTTTCACGGCAGGTCGCAGCGATTCTGTCCGGTGTCGGGGAAACCGAGGCGCTGGCCGCATACCAGGCGGAACGGGATCAGCTCGCGACACCCATTTTTGACGTTGTCGATGAACTCGCCGGCTACCGGTGGGATGTGCCAGCGGTACGCGAGTTGCTCCTGCGGCTGAATTCCGCTTTCAGCGCCGAGGTCGAGGCACTAACCGGCCCGGGTGGCGTCGTTACCATTGAGAGATGAAAAAGTGCGTGGCGGTGCGCCTTCTTGGTGGATTCGGGGTGACGGTCGACACGGTTGCGGTGCCGGGCACGGCGTGGACCCGACGCCAGCCGATCACGCTTGTCAAACTGTTGGCGCTCGCGCCGGGCCGACAGCTCCACCGTGAGCAGGTCATCGCGGCACTCTGGCCGAATGCCACAGTCGAGGAAGCGGCACCCCGGCTACACAAGGCAGCACACTACGCCCGCCGGGTCCTCGGCCCCGATGGTGTGGTACTTCACCGGGAGTTGGTCTCGCTCTTCCCGAACGTCGGGACCGAAGTCCGCATCGACGCGGTCGAGTTCGATGATCTTGCTTCGGAGGCGCTGAAAAACGAGGACGTCACGGCGGCCGGCCGGGCCGTCGACGCATACGACGGTGATCTTTTGCCGGAGGACCGCTACGAGGAGTGGGCCCAGGGCCACCGTGACCGACTGCGCCGCACCTACCTCGAGGTGTGTCGGCTCGCCGGGCGGTGGAGCGATCTGGTTGAAGCAGACCCGACGGACGTGCGCGTAGGTGTGGCGCTGATGCGTGAGCGTGCCGAGTCGGGCGACCATCACAGTGCGCTACGCCTGTTCGAGCGTCTCGGCCGGGCCCGTCAGCTCGAGCTCGGTGCGGTGCCCGACGCGGAGGCGCTGGCGCTGCGCGATGCGCTGATCGGCCCGACCTCGCAGGGGGCCGCAAGCCAGTTCCTGGTCGGCAGGAGGCGGGAAAGGGCCGCGTTGGAGCGTGTGGTCGAGGAGGCCGCAACGGGACGCGGCCGTGCCGTCCTCATCGCGGGCGCAGCTGGCATGGGCAAATCCACCCTTGCCGCATGGCTACGCGAGCGGGTCGTCGCCGACGGCTGGCGTACCGGTCAAGGCGTTGTCTCGGCGGTCGAAGGCGCCTGGCCCTTCGCTCCCGTGTTGGACGCGCTGGCCGACCTCGCACGCCGCCATCCCACCCTGCTCGACGGCCTCAACGACCGCTATCGGGACGACATCGACCGGGCTTTGTCAGGGGATGCCGGGAACTGGGCCGGCCAGAACGCCTCGCAGCGGTTGTTCATAGCGGTGGCCCAACTGGCACGCCTCGCGGCAGCCGGGCCGGGTCTGCTGCTTATCGTCGAGGATGTCCACGACGCGGACGACGGGACCATGCGGCTACTGCGCTACCTGGTCCGCAGCTGCAGGGACGAACGGCTGGTGCTCCTGCTTACGCACCGACGGCAGCCGACCACAGACGCCTTCGAGCGGATCCGCAACAGCCTGCTCGGCCGCTCCGGCGCGCTTGACCTCGCGCTGCCGTCACTGACCCAATCTGAGACCGCCGCGCTCGTCGCCGCGCAGGCACCGGACCTGCCTGACGATGTCGTGGAACACATCTGGTCGATTTCTGGTGGAGTCCCGTTCACTGTCACCGAGCTGGCCCGCTCGGCCGTCGATGGAGAACTTCGCGCACCGGCCGAGGCGGTGCTGGGCTCGCTGGCCCCACCCACACGTGCGGCGCTGGAGCGCGTGGCGCTCATGGGCTCCACGTTCGACACCGACGGGTTCATCGCGATGAGCGATCTGCCCGAGGAGCAGGCGTTCGACTGCCTGGACGCCGCCCTGGCCGTCCTGGTCGTCGAGCGGACCCTACGAGGCTTCCGGTTTCGCCATCCGCTTATCCGCGAGGCCCTGCTGGACGCGGTCCCGCCCCACCGGCGTGCGGCCCTGCACCGCTCCTGCGCGCGGCGCCTGATCGAGTTCGGCGCGTCACCGGCACGCATCGGCCACCACCTGCTCGCCGCAGGTGACACCGTTGCAGCCGTACCTTTCGTGCTGCGCGCCGCGCAGACCGAAGTGGCGGTCGGTGCCTTTCGAGACGCCCTGTCTCTGGTGGAGTCCATTCTCGGGGCGGCCCGCGACGAAGAGCTGGTAGCGGCCCGGACCGTGCGAGCCGACGCGCTCGCCGCGATCGGCGACCCAGCAGCACTCTCCGCCTACCGTGAGGCGCTCGCGGTGGCCGACCAACGGCAGGCTCGAGTGCTGCGGGCAAGGATGGGACAGCTCGCGGTTCTGTCCGGGGACACCGACACCGCAGCGGCGGTCCTGCACGGTCTGGAGCCCGATGGCGGGCCGGACGATTCGGCCGTCCTACTCGCCCACGGCGCTCTCGCCTACTTCACCGGCGACATCGACGGTGCCAGGGCGGCGGTCGCCGATTCGCTACGCGCCGACCCGGCACAAGGCTCCGCCCTGCTCCAGTCAAACCTGGTCGCCCTGCGTGGGCTGATCACGCACACCCGTGGTGAATGGAACCACACGCTGCGCGCAGAGCTGATGCGTACCCGCGACGACCCCGGGCTGGCCACCACCGTCTTCGACGCGCACCTCTGCGTCGCCGAATATCTGCTCTACGGGCCCACGCCCTACGAGGACGTCATCGACCTCGCTCAAGGCCTGCGCCGTACCGCCCAGTCCTCCGGCGTTCTCCGGGCTGTCGCCTTCGCCAGAGCCCTGGCCGGCGAGGCGGAACTACTCGCCGGAAATCTCGACACAGCCGAGCGCGAACTCAGCACAGCCGTTGACCTGCACCGCGAGATCGGCGCCACCGCTGGCGAGGCCCATTCGTTGCAGCGGCTCGCGGAGGTGCACCTCACGCGTGGTCACCTGCGCACCGCGACGCGGCTACTGCGTCGGGCACTTCCCTTGGCGCGTTCCTCAGTGCTCGCCCCCCACCTGATTCAGCGGATCTACGGCACGACGGTGGCCGCTGCGGACTCGCCGGAGACCGCCCGGGCGGCCATCAACGCGGCGAAGGCTGCCATGACCCAGACCGACTCCTGCGATTTCTGCGCCATCATGTTTGAGGTTCCCGCGGCCATCACCTGCGTCCGCGTCGGCGACTTGGACGCGGCGCGGGAGTTTCTCGCGGCGGCGGAACGTTCAAGCACCCTCTGGGAGGGCACGGCGTGGCAGGCCGCCACGCTGGAAGCCCGCGCGCATCTGGTGGCGGCCGAAGGCGACGCGGAGCAGGCACGGCAACTGCGACACCGCGCGGCAGATTTGTTCGACGATGTCGCGCACCCCCTGGACGCGGCCCGTTGCCGCGCCGGCTGATGCGGTGTTGACCTCTTCGGGTTTGCGGGCAACGCTCGATCCGCTAATCCTGAGAGACAGGCTGTGCTGGGACGCCCGGCCGGGATCCCGTGCACTGCCGCGCACAGACGACGTCAATCGTCGACTGTGGAGGGCAGGGCGCTGGGCGCGCCCGAAGCGCAGACGTCCGACGCGGCGGGTCCAACCTCGCCGCGTCGCAGGGTGTCCGCCCCGCCGTCGATGTGGCGTCACCGGTCACCGGGTGGGGCGGCGCGTCAGCACCAGCCGTTGACCGGGTTGGCCGCTCCGATGTAGTGGTAGGCGTCGGGGATCCAGGTGCCGTCGGTGGGCCGGTTTCACAGGTCGGTGGTGCCCCAGCGGCCGCTGGTGGTGGTGCCGTCGATGGCTCCACGCTTGTCTCCAACACCGCCCAGACTCGACGCCTTGGCCCGTATCGCACCAATCAACCGTTTTGCCTTCCTGAAATCACCTCACTAACCGAAAAGCGGAAAAGAGTAAGTTACTAAGGGGCCATTTGTCGTTGCACCGCCAGTCCAGAATCCTCTAAGGGTGCGGCCGATCCGAATCCGGCCAATGTCCTTACTTGTGAGGGGAAAAATGGCAAGGTCCAAGACGATTCTCTGGATCGTCCTCGTCGCCCAGTTCATGGTCGTGCTCGATTCGACCATCGTGACGGTGGCGCTCCCGTCCATCGGATCGGGGTTGAACTTCGACAGCCAGCTCCAGCTGCAGTGGGTGATCAACGCATACATCCTGCTGTTCGGCGGCTTCCTGCTGTTCGGTGGGCGAGCCGGTGACCTTCTGGGCCGGCAGCGCCTCCTGGTGGTCGGCCTACTGCTGTTCGGCTTGTCGTCCGCGGTCAACGGGTTCGCGCAGAACCCGGAAACGTTGATTATCGGCCGGGCGATGCAGGGGCTCGGCGGTGCTCTGATTTCCCCTGCCGTGCTGTCGATCATCATCGTGACCTTCGGAGGGGTGAAGGAGCGGGCGAAGGCGCTCGGCGTCTTCAGCGCGGTTACCGCCTCCGGCAGCGCTGCCGGCATGCTGGCGGGCGGTGTCCTCACCGAGTGGTTCGACTGGCGGGCCATCTTCCTGGTCAACCTGCCGATCGCCGCGATCGCGATCCTCGCCGCGCTGAAGTTCGTCCCGAACAGCAAGCACGCGACCGAGGGACGGACCCGCATGGACCTGCCCGGTGCGGTCACCATCACGGCCGGATTGATGCTGCTGGTCTACGGCGTCGTGAATGCGGCCGAGTGGGGCTGGGGCTCGGGCAAGGTGTGGCTGTTCATCGGGGCTGCGGTTGCTCTGATCGTAGTGTTCCTGATCATTGAGAGCGTGTCGAAGCAGCCGCTGGTGCGGCTGGGCATCTTCAAGGTCCGTGCTCTGGCATCCGCCAATGTGGCGATGGTCCTGATGACCGGCGGCATGTTCGTCATGATGTTCTTCCCGACGCTCTACCTGGCACAAGTCAAGGGCTACAGCCCGATCGAGGTGGGACTGGCGTACCTGCCGTGGCCAGTCGCGATGGCCGTCGCCGGCACGATGGCTCAGAAGATCATCGCCAAGGGTGGTCCCAAGCCGGCCCTGTGGATCGGCCTGTTGATCCTGGCCGTCGGTCTCTTCCACCTGGGCCTCCTCGACGCGGACAGCTCCTACGCCGGGGGAGTCCTGCCCGGCATGCTGCTGACCGCGATCGGCGCGGGATTCGCCTGGGCGGCCATGTTCCTGGTGGCCTCGGTTGGTGTGCAACCCGAGGAGAGCGGGCTGGCCTCCGGCCTGATCAACACCTCGCAGCAGCTGGGCAGCGCGATCGGCCTGGCGACGCTGAGCTCGGTCGCCGCAGCGTACACCCTGGACCTGATCGACAGGGGCGTCGAGCCAAACGAGGCCCTGGTCAGGGGATTCGACCGCGGTTTCCTGATCGGCGGAATCATCCTGCTGGCCGCGGCCGCGATTGTCATCCTCGGCATCCGATCGTCCGACGGCCGGCACATCGCCGAGTCGGCCCAGCCGGCCGATCCCGACCAGGTGCCGGTCATCAACCTGGAGCCCGCGCTCGGCGACTGACGGGTGGCGCGCGGCCGCGACGTGACGGCCGTACGGTCGGGGGCGGAAGCGCAGCCGTTCGCTTCCGCCTCCGTCGGGTGTCGCCTGCCCCTGACCAACGATTGCACGGCCCGGATGGGAACGGTGGCGTGCGTCGAGGTGTCCAGGTACGAGGCCTGGTACCTCGCCTGGACGAAACAGGCGATGCTGCTCCGGGGCGGTGTGCCCGAGCGTCCGGGAGGCGGCTCGCGGAGCGTCTGGTGCTGGACGTCTCACCACGATGGCCGCCGGTTCGGGGAGGGTCTCCGACCCGATCGGGACGGGTGGGGTGACATTCGTCGCCCGAAAGTCACCCGTTTCGGGCGTTGGGCTCCGGAATGTCGGAAATCTTTCGGGTTACATGGCAGGCCACCTCGCGCAGGGCGTCGATCTGGCTCGCGGTGAGGCCGTCGATGACGTAGTCACGGACGGCTGCGACGTGGCCGGGCGCTGCGGCGACCACAAGATCCCATCCGGCGTCGGTGAGCGTGGCGACGGTGTAGCGAGAGCTTTCCGGGTCGGGCGCGCGGCGTAGCAGCCCTCGCTGTTCGAGGCGTTTGACGACGTTCGACAGTCGGGACAGCGAGCAGTTGAGGTGGCTGGCCAGATCACTGAGCCGCATGGTTCGCCCGGGCGTCATGGACAGGTTGCTGAGCACGAAGTAGTCGAACAGCGTGAGGTGGTTGTCCCGCAGGAGTTGGGCGTCGAGGGCGCTCGGCAGGTTGAACATGAGTTTGGCCAGCGCAAGCCAGGCGTCGCGCTCGTGGTCGGTCAACCACCGAGGTTCGTCAGGCATGCCGCAAGAGTACGTCTCGGCTGGTTCATCAGAGTGAGGGACATCTCCATGAGGTTCAAGCTTGAACTTCATCGGCTAGATTGAGGTTCAACCTTGAACTTCGCAACCCAGGGAGATGTCTGTGACCTTGTTCCGTCTTGATGCCAGCATCCGTTCGCACGGCTCGGCGAGTCGTGAAATCGCGGACATCGTCGAGGAGGAGTGGCTCGCCAATCATCCCGGTGACACTGTCGAGCGCCGTCACGTCGGCGTGGACACCATCTCGGCGACCGTCTGGGCGGCGGCGGTGTCCGCCGGTATGACGCCGAGCGAGGAGCGCACCGCCGAGCAGCGGGAGGCGGTCGCCTTCGCCGCGACGTTGGTGGACGAGTTGCTGGCCGCCGACGCGTTGCTGTTCGCCGTGCCGCTCTACAACTTCGGTGTCTCCCAGCATTTCAAGACCTACGTCGACACCGTGCTCGCGGACCCGCGGGCGACTGGGGAGCCGTTCCTGGCGGGCAAGCCCACCGTGCTCGCCACGGTACGTGGCGGCGCGTACGGCGCCGGCACGCCGCGGGAGGGTTGGGATCACTCGACGCCGTATCTGCGCCGGATCATCGGTGACTGCTGGGGCGCCGACCTCACCGTTGTCGAACGCGAGTTCACCCTGGTCGGGGTCAACCCCGCACTCGACGCGTTCGTCGACCAGGCCGCGCAGATGCACGCCGGGGCTCTGGAGTCCGCCGGGGAGGCCGGTCGCGCCCTCGGCGCCCTGAGCGTCCCGAGCTGAGAGGCTTCTCTTCCCGAGCCAGAACGCGGGCCTTGAAACGACCGGGGCTGGGTCACCCCGAAGCTGCCGGCTTCAGCCGGTTGACTCGGGGTGACCGAACCGGCGACGGGCGGCGAGGCTGACGTGGACGAGGGCAGGTCCAGTGGCTGGGCGGCGGCGCCCGGTCAGGAACCGCCGCCGGCGGCCTGTGCAGCGGTCACCGATTCGACGCCGAGCAGCGCCGCGAGTTGGCGCAGGAGTGCCGGTCGGGCTCGGTAGTACACCCAGGTGCCGCGCCGCTCGGCGTCGACGAGACCGGCCTCGCGCAGGGTCTTGAGGTGATGCGAGATGGTCGGGCCGGTGAGGTTGAACGCGGGGGTGAGGTCACAAACGCACACCTCGCCGTTGTCGGCGGAGGCGATCATCGACATCAGCTGCAGGCGGACCGGGTCGCCGAGGGCCTTGAACGCCGGCGCGAGCACCGCGGCGGTCTCGGCCGGTACGCGGTGCTGCGCCAAGGGCCGGCAGCAGACCGTGTCGGCGGTCGCGTCGACGAGGGTGGAAGGCGCAGCTTGTTTCGACATTTTTCTAGGTTGGCATCCCTCTAATCAACGCGCAACTGTCTGTTTCGACAGACGTCAAGACAGTGCTGCATCTGTTTGCGGTTGATAGCCTTAATCGTTTATCGCCGATGAACGATGGGGGAGGTGGCGATGAGCGTGGGGGAGGTCGTCACCGCGATCGGCCTGGCGCAGTCCACCGCGGACGTGGCCATGGGTCGACCCGCCCCCAGTCCGAACGGAACCTGCTGATGGCCGACATCACGGTGCGCCGCCTGCGGGACGACGACGCCGAGCGGGTCCTGGCCATCTACCAGGCCGGGCTCGACGCCGGCAACGCCAGCTTCGAGATCACCGCACCGACCTGGTCGGTGTTCGACGCGGCGAAGCTGCCCGATCACCGCTTCGTCGCGGTAGACGCCAGTGGCAGGGTGCTCGGTTGGATAGCGGTCGCACCCACCTCGGCCCGCAAGGTCTACGCCGGGGTGGTCGAGCACTCCGTCTACGTCGATCCGGCCGCGCAGGGCCGAGGCATCGCCCGGCTGCTGCTGGCCACGCTGATCATCTCCACCGAGGCCGCCGGCATCTGGACCATCCAGTCCGGAGTCTTCCCCGACAACGCGGCCAGCCTCACCCTGCACGAGCGGGCCGGCTTCCGGGTCATCGGCGTACGCGAGCGGATCGGTCGCCACCACGGCCGCTGGCGTGACGTCGTCCTGCTTGAGCGGCGCAGTCCCGTCGTCACCTGACCAACCGCCCCCTCACCAGCCGGGCCCCCGTCTACCCAGTGAACGAACTCGCCCACCCGGAACCCGGCTAATACGCCGTCGGCATGAAGTCCTACGGCCGCGCACCCACGTTCCTCATGGCCACCGGCTACGACCAGGTCCGCTCCGTCGTCGCCGCCCTCGCCGGCGACTGGGCCGCCGCCCGCGACGTCCGGCTCGACCTGCCCGAAACCGGTGTCTGCAACAGCAACCCCGCCGACGCGCAGGCCGGTGGCTGCTGCAGCTGATGCTCACCGCCGCGACGCTGTCCGCCGACCCCACAGTCGGCGGACACCACACCCACGGCCGCGTCGCCGCCGGCGGCGAGATGGGGCGAGCCTGAGGTGGTGCTGCCTCGCCTTCCCCTACGCCGGTACCACCTGCCGATCGTCGGCGGCGTCGTGGGCGGTCATCGTGTCCTGTCGGCCCGGTTCCTCTTCCAGAATGGCGCAGTGCAGCCAGGTGTCCGGGATGGCGAAACCGTCCACGAGTGTCCGTAGGTGGGGGCGCAGCTCTTTGAGCAGGCCGTTCACGACGCCGGTGATCGCCTTGGACCGGGCCGGCGTGAGCCGGCCGTGCTCCAGAAACCAACCCTTGTTGGCCTCGATCACGCTGAGCGCGTACAGGTCACCGACCCGGGAGAGCAGCGCCCGGACCGCGGGATCGGCGCTCTCCTCGATGCCGGCGACGAACGCCTCCAGGGTGACCCGGTCGATGTGCGCGGTGGCAACCGCGAGGACGTGGTCCTGGACGTCATTGAAGATGTCGAAGGGACGGTCCTTCTTCGTGGCCGCGCCGTTGCGTAGCCGGCGGACAGCGCCGTCGAGGAGGTGCCGCTCACGGTCCTCGAAGGCCTTGAGCTGCCAGCCGCGGTCGGTGACGGCGACCTCGTCGTCGCGGCCGGGTACGGCGCTGATCAGCCGCTCGATGAGCGATCGTGCGGCGGTGCGCTCCAGCACCATCTCGCGGACCTGGTCGGCGACGAAGGAGGCGCGCCCCCAGCCGTCCAACGAGCCGAACGCGTCCCGGTGGCCGGTGAGCAGCCCCTTGGCCACCAGTTGCAGCAGCACCGTGTTGTCGCCCTCGAACGTGGTGAAGACGTCGGTGTCTGCCTTGAGGCCGGGTAGGCGGTTCTCAGCCAGGTAGCCGGCCCCGCCGCACGCCTCGCGGCACATCTGGATGGTGCGGGTGGCGTGCCAGGTCTGCGCGGCCTTGAGACCGGCTGCCCGGGACTCCAGTTGCCGCTGTCGGTGCTCGTCGACCGGGCCGTCGCCGCCCTGCACCTCGCTGAGCGCGGTGACCAGCTCGGCCTGGGCGAAGTGCAGCGCGTACGTGGTGGCCAGGGCGGGCAGCAGCTTGCGCTGGTGGGCCAGATAGTCGTTGATCAGCACCTCCCGGTCGGCGCCGGGCGTGCCGAACTGGCGGCGGATGTCGCCGTAGCGGACCGCGATCGTCAGTGCTGACTTGGTGGCGGCGGACGCGGCGCCGCCGACGCTCACCCGGCCGCGGACCAGGGTGCCGAGCATGGTGAAGAAGCGCCGGGAGTCGTTCTCGATCGGGCTGGAGTACGAGCCGTCCTCGGCGACCTGACCGTACCGGTCCAGGAGCATCTCGCGGGGCACGGTCAGGTGGTCGAAGCTGAGCCGCCCGTTGTCCACGCCGAGCAGGCCGGCCTTGGGCCCGGCGTCGCCGATGGTCACGCCGGGCAGCGGGTTGCCCTGGGCGTCGCGGATCGGGACCAGCCACGCGTGCACGCCGTGCCGCCGCCCGTTGGTGATCAACTGCGCGAAGACCACCGCCATCCGTCCGTCCCGTGCGGCGTTTCCGATGTAGTCCTTGCGGGCCGCCTCGTGCGGGGTGTGCAGGTCGAAGGTCTGCGTCTGCGGGTCGTACGTGGAGGTGGTGCGCAGTTGTTGGACGTCGGAGCCGTGGCCGGTCTCGGTCATCGCGAAACAGCCGAAGATCCGACCGGAGATGATGTCCCGGAGGTAGGCGTCGTGGTGTCGCCTGGTGCCGAGGGCGGCGACGGCGCCGCCGAAAAGGCCCCACTGCACGCCCGCCTTGACCATCAGAGACAGGTCGACCTGCGCCAGCATCTCACTGGCCACGATCGACCCGCCGACATCGGATCTGCCGCCGTACTCGGTGGGAAAGGCCGACGCGATGCCCAGCTCGACGGGGAGTTCGGTGAGTAGTCGGGTGATCCGCTCCCGTGCCTGGTCACCGGTCTCGCCGTACACCGGGAGGAAACGCGCGTCGAGGTGATCCCGGTGTGCGCCGCGGACCTCGGCCCACGGTCCGTCGAGCACTTCGCGCAGGCGGGCGAGGTCGATGTGATCGGGCATGGTCCCCCCTCAGCTGACGGGCATACGGGTGCAGGCAATGCCCAGCCAAGAATACCGACGCCTCGGCGAATCGCTGAGGCAGAGTGAGAGAGGGCACCAGACAATCGGGAGCCGCGGCAGTGCGCCGACGGTGACATTACGCCATAGATCCGCGATGGAGTATGACAGTTTCGTGACAGTTCTCTATCAACCCTGTCAAATTCTGGAACTGCTTTCCACGTACGCGTCAACGCACTGGTGGGGCGCGCTCCAGCAGGAAGGGCAGCGTGGGTGACACCGAATCCGCCCGGTCCGACCAGTGCGGATGACGGGGCGCGAAACATGTCGGACGATCAATCCAGCACCCGGTACCGCGCGAATTTTTGTGTGCATATCCACAACCCCGCCGTGCTGACTGGATTTGTCGCGAGGGCGTCGGTAGGTTTCGCCGCCAGGCCTATGTGGCCCGCTGAATGTGATCGATGTTGATATCGACGATGAAACGCGAGATGGCGCCGGTGACGCGATACGGCCAACCGGGTTCCGTCTTGAAGGGGGATCGTGTCCGCGCTCACAGTGCAGTCGCTCTACAAGATTTTCGGCAGTCGAGCTGACGAAGCGGTACGACGTCTGGCGGACGGAAAGCCGCGCGCCGAGGCTCTGGCCGGACTACCGGCCACGGCCGCCGTGATCGACGCGAACTTCGAGGTACGCCCCGGCGAGATCTTCGTCGTCATGGGTCTCTCCGGTTCCGGTAAGTCGACCCTGATCCGGATGCTCAACGGCCTGCTGCGCCCCACCAGGGGCAGCGTGCAGGTCGATGGGGTCGAGCTGACCACGCTCAAGCCGGCAGCGCTACGCAGGCTGCGCCGCGAGAAGATCAGCATGGTGTTCCAGCACTTCGCGCTCATGCCGCACCGGACGGTGTTGGAGAACGCCGGGTACGCGCTTGAGGTTGCCGGGCTGCCCAAGGCGGAGCGACGCGAACGGGCCATGGACGCGCTGCGCATGGTGGGCCTGACGGAGTGGGCGGACAACCTGCCCCACGACCTGTCCGGCGGCATGCGGCAGCGGGTCGGGCTGGCCCGCGCGCTCGCGGCCGGCACCGAGATCCTGCTGATGGACGAGGCGTTCTCGGCACTGGACCCACTGATCCGCCGCGAGATCCAGGACCAACTCCTGGAACTGCAGGCCGAACTGGGCAAGACGATCATCTTCATCACCCACGACCTGAACGAGGCCATGCGACTCGGCGACCGGATCGCCGTGATGCGGGACGGTCGGATCGTCCAGATCGGCACCGCCGAGGAGATCCTCACTGACCCGGCCAACGACTACGTGGCGCAGTTCGTCGCGGACGTCGATCGGACTCGGATCCTCACCGCCGCGTCAGTCATGGAGAAGCCCCAGCAGGTGCTGGATGTCAACGCCGGTCCCCGGGTCGCCGCGAAGGCGCTGCGGGAGAGCCAGACCTCGGTGGTCTACGTGACCGGTCCGATGAAGAGGTTCCTCGGCACCGTCACCGAGGACGAGGTGTTGCGGGCGCTCCGCGAGGGCCGCCCCCACCTCGACGGGTACGTGTCGACCGAGCGGGTTCGCACGGTCACCGGGGACACCGCGGTGGCCGACCTCTTTGCCGACTGCGCGGAGAGTCAGCACCCGGTGGCCGTTCTCGACGAGCGCGACCGCCTGATCGGGGTGATCCCCCGGATCACCCTGCTCAGTGCGCTGGCCGCTGCGACACCGAACGAGCCGACGCAGGAGCAGGACCAGGTGGAACTGGTCGGGACGAAGGGAGAGCCGGCATGATCCTGACGCAGTCGCCACTCGACAGTTGGCTGCCCCGGGTGCCGCTCGGCGCCTGGACCGAGTCCGCCGTCGATTGGGCCACAGCCACCCTCGGCCCGTTCTTCGACGGTGTCGCCACCGTGGTCGAGGCGTTGGTACGACCGCTCAACGACCTCCTCACCGGCGTACCGGCGGTGGTTGTCGTGCTGGTGCTCGCCGGGCTCGGCTGGTGGCTGCGCGGCTGGAAGTTCGCACTGGGTACCGCGGTCGGTCTCGGTCTGGTGGCCGGAATGCCGTACTGGGAGGAGACCATGAGCACGCTCGCGCAGGTGCTCGTGGCCAGCACCCTGGCGTTGCTGATGGCTATCCCGCTGGGCGTGCTCGTCGCCGAGAACAAGCGGGTCTCCGCAGTGGCCCGACCGGTGCTGGACCTGATGCAGACCATGCCCGCGTTCGTCTACCTCATCCCGGCGATCTTCTTCTTCGGCATCGGCACCGTGCCGGGCGTGCTGGCCACCCTGGTCTTCAGCATGCCGCCCGGCGTCCGCCTGACCGAGCTGGGTCTGCGCCAGGTCGACAAGGAGATCGTCCAGGCCGCCGAGTCGTTCGGTGCGCCACCGTGGATGGTGCTGCTGCGAACCAAGCTGCCACTGGCACTGCCCACGATCATGACCGGCGTCAACCAGGTCATCATGCTGGCCCTGTCCATGGTGGTGATCGCCGGCATGGTGGGCGCCGGCGGCCTCGGGGACGTGATCATGTTCGCGTTGTCGCAGGTCGAGGTGGGCAGCGGCTTCGAAGGGGGGATCGCCGTCGTGATCCTCGCCGTGGTGCTCGACCGGCTCACCGACTCGGCGGGCGACCGCTTCCCGTCCGCCCGGGCGCAACGCCTCGCGCGGCAGGCCGCCTGACCGTCGCTCTCCGTCGGCAATCTCTTCCCCGGGCTACGCGGGGTCTGCCGGCATACCCGAAACAGGAAGGACAACCCCTTTTGTTCACGACACTGAAGCGCGCCCTCGCGCTCACGGTCACCGCCACCCTGGCCCTGGGCGGCGCCGCCGCCTGCGGCAAGCAGGACGACGCCTCCAGCAACGGCAAGAAGATCACCATCGGTTACATGGCCTGGGACGAGGCGATCGCGGCGTCGCACCTGTGGCAGGACATCCTGCAGGACAAGGGCTACGAGGTCGAGCTCAAGAACCTGGAGGCCGGTCTCGTCTACGGTGGTCTCGCCAACGGCGACATCGACCTGTTCCTGGACAGTTGGCTCCCCCAGACGCACGCCTCCTACCTGGAGAAGTACGGCGACAAGCTGGAGAAGCTCGGCGTCTGGTACGACGACGCCAGCCTGAGCATCGCGGTGCCGAAGTACGTCGAGGGCGTCGACTCGCTGGCCGACCTGGCCGACAAGGCCGGCAGCTTCGACGGGCAACTGATCGGCATTGAGCCGGGCGCAGGTCTGACCAAGGCCACCCAGGAGAAGGTCATCCCCGAGTACGGCCTGGACGGCAAGCTGAAGCTGAAGACGTCCTCCACCCCGGCGATGCTGGCCGCGTTGGACGGCGCGATCGCCGACAAGAAGCCGATCGTGGTGACGCTCTGGCACCCGCACTGGGCCTACGCGAAGTACGAGCTGAAGGACCTCGCCGACCCGAAGGGCACCCTCGGCCAGGCCGAGCAGGTCAACACTCTGGCCCGTACCGGCTTCGGCGAGAACTTTCCCGAGGTCACCGCGATGCTGAAGAAGTTCAAGATGGACGGAGACCAGCTCGCGTCCCTGGAGGACCTGATGTTCAACACCCACAAGGGCGACGAGCAGAAGGCCGTCGAGGAGTGGCTCAAGGCCAATCCCGACTACCTCGGCACGCTCGCCTGAATTGGCATGACGCTAGGGGGCACCGTCGGTTCGACGGTGCCCCTTGTCGTCGCCGAGCGTGTTGGTGATGGGGTTGGTTAGGCCCACAGATCACGGCGGCGGTACCCGATCGCGCCGGCGACCACTCCTGCCACGGCGATGCCGGCCATCGCCGACGCTGCGGGCCAGGCTGGTGCGGTGGCCGGCACTGCGGCCAGGTGCGCGAACGGTGACAGCGCGCGGATCCAGGAGGGGGCTTCGACGCTGTCGGCAATGACCTGCCACATGAACCCGCCGGCGGCCGGGAGAGCGCCGATCGCCGCGACGGCGTGCGGTTTCCATCCGAGCGCCAGGACGCCAGCTCCCAGACAGAGCACCACGATCGGCACGACGTTCCAGGCGCCGGCGAGCGCGTCGCCGGCCCCAAGATCGGCACGGACGGCGGCGGTGCCGGCCCACATGGCGAGGCCCGACAGCGTGATCAGGACCAGCGCAGCGCACCCGGCGATGGTCGCCTCGGCAGCCAACAACCGCAGTCGGGTCACAGGTGCGGCCAGCAGCAGGGTGAGGCGCCGGGCATTTTCGTCTGCGGCGGCGGCTGCGAGCCGCACGGCGACGAACACCCCGACCGGAACGGCCAGCAGCGCGAACATGGTGGCCGCGTAACCCTCTACCGTGCCGAGTGCGGGGAAGCCGGCCTGGGCCGCCATCGCCGCGAACTGGGGGTTGCCGGTCAAGAATTCGGTCATGGACCGGGCGATCAGGCCCAGGAGCAGGGAGTACGCGCCGATCCCGGTAGACCATGCGGCCAGCGGTCGCATGGTGCGCCGGACCGCGAAGGCCGGCACCGAGCCGAGCAACGCGGTACGCGCCGGCCGGCTGTCGGCTGTCGCAAGAATCCCCGCGCCGACGTCACGCCGCAGCGCAAGCCGACCGGCGAGGGTCAGTAGCAGCAGCGCGGCGCATGTCAGCACCGACACCGGCAGGCCTCGATTGGTGTCGAACGGGCGGGTCAGCGCCACGAGCCCGAACGGGGACAGCCACCGAAGCCAGGCCAGTGCGGGCATACCGTCGCCGACCATCCGCGTGAGTACCCCGACGACCAGGACGGCGGCTGCCGCCCCGTTGGCCGCCGACCGGCTGGCGAACATCTGAGCGCTGATTCCCCCGACGGCGACGAAGAAGAGCCCGACGGAGGCGAGGCCGGCTCCGTGCAACAACGAACCGGTGGTATCCACTCTCGCGGCGATCATCGCCGCAGCGGTCGCCGCTCCAACGACGACCGGAACGACGGCCAGGACACCGAGATGATGGCGGACAGCTTCGGCGAGGGTGGTGCGGCCGGCGAGCAACAGACTCCAACGGCCCGCGTCCTCCTCACCACGGGTGATCCGGGTGGCGGTCAGCATCGTCCACACACCGAGCAGGATGGCCAGGACGATGCCTGTCCGCCAGACGGTGAACCCGCCTGCCTGATCGAGCGCGACCGGCTCACCGAACAGGGTGCGAATCGCGGGGTTGCGTGCCAGCGCCGCTATGGCGGTCTGGTCCAGTGCCTCGGTGCGGTAGCCGACCGCCACCAGCGCGGACATGCCTGCGCACACAGCGGTTACGACCATGGCCCCGCGGTGCACCTGACGCACTGCCAGCGCCCGCAGCACACGGTGCGGCCGGGCTGCTGTCGTCGCGGCCGCGATCATCGGGCGTCCTGCCCGTAGTAGGCGAGGAAGATCTCCTCCAGACTCTGCTCGCGGACGACGATGGTCGCCACATCAGCATCGGCCAGGGCGCGCAGCGCAGCGGCAGGTGAGCCGTTCAGGGTGAACCGCACGGTCGCGGTGCCGTCGCGGTGCAGGCCGTCGACGCCGAGGACGCCGGTGAGGTCAGGTGGCGTGCCGGTGAACGTCGCGGCCACCTCCGTCTGGTGCAGTCGGCGCAATTGTGCGACGGACGCCACCTCCACCAGTTCTCCGGCGCGCAGGATGCCGACGCGGTCGCAGATGGCCTCGACCTCGGCGAGCTGGTGGGAGCTGAGGAACACCGTCTGCCCGTTGTCGCGGGCAACGCCCACGGCCTGCCGGAACTGCAGGTCCATGAGCGGGTCAAGGCCACTAGTTGGCTCGTCGAGCACCAGCAGCGGCGCCCTCGTGGCGAACGCCGCGATCAAAGCGACCTTCTGCCGGTTGCCCGTCGAGTAGGTGCCGGCCGGTTTGGACACATCCAGCGCGAACCGTTGAATGAGTTCGTCGCGGTAGGCGGTGTCCGTACCGGGGCCGATGCGGGCGAGCAGGTCCAGCACCTCGGCGCCGGTCATCCGTGGCCACAGCGCCACATCCGCCGGCACGTAGGCGAGCCTGCTGTGGGCGGCGGCGACGTGGGCGGCGTTGGTGTCGAAGATCCACGCCCGTCCGGAGGTGGGTCGGGCAAGGCCGAGCAGTAGCCGGATCGTTGTCGACTTCCCGGCGCCGTTGGGACCGAGGAACCCGAACACCTCGCCCGCCGCGACGTCGAGGGTGAGGTCATCGAGGGCGAGTAGCTGCCCGTACCGCTTGGACAGATTTTCGGTGCGCAGTGCAGAAACGCCCATCGGAGCCTCCGGAGGTCGCAGCAGGACATGAACTGCCGACCAGACTTCCCGGCGCACCTGATGGGAGCGTACTCCCGAGGGTCACGGCGCGGAGGCCCGCCCCGGGTCGGCCAGGTGACCATGACTTCGTGTCCTGGAGAGCGTCTGGTTCGATGCGATGATCGGCGGAAGCGGAAGACCTGCTGCGCTTCGGCTCGCTTCGGCTCGCGTCGGCGTGGCCTGGTGCAGGCGTTCGCGCACCGTAGCCACGAGCACCGAGATCAGGACTGCGTCGTTCTGGTTGGCTGCTCTTCGTAGACGTCTGGGACGCCGTCGGCGTCACTGTCGCGTTCCTCCAGGGCGCAGACTCCCTGGTAATGCCGATTACGAGCGCGCAGGACGACGGCGGCCAGCACCGCCGAGAGGAGCGACCCGAGGAGGACGCCGATCTTGGAGTGGTCGTCGCGTTCGGTGCCGGCGCCGAACGCCAACTCGCCGATCAGCAGTGACACGGTGAATCCCACCCCGGCCAGCAGCGCCAATCCGACCATGTCCCACCAGGCGAGCCCTTCCGCGAGTCGGGCCCGGGTGAATCTCTGCACGAGCCAGGTGGCTCCGAGGACGCCTACGGCTTTCCCCAGCACCAACCCGACCATCACCCCCAGGGCGACCGAGTCGGTCAGGGTCGCGCCGAGGCCGCCCGCCCCGGCGAGCGAGACGCCGGCGGCGAAGAACGCGAACACCGGGACCGCGACCCCGGCGGACAGGGGTCGAATTCGGTGTTCGAAGTGCTCGGCCAGGCCAGGGCCAGGCCCCGGCTTGCGGCGCAGCACCGGCACGGTGAAGGCCAGCACGACTCCGGCGACGGTGGCATGCACACCGGAGGCGTGTACGAGCACCCACGTCGTGATGGCGAGTGGCAGTAGCAGCCACCAGGACCGCACCCGGCGCTGGACCAGCAGACCGAACAGCATCATCGGGACCAACGCGAGCAGCAGCGGCCCGAAGGGCAGGGAACTGGTATAGAAGACCGCGATGATCACAATGGCGAGTAGGTCGTCGACGACCGCCAGGGTGAGCAGGAACGTCCGCATTGCCGAGGGCAGACTTGTGTTGATCACACCGAGTACGGCGAGGGCGAACGCGATGTCCGTCGCGGTCGGGATCGCCCACCCGGTCAACGCCTCGTCACCGGCCCCGATATTGAACGCCACGTAGATCAACGCAGGCAGCGTCATGCCGCCGAGCGCGGCGGCGACGGGAAGCATCGCCCGGCGGGGCTCGCGCAGGTCACCGGCGACGAACTCGCGCTTGAGCTCCAGCCCCGCGACGAAGAAGAAGATCGCTAGCAGGCCGTCGGCAGCCCACTGCGCCAATGAGAGGTCCAGATGCAGCGCGCCGGGTCCCACGGTCAGGTCGGCGAGGGAGCGGTACGCGTCGGACCAGGGCGAGTTCGCCCAGGCGAGGGCAAGCACCGCAGCCGCCAGCAGCAGGACCCCACCGACCGTTTCGGTCCGCAGGATGTCCCCGATCCGGCGTACCTCAGGCCAACTCCTGCGGCTGAGCAGGAGTGGCGTGCGGTTCGCCGGTGGTCGGGTCATCGGGTCCTCCGGTGGGGTCGGTGATAGAAACGCCGACCAGTCTTCCCGGCACACCGGCCTCTACGTTAGCCAAACGACGATCATCAGGCTGTCACCGGCCCTGAGAAGGGCAGAATGCAATCCACGGCGACGCAGCGTGCGGTGCAGTCACCCCGGAGAGGTCACTCGCGCCTGCGCTGTTGCCCTGAACCGGCGGCGCCACCGGTGATCGGCGGTCACCAGTGGCTACGCCGTGGGCCGCTGAGCCGCAGCGTGTTGCAGATGTCGAAGACGCCGGGCACGTCGTAGGCGAGTTCCGCCGCGACTTGCCGCGTGGTCGGGTCACTCACCACACCGGCGAGGATGACGACCCGGTTCTGCACGGAGACAACGATCTGCTGGCGCCGCGTGGTCCAGTCGATGCTCAGTCGCTGCGCGACCAGCGCCTCGATTCGTAGGTCCTCGCTGTCCGGCTCGGGCTGGTTCGAGGTGTCGCCGAACCAGTTCTCATCGGGTAGTGGCCATGGCATGTACACGGTCAGCTCCTTGATCGTGGCGAAGCGGGGGGCGATCGCGGCCGGCGGGGATGGGGAACCCGTGACGGTCCCACCGTCGGTAGGCGATCGGGTGGGGACTCGTGGGGTTCGCTCGTGCTCCTCGTCCGCGTCGCCCCGGCTCCGGCCTGACCGTGCTGGTGGCCGGCCTTCCGGTGCCGGCGCTGCGTCGTTTCCCGTTCATGGGGAGTCGGACGGTTGCGACCTGGCGGTGGCGACGACGAGCACGACGCCGCCGCCGGCGAGGCCGACCTGGATGGCCAGGGTCGGGAGGTTGAGGGTGCCGGTACCGAGGCCCGCGAGACGGGCGAGGATGGTGCCCGCCAGCGCGGCGACCACCCCGACGGACACGGTCAGCCAGATGGGGGCTTCCCGGCGTCCCGGGACGATGAGCCTGCCGAGCAGGCCGATCGCGACGCCGACGAGGAGCGCGGTGACGAGACCGGCGATGCTCATGGGCTTCCTCGGATGTCCTTCGAGTACGGGTGCACAGGGCGAGCGGAGGTCGGTTTGAACGTTCGCCGCAGGGACCGCCGGCCGTTCGAGCCCGATCAGGAGTGGGCAGCCGTCGCGGCGGCGGAGGTTGGGCGCTGCGACATTGCACCCTCGGACAGTTGGGCGAGGGCGTCGTCGCGGCTGTCGAAGATGGGGAAGGCTCCGTCCAGGCGCATCGTGTGCAGGACGGTGCGGATGAACCGCGACGGCGCGGCCAGGCAGAGTGTGGCCCCACGGTCTCGGGCGTCGCGGTGGGCGCGGACCAGGAGGCCGAGCCCGGTGGAGTCGATGAGGTGTACCCGGCTCAGGTCGACCACGACGTGCCCGCCCATGTCGGCCGCGTGGCGCAGGGCGTGACGCAGGGTGTCACCGGTGTCGAGATCGACGTCACCGGCGGCGGCGACAACTGTCACGTCGTCGACGTGGTCGATGCCGAGGATGCCACCAGGACCGTGGTCGCCGCACGACGCCTGGCCGCCACCGGTGGGCGGCAGCAGGCTGCAGTGCGGGCAGCGATGCGGGCCGGTGGCGAATGGAGAACCGCTCCACCCCTGTTCGGACACCAGCGTCCAGACGACCTCCGCGTCGGGGAGCACGCACGCGGTGGCCTTGACGGAGTCGCCGCAGGTGTCGCAGATCAGGGTCATCAGGTGGTCGTCCGGAACAACGGTCATTCTGTGGGTCCTTCCTGGGGCCGTGTCGGAAGGGTGCGGTGCGACACGGCATTCGTGCAGAGCCGAAGCGGGGCTGGCTCCCGAGCCGGTTGTTGCGACCCGGGTGGCGGTCCAGCCCGATGGTGGGACAGGTGAGACCGCTGGCGAACGTCAGGTCGCGGCTCTTACCGAGGCGCGGCCATGAGCGACCAACGTCGGCGGTGTGGCGGGGGGTTCCTGCCCCACCGCCGGGGTGCAGGTCGACGGCGACGACGGGTCGGTGTCGACCACCGGCAGGATCTGGTCCAGACGCGCGGTGTGCAGGATGCGTCGGATGCGCGGGTTCGGGTTGCGGACGGTGAGGACCCCGTCGGTACGCGCGAGGCGCCGGTGCACATCGAGCAGGAGCCCGATGGCGGCGGCGTCGATGTGCCGACAGCCAGACAGGTCGACCACCACCTGTGCGGGATGCAGGGCCAACAGCCGGTCGAACACTGCTCCGGTGGCCGGCAGGCAGGCCAGGTCGAACTCGGTGACGCACACCTCGACCAGCGGCAGCGTGCACGACGTAGTTGCCAGCGGTCCGGTCACGGGTGTACCCCTCTCCTTCACGGACGCGGTCGTCAAGGACCCTGCCGTGCCGGCTTGGCGGTCACCACGCGGATCTGTGACAGTTCCGTGACAAATCTGCCAACCGGCCGCCGTGGTTGGCAGCCGAGCCGCTCGGCTGGGGATGATGCCCGGTATGACGGCCGTACTGGTGATCGAGGACGACGACCGCATCCGTCTGGCCTTGTTGCTCGCACTCGAGGACGAAGGCTACGACGCTCTCGGCGCGGCCACGGCCGAGGAGGGCCTGCGCACGCAGCGACGCGACCCGGCCGACTACGTGCTGGTCGACCTGATGCTGCCCGGTCTCGACGGTTTCGAGTGCATCCGGCAACTACGCCGTGACGACGACGTGCCGATCGTGGTGGTCAGCGCCCGCGACGACACCCACGACATCGTCGCCGCCCTCGAAGCCGGCGCCGACGACTACGTTGTCAAGCCGGTGGCGATCAAGGAGCTGACCGCTCGGCTGCGTGCCCTGCGGCGCCGTGCCCGTAGCGGTGTCGTGGGGCACACTCCGGAGCCCGTGCCGGTGCTCGTGGTCGGCGAGCTGGAGATCAGCCCCGACGGGGGAGAGATTCGTCGAGCCGGCCAACCCATATCGGTCACCCGCACCGAATTCCGGCTGCTGTGCGAGCTGGCCGAGCACGCCGGCCGGGTGCTGTCCCGCCAGCAACTGCTGGAACGGGTCTGGGGGTACGACAGCGGAGACGAACGGCTCGTCGACGTGCACGTGGGCCGGTTGCGGCAGAAGATCGAGCCGGACCCGGCGAACCCGCGGCACCTGGTCACCCTGCGGGGCCTGGGCTACAAGCTGCAGCGATGAGACGCCTCGGACTGCGTACCCGGGTGACCGCCGCATTCGCCGTCGGCGCGCTCCTGCTCTCGGCGTCGATGGCCCTGATCTCCTACGACCTGACCCGCCGATCCCTGCTCGACGAGCGGGAACGCACCGCCCTGCGCGCGGCCTACTTCGACGCTACCGTCGTTCGTGCCGGTATCGACACCGAGACCCCGGACGTGGTGGAGGTGCTCCGGTCGTTGGACACCGGGGGTAGCCGTCGACCGGTGCTGCACCTCAACGGCGAGTGGTACGCGCGCGCCGCCGATCCCGGCACCACGGCCGCCATCCCCGCCGCGCTGCGCCGGATCGTCGCCGCCGGAGAACCCGCCGTGCAGCGGGTACGCGTCGATGGACAACCCGCCCTGGTCGTCGGGGTGCCGCTGTCCGCGTCCGCGACGTACTTCGAGGTGAACTCGCTCCGGGAGCTGGAACAGACGCTCCAGGTCCTGGCCCTCGCGC
Source organism: Micromonospora sp. CPCC 205558 (assembly GCF_036902955.1). NCBI lineage: Bacteria > Bacillati > Actinomycetota > Actinomycetes > Micromonosporales > Micromonosporaceae > Micromonospora > Micromonospora sp. CPCC 205558. The sequence goes on from NZ_JBAKHR010000001.1 coordinate 224,879, forward strand.
TGACCACCGTCGCGATCATGGTCGCCGGGTCCGGCGCGGCACTCGGCTGGTACGCCACCCGGCACGGGCTGCGCCCGCTGACGGCGGTCGCCGACGCGGCCGAGAAGATCGCCGCCGGTGACTTCACCGCCCGCCTAGACACGGCCACCGACCCCGACCTGACCCGCCTGTCCTCCTCGTTCAACCAGATGGTCGACCGCCTCGCCCACCGCATCGAGCGGGACCGCCGGTTCGCCGCCGACGTCAGCCACGAGCTGCGCTCCCCGTTGCAGACCCTCGCCGCGGCGGCCAGCGTCCTGGCCCGCCGTCGGGAACACCAGGACGAACGGACCGCCATCGCGGCCGGGCTCGTCGCCGACGAGATCGACCGTTTCCAGCGGCTCGTCAACGACCTGATCGACCTGGCCCGCAGCGACCAACCCGCCCACCGGGCCTCCGTGGACGTCGTGGCGCTGGCCCGCGACGCCTGCCGCGCCCTCGACCTGCCCACGACCCTCGTCCGTCTCGCACCCGACGTGCCGGCGACGTGGCTGGTCGAGCGGCGCCGCGTCGCCCAGATCCTGGCGAACCTGCTCGACAACGCGGTGACCTACGGGGGCGGTCCGGCAGGCGTCCGGCTGGGCCGCGACGGTAACGCCGGAATCATCGAGGTCGAGGATGACGGACCAGGTGTGCCCGTCGAGGACCGCGAGGCGATCTTCGACCGTTTCGTTCGAGGGCGGGCAGCACACACCCGCGGCACCGGCGACGGCACCGGGCTCGGGCTCGCGCTGGTCGCGCAGCACGCCGCGGCACACGCCGGACACGTCACCGTCGGTGACCGGCCCGATGGAGGCGCCCGCTTCCGCGTCACCCTGCCGGAGAGCCTGCCATGAACCATCGTCATCTCGTCGCACTGGCGCTTGCCGCGCTACTGACCAGCTGCAGCATTCCCACCGACGATGCCCCCCGGGTAGTGCAGGCGCCGCAAGGGCCATTCCAGAGCTCTGCGTCCGCCGACACGAGCGCACCGGTCGGCCCTGCCGTCGAGACACTCTGCTTCGTCCGGGACAACCGCATCATCTCGTTCGTCCGGCGGGTCGACCGGCCACCCACTACCGAGGACCAACTGCGGCATCTGCTGGCCGGACCCACCGCGGCCGAACGCGACACCGACCTGACCACTGCGCTGCCGGGCGCTGTCAACGCCGCCGGTGTCACGGTGACCGGCACCGAGGCCCGCGTCGTGGTCGACAAACCCGGCGAGGACGCCGGCCGCAGCGACGAGGTGCTCGCCTTCGGGCAGATCGTCTGCACCCTCACCAGCCGTGACGACGTCACCACCGTCACGTTCTTCCGTGACGGTCGGCCTCTGCGGGTGCCCCGCGCGGACGGTGCGCTGTCCGAACAGCCCCTCACCCGCATCGATTTTGCGCCACTGATCGCCCCTCGGTGACCGTCGTCCCCAAGGCCTGTACGGGCGCCGCGTTGGGATGATGAGGGCGGGCCCGGCATGGCGCCGAGCCCGCCCGTTTCAGTCCGGCCTGTCGCAGAGGCGCTGGATCATGCGAGTGGGGCGAGCCTGAACTGCTGGTTGGTTTGCCCGTGGCAGTCGTAGAGCTGGATCTGGGCTCCGTTGCTGGTGCTCCAGGCGTCCAGGCATCGCCCGGACTGCACGCTGCTGATGGTGCCGTTGGAGTTGACGTTCCACTGTTGGTTGGTCTGGCTGTGGCAGCTGTAGATCTGGACGGCCGCGCCGTTGCCGGAGCCTGCGGCGTCGAGGCACATGTTGCCGTACACCTGGAGTTGTTTGCCGGAGGTGTAGGTCCAGGCCTGGTTGGTCTGCTTGTTGCAGCTGTAGAGCTGCACCCGGGTGCCGTTGTTGCGAGAGGCGTTGGGTACGTCGATGCACCGGCCGGACTGGGCGCCGACGATCTCGCTGGCCGAGCCGGGCGGGTTGGTGGGCGGGTTGGTGGGCGGGTCCGTTGGCGGGTCGGTCGGGGTGGTCGGCGTCGAGGGCAGCAACGGGCAGGTGCTGCGGTAGGTGACCACGCCGTTGGAGTCGAGCAGCGGGCAGAGGAACTGGCTGTACCGGGCGTCGTTGTCGATGAACATCTTGACGAACGGCAGCATGGTCCGGATCATCACCGGGTTCGACCGACCGACCATGAACCCGTGATCGGCGCCGGCGACCTCCAGGTAGACGCTCTCGGTCGTGGCCGGGAGGCTGTTGTACAGGCCGGTGGCGTAGGACGGGGTGACCACCGTGTCGGCCTGCCCGGAGAAGATCATTGTGGGCACCCGGTCGTTGGCCAGGTTCGACGACGGCGAGTACGGCGCGATGCCGACCACTGCCTTCAACGACGATCGCCGGGTGGCTGCGCTCAGCGCGCCACCGCCGCCCATGGAGTGACCGGCGACCGCCAACCGGCTGGGGTCGACGCGGTCGCGCACCGGGCTCTGCTGGGTGAGGTAGTCCAGTGCGGCGAGCAACTGGGTGCCTCGCGCCGTGTCGAAGTCGTTACGGCTGTTGGTCTCGATGCCGATCACGACGAAGCCGTGGGAGGCCAGCCACGGCCCCATCCAGGCCAGTTCCGCGGAGAACAACGCGGTGTAACCCGGCGAGATCGCGATGGCCCCGAAGGTGCCCTGGCTGGTGTCGGTCGGGTAGTAGATCCTGCCGCCGTTGAAGCCGTACCCGGTCGGCACGCTGACGGAGGTGTTGGCGAACGGGCCGTTCTCGGTGGCGACGCTGGTCCGGGTGGGATCCGGGCCCCGCTGGTACGGGTTGTCGGCGGCCGACGCCGACCCGGTCGCCAGGGTGATGGTGAGCAGTCCGACCGCGGCGGCGATCCCGGCCGCGGCGAGCTTGAACAGGCGTCCCCGCAGCCGGGGGGACACCCGGTCGGCGTGGGTCGTCCCCGCGGGCGGGGGGTGGCTTGCGTGTCCTCGCACTGTCGATACCTCCTGGTGGTGGTGGATGCGTGCGGGGCGGGCAGGCTCGGCCTTGTGCCGAGCCGGCCCGCCCCGGTGTCGTTCGGTCGTCAGCGTTGCAGGGTCAGCAGACCCGGCCGGTACGGCAGGAGGCCGTAGTCACCGCCGGAGCTGGGGGAACGGCCCTGGTAGAGCAGTTGCAGGTTGCACGCGTCGACGGTCATGGTCTGGTCGGCGTTGGTCCGCAGCAGCTCACCGTGGCTGATGTCGTTGGTCCAGGTGGCGCCGCTGTTGGCCTTGCCCGCGAACGGGTTGCTCTCGGACGTGGCCTGCGGCGTCCACGAACCACCCAGGCTGCTGGCCGTGAACGAGCGGAAGTAGCGCCCGTTCGAGCCGATCGCCTCGACGATCATGAGGTACTTGTTCAGGCCCTGGAGCTTGTAGACCTGAACTCCTTCGAACAGGTTGTTCGTCGAGTCGGTCATGATCGTCGTGTAGTTCGAGCCGAAGCTGCCCGGGAAGTTCCCGATCGGCATGCTGGCCCGGTAGATCCGGCCGTTGTCACCGGCGAAGAACAGGTACATGTTCTGGTCGTCCCCGATGACCGCCTGGTCGATCGGGCCGGTGTTGGAGTTGGAGATGCTTCCGGTGAACAGCGTCTGCGCCCCGGACCACCCGTTCGCGTTCGTCGGGTCGCTGGAGGTCCGGTACGAGAACGCCGTGGGGCCCCACTGATAGGCCAGCACCCAGATGTTGCGCGGCGCGAAGTAGAACAACGACGGCGCGACGGTCGCCGAGTTCATCGCGTTCTGGCTGGCCGAGCCCATCTGCGAGTAGTTGGTGAAGAGGCCGAAGTTCATCGAGCCCCACGTGCTGCCGGTGTCGTGGGTGGTGGCGTAGACGAGTTGCTGCCCGTTGTACGGCGCGACGGTGAAGTCCTTCAGCGACACCCATCCCGACCTCGGCTGCGCGAGCGCGCCCGACGACGACCAGCGGTACGTCGAGGGGAGGTCGCACGTGCCACCGGTCGGCGGCGGCGTCGTGGTCGTCGGCGTGGGCGTGGGCGTCTGGGTGGTGCCGGCGAACCGGAACTGCTGGTTGCTCTGGCCGTGGCAGTCGTAGAGCTGGATCTGGGCTCCGTTGCTGGTGCTCCAGACGTCCAGGCATCGCCCGGACTGCACGCCGCTGATGGTGCCGTTGGAGTTGACGTTCCACTGCTGGTTGGTCGCGCTGTGGCAGCTGTAGATCTGGACGGCCGCACCGTTGCCGGAGCCTGCGGCGTCGAGGCACATGTTGCCGTACACCTGTAGTTGTTTGCCGGAGGTGTAGGTCCACGCCTGGTTGGTCTGCCCGTTGCAGTCGTAGAGCTGCACCCGGGTGCCGTTGGTGGTCGAGGCGTTGGGTACGTCGATGCACCGGCCGGACTGTGTCCCGACGATCTCGCTGGCCGAGCCGGGCGGGTTGGTGGGCGGGTTGGTGGGCGGGTCGGTCGGCGGGTTGGTGGGGCCGGCGCTGTTCAACGCCTCCAGGGTGGAGTTGTAGGCGGCCTTCTTGTTGCCGTTGCAGTCGAAGAGCAGCGGGGTGCCGCCGGAGCGCCACGAGTCACAGTCGCGCACCCCCCACACGGTGAGACCGTTGCAGCGGGCCACGGCAAGGCAGTCGTTGACCACACTGCGGTAGGTGTTGGCCTGGGTCGTGCCGGAGCCCTCGATGTCCAGCTCGGTGATCTGCACGTCCACCCCGAGGGCGGCGAAGCTGGACAGCGTGGTGCGGTAGTTGCTGTTGTACGGCGAGTTGGCGTTGAAGTGGGACTGGAAGCCGACGCAGTCGATCGGCACCCCACGAGACTTGAAGTCGCGCACCATGTTGTACACGGCCTGGGTCTTGGCCCAGGTCCAGTTGTCGGTGTTGTAGTCGTTGTAGCAGAGCTTCGCGTCCGGGTCCGCCGCGTCGGCGGCGCGGAACGCCGCCTCGATCCAGTCGTTGCCGGTGCGCTGCAGGTTCGAGTTGCGACGGGCGCCGCTGTTGCCGTCCTCGAACGCCTCGTTCACCACGTCCCACGAGTAGATCTTGCCGCGGTAGTAGCTGGCGACCCGGGTGACGTGGTTCAGCATCGCGCTGCGTAGCCCGCTGCCCTCCATGCTCTGCATCCAGCCCGGCTGCTGCGAGTACCAGGCCAGGGTGTGGCCTCGAACCTTCCACCCCCGGGAGAGGGCGTGGTTGACGATCCGGTCCGCGTTGCCGAACGTGAAGTTGTTCTGCTGCGGCTCGGTCGCGTCGATCTTCATTTCGTTCTCGGGAGTGATGGCGTTGAACTCCCGGTTGAGGATCGTGGTGTAGGCGCCGTCGTTGAGCTTGTTCGCGGCGACCGCGGCACCGAAGTACCTGCCGGACTGGGCTGCGGCGGCGCCGAGGGTACTCTCGGCGGCCTGGGCCAGATTGGGTAGCAGCGATACGACCAGGGCCAGAATTATCGCGGCCGTTCCGGAAAAAGCGAGCGTTCGTAGTCGGGTATGCCCGGTGGGACGGGTCCGGGAAGGCATGCTGATCCTCCGGTGGTGGGATAGGGGGAGCTCTGTCGCTGTTCGAGTGGATGGCCCCGCTGGGATGGCGGTGGCCACGAGCTGAGTCCGCCCGGGCGGGCCGGGGACTCACCTCAGGCGTCCGCCCGGACGCGAGTTCGTTCGGACTACCTGACCAGCGGGTGGAGGTGTGCGATGGGTGGGTCCGGTCGCCCGTTGGGAAGTGGTTGCGGGCGCTGGTCTCATTGGGTGGTGGACGTGGTCACCTGGCAGGGGGTGGGCCTGACGGTTGCGTGAGGCGCCTCCAGTGCGGAATGATCTTGTTAACGTTCACACTGATCGATGGCTCCCAGGCTGGCAGAAAATTCCCGGGTTTTCAACCGGTAGTTTCGGACCTGTTACGGATCAAGGCGCCACGGTCCGGATGCCTTCGCACGCACAGGAGCAACTAAAGGTCGGCCTGTCGGCAGGTCCATCGGGTGACAAGCTGCCCAAGCGGCATTAGCTCGATGGCGGTCGATGGCGGATGACCAGTAGGGCAATGTCGTCGTTCGGGTGTTCCACCGCCGTGGTGGCCATGATGTGGTCGCACAACGCCTCGGCCGGCCCGGACTGCACGGCCTCGGCGAGCCGCTCGATCCCGGTGTCGATCAGTTCGCTGCGGCGTTCGACCAGCCCGTCGGTGTAGAAGACGAGCGCCGCGCCCGGCGGTAGGTCCAGCACGGTGGTGCGGCGACTGCTCACTGGTCGGCCCACACCGAGTGGGCGGTCCACCGTCAGGCTGACGGGCTGGGTCGGACGGCCGGGGACAGCCAGCAGCGGCGGAAGATGGCCTGCGGAGGAGAGGTGCACCCGCGTGCGGTCGGGCGTGATCAGGGCGTAGACGGCGGTGGTGAGGGTGCCCGCCTCGAAATGGTGGATCTTGCGGTCGAGGGAGGTCAGTGCCTGGGCGGGGTCGTCGGAATCGAGGGCATAGGCGCGTAGCGCGCTGCGGATGCGCCCCATGACGACGGCAGATGGCAGCCCGTGGCCGGAGACGTCGCCGATGACCGCGCCCAGCCACCCCGAGGGCAACGTGAACACGTCGTACCAGTCGCCGCCGATGCCCAGGTCGTGGCCGGGTATGTACCGGGCGGCCAGGTCCAGGCCGGGGACCTCGGGTAGCCGGCCTGGAAGCAGGCTGTGTTGCAGAGCCAGCGCCGCCTGCCGGTCGAGGACCTGCGCTCGGGCCTGACCTGCGAGGCTGGCGCGATCGGCAACGAGCTGCAACAGCTGCACGTCGTCGGGACCGAACCGCCGCAGGGTCAGGGAGCCGACGTGGAGTACGCCGATGAGATTGCCGTTGAGGAGCATGGGCACGCCCAGTAGGACACGGATGCCCTTGGCGAGCAGGATGGGGTTGGCCACGTCGTCGGGCCCAACGTCGTAGATCGTGACCGGCGCACGTGTCGCCGCCACCCGGCCGGCGAAGCCGCGCCCGACCCGAATGCGGAAACCGCGGCGTACCTCCTCCTCCAGGCCCTTGGCCGCTGTCGCGACGAGCTCGCCGGTGTGGTCGTCCAGTAGCAGGATGGTGGCGGTGTCGACCTTGAGTAGGTCCCGGACCCGCTCGAGCAGCTCGTCGAGCAACTCGGCGATGTTCAGCCCCGACAGGGTGGCGTCGGTGATCGCCTCGATACGACGCAGCCGCTCGTCATTCGTCACCAGCTCAGCATCGGCCACCCAGGAAGCCTAGACGCCGACTCGCCACCGTCAGCGCGCCAGCAGCGAGATCAACAGTGTCGCGCCGCCGACGTGGGGCACGCCGCCCATGTCCTGAGCCGACCTGACCGCGGTCGTGCGGGCCTGACTAATGTCATGAGTACCTGTGCGCCCCGCATCGAACGTCGTGACTAAGCGCACTGGAGCCAGCGATGCCTGTCGATAAGACTCGATTCGACGCCGGAACAAGAGCCGGCCGAGTTCGAGGGGCGGCGGGACGGTGGACGAACGTTACGACAGCTACTGCGCCGCGGATCGGCTGTTCTACGACTCGCTCGGCAGCGCCGTCGCGCAGCCCGTCTTCCCGGCCGCCGACCGGCCGGTGCCGGCCGGCTGGCGCCGCGAACCGCTCGACGACTGGTTGATCTACGCGCCCGACGGCGGTTCGCTGCCGCAGCAGGGCTGGAAGATCCATGTGTCGGCAGGTCTGGCGAACGCCGAGCGGGTGCTGGACGCGGTCTGGAACTACTGCGTCCCTCGCGGCCTGTCCTTCAAGTTCCTGCGCGGGCCGCGCACGCTGCTGCTGCGCAACTCCAAGTACGCCGCCCGGGCCGCCAGCGGCAAGTTCATCACCGTCTACCCCCGCGACGACGCGGAGCTGGAACTGACCTGCAAGGAGCTCGACGAGCTGCTCACCGGCGAGCCGGGACCGTACATCCTCAGTGATCTCCGCTACGGCGCCGGCCCGGTCCACGTGCGCTACGGCGGCTTCGCCGCCCGCTACTGCCACTCTCCCGACGGCCAGGTGGTACCGGCGATCGAGGACGACTCCGGCACGCTGGTGCCGGACCGCCGTGAACCCGTCTTTCACGTACCGTCCTGGGTCACCCTGCCCGACTTCCTCGGCCCGCACCTGACCGCCCGCAACGACACCAGCACCAACGAGGTGCCGTACCGGATCGAGCGAGTGATCCACTTCTCGAACGGCGGCGGACTGTACGTGGGCAGGGACCTGCGTACCGACACCGAGGTGGTGCTGAAGGAGGCCCGGCCGCACGCCGGCCTGGACGCCGACGGTACCGACGCCGTCGCCCGGCTGACCCGTGAGGCGCAGGCCCTCCGGCAACTCGCCGACCTGCCACAGGTGCCGCGGGTACACGACGATTTCACCCTCGGTGAGCACCGGTTCCTCGCGCTCGAGTTCATCGAAGGTCGACCGCTGAACAAGGTGCTTGTCGACCGGTACCCGCTGATCGACGCCGACGCGACGGACGGCGACCGGGCAGCGTACGCCCGATGGGCCCGCCAGACCTACGAGCAGGTCGAATCCGTCGTGACGGCGATCCACGAGCGCGGCCTGGTCTACGGAGACCTGCACCTTTTCAACATCATGATCCGGCCGGACGACCAGGTTGCCCTGGTCGACTTCGAGGTGGCCGCCCCGATCGCCGGGCACCGCCGACCCGGGCTGCGCAACCAGGGCTTCGCGGCACCGAGGGACCGGACCGGGCCGGCGGTCGACCGGTACGCCCTGGCGTGCCTGCGGTTGGCGCTGTTCCTACCCCTGACCCAGCTGGTCCGGCTCGCCCCGGCGAAGGTCACTCACCTGGCCGACATCATCGCCGCGAACTTCCCGGTGCCGAGGTCGTTCCTCGACCCGGCGGTCGAGGAGATCACCGGCGACTCGCCGGTCACCACGGCCCCCCGAAACGGCGCGGACGACTGGCCCACCACGCGTAACCAGCTGACGACGGCGATCGTGGCCAGCGCCACTCCCGAACGCGACGACCGGCTCTTTCCCGGTGACATCGAACAGTTCCGTAGTGGCGGCCTCAACCTCGCCCACGGGGCGGCGGGAGTGCTGTACGCGCTCCACAAGAGCGGCGCCGGACGGTGGCCCGAGCACGAAGACTGGCTGGTGCGACACGCGACAGCGCCCCCGTCCGGCACCCGCTGTGGCTTCTACGACGGGCTGCACGGTGTCGCCTACGCACTCGATCACCTCGGACGCCGGCAGGACGCGCTGGACGTTCTCGACATCTGCCTGCGCGAACCCCTGGACGGACTCGACCACAGCCTGGCCAGCGGATTGTCGGGGATAGCGCTCAACCTGGCCGAGCTGGCCGCGCGCACCGGGGAGGCCTCGTTGCACGCCGCCGCGTGGCGGGCCGCCGACCAGGTGATCGGGCGGCTCGCCGACGACCCGGGCCCGGACATCAGCGGCGGGCGTAACCCGTACGCCGGGCTGCTGCGGGGCCGGACCGGACCGGCGCTGATGCTGTTGCGGCTCTACGAGCTCAGCGGAGACGACGAGCTGCTGGGGCACGCCGCCACGGCACTGCGTCAGGATCTGCGTCGGTGTGTGCTGCGCCCGGACGGTGCACTGGAGGTCAACGAGGGTTGGCGCACCATGCCCTACCTGGCACACGGCAGTGTCGGCATCGGTCTGGTCCTCGACCAGTACCTACGCCACCGGGCCGACGACCAATTCGCCGAGGCGAGCGCGGGGATCCGCCGCGCGGCACGCTCACCGTTCTACGCACAGTCCGGGCTCTTCGCCGGCCGGGCCGGCATCATCGCCTACCTCGCCGCCTCGACCGACGAGGTCGACCGCCGCGAGCTCGGCGCGCAGCTGGATCGGCTGGCCTGGCACGCGCTGCCGTACCGGGAGGGGACCGCGTTCCCCGGCGAGCAGTTGCTGCGGCTGTCCATGGACTTCGGCACCGGCACCGCCGGCGTGCTGTACGCGCTGGCCAGCGCGCGGCACGACCAGCCGCCGGTGCTGCCCTTTCTCGCGCCCCTGCCGGGCGCGCAGAGACTCCCTCGCCACAGCGAGGGTGACCTGATCGGCGAACGGATGGAAGGGAGGTGAACGACATGGCGCTTCTGGACCTCCAGGGCCTGGAGATGGCTCCGGCCGACCGCACGGGTGGCGGTAGCCGGGCGAGCCTGCTGCTCTGCGGCGACAGCTCGCTCTCCGTCACGACCTGCAACTGATCCACGCACACGTGGGGCCCTGGGTGGGTAGACGTGCCCACCCAGGGCAACCGTGTACCAACGGGAGGACCGATGCCGACGTTCGCCATGGGGGACAGGCTGCTCCGGCAGACGGTCCTGGCGGGCGGCGGCTGGACCGCCGGACTCGCCGCGGTCGCGCTGCTCGGCGCGGCCGCCGAACTGTTGCTACCCGCGGCCCTCGGCCGCGCCGTCGACGCCGCTCTCGGCGGCGGTTCCGGCTGGTGGGCGGTGTCCGCCTGCGGCCTGGTCGTCGTCCTCATCTGCGTCGACACGCTGACGGACCTGGCCAGCGGGTTCGGCGCGGCCCGCGCCACCGCGGGGCTGCGCCGGCGCCTGCTGCGTCACCTGTTCGGCTTGGACGTCCGCGCCACCCGCCGGCACCCGGTGGGTGACCTCGTCGGCCGGTTGGTCGGCCAGACCGCCGACGCGGGACAGGCCGGCAACGCTGTCGTCCTGGCCATCGTGGCGGTGCTTCCGCCGCTCGGCAGCGTCGTCGCGCTCGCCATCATGGAACCGGTCCTCGGGGTCACCCTGCTCGCCGGTCTCGGCCTGCTCGCCGTCCTCATGCGCGCCTTCGTGGCCGACGCCTCGGCCGCGACCGCCGGGTACCAACGGGTGCTCGGCACCATCGCCGGGCGGCTGCTGGAGTCGCTGACCGGTGCCCGCACCATCGCCGCCGCCGGCACCACCCGTCGTGAGGAGGCCCGGGTGCTGGCCGCCCTGCCGGAGCTGAATCTGCACGGCCGGCGCACCTGGGAACTGCTGGCCCGGGCGAGTGCCCGCACCTCGGCCGTGGCGCCCCTGCTGAACCTGAGCGTCATCGCGGTCGGCGGGTACGCCCTGACCACAGGCTGGCTCACGCCGGGTGAACTGGTCGCCGCCGTCCGGTACGCCGCCATGGGCGCCGGCCTCGGCGCGGTGCTCGCCACCCTGAACCACCTGGTCCGCAGTCGCGCGGGAGCACACCGGGTCGCCGAACTGCTGACACAGCCCGCCACGCCGGCGGGCGATCGACGGCTTCCACCCGGTGGTGGCGCCCTGCGACTACGGGGGGTGTGCGTGCACGCCGACGACGGCCGACCCATCCTGGACGGCATCGACCTGGACGTTCCTGCCGGCGCCACCGTGGCCGTCGTCGGCGCCTCCGGTGCCGGCAAGTCGACCCTGGCGGCCGTGGCGGGACGGCTGTACGACCCCGACCGCGGAGAGGTGCGCCTGGACGGTGTGCCGCTGCGGGACCTCGACGAGACCGCGTTGCGCCGAGCCGTCGGTTACGCCTTCGACCGGCCGGTGCTGATCGGCGCGACCGTCCACGACGCGATCGGCCTGGCGCTGCCGGTCGACTCGGCAGCGCCGCCAGCCGATCGGAACCCGGCCACGCCGGCAGTGTTGCGGGCGGCCCGCATGGCGGCGGTCGCCGACGTGATCGAACGTCTGCCCGGCGGTTACCGCACTCCGCTGGTGGACACACCGCTCTCCGGCGGCGAGACCCAACGCCTCGGCCTGGCCCGCGCGTTCGCCGCCGAGCGGCTGCTCATCCTGGACGACGCGACGTCCAGCCTCGACACCGCGACCGAACACCGGATCACCGAAGCGGTGGTCGGGCGGGCTGGGGAGCGTACCCGACTGGTCGTCACCCACCGGACCGCGGCGGCCGCGGCGGCCGACCTCGTCGCCTGGCTGGACGGCGGTCGGCTGCGCGGCCTGGCGCCGCACCGACGACTCTGGGCCGACCCGGACTACCGTGCTGTCTTCCAGCCGGCCGGCGGTGGGTCGTGAGCCGTTCCGGCGTACGCCGGGTGACCTGGCGGGCGCTGCGGGCCCGCCGGCGGGAACTCGCCGGGCTCGGCGGCTGGTCGCTTGTCGAGTCGCTGCCCGCGCTGCTCGCCGGCTACCTGGTCGCCCGCGCCGTCGACGACGGCTTTCTGGCCGGACGTCTCGTCACCGGCCTGGCCTGGTTGGGGGTCCTCGCCGTGGCCGTGCTGGTCGGCGCGGTGGCCACCGGGCGAACGTACCGGAGCCTCGGCGCCGTGGTCGAGCCGTTCCGCGACGAGGTGGCCGCTCAGGTGGTCCAGGGTGCGTTACACGACGCCACCCGGGCGGATGGCCGCCCGGACAGCGCCGCCGTGACCCGGCTGACCCACCAGATGGAGATCGTCCGCGACACCTTCGCCGGTCTGCTGATGGTGACCCGCGGTTTCCTCTTCTCCGCCGGCGCGGCCCTGCTCGGCCTGCTCGCCCTGGCACCGGTGGCGGCGGCGCTGGCCGCCGCGCCGCTGCTCGCCGGTCTGGTCGTGTTCGTCGCCGCGCTGCCGGCGATGGTCACCCACCAGCGCGCCTACGTCCGCGCCGGTGAGCAGCTCGGCCAGTCGGCGGCGACCGCGCTGGCCGGTCACCGGGACGTGCTGGCCTGCGGCGCACAGACCCGCGTGACGGCCGACGTGGCACGTTGGGTGTCGGCGCAGGCCGCCGCCGAACGCAGGCTCGCCCGGATGGCGGCGATCCGCAGTCTCAGCCTCGGCATCGGCGGCTGGCTGCCACTGCTGGTGCTGATGGTGACCGCCCCCTGGCTGGTCGAGCGTGGGCTCACCGCCGGCGCGGTGCTGGGCGCGCTGATCTACGTCTCCACCGGGCTGCAACCCGCCCTGCACACCCTGGTGCAGGGCCTCGGCGGCGGAGGGCTCCGCTACGCGGTCACCCTGGAGAACATCCTGCGCGCCTGTCCGGTCTCCGACGACCAGGGCCCGTCGACCCCCGCCGGTCGGCCGCCCACCGGTCCTGCCGGACGCTCCCCAGCCGTCGAGGTCCGGGGACTGACCTTCGGCTACGGCCCGCGCGCCCGGCCCGTGCTGCAGAACTTCTCGCTGACACTTGCCGACCGGGACCATCTCGCCGTGGTGGGCCCGAGCGGTGCGGGCAAATCCACGCTGGCCGCGTTGATGGCCGGTCTGGTGCCACCGCAGGCAGGCACGGTCCGCCTGTCCGGCGCGACGGTCGCCGAGGTCGATCCGGCCGCACTCGCCCGGATGCGCGTGCTGGTGCCTCAGGAGGCGTACGTCTTCACCGGCAGTCTCGCCGACAACCTCCGCTACCTCCGGGCGGACGCCGACGAACACACGCTGGAGGTCGCGCTCGACGAACTCGGCGCGCGTCCTCTGGCGACCCGGCTGGGTGGCCTGGGCGCCCTGGTCGCGCCGGCCCTGCTCTCCGCCGGCGAACGGCAGCTCATCGCGGCCGTCCGGGCCTGGCTGGCACCCGCCCCGCTGGTGCTCCTCGACGAGGCGACCTGTCACCTGGACCCGGTGCTGGAGGCGACGGTCGAGGCGGCTTTCGCCCGGCGGCCCGGCAGCCTCGTGGTGATCGCGCACCGGATCAGTTCCGCGCTGCGAGCCGATCGGGTGCTGGTCCTCGACGGCGACGAGCCCGTGGTGGGGACGCACGACCAGTTGTTGGCCCGCTCGGTCACCTACCGGGCGCTCGTCGGCTGCTGGGACGACTCGGTGGTGCCGTCCCGTGCGGCGTCGGCCCGGCCGGGCTGAAACCCCGGGGATCCGTGCCGGCTGTGCCGGTCAGATCCACCCCGCCTCGCCGGCCATCCGCACGGCCTCCACCCGGGTGCGGGCGCCCACCTTGCGGGCGATCCGACCGAGATGGTTACGCACGGTGCCGCGGGTGAGCCCGAGCGACACCGCCACCTCCGCGACCGGCGCCCCCGCGGCCGTCAGCCTCAACACCTCCGTCTCGCGGCTGGTCAGCGGGCTGTCCGAGCGCAGCGCCGCGACGACGAGGTCCGCGTCGAGCACAGGCTCCCGGCGGGCGAGCCGGCGGATCCCGTCGATGATCCGCTGGGGGGCGGCGTCACTGCGTAGGATGCCGACCGCCCTGGTCGGGCAGAGCATGCCTCGCAGTCGCCGCGCCCGATGCGGGTGAGCCAGCACCAGGACGGGGCACAGGCCGAGGCGGCCGGAATCGATTCCCTCGACGAAATCGAGGTCGGCCACCATCACGTCGGGGCGTTGGGCGTGGACGGCTGCGGAGACCTCGTCGCCGCGATCCACCTCCGCCACGACACGGATGTCCTCCTGGGCGGCGAGGACGAACGACAGCGCGCCCAGAACCAGGGCCCCGTCCAAGGCGAGCAGGGTACGGATCACGATGAACCTTCCCGTACTCCGATTGAAGATCACTCAACGTCAATATTCAAACACGCATCCGACGGGTCCGCACGGCGACGGGTGCGGGCCCGGACATCTCCGCCCGACCCGCACCCGACGGCTACAGCCAGCCGTTACGCCGCGCGCGCGACACCGCCTCCAACCGATTGCGAGCCCCGGTCTTGCGCAGAATCACCGACAGGTGATTGCGGACCGTCCCGTGTGCCAGGTAAAGACGGACGGCGATCTCCTTCAGGGGCAGACCCTCGGCCGCCATCCGCAGCACGTCCATCTCCCGCGGCGTCAGCGGCATCTCCGGAGGGCTCAGCACCGCCACCGCCGCAGCCGGGTCGATCGCGCGCTCCCCGGCCGCGAGCGCGCGGATCGCCCGCACCAACTCGGCCAGCGGGCTGTCCTTCCCGACGAGGCCGCGCGCGCCGGCTGCCAACGCCGCCTCCACCAGGGCGGGGCTCCACCGAGGGCTCATCGCCAGCACGGCGGCGTCCGGCGCCTCGACGTCGATCCGGGCGACCACCTCCACCGGGTCGGGCAGCTCCGGCGTCAGTGCCAGCACCACCACCTGCGGCCGGCACCGCCGGACCACCGTCAACAGCTCGCCGACACCCTCGACGTCGGCGACCACCTCCATGTCCTCCTCTCGTGACAGCGCGGCGCAGAGCGCCCCGCGAAGCAGACCCATGTCCTCGGCGACAACAACGTGGATCACCACGTCTTCTCCGATCTCAGGTGCGCGTCACGACGGCCATCGATCCCGGAGCGTCCACGGGTTGGTCAGGGCGGTCGTGCGCGACAGACGGGCAGGCACCGGCCCGCGGCGCCGTCGCGGTGGACGGGCGCGGGCACTG
This sequence comes from Micromonospora sp. CPCC 205558, assembly GCF_036902955.1. NCBI lineage: Bacteria > Bacillati > Actinomycetota > Actinomycetes > Micromonosporales > Micromonosporaceae > Micromonospora > Micromonospora sp. CPCC 205558. The sequence goes on from NZ_JBAKHR010000001.1 coordinate 240,053, forward strand.
ATCGACCGGCCGACGGGTGGAGCAGGCCGTGCGGGCCTGCCACCGGGGTCGGTCGACCCGCGCTCAGCCCGGGCGGGCGATCGCAGCCGGAGTGCGGCTCTCGACCAGGAGCGGCACGAGATCGCAGGGCTGTGCGGCGCTGAGGTGCGACTGCCGGTCCACCGGCCAGACCAGCCCCGGCCCGGGCTTCGATCGATCGTCGACACCGGCGGCGTCCTGATCGACGGGCGCGACGGGTCGGCCCGAAAACGCCTGCTCCGCGACCACCGGTTCCGGGGGTACGGCGAGGTGCGCCGCCGGAGCCGTGGGACGCGCGGGGCCGACGACGAAGATCGGCGATGGCGCGGCCGGGATCGGCGGCGTCGCGGCGGGTACGGGAGCCAGCGCCGGAGCCGCCGGTGGCATCGGACCTGTCGGTACGGGAGCCGGGGCGGTCACCGGCACGGCGGTCGGCGCACGCACTGGGGGAACGGGCAGTGGAGGTGTAGCCGCCGGAACGATCACCGCGCCGAGAACCGGTGGTAGCACGGCATCGACGACATGCAGGACCGCCGTGACGGCGGGCCGGATCGGCACTGTGTTCACGAGGTCGACGACGTACGGCAGTGGGGCGGTGATCAGGCCCACCACCGGCGAATCGCCTGGTCGGTGTGCCACGGGTGGGTCGGGGACGGCGGTGGCTGACTGTCGCGGTGATTCAGCGGCCGGCCGCGACCGGTCGGTGCGGTGTGCCGCGCGTGCCAGGGAGGCCGGCCGGAGCCTTTCGGGCTCGGACGCGCCGGCTGGGGCGGATGCGTCGACCCGGGGCAGCGGCGCGGCCGCGGGCGAGGCGTCCTGGCTGGGGCGCTGCGCGACCGTGAGCCGCAGGACCGGCTCGACCAGCCCGCCGATCTCGCGACGCGGCTCAGCATCGGACCCGCCGCGGATCCCGTCGGCGGCAGCGGGGCCCTGAAACAGGGCGGCCACCACGAAGCCGGCCCCGACGGCGACCGCGATCAGCACGATCCGCCGGGCGAGCCTGCGCAACCGGTCGGCGGCAAACGGCGCGGATCGGCCGGGCGCGGATGTCGGCGCGGTTCCGTTGACGGGACTTTGCACGCGGGCACGATCCCTTCTTCTGGATTGCTGACCCATAGTAGCGGTGCCCTCACGGAGTCGCATCCGGTGAGGTGTGCGCTCGTCGTCAGGATGCGACCAGGCTCTGTCTGATGTGGATTCGGGGGTGGTCGGGGGAGCGCGTGCTGGCTCCGGCCACGGATCTGGCGGGCCCGCCCTCGCTCGATGCGAAGTGACGTCATTCGCTAGCGATCGGCGCAAGCCATGCCCTATTGTGCTAGGTACCTAGTAGAACGGGGTGGCGAGATGATCGAGTTTCACCTGGACTCACGGTCCGGGGTTGCGCCGTACATGCAGCTCATCCGACAAGTACGGCACGCGCTCCGGCTCGGGGTCCTGAACGAGGGCGACAAGTTGCCCACCGTCAAGGAGGTGGTGGCCCGGGTCGCGATCAACCCGAACACGGTCTCCAAGGCGTACCGCGAGTTGGAGTACGAGGGCCTGGTCATGGCCCGGCCAGGGCTGGGCACGTTCGTCACCCGCAGCCTGGGTGGCGACTCGCTGAGCAAGCACGAGCCGCTGCGGCAGGACCTGACACGCTGGCTGACCGAGGCTCGGGAGGCGGGCCTCGACGACGAGAGCATCGAGGCGCTCTTCCTCAGCAGCTTTCGGGCTTTTTCGGAGGCCCGAGCATGACTAGTGCCCTGATCGCGGACCGCCTGACCAAGCGGTACGGGCGACGCTCCACCCTGAAGGACTGCAATCTGGACATTCCCGCCGGGCACGTCGTGGGCCTGGTCGGGCCGAACGGCGCCGGCAAGTCCACCCTGCTGCAACTGGCCTGTGGGCTGCTCGATCCGACCGCGGGGCGGATCGAGGTGCTCGGCGTGCGGCCGGTCAGCGGGTCGCCAAGGGTGGGGTTCGTCGCACAGGACACCCCGGTCTACACCGGCCTGACCGTCGCGGACCACCTACGGATGGGCGCGCACCTCAACCCGTCCTGGGACGCCGCGCTCGCCGAGCGGCGGATCGCCCAGGTCGGCCTGGACCCGGCGCAGAAGGCGGGCAAGCTCTCCGGCGGCCAGCGCGCCCAGCTCGCCCTGACCGTCGCCGCAGCGAAGCGGCCCAGTCTGCTGCTGCTCGACGAGCCGGTGGCGGCACTCGACCCGCTCGCCCGGCGCAACTTCCTGCAGGGGCTGATGGAGTTGACCGCCGAGCAGGGCATGAGCATCGTGATGTCATCGCACCTCGTTGCCGACCTGGAACGGGTCTGCGACCACCTGATCGTGCTGGTCGCCTCGCAGGTGCGGGTGGCCGGCGATGTGGACGACCTGCTTGCCACCCACCACCGCCTGGTCGGGCGTCGACGCGACACCGCCGACCTGGGCGCCGGGCGTGCCTTGATCGAGCAGAGCCACACCGACGCGCAGACCACGCTCGTGGTGCGCAGCACCGCGCCGATCGCCGACCCGTCCTGGCAGGTCGACCGGCTGGACCTGGAGGACATCGTGTTGGCGTACATGAGCGAAGCCACCAGCGACGGGCCGGACCGGGTTCTGGAGGGACAGCGATGATCTGGATGACCTGGCGGCAGTTCCGGACCCCGGCCCTGGCCACCGCCGCCCTGGTGCTGGCGCTCCTGGGCGGCCTGGCGCTGACCTGGGCGGAGGTGACCGAGCTGGCCAGTCAGACCGGGTACACCGGCTGTCAGGGCGACGCCTGCCGTTCCGCCGGCGAGGCGTTTCTCCAGGCGTTGCAGCCGGGGTGGGCGAGTGAGTTCCACATCGCCGCCATCGGGGCCCTGTACCTGCTGCCCGCCCTGGTGGGCATCTTCTGGGGTGCGCCGCTGGTGGCCCGGGAGTTGGAGTCCGGCACGTACCGCATGGTCTTCAGCCAGTCCGTCAGCCGGAGCCGCTGGCTGCTGGTCAAGCTGGCGGTCGGCGGCGCTGCCGCCGCGCTCGGCGCCGGCCTGCTCAGCCTGGTGCTGACCCGGTGGGCGCAGCCCATCGACGGGGCCTCGGCAGACCGGATGAACCCGTTGGTGTTCGCGGCCCGGGGGATCGTGCCGGTCGGCTACGCGACGCTGGCCTTCGTGGTGGGTGTCGCCACCGGGCTGCTGCTGCGGCGGACCCTCGCCGCGATGGCGGTGACCCTGCTGGTGGTGGTCGGCCTCCAGCTCGCCGCGCCGTTCGTGGTGCGCCCCTGGTTGGCCCAGCCGCTCACCACGGTCGGCCCGCTAGATGTGGACGGGAGGTACGGGATCTCGATGAGCACCGACACCGGGCAGATGACACTCCACGTCGAGCCGGACCGCCGGGGTGACTGGGTCATGTCGAGCACCGCGATCACCTCGACTGGAACGGAATTCAGTGGGCCGGCCGACATGACCCAGTGCGGCCCGACTGCGGCCCGCCACCGTGAGACCTGCCCGAGATGGCTGGAGAAGCAGAACCTCAGCCTGAAGGTGACCTACGTGCCCGGCTCGAAGTTCTGGGCCCTGCAATGGCGGGAGTTCGGCGTGCTGATCGCGTTGACCGTCGGGCTGTCCCTGCTCTCCCTCTGGTGGGTTCGCCGCGGACTGGCGTGAACGGCAGCCGGCGGGGGCAGCCGATCGTCTGCCCTCACCGGTCTGTCGCCGGGCGCTGCCGCTCATCCGACGGCAACACGCCAGGCGGTGTAGGTCGATGCTCCATCATGGAGCGAGAGCGGGTGTACCGTCGCCGCATGACGGTGCTGCAGGAGTTTGTCGCCGCTCTTTCCAGCGGCCGGATCCAGGTTGTCGACCTCACCGCTCCGCTCTCGGACCAGACCCCGATCCTGGGTCTGCCCGAGCAGTTCGGCCAGACCTGGCCGTTCCAGCTCAGCGAGATCAGCCGGTACGACGACCGCGGTCCAGCCTGGTACTGGAACAACTTCTCCACCGGCGAGCACACCGGCACCCACTTCGACGCCCCGGTGCACTGGGTCAGCGGTCAACAGGGCGCCGACGTGTCACAGGTCCCGGTGAGTCAGTTGATCGCCCCGGCGGTGGTGATCGACCGTTCCGCCGATGCCGCCGACAACCCTGACTTCCTGCTCGAGGTCGAGCACGTCAAGGCGTGGGAGGCGGAACACGGGGCCCTGCCCACCGGTGGCTGGCTGCTCTACCGCACCGGCTGGGACGCGTACGGCGACGACCCGCAGCGGTACGCCAACGGCGGGCGTACCCCGGGCATCTCCGTCGAGTGCGCCCGCTGGCTGGCCGAGGAGTCGCCCATCCAGGGCGTCGGAGTGGAGACGGTCGGGACCGACGCGGGCGCCGCGCATTCGTTCGACCCGCCGTTCCCGTGCCACTCGTTCCTACTCGGCCAGGACAAGTACGGCCTGACCCAGCTCCGCAACCTGGGGCAGTTGCCGACGACCGGCGCGGTGGTGATCGCCGGCCCGCTGCCGATCGTCTCCGGCTCCGGGAGCCCGTGCCGGGTCCTCGCGCTGGTCGAACGGTAGACCGGGCCACCGATGCGGGTAGCCGAGGTGGTCGGGCGGGTTCTCTACGAACACGGCGCGCGGCACGTCTTCGGGGTGGTCGGCAGCGGCAACTTCCACGTCACGAACGCGCTTGTCGCGGCCGGCGCCCGGTTCGTGGCGGCGGCCCACGAGGGCGGTGCGGCGAGCATGGCCGACGGGTACGCCCGCACCTGTCAGACGGTGGGTCTGCTCTCGGTGCACCAGGGCCCCGGTGTCACCAACGCGTTGACCGGCCTCACCGAAGCCGCGAAGAGCCGTACCCCGCTGGTGGTCCTGGCCCCGGAGGCGACCGTGCCGCGGTCGAACTTCTTCATCGACCTGCCGGCACTCGCCGCCGCGGTCGGGGCCGACTTCCATCGGGTACGCGCGACGCACGCGGCCGAGGACGCGGGCGCGGCGTACCGGGCCGCCGAGCGGGGCGCGACAGTGGTGCTGGGCCTGCCGTTGGAGGTGCAACACACCGGGACCGAACCGTGGTCCGGCCCGGTTCCCACGGTCGCGCCGACCCCGATCGCAGCCCCGCAGGTCGAGCCGTTGCTGGCCGCGATCCAGGCCGCACGCCGCCCGGTCTTCATCGCGGGTCGGGGCGCCCGGGCGGCCCGCGACCCGCTGACCCAGCTCGCCGACGCGTGCGGCGCGCTGCTCGCGGTCTCGGCCGCGGCGAAAGGACTGTTCGCCGGTAACCCGTGGTACCTCGACGTGGCCGGCGGCTTCGCCACCCCGCTCGCCGCCGAGCTGATCGGCGCGGCGGACCTGGTCGTCGCCTGGGGCAGCACGCTGAACATGTGGACCACCCGGCACGGCGAACTGATCCCGCCCTCCGCCGTCGTCGTTCAGGTGGACCGCGACCCGGCCGCGTTCGGGGTGAACCGCCCGGTGGACCTGGCGGTGGCCGGTGAGGTGGCGGCGGTCGCCGAGGCGGTCCTCGGTCGACTGGGCGACCACTCCACGGCGTCTGTGGACGGCGGGTGGCGTACGCCGGAGCTGGCACAGCGGATTCGCGACCACGGCCGGTGGCGGACGGTCCCGTACCGGGACGAGGGTGCGTCGGCGCGGCCCGGCACCCCGGCGACGATCGACCCGAGGACCCTCTCGGCCGCCCTGGACGACCTGCTGCCGCCCGACCGCACGGTGGTGGTCGACTCGGGCAACTTCATGGGTTACCCGTCGATGTGGCTCGACGTGCCGGACGTGGCCGGGTTCTGTTTCACCCAGGCGTTCCAGTCGGTCGGGCTCGGTCTGGCCAGTGCGCTCGGCGCGGCGGTCGCCCGACCGGACCGGCTCACCGTCGCCGCGGTCGGCGACGGTGGCTTCGTCATGTCCGCGACCGAGTTGCTCACCGCCGTCCGGCTGGCGCTACCCCTGCTCGTGGTGATCTACGACGACGCGGCGTACGGGGCCGAGGTGCACCACTTCGGCCCGGACGGGCACCCGTTGCAGACGGTCACCTTCCCCGAGACCGACCTGGCCGCGATCGCCCGTGGTTACGGTTGCGACGGGTTGACCGTCCGGACCGTCGATGATCTCGGACCGGTACGCCACTGGCTCGCCGGTCCCCGTACCCGACCGTTGGTGATCGACGCCAAGGTCAGCGCGGCGCGCGGATCGTGGTGGTTGGAGGAGGCGTTCCGCGGCCACTGAGGTGTTTGTCCGCGCAAGGTCCGTCCCGCGGCGCGCGAGCCCGGCAGGTCGCCGGGGGCCGTTTGTTGGTCGAGCCGCAGGGTAGATGGGAATTCATGACATCGCCTGAGCAGAGCCAGCAGGAGAGAGCCCTCGAAACCGGCGCGGTGTATCAGGACGCCGAGGGGCGTCGAACGACGGATCCACGCTCCGGTGCTGCGAACGCCGACAGCGAGGCCGACCGCAACGCGGAACACCTCAGGCGGGGCGAGGTCGGCCCGCGCGTGCCGGAGGAGTAGCCGTCCGGGGGCGTGCGGCCGTGTCTGTGGTGCTACCCGTCCGGGCGTTCGGTTTCTGCCGCCCTCACCGCCTGACGGCAGACGCGCCGCCCGGGACAGGTCCCGAGCGGCGCGTCTGCGACGCAGCGTGAGGTACTAGGGCCAGTCCCTACGAAACGGGCCCTAGTTGCGCGCGCTCCACTGCTGGTTGGCGCCGCCGTGGCAGGCCCAGAGGTGAAGTTGCGTGCCATTGGCGGTGCCGGAACCGACGGCGTCGAGGCACAGCCCCGATTGGGCTCCGGTGATGGTGCCGTTGGAGTTCACATTCCACTGTTGGTTGGACTGGCCGTTGCAGTCCCAAATGATCACCGCGGTGCCGTTGCTGCTGCCCGCTCCGCTGGCGTCCAGGCACTTGTTGCCGTAGACGGTCAGGGTGCGGTTGGCGGTGTGGGTCCAGCGCTGGTTGGTGCCACCGTGACAGTCCCACAGTTGTGGGCGGGCGCCGTTGCTGGTGCTGGAGTTGGGGATGTCGATGCACCTGCCGGACTGGCCACCGGCGATCAGCACGTTCTGCTGCCCGGCCGGCGGGGTCGTTGGCGGGGGAGTGGTGGGCGGCACGTCGGAGCCGAACTGGGTGAAGAACCGCCACACCTCCTGCTTGACCCAGCTCCGCGCGCCGCTCTCACAGCCGGCGCACCCGTCCACCGGGCCTTGCTGGTGGCCACCGTCGAACGCGGCCCAGAGCACCGGATATCCGGGCTGGCAGGAGTACGCGGTGGTGATGTGGGTCAGGCTGCCGGCCCTCGGCTCCGGCGGGTTCTGCGCGGCGCAGCCGTTGTTTCGGACGAACCTGTCGCGCAGCGATCGTCCGCTGGGGATGTTGTCGTTGATACCGTGAATGCCCAGGTAGGCAACGGGCTGGGTGCCGCCGCTGCATCCGCTGATCGCCCCCGGGGCCGCGATTGCGGCGACCGCGCGGAACACCGTCGGCCGGGAACACGCCAGCGAGTAGCTCATCGCGCCGCCGTAGCTGAACCCGACCGAGAAACGTTGTGTGGTGTCGACGCAGAGGGCGTTGTCGATCACGCGGATCATGTCGTCGGTGAAGGTCACGTCCTCACCGTTGGAGTTGCCCCAACCGTTGTTGAGGCCCTGCGGGGCGACGAAGATCGTGCTGTTGTTCGCCTGCGAGAGCATGCCGTAGTAGGCCCACGCTGCCCCGTCGGTTCCGCCCGACGCGACCTGACTGGCGGTGCCGCCCAACCAGTGGAACCCGAAGGCCAGCCGGTGGGCATAGGTGTTGTTGTAGTTGTCAGGCAACCGAAGGATGAAGCTGCGGCTCTTCCCGCCGCTCTGGATGGTGTGCGTGCCGCTGTTCAGCCCGGGCGCCTTGCCGCAGCCGGCAGTGGTGGCCGCGGACGCGGGTGCGACGGTCGTGACGACGTACATTCCGACGGCGACCAGAACCATGACCGCCATGGCCGCCCCCAGCCAGGGGGTGGAGTGTCTGCGAAGTGGCACAGCTGAGCCTCCTTGTGCGTGAATGACCCTCGCCGCGCTCAGCTTCGGCTCCACCGTTGGTTGGCCGCGCCGGTGCAGTCCCAGATCTGGATGCGGGTGCCGTTGGCCGTGCCGTTGCCGACCGTGTCCAGGCACCGGCCCGAACCGACTCCGGTGATCGAGCCGTCGGCATTGAGCCGCCACTTCTGGTTGGACTGGCCGTTGCAGTCCCAAATGATCACCGAGCTGCCGTTCGCGGTGCCGGCGCCGTTGACGTCGAGGCATTTGCCGCCGAAGACGCGCAACTCCTGGGCGGCGGTCGAGGTCCATGACTGGTTGCTCTGGCCGTGGCAGTCCCAGATGATCGCTGCCGCGCCGTTGGCCTGGGAGGCGCCGTTGACGTCCAGGCACCGTCCGGAGGACGTGTTGCGCAGGGCCGACGGGCCGCTCGGTGGCGGGGTGGTCGTCGGCGGCGTCGTGGGATCGGTGCTACCGAACTGGGTGAAGAACCTCCACACCTCGCCCTTGGTCCAGGTCCTCGCGCCGCTGTCCCCGCCACCGTCCACCGGGCCGGGGGTGTGCCCGCCGTCGAAGGCGGCCCAGACCACCGGATAGCCGGAACGGCAGCCGGAGTAGGTGGTGGTGATGTGCGTCAGGCTGCCCGCCCTCGGCTCGGGCGGGCTCTGCGCGGTGCACCCGTTGTTGCGCACGAACGTGTCACGCAGGGACCGTCCGGCGGAGACGTTGAGCACCGAGTCGCCGATGCCGTGGATCCCCATGTACGCGACCGGCTGGGTGCCGCCGCTGCACCCGCTGAGCTGCCCACCGGAGTAGACCGCGACGGCGCGGAAGACACCTGGTCGGGAACAGGCCAGCGAGTAACTCATACCGCCGCCGTAGCTGAACCCGAGCGCGAAGCGCTGCGTGGTGTCGACACACAGATCCGCCTCGATCAGGCTGATCATGTTGTCCACGAAGGTGACGTCCTGGCCGCCGGGGTTGGCCCAGCCGTTGCCGTTGCCCTGCGGGGCGACGAAAATGGTGCTGTTGTTGGCCTGTTGCCGCAGCCCGTAGTAGGACCAGGCCGCCCCGTCGGACCCGCCGCCGTCGACGTCGTTGGCGGTGCCGCCGTTCCAGTGGAATCCGAAGATCAACCGGTAGGCGTGGTTCCTGTCGTAGTTGTCCGGAATCCTCAGGATGAAACTACGGTTCTGACCGCTGCTCTGGATGGATCGTTGACCGCTGGTCAACGTGGGCGCCTTGCCGCATCCGGCGGTCGCGGCGGCCGCTGACATGTCAGCGGCCGATGCGGCGCTGCTCAGGCCACCGGCCAGTGCCGCCGCGCTCACGGTCACGACGACAGCCGCAGCCGTCGCGAGCAATCCAAGGATGGTTCTACGTCTTGTCATGAAGGGGCTCCCGCCACTCGGCACCAACTGGTTGAAAGGGGCCCACGGCCACCCGCGCACCGCAACGACACGCCATGCAGGTCCGATCGCCGGGCGGTGCCGGGGGCACCAGGCTCGGCGTCGAATCGATTCGCATCGACGCTAGATTGGGCAGTGAAAGATGTCAATGCCATGTCCGGCAGGTTGCGGCCCGGGTGACCCCGGTCAGGCGATCGTGAGCTCGGCCGCGCCGAAGGAGACCGCGAATCGCTTGCACCAGATGGCGACGCTTCGGAACTCGCGTGGATCAACCGACGCTGGCAGGTCGTACACCTGGTTGCCCTTGTTGCCCTTGAGCCTTGCCAACTCGACCCAGTCGCCATCGTCGAACACCCGCCAGCCGGCCGTGCCACGGATGACCGGTTGGTCGGTGAGCCACACCCGCAGGTCCGGGCCGTTCGACGTGTTCAACTCTCGAATGACCAGCTGGTGGCGCCCATCGGCGAGCCGGTGAATCTCGGCGCTGCCGGTCGTCCGGTGCTCGTGGGTGACGAACTCGCCGGCGGTCAGGATCTCGTTCGCCGCCGGGGTGGCTGCCGAGGCCGCGGGAGCCGGCGTCGGAGCCGTCGGGGTCGGGGTGGCCGAGGTCGCCGCCACCCGGGGAAGCGCATCGTCGACGTAGGTGTCGGTGAACAGCCTCCACGGCTGGAACCAGTAGAGGGCCAGAATCACCACGACGACAGCGGCAGCGACACCGGCCCGGGCCACCGGCGACCGGAACATCCGTTTCCCCACCCCCGCAGCGTACGGCCGCAGGTTGTTGTCGAACGGGTCGCGAACCTTTCGGAACTCTTACGACGGCGTACCTGCCAGAGCCTCGCCGCAGGGGCAGGCTCGCTGGTCCGCGGGCAACGTCCTCACCGCGTCGCCGAGCAGGACGCGCAGCCGGTCGAGGTTCCGGGCGAAGACGGTGAACACCTCCTGCTGGGTCACCCCGTGACCGACCTCGACGCCCGAGTCGAGGTCCGTCACCAGTGACAGCGCGGTGTAACACAGTGCCAGTTCGCGTGCCAGCACCGCCTCCGGGTGGCCGGTCATGCCGACGACGGACCAGCCCTCCCGGCCGTACCACTGTGATTCGGCACGGGTGGAGAACCGGGGACCTTCGATGACGACCATGGTTCCGCCGTCGACCGGCTGCCAACCGGCCGATCGGGCGGCGTCGAGGACCGTGTCGCGTCCTATCGGACAGTAGGGGTCGGCGAAGGGCGCGTGGACGACCGGGGGCAGTTGCCCGTCCGCGCGTGGCCGTCCGTCGTAGTAGGTCTGATCCCGGCCGTTGGTCCGGTCGACCAGTTGGTCCGGCACCACGAGGGTCCCGGGGCCCAGGTCCGGTCGCAGGCCGCCCACGGCGCCCGGTGCGAGTACCTGCCGGACGCCGAGTGCCCGCAGCGCCCACAGGTTGGCCCGGTAGTTGATGCGGTGTGGAGGGAGGGTGTGTCGGCGTCCGTGACGGGGCAGGAACACCACCGGTCGCCCGGCCAGACTCCCGACGGACAGCGCGTCGCTGGGCGGTCCGTACGGTGTGTCGACGGTGACCTCGGTGACGTCGTCGAGGAACTCGTAGAAACCTGATCCGCCGATGACGCCGATCGGCGCGCGATCGGGCGGGCTGATCTCTCCTGCTGACATGGGTACCCCTCCTGGGCGATGAGTAGAGAACGCGTAGGGCGACTCAGGGACGGTCGGTTCGTCGGTCCGTGACGCCCCGCTTGACCGTGGTGGCGACGACCAGCACGATCACGATCACGGCCCAGACGACAGCCAGCCCGACAGCGAGCCCCAGCGGATAGTCGCGGTCCGGTAGGCCGGGGTTCGGAGGCGCCGAGGGCGGTCGCCACAGCAGCGGCACCGCGATCAGCAGCAACGTGACGCTGGCCAGGAGACCCGCGGCGATCCAGGCCCGGCGTAAGCGGTCTGTCACCAGTCGGCCCAGCGTCAGCCCGGCCAGGCCGACCAGCGGTGCCACCAGGACGTCGTGCAGCACCGGGCCGCCGATCAGCCACGGCAGGGTGGTGGCGAGCTGGGGAAGGAGCAGCCAGCCGCCGTACGCCGTGGCCGCGGCACCGACCACGAACAGCAGCAGCCGGACGGCTCTCACCGCAACACCTCCAGCCGGGCCACCCACTTGGTCTGGAGGACGCCGGGCCGGCTCGCCGCGATGAGTCGGCAGGGGTAACCGTGGTCGGCCGACAGTTGCTCGCCGTTGATCCGCAGGGCGAGCAGGGTCAGCGGGTCGGTGGCATGAGCCGCCGGCAGTGTGCTTGCCGCGTACAGGCCGTCGGTTTCCAGTGAGGTGAACCGAACCGGTCGGCCGGTCGGTGCGCCGGCCCATCGGAGCAACTGGACGACGGGCACGCCGGTCCAGTGGGCCGACGCGCTCCAGCCCTCGACGCAGGCGATCGGGAGTTCCGCCGTACGTTGTGGCAGGGCCGCCAGTTCGGCCAGGGACATCGTGTGTCGCCCGCCCGGCCAGACGATCTCCAGTCGCCAGTCCGGTGGAACGACGATGCGCGCGGCAGCCGCCGTACGGTTGATCGGTATGCCCTGCGGCCCGGCGGCGGAACGCCACGCCAACGGCGACACCCGACGTAGCCACGGCACGGTGACCCCGGCGGTGGCCAGCACGGCGAGGCCGGCGACGCCCGCCGACGTGCGCAGAAAGGCGCGTCGCTCGGACGAGTCTCGATCGTCGCGCGCCGCCGCTCTCCTGCGCCGCAGTGGCGTGTGCAGCGCCGCGCGGGCGATCGGGAGCTTCACCGCGACGTGCAGCAGCACCGCGCCCGCCACCAGCCAGGCGACCGCGTAGTGCGCCGTCGGGAAGAAGAATCCCCACGGGTACGACTGGGCGACGTTGAACAGACCCGTGACCAGCTCGAAGAATGCGGCGCAGACCAGTACCAGGACGGAGATCCGTTCGAGGGCGTGGGCGGGCAGCCGGATCGGCTGGCGCAGCGGCGGGCGGACGAACAGCCGGGGGTAGACGCTCCACAGCTTGGCCAGCAGCAACGGGATTGCCGCGACACCGGAGAGCACGTGGACGCCCTGGGTGATTCGGTAGAGGTCGACCGGTCGGGTCGGCCAGGTGAACCAGCCCGGTGGGTGCTGGATGTAGTGGCTGAGCAGTCCGGTGCCGAAGCACAGCCCGAACGCCACCCCGAGCCAGAGGCCGAGCCGAGCGGCGACCAGCGGAGAGTGCGAGGGTGCGGTGAAGTCCTCGGGGGCGGGGACGCGCGGCCGGCGGATCATGAGCGGGCCAGCTCGGCGAACCAGCGTGGACCGACCCGGAAACGGTCTGCGACCCGCAGGCCGGCAGCGGCGGCGGTAGGGGCCACCGCCTCCGCCCCGACCCGCGCCCAGCGAAACGCCGGCCCTCGCAGTTCCTGTTCACCTGACGATCGGGACAGGACGTACGCCTGGCCCCGCCACAGCCCGGCCCCCGGCGGTTCCACCTCGACCAGGAGCGTTCCGTCGGCCGCGATCAGGGCGCCGCAGCGGCGCAGCAGTCGGACCGGGTCACCACCGATGCCGATGTTGCCGTCGATGAGCAGGGCGTGTGCCCACCTCCCCTCGCCGGGTAGTGGTTCGAAGACGTCGCGTCGCAGGGCGATGACACCCCGGCCCTGGGTCAGCCGTACCGCCTCGGCGGAGATGTCGACGCCCAGTGCGACGAGGCCTCGCTGGGCGAGTGCCCTGGTCAGCCGGCCAGGGCCGCAGCCGAGGTCGATGGTGGGCCCGGTGCAGCGGGCGGCGACGGACTCAACTGCCGGCTCGGGTGGGCCGTGCCAGCGCCGCACCGGCAACAGGTCACGTCGCCCGTCGGTGTGCACCAGCCAGTGGTCGGGTTGAACCGCAGGCACCGGGGCGCCCGGCGTACCGCACGCACGGTCGGCGGGCCACCCGTCGATTCTGCCCAGCACCACATCGAAACCGTCGAGACTGATCGTCGAATTCACCTGGCGCGTCCGTTCACCAACTGACCGCCCACCGCTTCGACGGCACCTGCGAACCGGCTGCCGGGTAGGTCGGCCGCGACCGCCAGCGCTGCCGGCCAGTCGTCGACATCACGCTGAACGGGCAGGACCGACGGGTGCAGGCCGCGCTTGCGCAGAGCGGCGAGGGTGCGGCGACCGGTGTCGTCGGTCGACATGGGCACCTCGCGCAACACGTTCGCGTACGACGGATCGCGTAGCCCGAGTGCCCACCAGCCGCCGTCGAGCGCCGGCCCGAACACCGCCTCGTGCTGGGCGAGCCGTTCCAGCGCGGTGGTGAGCAGGGCTGGCCGGATCTGCGGTGTGTCCATGCCGATCTGCAGCACCGGTCGGCCGGGATATGCCGCGGCAGTGTCGGCGTGGGCATTCGCGAGACGGTCGGCGAACGCGTCGCCGCGCTGCGGAAGCAGGTGCCAACCCGCCAAGGCTGCGGTCAACTCCGCGCCGTACTCGGCATCGGCGAACCGACCCGCGTGGGCCAGCACGGGAATGGTCGACGCGGTGGCGCGCACCGCCGCGAGGGTGTCCAGCAGCGACGCCGCCGCGACCCGGGCCGCCTGGGTCGGGTCAGCGGGCGGGCAGAGGCGCGTCTTGGCCAGCCCGGCAACCGGTGCCTTCGCGACCACGAGCAGGACGTTCACCGGGCACCGCCGGCGTCCGCGCGCAGCACCCCGGCGAAGTCCCGGGTCGCTCGCCACGTGCCCCGGACCGACCCGGAGACCTTCGATCTCGTGCCGGCAGCCCGGGGCGCGTACCCGACGTCCAGCTCGATGATCCGCCAGCCCGACTCGGCCGCGCGCAGCAGCAGCTCCAGGGGGTAGCCGAACGCGCGGTCGCGGACACCGAGTCCCAGCAGCGCCGTCCGGCGGGCCACCCGGATCGGGCTGATGTCGTACACCGGCACACCGCGACGCCGTAGCAGCGCGGCGACCAGCGCGTTCCCGGCGCGGGCATGCCAGGGCCAGGCGTCCGCCGAGATCGGCCGACGCCGCCCGACGGCGAGGTCAGCCCGGCCGTCGAGCACCGTCGCGACGAGTTTGGGCAGCTCGGCTGGATCGAACGAGCCGTCCGCGTCGAGCACGCAGACCAGATCCGTCTCCGCCGCCAGCAGGCCGGCGTGTACGGCCGCGCCGTATCCGCGTCGCGGCTCGTGGACGACCCGGGCGCCGTGCTCGGCCGCGACGACAGGCGAACCGTCGGTGGAGCCGTTGTCGACCACGATGGCGCGGTAGCCGGGCGGCAGCCCGCCCAGTACGGCAGGCAGTGCGGCCGCCTCGTCCAGACATGGCAGCACCACGTCGATCGTTGTGTGCATACCGGCGACGCTAGGCCCGCCACGGACCGTCCGGAGCGCTGTGTGTCCTTACGAATCGCTTACCAGGCAACGAATCTTACGACTCTCTGACGTCTCACCGTCTGACTGTCGGTTGCCTGGTCACAGGTCGTACCGTCGGCCGTCACCATGACCATGATGATCCGGCCGGGACGCCCCCGGTCCGCCGACCTGATCGTCCTCGGTGCCGAGGTGGCACTGCTCGCCGTTGCCGTCTCCGTCGGCGCGCTGCTCAACCATCAGGGTGTGCGGCTCCACGCCGACGCGGCGCCGCTCTACGCCGGTTGGCAGCCCCACCTGGGGCCCGGCACCCCCGCCGCGCTTCTCGTCGCGGCGCTGTTCGTCTGGCGCGGCACACGCTGGGGAGCCGACACGTCGTGGCCGCGGCTGTTGGTCGTCGGCTATCTCGCCGCGGTGCTCTGGACGCTGTCGTTGGCCCTGGTGGACGGCTGGTCCGCGGGGTTGACCGAGCGGCTCACCGTGCAGGCCGAGTATCTGCACGAGGTGCCCCGGGTGACCGATGTCGGCGTCATGCTGTCCGGCTTCGCCGACCGGATCCTCGACTTCCAACCCAATTCGTGGTCCACCCACACCGCCGGTCATCCACCGGGAGCGTTGCTGTTCTTCGTCTGGCTGGAGCGGATCGGCCTGGGTGGCGGGACCGCCGCCGGGCTCGCCTGCGTGTTGCTCGGAGCCACGGTCTCGGTGACGGTTCCGGTGACGTTGCGGGCGCTCGGCGTCGAGGACGCGGCCCGGGCGGTGTGGCCGTTCCTGGTGCTCTTCCCGGGGGCGGTCTGGGTGGGCGCGTCCGCGGACGGGATCTTCACCGCGGTGGTCGCGGCCGGGCTGGCGCTGCTGGTGGTGGGTGGCCGAGCATCGGCCACGCTTGGCGGGTTGCTACTCGGCTTCGCGCTCTACCTGTCGTACGGGTTCGTCCTGGTCGGGTTGCTCGCGTTGACCGTGGTGTTGCTCCGGGCGCGGGACCGCCTCGGCGTGCTCCTGGTCGCGGCGACGGCGGTCGCGGCCGTCGTCGCCGTGTTCACCATCGGTGGCTTCTGGTGGCTGGACGGCTACCACCTGGTGGCACGTCGTTACTACCAGGGCTGGGCGGCGGAACGCCCGTACGGTTACTGGGTCTGGGCGAATCTCGCCGCTCTGCTGCTCTCGGCCGGCCCGGTGGTCGGGCCGGCGCTGCGACGGGCGGTGGCCGCCGTGTCGATCCGGTCACCACGCCCACCGTTCGCGACCACCGTCCGACAGCGGATCGCCAGTGCCGGACCCACAATATGGCTGCCCATCGCGGCGACGGCGGCCGTGCTCGCGGCGGACCTGTCCGGGCTCAGCAAGGCCGAGGTCGAGCGGATCTGGCTACCGTTCGCGGTCTGGCTGCTGGTCGCCACCGCGCACCTGCCCGCCGGCCACCGACGGTGGTGGTTGGCGGCCCAGGCTGTCACGGCCCTCGCCGTCAACCACCTACTGTGGACGGTGTCCTGACCGATACCGGATCCCGCATCACCGCGGTCGTGAAGTCCGCGATGCCAGCGGCGAAGCCGATTCGGGCGGTGAAACCAAGCAGCCGGGTGGCGCGGGCCGGATCGGCCACGACGTGCCGTACGTCCGCCGTCCGCCCACCCCCGACCGTGACCGGCGATGGGCCGGCCATCGCCGACGCCAGTTCGTGGGCCAACTCGCCGACGGTGTGCGGCTCACCCGAGCAGACGTTCACCGGAGTCAGAGGATCCGGTGCCGGCGTCATCAGGGCCAGCAGGTTGGCCGTTGCCACGTCGGTCACGTGCACGAAGTCGCGCCGTTGCCGGCCGTCCTCCAGGACCCGGGGCGGCCGGCCGGCGGCCAGTTCCGACCGGAAGATCGATGCGACCCCGGAATACGGAGTGTCACGTGGCATTCTCGGACCGTAGACGTTGTGGTAGCGCAGGGCCCAGACCGATCCGCCGGTCTGCCGGGCCCAGGCGCCGGCAAGGTGTTCCTGGGCCAGCTTGGTGGCGGCGTACGTGCTGTGCGGCTCCAGCGGCGCGTCCTCGGGCACGAGACCGGGGGAGAGCGCCTGGTCGCACCGAGGGCAGGTCGGCTCGTAGCGGCCCTCGGCCAGGTCGACGGCCCGGCGGCCGACAGGCCGGACGATCCCGTGGGTAGGGCAGTGGTAGCGGCCCTCGCCGTAGACCACCATCGAGCTGGCCAGCACCAACCGGCGTACCCCGGTGGCGTGCATCGCCGCGAGGAGGGTGGCCGTGCCGAGGTCGTTGTGCGCGGCGTACCGGGGGGCGTCGGCCGGGTCGATGCCGTGGCCGACCATGGCTGCCTGGTGGCAGACCGCGTCGACTCCGGTCAGTAGCCGGGTCAGCAGCTCGGCGTCGCGGACGTCCCCGGCCACGAGGTCGTGCCGCTCGCTCCAGGGCGGTGCCGTCGCACCGTGCGCCTCGGGCAGGAGCGCGTCCACGGCCACCACCTCGTGCCCGCCTTCGGCGAGCAGGTCGGCGACGTGTGAACCGATGAATCCGGCAGCACCGGTGACAAGTATCCGCATTCCGGTCACCGTATGACCTCGGGTGGGCCCGCTCGGGTTCGCACGCCCAGCCGTAAGAACCTCGCAAGGTTTGCCGGCGCGGGCCGGCGGCGGTGCGTGGCTACGCTGGGCCGATGGACATCCGAGGGGAGACGCTGACCGGTCGGAACGGGGATGGTTCGTGACACAGCGCGTGCTGGTGGTCGACGACGATCAGACCGTGAGCGACGTCATTCGTCGTTACCTCGAGAACGACGGCTTCCAGGTGAGCCTCGCGGCCGACGGCGCGGCGGCGCTGGC
Source organism: Micromonospora sp. CPCC 205558 (assembly GCF_036902955.1). Classification (NCBI taxonomy): domain Bacteria; kingdom Bacillati; phylum Actinomycetota; class Actinomycetes; order Micromonosporales; family Micromonosporaceae; genus Micromonospora; species Micromonospora sp. CPCC 205558. The sequence goes on from NZ_JBAKHR010000001.1 coordinate 257,611, forward strand.
GGCGGTGGAACGCGAGGCGCCCCACCTGGTCGTGCTCGACCTGATGCTGCCCCGGATCAACGGCCTGGAGGTGTGCCGGGCGTTGCGGGTACGGCCGGACGGCGTACCGATCGTCATGCTGACCGCTCGCGGTGACGAGTCCGACCGGATCCTCGGGCTTCAGCTCGGCGCCGACGACTACCTGACCAAGCCCTTCTCTCCCCGGGAGTTGGTGCTGCGGGTCCGTTCGGTGCTTCGTCGCGCCGGCGGTGGGACGCCATCCGAGCGGCCGGAGGCGCTCACCGACGGCAATCTGGCGGTGCACACGACCTCCCGAACCGCCCGCCTCGGCGGTACCGATCTGGCTCTGACGCTGCGGGAATTTGACCTGCTCGTCCACCTCATGCGGCATCCCTCCCGGGTGTTCGGCCGGGCCGAGCTTCTGGACCAGGTCTGGGGCTGGAACTTCGGGGACCACTCGACCGTGACCGTGCACGTACGCCGACTGCGGGAGAAGATCGAGACCAACCCGGCCGACCCGCGGCGGATCGTGACCGTCTGGGGCGTCGGCTACCGCTACGAGCCGGCCAATGCGTGACGTACTCCTGATCTTCGCGCTCGCCCTCGGCGCGGCACTCGGCATCGGGTTCGCCGGGGCGGTGCTGCTGCGCGCACTCCGACGCAGCTCGATCACCGTGCACCTCAGCGTGCTGCTCGCCACCACAGTGGTCGCCGTCGCTGTCGGGGTGATGGCGGTCGCGGAAGCCATGTTCCTCTCCGCACACGACCTGGAGGTGGTCCTGATCACCGTCGCGGCGGCGGCGGTGGTCAGCCTCGCCGTCGGCGGGCACTTCGGCCGTCGACTGGCCCGCGCCGCGGTCTGGCGCGACCAGGCCCGGGAGCGGGAACGGCAACTGGAGAAGGGCCGACGCGACCTGGTCGCCTGGGTCTCGCACGACCTGCGTACCCCGCTCGCCGGGCTGAGGGCGATGGCGGAGGCGCTGGAGGACCGGGTGGTTCGCGATCCGGACACGGTCGACGAGTACCACCGACGTATCCGCGTCGAGACCGACCGGATGACCCGACTCGTCGACGACCTGTTCGAGCTGTCCCGGATCAACGCGGGCGCGTTGCGGTTGTCGTTGACGGCGGTGCCGCTCGGAGAAGTGGTCTCGGACGCGCTGGCCAGCACCACCCCGTTGGCCGACGCTCGCCGAATCAAGCTGGTTGCCAGCGAGTCGGGGTGGCCGACGGTTGCCGCGAGCGAACCAGAGCTGGCTCGGGTCGTGGCCAATCTGCTGCTCAACGCGGTCCGCTACACCCCGGACGACGGCACCGTACGCATCGAAGCCGGCCGTGAGGACGACCACGCCTGGCTGTCGGTCGCCGACACCTGTGGCGGCATCCCCTCGGCAGATCTTCCCCGGCTGTTCGACATCGCGTTCCGTGGTGAACCGGCCCGCACGCCCGGGCCTGGCGACGGTGGGGCATCCGGAGGGCTCGGCCTGGCCATCGTTCGTGGCCTGGTGGAGGCGCACGGCGGCCGGGTCGAGGTGCGCAACACCGTTGACGGCTGCCAGTTCATCGTTCGGCTGGCCAGCGCCTGAGGCGAACCGCTCTCAACGGCAGTCCTGCGACGCCGAGGGCTACGCGGCTTTCCTCGACAGAGATACGTCCGCAACGTCTCGCTGGTGGTCACACCCCATCGGTCACCGATCACGCATCCAGTGTCGGCTATGACCCACGAGCGTGGGTCAGTCGACCCGCTGGGCCAGCACCTGCCCCGGCCAGGTTCCGGCCAGGAAGGTTTCGGTGCGAGTGAACCCGTGGCGCTCGTAGTACGCCACCAACTCGCCACCGCCGCCCGCCCAGCAGTCGACCCGGAGCAACCGCACGCCGGCCCGCCGGGTTTCGTCCACGGCGTGTGCCAACAGTGCCGCGCCGAGTTTCTGGCCGGCGAACCGTCGGTCGGAGACCAGGAGACGGACGAACCGCTCGGATTCTTGGGCGGGCGTGATCGGTGCCCGCGGGTCGGGCCCGGAGTCCAGCACCAGGGCCGCGGCCGGCGTGCCGTTCACTTCCGCGATGTACGGGAGGTGCTCGGTCAGGTACCGGTCGACCTGCTCGACCCTCTCGGGCTTCTCCGAGAACGGCGCCGTGCCCCACTGTTCGGTGTTGCCGCGAGCATTCATCCAGACCACCGCGGAGTCGAGCATGCCCAGCACGGCGGGTGCGTCGCCCGGATCACCGCGTCGGATGCGTACGCCGCCGGTGGTGTCGTCCATGGCGGAATGGTAGTCCGACGGTTGGCCGGTCACGGTCGAGGGCGTCATCCAGCCTGACCCCCGCCCCCGGTTCCACTCCCGGAGCCCAGCGTCCGATTCATCGCCGCCAGCAGGCGCCCAAGGGTTCTGCGGTCGCTGTCGCTGAGGTCGCGAAGGATGGCCGCCTCGTTGGCCAGATGTTCCTCGATGAGCCGGTCGGTCAGCGCCACTCCGGCCGGAGTCAGCCCGACCACTCTGCCGCGCGCGTCGGCTGTGGAGACCGAGCGGGACACGAGGCCGCGGGCGATCAGTCGGTCCACCCGCTTGGTCACCGCCCCGGTGGTGACGAGCATCCGCTGGCTCAACTGGCCCGCCGTGAGCGTGTATGGCTCACCCTCGCGGCGCAGCGCCGCGAGCACGTCGAAGTCGCCGTTGCCGAGGTCGGCTGCGGCGAACGGCGGTCGCAGGGCCGCATCGAGTACGGCGGCCAACTGCTGAATGCGACCGATGATCAGCAATGGGCTGGGGTCGAGGTCCGGTCGCTCACGGCCCCACTGAGCAACGATGTCGGCGATCCGGTCGTCATCCACTGTTGCATCTTACCTTCCAGGGAAGATAAGTTGTCTTCCGTGGAAGACAACTTGATGCCAACGTCCGCTCCGGTGGTCACGTCGTACGTGGACCCGTCCTGCCCCTTCGCCTGGATCACCTCCCGCTGGCTCATGGAGGTCGCGAAGATGCGGCCGCTCAGCCTGCGGTTCGAGGTGATGAGCCTCGCGGTGATCAACGAGCATCGCGACCTGGAGCCCTGGTACCGCGAATTCAACGACCGGGCGTGGGGGCCGGCCAGGGTGTGCGTGGCGGCAGCCGAACAACACGGCTCCGCCGCCCTCACACGGCTGTACCCGGCGCTCGGCCGCCGGATCCACGACGCCGGCGACAAGAACTTCGACACCGTCGTCCCGCTGGCCCTGGCCGAGGCCGGCCTCCCCGCCGACCTGGCCGACGCCGCGCACCGGAGCGACGTCGACCCGCAGATGCGGGCGAGCACCGCCCGCGCACAACAACTGGTGGGCGAGGACCTCGGCACCCCGACGGTCGTCGTCGACGACGTTGCCTTCTTCGGCCCCGTCCTGAGCTCGATCCCGCGAGGGGAGGAGGCCGTCCGCGTCTTCGACGGCGCACGCCTGCTCGCCGGCTGCCAGGCATTCTCCGAACTCAAGCGGGCCCGCTCCGACGGCCTCAGCTTCGCGTAGCTTGACCGCTACCCGCCTCAGCGCTCGGGATGCCCCCGGTGCGCGGCCCACTCGGGCGCGAGGATCGACATCACGGTGGCGTCAACCCAGTCGTCGCCGTCGCGCAGGACCTGCCGCAGCACACCCTCGGCGACGAAGCCGACCTTCTCGTACACCCGGCGGGCCCGGGGGTTGAACGCGAACACCTCCAGCGAGATGCGGTGCAGGCCGAGCCGCTCGAAACCGTGGCCGACGACCAGGCGTACCGCCTCGGTGCCCAGGCCACGGTCGCGGCCGGCGGCGGCCAACAGGGTCCGAAAATTGCAGTTCCGGTTGACCGGGTCCCAGTCGTTCAGGACCACCTCGCCGACGCAGGCCCCGGTGGCGCGGTCCACGACCGCCAGGTCGAGTCGGTCGGTCTGGGCGTTGCGGCTGCCGTACCAGGAACGCATCCGCTCCTCGTCGGGAGCGTCGTCGGCCGGGCTGCCGGTCAGCCGGGCCACCTCAGGGTCGGCCACCGCCGCCCGGAAGGTGTCCAGGTCGTCGTCGACGAACGGACGCAGGATCACCCGCTCGCCGGTGAGCGTGGGCTTGATCGAGAAGTCGGGGGTCGCCTGGTCACTGGGCATCGACCGATTTTCGACGCGACACTGACGACGGGCAACCGGTTTCCGGTCGCTAGGCGGTGGGGTACGCGGAGCGCCGGTGCTGCACACTCGCCATCATGCTGGCATCGGTACGGAGTGTCGCGGAGTTGGCCGCTGTGCAGGCGCAGGGGCGTCGGGTCGAGTTTCTGTTCTTCTGGGGGCATCAGCCCGAGCGTGACGGGGGTGTCGGCCCAGGTTGCCTGAGCCAGTGGTGGCCGGCGTCGTTCACCGTCGACGAACGACGTTTCGCCACTGCCGAGCACTACATGATGTGGCGCAAGGCCACCCTGTTCGGTGACCGCGCGATGGCGGAGCAGATCCTCGCCGCGCCGCATCCGAACGCCGCCAAGGCGCTGGGCGGACGCGTCGCGGGTTTCGATCAGCAGACCTGGAGCGAACACCGGTTTGCCATCGTGGTGGCCGGCAACCTCGCGAAGTTCGACCAGCATCCGGCGCTCCGGGCATTTTTGCTCGCTACCGGGGAGCGGGTCCTGGTGGAGGCCAGCCCGCTCGACCGGATCTGGGGTATCGGCCTGAACCGTGACGATCCGGCTGCTGGCGACCCGGGCCGTTGGCGGGGTCTCAACCTGCTCGGATTCGCGCTCATGCAGGTGCGTGAGGCGCTCCGGGATCAACCTCCGCACGATGCGGAACGACAATAATCGATTCTTGACACTGGTCGATGCGATCGCTAACACTTGTCCGCAACGCGAACGTAACGAACCGAACACATCGCGCCCAGCATCGTGACGCACCGGCAGCTCTCCCGTGCGGCCAACGTCATCCCTCGTCAGAGTTACCTGGAACCGAGTCCGACGGCAGTCTGATGTGAACGCTCACATAGATGATCTCCGAAGGGAGCCGGGATGGCGGCGGCATCGCTGTCGGAAGCATCGACGACGCGTCTACGGTCTCTCCTCGCGCTCTCCGCCGTGGCCGCGGCAGCTGCCCTGGTGGTGACCGACGTGCCAGCTCACGCCGCCGCCCTGCCGACCGGCGCCGTCTCGCTGGAGGCGGTCAACCAAGCCGGACGGTTCGTACGGCACATCGACTATCTCGGCCAGCTCGACCCGGTGAGCTCCACCAGCACCAACCAGACCAAGCTCGACGCCACCTTCACGGTGGTCAACGGTCTGGCGTCGCCGACCTGCTACTCGTTCCAGACCAGGACAGGCATGTTCCTGCGGCATCGCGACTACCGGCTCCGGGTCGACCCGAACACCGGCGACCCGACGTTCCGCGCCGACGCCACCTTCTGCGCGGTGGACGGCTCGGTCAGCGGATCGGTGACGCTGGCCTCGTACAACTATCCGACCCGGCGGATCCGGCACCGCGACTTCGCCCTCTGGCTCGACGCCTACCAGGACACCGCCGCGTTCCGGGCGGACAGCTCCTTCCGCCTCGTCGCGCCCTGGGCACCCAGGACCACCAGGGGCCCGGTGATCCCGGGCCTCTTCGCCGACCCGCATCTCGCCGTGTTCAACGGCCGCTACTACCTGTACCCGACCACCGACGGCTACGCGAGCTGGGCCGGCACCTACTACAAGGCGTTCTCCTCCACCGACCTGGTCAACTGGACCGACCACGGTGTGATCCTCGACCACGGCCCGGACGTGTCCTGGGCCGACAACTCGGCCTGGGCGCCGGCGGTGGCCAGCGCCAACGGCCGCTACTACCTGTACTTCAGCGGCGGTGCGGCCAGCGGCAACACGACCAAACAACTGGGCGTGGCGGTAGCCGACAGCCCCACCGGCCCGTTCCGCGACGCGCTGGGCCGACCACTCGTCCGGGGCGACCAGTTCTCCGGTGGGCAGGCGATCGACCCCATGGTGTTCACCGACGACGACGGGCAGTCCTACCTGTACTGGGGTCAGGGCACCGCGCGGGCGGTGCGGTTGAACCCCGACATGGTCTCCTTCGACGCCGAGCAGGCGCGGGTCATCACCCCCTCCGGCTACAACGAGGCGCCATTCGTGTTCAAGCGCAACGGGCTCTACTACTTCATGTGGTCGGAGAACGACACGCGCAGCGAGGACTACCGGGTCGCGTACGCCACCGGCTCCACACCCCTCGGGCCGTGGACCAGGCGCGGGGTGGTGCTGCAGAAGCGCCTCGACGTCGGCATCAAGGGCACCGGTCACCACTCCGTCGTCCGGGCACCCGGCAGCGACAGCTGGTACATCGCCTACCACCGCTTCGCAGTGCCGGCCGGCAACGGCACCAACCGCGAGACCGCCATCGACCGGATGGAGTTCAACACCGACGGCACCATCCGCCCCGTCGTACCAACCCTCTAGCTGACTGTTGAGCCCCCGCGAAGGAGAAAGACCCATGTCGAGAGTCCTCGCCCGGCTCGGCGCGGTCATGGTCGCCGCGTGTCTGCTGTTCACCACCTGGTCGGCGGCGACACCAAAGGAGGCAGCCGCGCTCGACCCGACCGTCGGCTACCTGATGGCGCACTTCACCGGTGAGTCCTCGACAGACCAGCAGATCTACCTCGCCCACAGCACGGACGGTCTGCGTTGGACGGATCTCAACAACGGCGGGCTCGTGCTGCGATCCACCGTCGGCACCCGCGGCGTCCGCGACCCCGCCCTGGTCCGCTCGCCCGCCGGTGACCGGTACTGGATCATCGCCACCGATCTGTGCATCGGCTGCGGCCAGGACTGGTCTACCGCGATCAACAACGGCAGCCGCAACCTCGTCGTGTGGGAGTCCACCGACCTGGTCAACTGGTCGGCGCCGTGGCTGCTGAACGTCGCCGGCGCGATTCCGGACGGACGCAACGCCTGGGCGCCGGAGGCGATCTGGAATCCGGCCACCGGCGACTACGTCCTCTACTGGGCGACGAACGTCCCGCTCAACGGCGCGACCAAGCACCGCATCTACTACGCGCGCACGGCGAACTTCCGCAGCGTCACCACGCCGCAGGTCTACATCAACCGTCCGGGAAACCAGGAGATCATCGACACCCAGATCGTCGAGGCTCCGGCCGGCGTGGGCGCCTACCGCTACGTCCGGGCCTCCCGGGACGGCCAGATCGCCATCGAAGGCAGCAACTCCATTCTCGGCACCTGGACCACCCTCGGGAACCTCTCCGGCATCGGGCTGACCGGCTCCCAGGTCGAAGGCCCGATGTGGATGAAGTTCAACAACCGCAACGAGTGGGTCCTCTACCTCGACCAGTACGCCAGCGGACGCGGCTACCTGCCGGTTCTGACCACCGACCCGTCGAGCCCGGGCAGCTACCGACTGCCGGCGTCCGGCTCGTACGGCATGGGCGGCACCAAGAAGCGGCACGGTTCGATCCTCAACCTGACCGCCGCCGAACAGAACCGGGTGCTCGCCCGCTGGCCCGCCACCGCGGTCAACCGGATCCAGTCGTACAACTACCAGGACCGGTACGTGCGGCACTACGACTACGACGTCCGCATCGACCCGAACGTCAGCCCTGCCCAGGACGGCCAGTGGCGGCTGGTGCCCGGCCTGGTCGGCTCCGGCACGGTCTCCATCCAGTCGGTCAACTATCCGGGTTACTACCTGCGCCACTACGGGTTCGACTTCCGGCTGGAAGCCAACGACGGCACCGCCACCTTCGCCGCCGACGCCACCTTCCGGCAGGTCGCCGGCCTGGCCAACTCCTCGTGGACGTCGTTCCAGTCCTACAGCCACCCGGACCGCTACCTGCGGCACTACGCCTACCTGCTGCGGCTCGACCCGGTCACCGACGCGCAGAGCCGCGCCGACGCCACCTTCCGCGTGACCAGCTGACCCTGGTCCCCCCCCGTCCAAGGAGTTCCGACTGTGGCACCACATCGACGGGCGTTGTCCGCCCTGGTGGCAGCGCTGACCGTGCTGGCTGGCGTTGTCGTCGCGTCGTCGCCGGCCACTGCGGCCACCAACCAGTTCCGAGGCATGAACTGGGCGGTCCTGGGTGACAACTTCAGCACCGGGCCGCTGGTCGTGCAGGGCCTGAGCTCGTCCGACAGCAACGCGACGGTGCGGGCCAAGGCCAACGCCCTCTACGACGACCTGGCGTCCACCATGGGGGTCAACACCGTCCGCCTGCCGATCAACACCCACACGGTGGGGACGGCGTGGTGGGAGGCGTACCGAGGCGCCATCGACGCCGCCACCGCTCGCGGCTTCAAGGTGATCCTCGCCTACTGGGAGGACGGCGCAGCCTCCGGCGGCAGGATCACGAACCTCGCCGCGTGGAACGCGATGTGGTCCACGGTGACGAACACGTACGGCTCGAACACCAACGTCTACTTCGAGCCGATGAACGAGCCGCACGGATACAGCTCGGCGGAGTGGCGCAACGTGGCGGCGAACTGGCTCAGCTACCACTACTCGGCGGTGCCCGGCCGGGTGCTGATCGGCGGCACCGGCTTCAGCCAGGACCTGCGCGACGTCTGCAACGACAGCCGCTTCACCTCGACGCTGCTCTCCTTCCACCACTACGCCTTCTTCTACGGCGCGATGACCTACGACGCCTTCCGCAGCCACATCCAGACCCGCCTCGGCAACTGCGCCTCCCGCGCTGTCGCGACCGAGTTCGGCGCGCCGATGAACGACGGCCGCAACTACGCCGACGCGGGCAGCACCGACAACTTCGTGCGCCACATCCGCGCCATGGCCCAGGTCATGCGCGACAACCAGATGGGCGGCACCTACTGGCCGGCTCTCGGCGGCAAGCCGGGCACCATCGGCTACGACTGGTACTCGATGTTCGCCCTCAGCGGCAGCGGCACCGACCTCAACCTGACCGTCCGCAACACCTCCGGGGCCGACCGGATCCGGTACGCGTGGGGCGACACCGTCGGGGACGGCCCGACGACGCCCCCACCGTCGACGGGATCGTTCTACCGGATCAATGTGCGCCACAGCGGCAAGGCCATGGACGTCCAGCAACCGAACACCGACAACGGTGCCCGCGTAGGCCAGTACACGTACGCCGGCAGCGCGTGGCAGCAGTGGCAGTTCCAGGACGCCGGCAGCGGCTACTGGCGCATCGTCAGCCGGCACAGCGGAAAGTGCCTCGACGTGGTGAGCGCGTCGACAGCCGACGGCGCCGAACTCATCCAGTACACCTGCGGCACCGGCACCAACCAACAGTTCCAGATGGTCACCAACGGCAGCTACTTCCAACTGCGGGCACGACACAGCAACAAGTGCGTGGACGTTCCAGCCGCCTCGACCGCGGACGGGGTGGTCCTCAAGCAGTATTCGTGCAACACCGGCACCAACCAACAGTGGTCCCGCACCACCGTCTGACGAGCGTCTCGACGTGACGTTCGAGCCACGGTGGCCGGCCGGAGCCGGCGACGGCTCGCATGTCGGCAATCCGTCGTTGTCTGGGCGTCGGGCGGCTCCGTAGCGTCGCGACTACGTATCGCTGCCCAGCGGAAGGACCCCTCGTGACCGAAATCGTCGCTCCGCAGCTCGTCGTGAACAGCAGAATGATCTACTTCGGTTGGCTACCGGCCGACCCCGACGCGGTGGCCGCCCTGGTCCCCGACGGGCTCACGCCGGCACCGAACCACCAGGTCTTCATGAACCAGTACGTCGTCGACGACGCCGCGCAGACCTCCGGCTTCGGTGCGTACTCCCTGACGTACATCGGGCCGGACCTCGCCGGAGTCGACGCTCCCGACGGGGTCACGCCCGGCCGCTGGTGGACGCACTACTTCAACTCCAGCCCCGACGTCCGGGCGTACGCCGCCGCCCGGGGCGTGCCGGCGACCCCGGGAAGAACCACCATCGAGGTACGCGGGCGTCGGCTGATCGCCACCACCGAGGCCGACGGCGTACCCGTGATCAGGACGACGGCCCGCGTCGGGCGCACCGGCGACGCCGTCAACCGGGGCCAGTTGCGCTACCTCACCCGGCTCGACGGCAGGCTGCTCAGCGGCAACTACCCGTTCGTGGCGGAGCCGGTCGACCCGTTCGAGGTCGAGTCGCTGGAGTTCCTCGAACCCGACCACCCGGTGTACGCGCTGCGTCCGGCCGACCCGCTGACCATCGTCTGGGGCTTCTACTCACCACGCGCGTCGTTCGCCTACCCGGGCGGCGAGTCGGTGCTCGACTGAGGGAAGACCCATCCAGGACACGGAACAACATGTCACGCAGCTTCCTGCGGCTGTTCGCCGCCGCCTGGCCCGCGCAGAATTTTGGGTATGCCAGGTGACACCACCGGCAATGATCGCCACCGGAAGGGGGAGCGAGATGCGGATCCTCAGCGGCGGGAACTCCACCGGTTGGGACTGACTGGCGCGACCCGTCCTCACCCCGCCTCGGTGAGGTCGTCCAACAGCCCGCGCTGCCGGGCGAGCACCCCGGCCTGGAACCGGCTCTCCGCGCCCAGGTCATGCATGATCTCCGCGATGTGCCGCCGGCAGGTGCGCACCGAGATGCTCAGCTTGCGGGCGATGAACTCGTCTTTCCGGCCGGCCGCCAACAGGTGCAGCAGTGCCCGTTTGAGGTCGTCGCCAGCCACCCCGTAGCCGCCGTTTGGCGTGGTCTCGTCGTCGAAGGGCAGGGCCGAGGCCCAGACCTGCTCCAGCGAGCGGTACAGGTAATCCACCACGGAAGGCTCCCGTAGGACGACCGCCCCGCTCGCGAGCATGTTCGGAATGACCGCAATCTCACGGTCGAAGATGATTATCCGGTCGGTGATCTCTTCCCGGGTGCGCACATCGCAGCCCGCATCGACGAGCTCTTTGAGGAAGGGGCGCATGCGCGGATGGACACGCACCGGATGTTGGTGGACTGTTCTTATTCGAATCCCGCGTGCCAACATCTCGAGGTCCTTCGGCAGGGACTCCTCGATGGCGCCGTCCGATAGCACCCCGGGATGGGCGCTGAAGACCTCGACCGAGCACCGTCGGGCGATCCCCGCGAGCGTGGCGCGTACCCGGTCCACCTCGTCGATGATGTCGATGGCTTCCCGCCGATTGCGGACCTGGCGGGTGTTGAAGTAGATCGGGTTGAAGGCCAGCAGGGTCGCCTCCAGTGCCTCCATCCGGCGCTGGCGCTGCCGTACCTCGAACTCCAGGGGGCCCACGAGCTCCGCGACGGCCGCGTCCGGGCTGTTCGCCACCAGCACGTCGGGCTCCTCGGGCGCGTGCCGCAGCAGCCGCAGGGTCAGCAGCGAAGCCAGGGCCTCGGCCAGCTCGTCAGGGGTCTGCCCAAGGACGGCTGTGGCGTCCTCCAGCTCCCCACTGGATACCTGGCCGCGTTGCAGAATCCATTGGTAGAGATGGGCCGCTTCAACAGTGATTGTGCCCTCTGGCCGGTTTCCCTGTCGGTGGTCCTCAGCCTTCACCGGGTCACCTCACCACCCCGACAGCTCAACATATTGAAATGTTCGAAAGTTAGCAGTCGCCGTGCGGGGATGCAAGATCCGTTCGACCAGCGCAATTCCGCTTATCCGCCGATGGCGCGACCCGCTTGGGGAAATCTTTCCGTGCGGAGCAGCAGGAGGTCACCCTTCTTTCGGTGATCTCTCCGGAGAATCACCGGCCCTAGAAGGACTTCTGGATGAAATCAGCCTCTGCGCCCCGGTCCGGCCCGAGCGCGGCCCTACGGGAGGCGGCCGCCCTCTACATCGACCTGCATGCCCATCCCGAGCTGTCCGGGGCGGAAGCGCGGACGGCGGGCAGGTTCGCCGAGCGGCTGCGCCGTGCCGGCTATCGGGTGTCCACCGGGGTCGGGGGTCACGGTGTGGTGGGCGTCCTGCGTAACGGCGTCGGCCCGACCGTCCTTCTCCGCGCCGAACTCGACGCGCTGCCGGTCAAGGAGGAGACCGACCTGCCGTACGCGAGCGTGAAGGTGGTCGTCGGTCCCGCCGGCCGGGAGGTGCCGGTGATGCACGCCTGCGGGCACGACCTGCACCTCGCCTGTCTGGCCGGGGCCGCTCACGTGCTGGCTGCCGATCGCGAGGAATGGAGTGGGACACTCGCCATCGTCGGGCAACCCGCTGAGGAGACCCTGGAGGGGGCCCGCGCCATGCTGGCGGCGGGCCTGTACGACCTGACCGGTCGACCCGACGTCGTCCTCGCTCAGCACAGCGCGCCCTTTCCGGCGGGGATGCTGGCGTTCGGTGCCGGACCGGTGATGGCCGGCAGCGTCTCCCTTGAGATCACGATCCTCGGTCGAGGCGGTCACGCGGCGACGCCGCACCTCGCCATCGACCCCGTGGTCATCGCCGCGGCCGTCGTGCTCCGCCTACAGACGGTCGTGTCCCGGGAGGTCGACCCGGCTGAGCAGGTCGTACTCACCGTCGGCTCGCTGCGGGCCGGCGAGACGGGCAACGTCATTCCCGCCGAGGCCGTCATCGGGTTGACGATCCGCGCGTTCGCCACCGCCACCCTGGACCGGGTGGTCGCGGCGGTCACCCGGATGGTCAGGGCCGAGTGCGCCGCGTCCGGGGCGGACCGCGAGCCCGAGATCCGTTCGGTCTCCTCTTCGCCGGTGAACCTGCCGGATGCCGAGGCCACCGCCGTGGTACGCGCGGCGCACGAGGCCGCCTTCGGCGCCGCGCGGATCGCGTCCTGGCCACGTGCGATGGCGACCGAGGACTTCCCGTTCTTCGGTGATGACGGCAGTGATGTGCACGGCCAGTCGGGCATACCCACGGTCTACTGGCTGCTGGGCGTGACGAGCCCTCGCCAATGGTCGACGGCGGCGACGGTCCCGGTGCCCGCCAACCACTCTCCGACATTCGCCCCGCACGTAGCGCTGGCCCTGCCGACCGGCATCTCGGCGATGACGCACGCCGCGCTCGCCCACCTGAGGCGGTGACCGCGAATGGCCGACTGCCCGCCACCAGCGGCGATCCAGCGACGAGGCGGCGATGCATTTGTGGGAAAGCTGCCATGCAGCTTCTTACCGCCGACCGTTCCTTGACCCTCCTATTGCCAACTCAACAAACTTGTAGACAGCACCGCAGAGCGAAAGCGCTGGTCCCGCAAGAGGGGAGCGCGGTCGAAATCATCCCGCAATGGTCATCGGTGTCGAGTGGGGGGAGAAACGGTGTGTCTCTGTTGAGCAGGACGACGCAATGACGAGTCTCGCAAATGTTGAAACTGTGGGCGCAGCGCATTTCCGGCGCATGAGTTTTCAAATCCTGGGCACGCTGAACCTGACCAACGGACGCGACGTCGCCGTGCTCCCGCCATCCAAGCCGACCACTCTGCTGGCGGCCCTGCTGCTGCGCCCGAACGCGGTGGTGTCGATCAACTCGTTGCTCGGCGCGATCTGGGGCGAGCAACAGCCGGCGTCGGCCAAGGCCGCGCTGCAGACCTGCGTCCTTCGTCTGCGGCGACTCTTCGCCAAGCACGGCATCGCCGGCAACGTGATCGAGTCCGTTCCAGGCGGCTACCGCATTGTCGCGGACGCCGAGACGCTCGACCTGCTGCGGTTCCGCCACCTGGTGGGCAGGGCCGAGAACGAGACGGATCCCGAGCCCGAGCTGCACCTCCTGACGGAGGGTCTGGGGCTGTGGCGCGGCGCGCTGCTGGCCAACGTGCCGTCCGACGCGCTGTGCCGCGACGAGGCGCCGCGGCTGACGGAGGAGTGGCTGCGGGCGTCCGAACGGGTGCACGACCTCAAGTTGATGCTCGGCCGCTGCCGGGAGGTACTGCCCGACCTGTGGCGAGCCGCCCGGTCGCACCCGGGGCACGAGCGCTTCGCGGAGCAGCTCATCGAGGCGCTGTACCGCACCGGCCGGCAACCCGAGGCGCTGGTCGAGTACCGCAACGTCAAGACGTACCTCCTCGACGAGTTGGGCCTGGACCCGGGACCGTCGCTGCAACGGCTGGAGGCCGCGATTCTGCGCGGTGACGAGTTGACGCCCGTCGGCGCGGCCAACGATGTCCCGATCACCACCGGTGGCGCGGCGAGGACGGATGAGTCACCCCCACCGATGGCGACGAGCGACTTCACCGGGCGGGCGGCGGATGTCGCGCTGCTCGCCGGGTGGCTCGGTGACGATCGGCCGGGCCCGCGGACGGTAGTGCTGACCGGTGCGCCAGGCATCGGCAAGACGGCGCTGGCGCTGCACGTCGCGGACCGGCTCCGGGTCAGATCCATCGCGGGCCACGCCACGCTCCGAATGCGCCGGCCCGACGGTACGGCCCGCACGCCCGTGGAGCTGACCGCCGAGCTGGTGCGGCTCCAGGTTGCCGGGGCGACAGAGCCGGCCCTGCTCATCCTGGACGACGTGCTCGACGCCGAGCAGATCCGCGGAGTCCTGGCGCTCGACGGTGGACACTCCGTGCTCATCACCAGCCGGATGAGCCTCACCGGGCTGGTGGCCACGCACGGCGGCCGGGTGCACCGGCTCGACCCGTTCACCGACGACGAGGCCTTCGAACTCCTCTCGGTCCTGCTCGGACCGGATCGGGCCGCAGCCGAACCCGCAGCGGTGCGTCAGTTGGCGGCGCTCTGCGGCAACTTCCCACTGGCGCTGCGGATCATGGCGGCTCGATTGCAGGTTCGCCCGCGCACCCGGATCGCCGACTGTGTCACCTGGCTGCGGGGCGACCGCTTTGCCCGGATGTCCCTCATCGACGACCCGCGGATGTCGATCACCGGGACCTTCGGGGCCTGGCTCGACGAGCTCGATCCCCGGCTCAGCGACGCGCTGGTCCGGATCGCCCGATGTTCGTACCCGGAATCCATGACCCTCGCCGACCTCGCCGGCGTCCTCGACCGGCCCGTTGCCGCCACCGGTCAGATCCTCGACCTGCTGGCCGACGCCGGCGCCCTTGAGGGCGGCTCCGGCACCTACACGATGCACGAACTGGTCCGGGCCTTCGCCGTCGACGGTTACGGCGAACGGAGCACCGCGCTCGCGGCGTGACCGCCGGTCCACCCCATCCCGGCGGCGTCTGCCGTCATCCACAAGAAACAGAGGTGCTTCCGCTATGGCCGCAGCGACCTTCGACGACATCGCCCAGACCCGACCGCGCATCCGCCGGGACGTTCTCTACACCCAGACGCCGGACGGCGTCCTGTTCCACAACTCCCTCGGCGGCTTCCAGTTGAGCGGCCGGAGCGCCTACCGGCTGGCCACCCTGATCGTCCCCTACCTCACCGGCGACCACCAGGTCGCGGACCTCGGCGCGGCGCTCGGCGCGGAGCAGCGGGCCATGGTCGCCAACCTGGTCGGGACGCTGTACGAGCGTGGCTTCGCCCGCGACGTGCCGGTGGCAAGCCCTGCCGCCGGCGAGGGACAGCTGGCGGTCACCGGGCGGTTCGCGCCGCAGATCGCCTACGTGGATCACTACGCCGACAGCGCGGATGCCCGCTTCATGACCTTCCGCGATGCCCGGGTGGCGGTCCTGGGCGACGACCTGGTGGCACGCTGGTGCGTCCTGAGTCTGGTGCGCAACGGTTCGGCGGGCATCGGCGTCATGCCGAGCCTGGACCACCCCGACAACCGGTTCGCCGAGGTGCGGGCCGAGGCGCGGGTGCTCACCGACGAGGGCTGCCCGGTCGACATCGAGGTCGTCCCGGCCGCCGGCCCCCGCTACACCTGGGACGACCTCGCGGAGTACGACGTCGTCGTCGTGACCGGCGGGTCCGCCGGCGCCCGACAGACGTTGGACCTGCTGAGCGAGCGGGTGCCGGCCGGGCGTCACCTGCTCACCGCGTGGACGTTCGGCAGGCGCGCGGTGATCGGCCCGCACATGACGGCCGGCAGCACCGGCTGCTGGCTGTGCGCCGCACTGCGCCTCGCCGCCAACGGCGACCCGACGGCCGCCGCCGACCTGTGGCAGGGCGTGTCACTTGCCACGGCCCGCCGGGACGCCGCCGTGGGCCGGCCGCTCGCCGCGATGATCGGGAACCTGCTCGGGTACGAGGTTTTCCGGAGCCTGACCGGCGCTCTGCCGGCGGAGACGACCGGCCGGGTCATCATCCAGGACCTCGAGTCGCTCGACGTGGTCACCGAGCCGTTGCTGCCACACCCGGCCTGCCGATTCTGTTCCGGGGACGCGGTGCTCGACGAGCCGGTCACGACGGACCTCGGCATCGGGCAGACGCGGGTCGTCGAGGCGCAGGTCGAGGCGTCGGAGCTGCTGGCCGAACTGACCAGCCGCGAAGTTCTGATCCAGCCCAACGTCGGCGTCTTCGCCGAGTTCAGCGACGAGCAGTGGACCCAGACCCCGTTGAAGGTGAGCACCCTGCGGTTCTCGCCCGGCCCTGGGCGTACCCGGGAGGTGGCGACGTTCGACCTGCACACCCTGGCCGGCGCCCGGCTCGCAGCTCTGCGGACGGCCGCGGTCAGCTACGTGGACCATGGTGTCCCGCTCCCCGCCGAACAGGCCACGCCGGACCGGACGGTGACGGTTGCCGAGATCGTCACGTGCAGTGGTACGGCACCCGCGACCGGGCCGGTCGTGACGGCGACGTCGCTGCTCACGAAGGAGGACGTCGGAGTGCCGGCCGCCGCGGTCCGGCCGTTCGGGGAGTACAACGCCCACCGGCCGGTCATCGCCACCTCGGCGGGTGCCGGGGCGGGGACATCCCCCGCCGAGGCCGCCGCGCGGGGCCTGCTGTCGGCCGTCGCGTACACCCGGATCATCGACGCGCTCCGCGGCGACGCCGAGGTGGCCCCGGCGCGGTTGTCCGACATCGAGAACCCGGAGATCGTCTTCCTGCGCCGGTCCGCGGCGAACGCCGGGATGGACGTCACCGTGCTGAACCTGCGCGGCGGACGGTTCGGCACCTCGCCCGTGGCGATCGCCCACGCCACCGACCCCCGCACCGGCGGCGTCATCTGGGCAGCCGGGAGTGAGCTGACCTGGAACGCCGCTGTGGTGACAGCGGTGCGAGACCTGCTCGGCCGGGTGCAACTGGGCCGGGAGCGCGACGCCGACGTCGACCCGGGAGACGATCTCGTCGCCGACTTCGACCCGGCCGTGCTCGCGGTGACCGGCGTCCCGGCCGACGTACCGGACGTCACGTGGGACGACCTGCTCGACGGGGTCCGCAACGCCGGTGGCGATGTGCTGCTGATCCGCACCACCCCGCCGGATCTGCTCGCCGGCGGCCTCCACACGGCCCGGATCGTGCTGACCGGCGGTTCTCCCCATGCGGCCTGACCTTGTCAGCTCCCCGGAGCACTGGGCGCGGGACTGCGCCGAACTCGAGCAGTGGCTGCGCAGGCGACTCGGCGGGGACCTGACGGTCGCGGTCGCCCCGCTGGGCGTACGGGATGAACTGGCCGTGTCGGACGGCCCGGAAGCGGCGTCGGTGACCGTGCACCTGTACGGCCAGTACGCCCTGATCGGGCCGTTCCAAGGGGATGCCGCCCACTCGGCGTGCCCCCGCTGTCTCGCTCGGCGGTGGCAGGCGGTTCGGCAGCGCTCCCTGCGAGACGCGCTGGAGCTGGGCGGCCCGACCCGGCAGGCCGGGCCGTCACCATTCCGGTCGGACTTCAGCGGCGCTGCCATCGTGGCGCTGGTCGAGGCGCATGTCGACCGCGCGGCCGACCCGACGACGGCCCGCGACGGGTACGCGTCGGTGTACGTGGTCGACCTCGCCGTGCTGGCCGTGCGCCGCTTCCCGGTGGTGCCGGACGCCGAGTGCCCGTGCTGCGGCCGCAGCGTGCCGGACACACCGGAGGCCGCGCGCCCGCCCGTCGGGACCACCCGCAAGTCAGCGCCCGACTCGTTTCGGCTGCGACCCGTCGACGACTACCCGTTCACGGTGGAGGCGTTCGTGAACCCGTTGTGCGGGCCGGTCGGCCCCCTGGTCGCCTACGACCCGGTGTCGCCGTCCACCTCGGCGGTCAGCGGCGGATTCCTGCTGCGTTCGGGCAGCTACCTGCGGGAGACGTACTGGGGTGGGCACGCCGACAGCTACGCCCGCAGCGCGCGGATCGGCGTCCTGGAAGGGCTCGAACGGATCGCCGGCATGCGGGCCAAGGCCAAACGGACGGTGGTGTCGGCGTCGTACGACGAACTCGGCGACGTGGCGGTCGACCCGCGGGTCTGCGGTCTCTACTCCGATGCGTTCTACGCGGCGAACCCCCGGGTGACACCGTTCGCGCCGGATCGGCCGATTCCGTGGGTCTGGGGTCACTCGCTGCGCGACGACCGGCCGGTGCTGGTGCCGGAGATCCTGGCCTACTACCACGCGCCGGGGTTGGAGAACCGGTTCGTGCAGGAGAGTTCGAACGGCTGCGCGTCGGGCGGCAGCGCCGAGGAGGCGATCTACCACGGCCTGATGGAGGTCGTCGAGCGCGACGCGTTCCTGCTCTCCTGGTACGGCCGGGTCACGCTGCCGGAGATCGACCCGCGGACGAGTGCCCGCGTCGAGACCCGGTGGATGGTCGACCGACTGGAGATGTGCGGATACCGGGCGCGGTTCTTCGACGCCCGGATCACCTTCGGCATCCCGGTCGTCGTCGGGGTGGCGACCCGCATCGGTGGTGGCCTGGGTGCCATCTGCTTCGGGGCCGGTGCGAGCCTCGACCCGGAGACGGCGATGGCGGCGGCCCTCTGCGAGATCGCCACCGATTCGGTCAACCTGGGCACCCGCACGGAGCGGGAGGAGGCGCGGTACCGGACGATGGTCGCCGACTTCGCCAACGTCCAGGCGCTGCACGACCACCCGCTCGTGTACGGCCTGCCCGAGATGGCCGAGCACGCGGCGTTCTTCGTGGCCGCTCGGGAGCCGAGGACCATGGCTGAGGTCTACCCGGTCGCCGACCGCGCCGAGTTGCTCTCCGACGACCTCGCCGTGGACCTGCGACGCTGCGTGGCCGACGTCGCCGCGCAGGGTTTCGACGTCGTGGTGGTCGACCAGACGTTGCCTGAGCAGCGGGATCTGGGCCTGCACACGGTGAGCGTCCTGGCGCCGGGGCTCCTACCGATCGACTTCGGCTGGGCCCGGCAGCGGGCGCCGTACCTGCCGCGCATGCGGGCCGCGCTGGCCGCCGCCGGCCTGCGGGATCACGACCTGGAGGTCGCGGACCTGCATCTCGTCCCGCATCCGTTCCCGTGAGTGCGCGAGCCACCACGCCAGGAGACAAGGACCAACATGGGTTACGCATATGACTACGCGACCGCCATCCTGCACCGCGGTCGTATCCTGATGGAGCCGAAGGATTTCGTTCCGAACTGGCCCGACCAGCCGCGCAAGGGGAAGTACTTCCCCGGCGTCGAGACCTTCCCCCTGTACGACAGCAGCCCACCGGGGGACGCCACCGTCCAGGACGGGCTCGACGGCCCGGAGCGGGACGCGACCCGCACCTTCGACCTGCCGTTCCTCGGCGCGATGCTGCACGACTCGTACGGGCTGGTCGGCCGTCGCCTCGGCGTCCAGGCCAACACCGACCTGCGCGCGTTGCCGACGTACACCACGGCGAACTGGAACCGTGGCACCGCGTCGGGCGGTGGTCTCTACCCGGTCAGCGTCTACTGGGTCTGTGGGCCGAGTGGCCCGATGCCGCCGGGTGTCTACCACTATTCGACGAAGCACCACGCGATGCAGCGTTTGCTCACCGGCGACGTCACGCCGGTCATCCGGGAGGCGCTCGGCGCCCGCGCGGGCCGGGACGACGACCAGTTCCTCGTGCTCAGCGTCAAGTACTGGCAGAACGCCTTCAAGTACAACAGCTTCTCGTTCCACGCGATCACGATGGACATCGGCACGATCGTGCAGACCTGGCGGCTGTGGGCCGGTGCCCGTGGTCGGGTCGTGGAGCCGGAGCTCTGGTTCGACGAGCCGCGGATCGCGGAGCTGCTGGGCGTGCCGAACGAGGACGAGGGGATCTTCGCCGTCGTGCCGCTGGCCTGGGACTCGGCCCGACGGCCCGGTGGCGCGACGGGGCGGGTGTCGGTCCGCCACCGTGACCAGGAGCGGTCGAAGACCGTCCTGACCTTCGACACGATGACCAAGATCCACGCGGGAACGGTGCAGGGCGCGACCCTGGCGCCCGCACCCGGGCAGCTGGTGGCCGCCGCCGCCCATCCGCCACGGCCGGGCCGCGCGCGGGTCGCGCTGCCGCCCCCGCTCGCGCTCGACGTCCCGGTTCGCACCGCACTACGCCGTCGGCGCAGCAGCTTCGGCCGTTTCGACGCGACGGTGCCACTGACCGCGGCGCAGCTCGGCACCGGGCTGGCCGCCAGCGCCCGGGCACCCTTCACCGACGCGGCCAGCGGCGCCGGAACGGCCCACCTGACGAAGCTCTACGCCTTCGTCAACCACGTCGACGGTGTGCCTCCCGGCGCGTACGAGTACGACCCGGACGGGCACGCCCTGTACCTGGTCAAGGCGGGCCGGCCCGGGCCGTTCCTCCAGCGCAACTACTTCCTGTCCAACTACAACCTTGAGCAGGCGGGCGTGGTGATCGTGCCGACCGTGCGCACCACCGCGGTGCTCGATGCCGTTGGGGATCGCGGATACCGCCTGGTCAACGCCACGATCGGTGCCGTCGCCCAGAACTTCTACACCGCCGCGTCGGCGCTGGACGTCGGCGCCGGCGTGGCCCTCGGCTTCGACAACATCTCCTTCATCGAGGAGCTCGACCTCGAGGGCACCGGCGAGGCGCCCCTGCTGATCATGCTGCTCGGCCACGAACGGGCCCGTCCCGCGGACTTTCGCTATGACATCGCCTGATCAAACGAGTCGAACGGAGTCCGTGATGACCCTGACCACCGAACCCGATCTCCAACCGGCTGCTACCGCCGGCAGACCGACGGGAAACCGCTGGACCCTGCAACCCCGACTGATGGCCCGGGTCGCGGGCCTGCCCCTCGTCACCGTCGGCGCCCTTCGCTGCCCGGACAGCTGCCGTTGGGCCGAGGAGATGCTGCGTGCGGAGGAGTCGTTGGCCCAGGCGGCGAGCCACCTCAGCGACCTGCTGCACGACATGGTCAACGACAACGACGACGACCTCGTCCGCCGGCAGCTGCTGCGGTTACGCCGACAGGTGTTCAACAACCGGCTGCCCCAGGACGCCGATGCCGCCGTCACCCTGCTGGCCGGGCTGGATGCCGCCACCGCCGAGCGGCTCAGCGGCTGGCTGGCGGCCCGGCGCAGGCTGGACGACCTGCGCGCCGAGGGTGAGCGGGTCGTCGGTGCGGAGGTGTCCGGCACGACAGCGAGGCTGCGCGAGTTGGCCGCCGAGGACCGGCTGCGCCGAGGTGTGCTGCTCGCCTCGCCGTCGCTGGATTCGCAGCTCGACGCGTTCATCGCTGGCCGCGCCGACCGACCCGGCAAGAAGGAACGGCGGATCACCCGCTCGGTGCTGTCCTACCTGTACCGGACCGCGTGCAAGCCGAGCCCGTTCAGCACGTTCACAGCGGTCGGGGTGGGTCGGCTCGCGGATGCCGCCGACGCCGGGCACCGGGTGGCCGTGGCCGACGACTGGTCCAGTCATCCCCGGCTGAACGTGGTCGTGCTGGGCCGGCTCGCCGAACTCGTCCTGGCCGACCCACGGCGTCGCGCGGACCTGCCGGTGCAGGCAGCCACCGGATGGCGCAACGACGAGGACCGCGTACGGTTCGTCCGCCGCTGGGTCACCACGGGTGACGACAACGCCGCGGTGACGTTCGACGCGGCCTCCGACCGGCTCTACTTCCTGCAACGTACGGGTGTTCTCGAACGCATGCTGCGGATGATGGAGCGCACCCCGGGCGTCACGTTCGGGCAGCTCACCGAGTGGCTCGGGGCCACCGAACGGGCGACCGCCGACGAGTGCGACAGGTACCTCGCCGCGCTCCTGCAACTCGGCATGATCCAGTTCCCCTGCCTGCAGACGGACGTGCACCGCCGTGACCCGTTGCGCGGTTTCCAGGAGGCCCTGCGGGCGATCGAGCGCCCCTGGGCGGACGAGCTGGCCGACGGGCTGGCCGACCCGATCTCGTGTGTCGACCGGTACGCGCTCGCGGGCCACGCCGAACGCCGGGAGCTGCTCGGGCGGCTGCGCGCCAGTCTGCACCAGCTGCAGACCAGCCTCGGTGACGAGGAGGCGACGCTGCCCCGGACCCTGCTCTACGAGGACGTCCGGGCCGGCGTGGACGATCTGGTGCTCGACCGGCAGGCGTGGTCCGGGCTGCTCGCGGACTCGCTGCGGTCGGTGGAACGGATCCTGCCGGCGTTCGACGTGACCCTGCCCCAGCGCATCACGTTCACCGGGTACTTCCTGGCCCGGTACGGCGAAGGCGGGCACTGCGATGACCTGTTGAAGTTGGTGCACGATTTCCACGAGGACTTCTTCGACCAGTACCTGACGTTCAACGGGCGTCCGAAGGCGTTCCAGGACGGCGAGTACGTCCCGGAGGTGAACTGGCTGCGACTGCCCGGCATCACGGCCCTCGACGACGCCCGTCGCGAGCTGGTCGTCCGGATGCGCGCGGTGTGGGCCGGGACGGCGGACGCGGGGGAGGTTCGGCTCGACGACGAGACGGTCGCCGCGGTCGCCGCGCACCTGACCCCGGTGACCACCCGTTTCGCCCCGCAGAGCCACTTCGTCCAGCTCGCCGACCGGCCCGGTGATCCGGTCGCGGTCCTCAACCAGTCGTACGGTGGCTTGTTCTTCCCGTTCAGCCGCTTCACCCACTGCTTCGACGCGCCGCCGGACGAGCTGGAGCCGGACGGGCTGGCGCAACAGCTGCTGCGGCAGGCGGGGGAGATCGAACCGGACGGGGCGGTCCTCGCGGAGATCACCGGTGGTGCGGTGGTCACCAACCTCAACCTGCACGGGCGGCTGACCCGCTACCAGATCGTCTGTCCGGGCGAGACCAGCTCCGTGCCGGCCGAGGACCAACTCCACCTCGACGACCTCTACCTGGAGCACGACGTGGCCGAGGCACGCCTGGTGCTGCGGTCACACCGGCTGGGCCGTGAGGTCATCCCGGTCTACCTCGGCTACCTGGTGCCGCTGGCCCTTCCGGAGATCCCCCGGACCCTGCTGCTGCTGTCGCCGTCGTCGCTGGCGCCGATCAACCTGTGGGGCGGGGTGCCCGAAGGGGAACCGCGCGACGGGGTGCGGTACCGGCCACGGGTGCGCCATCGCGACCTGGTGTTGAGCCGCCGGGCCTGGACCGTCGCCGGCCAGGACCTGCCTCGGCTGTCGCCGCAGGTCGCCGACGGGGACTGGTTCCTGGCGTGGCAGCGCTGGCGCCGGACGCACGGCCTGCCGGACCGCACGTTCGCCACGGTCACCGAGACCGCCGGGGACGGCCGGTCGCGCAGCGGCAAGCCGCAGTACGTGGACTTCGCCAGTTACCTCTCCCTGTACGCCCTCGACGGACTGCTGCAGAGCCCGGGAGCGCGGGTGGTGTTCCGGGAGATGCTCCCCGACGAAGACGCGCTGCACGTGCGGTCGAGCCGCGGCGAGCACGTCGCCGAGCTGGCCGTCGAGACCCTCCGTTCCTCTTCGATCCTTCCCCCCGCGACGCGACAGGACGGGCAGCCATGACGCAGACCCTCATCGACCCCGTGACGGACGCGGCCACCGGCGAGTGGCAGGCCATCCACATCTACTACGCGGCCAACCCGCAGCCGCTGCTCGTGCAGTGCGTGCGCCCGCTGATCGGCGGACTCCAGGCCGACGGGCTGATCGCCGGCCACTTCTTCATCAACTACTGGCTTGAGGGACCACACGTACGGCTGCGGCTCAAGCCGGTGACCGTGGCGGCCACCGCCGAGGTGAAGCGGCGGGCGGAGGCGGCCATCACCGAGTACCTGCGGGTCCGGCCGGCGCTGTACCAGGTGGACGCCGGATTCCTGGAGGACTTCTACAACTCCCTGTTCGATATGGAGTTCTCCCCTGACCAGAAATCCAGCTACCTGCGTGGCGACGGCCGGATGAACCTGCGGGAGAACAACACCTACAGCTACGAACCGTACGAGCCGGAGTACGGCAAGTACGGCGGCGAGGCCGGGATCGAGCTCGCGGAGTGGCACTTCGCGCACTCGAGCGAGATGGTCGTCGACGCCATCCGTACGAAGAACCTGCATCTGCGCACCGTGCTGCTCGGCACGTCGGCGCAGCTGATGATGGTGATGTCGGCGTGCTTCCTGCCCGATACCGACGACCTCGTCGACTATCTGAACCGGTACCACAAGTTCTGGCGCACCGCGTTCTCGGACACCAACTACGCCGGCGACGAGGAGTACCAGCAGCAGTACGCCGCGATGGGTGCCGAGATCGGCCGGCGTTTCGCGGAGATCCGGCAGTCACTGCGGGCGACCGGAGGCCGAGACCTTCCCGGGCTGCTGCGCGGCTGGGCGGAACACTGCCTTGAGCTGCGCCGCCGGGCGGCCGAGCTGGCCGAGCGTGGGCAGCTCGTGTTCCGGTCCTGGGACGACACCCGCGACGAGATCCTTACGGACCCGCAGACCGCCCTGCCACTGCTGCTGTCGCCGTACATGCACATGACCAACAACCGGTTGCATGTCACGATCACCGATGAGGCGTACCTGTCGTACATGCTGGGCCGGGCGCTGCGCGAGCATGGCGAGGGGGCATGAGCACCGCCGTCGCCGCCGGGGTGGCGGTGCGCGCCGACATTCAGGTCAGCGGGCGTTACCTGCGCGACGGAACGCCGGTCCATCTGGTCCGGGATCCCGTCGCCGGTAAGACGTTCGAGATCGGGGTGAAGGAGCACTTCGTCCTTGGTCGGCTCGACGGGGTGACGTCACGCGAGGAGATCGCTGAGGCGTACGGCCGGATGTTCGGTCGTTCGCTCGGCCCGGCCGCCTGGCAGCAGCTCATCGGGCTGCTGGCCGCCCGGGGCCTCATCGACGGATGCCCGGTGCCGACGGCCGATCCACCGGCGGTGACCCGGCGCAATTACCTCGGCGGCTCGCGACGGCTGGTCAGCGACGCCACCGCCACCACGGCCCGGCTGCACCGCCTCTTCGGGTTCACGTTCCGTGGCTGGTTCCTCGTCCCCGCGATTGCGGCGATCCTGCTGACGCTGGTCGGTGTGGTGTGGCAGGCGCCGGCCCTGGTCGCCGACACCGTCCGGGTGCTCGACGACCCGTTTGCGCTGATGGCGGTCGCCACCGCGCTGTGGGTCACCATGGGTCTGCACGAACTCGGGCACGGCGTGGTGGCGCACCACTTCGGCGGTACGGTCGGTGAGATCGGGATCCGCTGGCAGCTGCCGATGGTCGTCATGTACTGCCGGGTCGACGACTATCTGTTCCTGCGGACCCGCCGTCAGCGGGTGACGACCGCGTCGGCCGGCATCCTGGTGAACCTGTTGCTGCTGCTGCCGGTGCTGCCGTCCTGGCTGTTGCTGCCGGCGGGGGAGCCGGCCCGGGCGCTGCTCGGCGCGTTCCTGTTGCTGGGGCTCGCCCAGGCCGCGCTGTTCCTGCTGCCGCTGCCGCCGATGGACGGCTACAAGATGCTCGCCCACTCACTGGGCATGCTGCGTTACGCGAGCGGCAGCCGGCGCTTCGCCGGCCGGGCGCTGGCCGCGCTGGTCGGCCGCGGACCGGGTCTGGGGGGATACCCCCGGGCCGCCCGGATCGCCTATTCCGGGTACGCCCTGGGCGCGGCGGCCCTGGTCGTGTGCATCGTGACGGTCGTCGCGCTGACCGCGGAACGTGCTGCCACCGCCCACTTCGGGCCCGTCGCCGGGGCCATCTCGGCCGGGCTCGCCGTGCTGGTCGGGATGTTCTTCGTGGTGCCCCGCACGTCGTTCACGGCGACCCGCAAGCCGGCCGCCGGCCGTAGAGGAGAGGTCCAGAAATGACCACGACGCACGCCATCGAACGTTCGACACTGAGCAGTCAGGAACCCACCGTGGAGTCGGTCGTCGAGTCGGCCGTCGTGTTGGACGGCGTCCGGAAGCGGTACGGCGACGTGCAGGCCGTCGACGGCATCTCGCTGACCATCCGACGCGGAGAGTTCTTCGGCATCCTCGGCCCCAACGGCGCCGGCAAGACGACCCTGATCGAGATCATGGAGGGCCTGCGCCAGGCGGACGCCGGCACGATCCAGGTGCTGGGCACACCCCCGTGGCCCCGCAACGTGACACTGCTGCCCCGCCTCGGGTTGCAGACGCAGAAGAGCGCGTTCTTCGCCCGGCTGACGGCCCGCGAGCACCTTGCGACGGTGGCCGCCCTGTACGGACTGCCGGCCACGGCGGCCGGCCCCGCACTGAAGCTGGTCGGGCTGACCGGGGAGGCGGACAAGCGGGTCGGGGATCTCTCCGGCGGTCAGCGGCAGCGGCTCGCCATTGCCGGCGCTCTCATCCACGAGCCGGAACTCGTCTTCCTCGACGAGCCCACCGCGGCGCTCGACACGCAGGCTCGCCGCGACCTGTGGCAGGTGCTGCGCGGCCTGAAGGAGCAGGGCCGCACGATCGTCTACACCACCCACCATCTCGACGAGGCCGAGGCGCTCTGCGACCGCGTCGCCATCGTCGTCTCCGGCTCCGTCATCGCGCTCGACACCCCACACCGGCTCGTCGGCGCGGCGCACGTGCCCACCCGCGTCATGGTGCCGGTCGGCCAACTCTCCACCGACCAGGCCGGGGCTCTTCCCGGCGTCATCCGGGTCACCGTCGAGGGCGGTTCCGTGGTGCTGGAGACCACCGCTGCCGGCGCCACCCTGGCGGCCGTCGGCGACCTCATCGGCCTCGACGAGGTGCAGACCCGCACCGCCACCCTCGAGGACGTCTACCTGGAACTCACTGGATCGGAGACGCGCTCATGACCGCATTCGCCGCGCTGAGCACGGCCAACTACAAGGCATCCGTACGCGACAAGACCACCGTGTTCTTCACGTTCGCCTTCCCGCTGCTGTTCCTGGTGGTCTTCGGCCTGATCTTCGCGGGGCAGGAGGTGGAGGGCTCCGGGCGAAACTACATCGACTACATCGCGCCCGGCGTACTCTCCTGGGGCGTCGGCAACGCCGCCCTCTTCGGCATCGCGTTCACGCTCATGCAGTGGCGCAACGACGACATCCTGCGCCTGATCCGGATGACGCCCACACCGCTGACCACGGTGCTCGCCTCGCGCTACACCGGTGCGCTGGTGATCGGCCTGGTGCAGGCGGTGCTCTTCGTCGGCGTGGCCCTGCTGCCGGTGTTCGGCCTCACCCTCGCCGGCAGTTGGCCGCTCGCCCTGCCTGTGCTGTTGCTCGGCGTCACGGCGTTCCTCTCCATGGGCGTCATCGTCGGATCCCGCGCCAACACCCCCGAGGCCGTCGCTGCCATCGCCAACTCGATCATGGTGCCGATGGCGTTCCTGTCGGGCTCGTTCCTGCCGATCGACCTCATGCCCGGGTGGCTGCAGAACATCTCCCTAGCCCTGCCGCTGCGCTACATGAACGACGGCATCTCGACCGCCCTCACCGGCGGCGGCGACCTTGCGACCATCGGTCTGAGCAGCGCCGCCCTGGCCGGGTTCACGCTCGTCTTCGGCTTCCTCGCGGTGAGGACCTTTCGCTGGAGCAACAACTCGTGAGCACGACGACGCGAGCCGACACCCACCCCGTCCCGATGGAGTTCGCCCGGCTGGCCCTGCAGGAGGCGCTCACCGACCGGTTCCGACGCGACGTCGGGGACGCGCCGCACCGCCCCGCACCGGCGGTGCAGACCGTCGGCGCGGTCGACGTGTTCGGTGCACCCGCCACCCGGCTCGCGCCGGTACGCGGCGCCGCGGACGTGCATCTCACCGCCCAGGCCGTGCTCATCGGCCCCTGGGGCGGCGCGGCCGACGCCCACGCCTGCGGCCAGTGCCTCGCGATGCGGTGGCAGCGGTTGCGGACCAGATCCGAACGGGAAGCCCTCGAACACGGTCAGACCGTCGTCCCGGCCGGCGTCTGGCCGGTCGTCCCGGACTACGTCGTGGACGCCGTCTGGTCGGTGTACCAGGCGACCGTCCTCGGCTGGTCCGGGAAGGTCGGTCGGCGGGCCGCCGGAGGCTGGCACACGACCGCGGACCTCAGTCTGCCGCAGGTCACCCGGATCGACCTCCAGACGCTGCACGTCCTGACGTTCCCACTGCTCACCGATCCGCTCTGCCTCAACTGCGCGCCGATCGAAGAAGCCACCCCGCAACTGGCCACCCTCGACCTGGTGTCCCGCCCCAAGCCGGACCCGGGCAGCTACCGGCTCACCTCGACAACGTCGTACCCGCTCACGACCGGGGCGATGGCCAACCCGGTCTGCGGCAGCCTCGGTGCCGGCACCTGGCTCGACGTCACCTCACCCACCACCTCCGCGGTCACCGGCAGCGTCTTCATCCGCGGGTACGCCGGGCTCGTCAACTTCAGCTGGAGCGGGCAGGCCAACTCCTTCCGCACCAGCAAGGACCTCGCGTATCTGGAGGGGCTCGAACGGTACGCCGGCACCCACCAGCGACGCCGGGCCGAGCCGGTCGTCGCCGCGTACACCGACCTCGGGGACACCGCGCTCGACCCGCGCAGCTGCGGGCAGTACTCGGCGCAGACGTACCGGACCGATCCGATGGTCGAGCCGTTCGACCCGGACCGACCGATACCGTGGGTGTGGGGTTACTCGCTCCGCGACAACCGGCCCGTGCTCGTGCCGGCGCGGCTCACGTACTACGCCTCCGGGCAGGCCGCCGACAATTTCGTCTACGAATCATCCAACGGCTGCGCGATCGGTAGTTGCCTGGAGGAGGCCATCCTCTTCGGCCTGCTCGAACTCATCGAGCGCGACGCGTTCCTGCTCAACTGGTACGGCAACCTCGGGGTCACCGAGATCGACCTCGACTCGTGCCGCAGCCCCGCCGTCCGCGCCATGGTGGACCGGGCGGCCTTCCGCGGCTACGACGTCCACGCCTTCGACAGCCGCGTCGACCTGGCCGTACCCGTCGTCACCGGCCTCGCGGTCCGTCGGGACGGCGGCGCTGGCGCCCTCTCCTTCGCCGCCGGCGCCAGCCTCAACCCGGAGACAGCCGTCGAGGCTGCGTTGTCGGAGGTGCTCACCTACATACCCCACCTGTCCCGCCAGGTCGACGACCGCTGGGACGCGCTCGACGCCATGGCGGACGACTACAGCCTCTGCGCCAACCTCGGCGACCACCCCCAACTCTTCGGCCTGCCACGGATGACGGAGCACGCCCGCAGCTACCTCGAACCGGTCAGCCACTGCTCGATCCAGGACATCCGGCCGCCAGGCGACCCGGACTCCCGAGACCTCCTGCTCGACCTCCGTACCTGCCAACGCGAACTGGAACATGCCGGCTTCGACGTGATCGTGGTCGACCAGACCACACCGGAACAACGCCGCATGGGCCTGCACACGGTGTCGACGATCGTCCCCGGCCTGCTGCCGATCGACTTCGGCTGGACCAGGCAACGGGCCCTGCAGATGCCTCGGCTGCGCTGGGCGCCCCGACGGGCCGGCCTGCGCGACAGCGACCTGACCGACCACGACCTTCGAACGGTCCCGCACCCGTTCCCCTGAACCTGGTGACGACGCGTGGCGCCCCGCCGGTCCATCTCCGGCGGGGCGCCACGTTGTTCGTGCCGCCCTTCGCCGGGGCGACATGCCGAACGGCCCGCATGGACGTCTTCGTCCAAGCGGGCCGTTCGGGAGAGAGCAGGTCTTCGGGGGAGGATCAGGCCGAGCAGGAGGTGGTGCTGGTGGTGCTGGAGCAGGTACTGGTGGAGCTCGTGCTGCACGAGGCGGCCACGGCGAGCAGGACGCCGCTCGCGTCCGCGTAGTCCGAGATCTCGAAGGTTTCCGACTCGAGTTCGAGGATCTCGTTCGCCAGGTCGGCCAGGTTGGTCTTGTCGTCGATGTTCATTGCTACTCCTCAGCGTTGTCTGGGCTGTCCCTCTCGGTCCGGCCCGCCGTGGTGACTGAGACCATTCCATCGCCCGCTGGTAGCCGATCGACCCACGTCTCACTGTCACTCCACTGACATCACACGTCACCAACTCAACCGAGCCACACCGGCCCCCAGGCCAGGTTCTGCGGGCCGAGCAACGCGTCGGCGGCGACCCGGATGCCCAGCACCCGCCGGCCGGACCGACCGAAGACGGCGACGTGGATGTCGTGTAGCAGTCGACGGACATCGGCCGGGGACAGGGCGCTGATCAGGGAGGCGGTCTCCGGCGGGCTCGTGACGGCCGCTCGGGCGGTAGCCGGAAGCAGGAGGTCCCGGGTACGAGCCGCAGTGAGGGCGTAGTCGATCGCCTCCTCGGTCTGGCGACCCCAGGCTGCCGCCACGGCGGCACTGGACGACCGGCGGACGACCGCGGCGAGCCGCAGCGGCCCGCTGAATCGCGGAACATGGCGGGTGATGACGTCGAAGCCGGTGTCCGGCAGGGAGTGCCGTTGGGCATCGCGGCTGTACGCGCTCAGGAGATTGAGCGAGCCGTCGAGGAGCCACGTCCACTCCGTCGAGCCCGAGGCCCCGACCACCGCGCGGTCGGATGTCGGGACCGCCTCCGACGACATCGACCGCAGGCTGTCCAGAACCGCGTGCCGCAGCGCCAGGTCCGTACGGGTCGCCCAGCCCAGCCCCCAGTGTGGCTGCGCGGCGTCGGACGTCCGCACCGCAGCTGCGGAGACTCGCGTCGAATCGGGTGCCGTGAGCGGTTCGGGAGCGAGCAGTCCGGCCCACGGCGCCAGTATCGCGAGGGCGTCACCCGGTACGTGAGTGGCTGCCGGCATCGATTCGAGATCCGCCAAGCTCCGAATGCCGGTCCAGCGGGTCCGGCCCTCACCGGGCAGTACCAGGAGTGTCGTCACCCGATGCTCCGGGTCCACTATCGCCGCGGTGCTGTCGTCGGCCCAGTCCACAGAGAGGACCGCGTCGCGCACCGCGGCCTCGACCGATCCGGCGGTCCAGGGCTTGCCGCTCACCGAGCCGGTCGGGATCTGCGCCCGCCGCCAGAGCGCGGTGCGCTCGGCCAGCAGATCGTGCAGTTGCGGGTGTTCCGAACGTGGTCCGACGACGATCAAACCCGCGATCGGGGTGACCGGCACTGCTTGGGTCATCGGTCAACTGCCTTCCACTGGCGTTCTTCGGCGGGTGAATCCCCACGACTGCGGACCGCCAAGGCCGGCAGGGCGAGTCTTGGTCGGTGCGTTCAGTCCCAGGCCGTCGAGTTGCTGCTGTCCACGACGGTGACCGGGGGAGCGGCGGGGTCCGTCGGGTCGTCGGCATTGGCGGCGGCCGGGAAGAGCAACACGATCAGGGCGGCCAGGGTGCTCGCGAACAGTGCATTCTTCGTCATTGTGATCCCCAGCTCCCTTGGTTCGTCCGACCGGCTGATCCGTCCGGAACGCTTCAACTGTGCGGTCGGATCGCTGCGGGCGAATAGACAGAAGAAGCTGCCTGGCACGTAGTTCCGCCCATCGTGCTGCCAAGGGATCGGCGCTGCTCTGGCTCGCGGTCCGGACCTCTGATCGACACGCTCACGGACTTGCCGGCGGTGACAGCGTCTGCGCTGTCACCGCCGGCGTGGCCTGCCCAGCGGCGGTTACGGCAGTGGACGGCCGAGGCGGGCGCAGGTAGGGGTTCCGTAGGTTCCGCCCGTGTGCGCGGGGAACTTCAGGGACGCGCGTGACTGCGGCCCGAACTGGCCGTCCGCGCTGATGCCCGCCTTGCCCTGGGCGAACTTCAGCGCGTTGAAGGTCAATTGGCCGAACACCCCGTCATCTTCGAGCCGCGCCTTGCCCGCGGGTGCGAGGTAGCAGTCGTTCAGGGCCCACTGGAGGGCCACCGTGCCCGCCCCGGCGTCGCCCCAGACCAGCGAGCACGGCAGGACGCCGTACCTGCCGAACGGCGCGGCGACCTGATAGCCCGCCTGGTTGCTGACGATGCCGTAGGACTCGCATTCCGGCTGAGTGCGAGCGTGGGCGGGGCTGGCGGCGACGAGCGTGCCCGCCAACACGGTCATGAGCAGTGCGAGCAGTGTTGCCATTCGCTTCATCGAGTTCTCCTTCATCGCGGCGTCTGTCGATGCCCGGGGACCCCCGTCGGGCTGCTCCCCGGGCGATCGAGTTCCTCGGTGGACACCGGCCGCACGGCTCGTGTCCTGGAGTCAGGCTGGTTCGGGGCGAGGTTGTCCGACAGAGCCGCGGCACCGGACAAACAACGTCGGACAATCCTTCGGGATGTCTGCGCAGCTCAGTCAGCGACTCGGTGGGGCGCCGCAGGCGGGGTCGTACCGCTCCGACGGGATGTGCGTCGCCCACTCCTGCCGGGTCAGCGCACGGCCGACCGTGGCGCAGATCCGGGCCCTGGCGGCGCGGAGATCGAACGACCAGCGGATGATCCGGCCGTCCTCGGCGCCAGAGAGGAGAGTTCCGGCCGCAGTGAAGGCGAGCCCGCGGATTCTCGCGCCATGGCCGCTGAGGGTCGCAACGCGTTGTTGGGTAACGGTGTCCCAGACGACGATGGTGCGGTCGTCACCGGCGGACGCCATCCGGCGGCCGTCGCGACTGAAGGCAAGGACCTGTACGGGCGCGGTGTGGCCGTGCAGAACGGCGAGTTCGCTGCCGGTCGCGGCGTCCCAGAGCTTGACGGTACGGCTGTCGCCGGCGGTCGCGAGCAGAGCCCCGTCGGGGCTGACCGCGATGTCCTGCACCGTGCCCTGCTGGCTTTTCACTCGGCTGAGAAGTTTGCCGGTGGTGACGTCCCACGTGTTGACGAAGCCGCCCACACTCGCGCCCAGGAGGCGGCGGCCGTCCGGAGTGAAGGCCAGCGACGTCACGATCTGCGCCGGGAACCTGGCCGTGATGTCGGTCGGGTTGTCGATGTCGCCGACGTCCCAGATGAAGGGGCCGAGCGTGGCGGCTGCGACGAGACGACCACCGGGATCGAAGGCGACGTCCGTGGACGCACCGATTCCCTTGGACACGATCGGTCGTGTGGCGTGTCGTTGACGGTGGAGATCCCAGATCGTGATGATGTTGTTCCGGGTCACGGCGGCGAGCCGGGTCCCGTCGGGGCTGAACGCGACGGCCTGCACCTCGTCCGCGTGCCCGGCGAGGACGGCCACTTGCCTGCCGTCGGTGTCCCAGAGGCGGACGGTGCCGTCGCTGCCCGCCGAGGCGACCCGGCTGCCGTCCGGGCTGATCTTCATGTCTTTGACCTGTGCCGTGAAACCGCTGAACGGGGCGTCCCGCAGATGGTGGAGCACGATGGTTCCGTTGAAGCCGGCGGAGGCGAGCATCGCCGCGTCCGGGCTCAGTGCGACGGATACGGTTTCGGTGCGGCCCCGGTCCTGGAAGGTCTGCAGGGACTCGCGGCGACGCACGTCCCAGATGGTGATCGCGCCGTTCTCGTCAGCCACGGCGAGCCTGCTGTCGGTGGGCGCGGAGATGGTCCATGCATAGCGGCCGGCCAGCGGTAGTGGCGGAAGGCTGACCGGCCGGTCGCCAGCAAGATCCCACAGATACACCCCGCGATCGTCGGCGGAACCCGCGAGGACATACCCGGAGGGACCGAAGGCGACCGAGAAGACATGCTCGGCGGGCAGTCTGGCGAACACCGTGCCGGTCGCCACCCGCCAGGCGGCCGGGTGCTCCACCCCGTCGGTGGAGGCGAGGATCGCGCCGTCGTGGCTGAACGTGAGCGATCTGACCGGGTGCCGGTGCTCGCGCAGCACTGTGCGAGTTGTCGTCCGCAGATCGTAGAGGGCGATGTCGCCGGCACGGCCGGCGTTCGCATCGGCGCCGGGGCCGCCCGTGAGGCCGACGGCGAGCTTGGTCCCGTCGGGGCTGAAGGCCAGTCCCGACCCGAGGCTGTCCTCGGTCAACCGGGTCGTCTGTTGGCGCGTCGCCACGTCCCAGATGATGATGGACCTGTCGATCCCGACGGAGGCGAGCAGCCTTCCGTGGTCCGCGAAGGCCAGGTCGGCGGTCCGACCGGTGTGGCCGGAGAGGGTGGCGATCCGCGTGCCACGTGCGGGGTCCCACAATCCGATGGTGCCGTCACCGGCCGCGGAGGCCAACAGGGAGTGGTCCGGGTTGAACGCGACCGTGTAGATGGACGGCCCGCCGACGTTGAGTTCGGTGCGGCGGGGCGCGGCTGCCGCGCTGAGCACGCTGCCCTGGGTCTCGGTGTTCGAGTTGAGGTGGTCGGCCTCGACGGCGAGCAGGCCGGCCAGATCGGGATCGGTGGCGAGCAGGGATCGGGCTTGCAGCGACAGTTCACCGGAGAGGGTGGCGACCTGTTGTCGGCGGGCGTCCTGGCGTTGTCGTACGGCGACGCCGCCACCCAGCAGGGCCAGTACCAGCAGCGTGGAAATGCCTGCGACGAAACGCTTGAACAGGCGGGCCTGACGCCGGGCGGCGTTCTGCTCGGACTCGGCGAGAGCGGAGCTGGCGTGCAGGAAAGAGCCTTCGAGCTCGTTGAGCTCCTCCGGATGGTCCTCGGCCAGGGCCTGTGCGCCCAGTAGTTGCGTTCCCCGGTACAGGGCCCCGGCATCACGGTCGAGCGCCGCCCAGGTGTGCGCGGCCTCGGTGAGCCGCCGGTGGATCAGCAGGTTCGCGCGATCATCGGTCAGCCATCGGTGTAGCCGCGGCCACGCCCGGATGAGTGCCTCGTGGGCCACCTCCACCGTGCCGTCGCCCATGACCACCAGACGGGATTCGGCCAACTGGTCCAGAACTCGTGCGGTGACAGCCTCGTCGGCGATGCCGTCGAGTTCGGTGCGCATGATGGGCCGCCGGGTGTCCTCGGTGCCGTCGCCCAGTGCGGTGAGCCGTAGGAAGACCCGGCGAGCGGCTTGTTGCTCGGCTGCCCCGAAGCCGGCATAGGCCCGCTCGGCAGTCTGGGCGATCGCCCCGCGTACGCCGCCGCTGGCCTGATAGGCCGACAGGGTGAGGGTCTCCCCGCTTCGTCGTTGCCACGTTTCGAGGAGCGCGTGCGAGACGAGCGGCAGCGCGCCCGGCTCGTCGGCGGCGTCGGCGAGCACCGTGCTGACCAGGTCGGCCTCGACGCCCATGCCGACCTGGGCGGCGGGCCGGATGATGATCTCCCGCAGGTCGGTGGGGCTCATCGGCCGCACCAGAAGGTACGCCTCGTCGTCCAGTGCGGCGGCCAGGTTCGGATACTGCATGAGGTGGGCGATGAAGTCGGCGCGTACCCCGAGCACCACTGTGGTGCGGCGGTCAGGCCCCTGCGCGGCGTCCAGCAGCGCCTCGATGAACCGGCGACGTTCCGCCTTGTCGGGGCAGAGTGTGAACACCTCCTCGAACTGATCCACCACCAGCAGCGCGCGGGCCTGCGGCGGGCCGCCCGCCAATGTGGTGCGCACCGCGATGTCGAGCGCGGCGGCATCGGCCGCCAGATCCTTCCGGACCTCTGGGGCATCCTGGCCGGTCAACTTCGCGACCTCGGCGGCCAACGCCTCCAGCGGGCGTTCGGTCGGCGTCAACAACATCGTCCGCCACCGCCGCGCCAGCCCACGGTCGGCGGTGATGGCTCCCAGCAGACCGGCTCGCAGCAAGGAGGACTTGCCGCTTCCGGAAGCCCCGATGACTGCACTCAGGCACCGCTGATCGGCCCGTGCCAGCAGCCGTCCGACCAGCTCCGTACGGCCGAAGAACAGCTCCGCCTGCTCGGGCTGGAATGCCGTCAGCCCCTGATACGGGCAGCGCTGGGAGGTGGTCTCGGCGGTGCCGGAGGCTTCCGCCGCTTCGACGATGGCCGACCACCGTGCCCGCCACTCGGTCAGGTCCCCGCCACAGGCCTGGACGTAGGCGAGCGTCACCTCCAACGACGGCAGCCGGTCGCCCTTCGCCGCGTCTGCCAACGTGCTTGCCGAGTAGTGGGCGCGCCGAGCCAGGAGCCGATAGCTCGGGTTGCCCGCGTGCTCCCGCAACTGTCGTAACTGCCACGCCAACCGTTGCACCGGGCCCGCCGTCGGGTCCACGGGCTTCTCCGGACGGCCCAATACCCACCTCCGCATACTGGGCCGCAACTCTGGCCGCGCGATCATGGCGAGCTTCGGCACGGGCGCCCGTCGGATCGGGCCAGGAGAAGTATCCAGTTGCGGCGATGCGTTCGCGGTCCGGGGGCTCGCCGGTCGAGGACGGCCCGGCGTTGCGCTACCGTCAAGGCCCGCACCCCGGCGTCGATCAGTCCGTGTCTGTCGGCCGTCGACGGCCCGCCGGACCCCACCACAGCCAAGGAGAACCCGATGCCGGAGCCTGAGCCTGCCCAGGACGCCCACGAGGTGGATGCCGACACGTCGACGACGGCCGAGACCGAGACAGAGGCGGATCTGCCTGCCGTTCCCGCGAATCGGGCTGCCCGACGCGCGAAGGGCAAGAAGGCCGCCTCGCCTCAGCCCCATGGCAAGGGTCAGCACCTCGGCGGCCGGGGCTCGGTCCAGAGCCCTCGCCTGTGGGGTAACCGCCGTAGCGGTTGATCAGTCGATGGGCGCTCAAGCAGACCGCTCAGTGTGGAATCCGGAGGCCGACGGACGCCGGCTTTGTCGGCGACCACGGGTACGGTGGCGGTGCCCGCCGCGCATGGGCATCGATGGCACGGAGCCGGGGCGGAAGCGGCCAGCCCGGTGGTGACAGACCGTGGGAGGGAGCGAGGGTGGCGCAGCAGAGGGCACTGGTGGTTCGGGGCGGGTGGGAGGGGCACCAGCCGGTCAAGGCGACGGAGCTGTTCATCCCGTTCCTCGAACGAAGCGGCTATGCCGTGCGGGTCGAGGAGTCGACAGAGATCTACGCCGACGCCGCCGCGATGGCCGAGACCGACCTCGTCGTGCAGTGCATGACGATGTCGCAGATCACCGCCGAGCAGGTGGCAGGTCTCAGCGCGGCGGTCATCGCCGGTACGGGCTTCACCGGCTGGCACGGCGGCATCGTGGACTCGTTCCGTGCATCATCCGACTACCTGCATCTGGTGGGTGGCCAGTTCGCGACCCATCCGGGCCTGGAGCCGTGTGCACGTCACGGTGGCGAGGAGGACAACTTCCTGCCCCACGCGGTGCGCATCACCGACCTCGGCCGGGAACACCCGATCACCGCCGGAATCGACGACTTCGACCTGGTCACCGAGCAGTACTGGGTGCTGCACGACGACCTGATCGACGTGCTGGCGGTCACCACCCACCCGACGCAGGCGTGGCATCCGTGGCACCGGCCGGTCACCTCGCCGGCGATCTGGACCCGGCTCTGGGGTGCCGGGCGCATCGTCGTGACGACCCCGGGGCACAGCCTCGACGTGCTGGAGCACGTAGGCGTTCGTACCGTCATCGAGAGGGGGATGGTGTGGGCGACCCGCACCGCGTCGGCGTCGTAGGTCTCGGGGTCATCTCCGGCGCCTACCTGGACACACTCGCCGACCATCCCGAGGTGAGCATCGTCGCGGTGGCCGACCTCGACGCCGCCCGGTCGTCGGCGGTCGCCGCCACGATCCCGGGCGCCGAGGCATTGAGCGTCGAGCGTCTGCTCGCCCGCCCGGACGTGCAGACGGTCCTCAACCTCACCATCCCCGCAGCGCACGCCGACATCTCGCTGGGCACGATCGAGGCGGGCAAGAACGTGTACGTCGAGAAGCCGCTCGCCGTGACGTTCCCGGACGGCCGCTCGGTCATCGAACGGGCCGCGTCGGCGGGCGTGCGCGTCGGGTGCGCGCCGGACACGGTCCTGGGCACGGGTACGCAGACGGCGCGGGCGGTGATCGACGCCGGGCTCATCGGGCGTCCGATGTCCGCCTCGGCCGTCATGGTCACCCCCGGGCACGAGCGCTGGCACCCCAACCCCGACTTCTACTACGCCCCGGGCGGCGGCCCGTTGCTGGACATGGGGCCGTACTACATCTCGGCGCTGATCCACCTGCTCGGGCCGGTTCGCGCGGTGACCGGAGCCGCCAGCCGCCTGCGCGCCGAGCGCGTCATCGGCTCGGGCCCGCGCACCGGCCAGCGGGTCCCGGTGGGGGTGGACACCCACCTGACCGGCGTGCTCGAGCACGCCAACGGTGCGCTCTCCACAATCACGACGAGCTTCGACGGCGTCATGACGACGGCCGCACCGATCGAGGTCCACGGGGAGGCCGGCACGCTCGCGGTGCCCGACCCGAACTACTTCGACGGTGAGGTCCGCCTCTTCGCGCTCGGCGGCACCGAATGGCGCGCTCTCGAACCGCAGGCCGGCTATGCCGACGGTTCCCGGGGCATCGGTCTGATCGACCTGGTCAGGGCCGACGATCAGCGTCCGCCACGCGCTGGCGGCGACGTCGCGCTGCACGTCCTCGAAACGATGACCAGCCTGCTCCGGTCGGCGGCGGAGGGTCAGCGGATCGAGCTGACGACCGTGGTGCAGCGGCCCGCGCCGGTTCCGCTCACTTCGGTGGAGGACTGGAAGGCGTCCCACGCGTACGGGCACTGAACGGGACCAGGCATGGCCGGGCATGGCCGACGGGGTGACTGCTGCCGTCGGGCCATGCCCGGCCCTGCCTGGTCATCGTGCAAGGCCGAAATGGTGGGTGAGCGCGGCGCGTAGCGTGTCGACGTCCCCGGCGGACCAGGCGACGAAGCAGTCGGGGCGTACGAGCAACGCGGTGACGGGCGTGCCTTCCAGTTGCCCGGTGACCAGGTCGACGCGGTCCCGCCAGGGCGCGGCGACCTCGGCGTAGGCGCCAGTGGAGTCCAGCAGCAGTGGCCGGGCGGTGCGGGTCAGCTCGGCGAGGCGTATCGGGCCGTGCTCGCCGTGCACGATCACGTCGGGGGCGCAACGGCCGGCCAACGGGTCGGCGGGGTCGGCGGGGTAGTGGATGTCCGCGCCGGACATCAGCGCGGCGATGTGCCCGGTCACCTCCGGCCTGCGCAGCAACTCGGCGAAGAGTTCCCGCAGGCCGGTGATTTCGTCGCCGGGGCCGATGAGCGCTGACTGCGCCTGGGTGGACATGACGACCCGTTCGGCGACGGGGCGACGCTCCGTCTCGTACGTGTCGAGCAGCCCCTGCGGTGCCCAGCCGCGCACCGTGGCGGCGAGCTTCCAACCCAGATTGACGGCGTCCTGCAGGCCCAGGTTGAGGCCGGGCCCACCGATCGCCGGGTGCACGTGCGCGGCGTCGCCGACCAGCAGCACCCGGTCGGCGCGATAGTGGGCGGCGATGCGGGTGTTGCGGCCGGTCAGTCGCCGCAGCAGGCCGGGGCCGTCCGGCGCGTCGAGGGGGATGTCGGCGCCGAGCACCCGGGCGACGCTGGCGCGGAACTCCGCCAGGTCCATGGGGGTTTCGTCGATCGATGGTGTGTCGGGCCACTCCGTCGTGCTCAGGATCGCCGGACGGCCGGGGAACGGGGCCCAGGCGATCAGGCCACGCGCGGTACGGGTGTGTTGGAAGGGCGGGACGACGCCGTAGCCGGGGACGCGCAGGCCGCCCGTCTCGGGGTCGAGGGATGACGCGGGCACGGTCACGGTGGCGGTGCGGGAGATCGACCGGTCCGTGGTGACACCGGGAAAGTCGATACCGGCCAGCCGGCGCACCGCGCTGCGGCCACCGTCGGCGCCGACGAGGAAACGGCTGAAGAACTGCGTACCGTCGGCGAGGTCGACCTCGACCCCGTCGGGCCGTTGGCGGAGGTCGACGACCTCGTGGCCGCGGCGCAGGTCGACGCCGAGCTCGGTGGCCCGGGCGGCGAGGGCGGCCTCGAGCTGGGCCTGTGGCACCCCGAGCACGTAGTGCGGGTTTTCCGCGAGCATCGTGAGATCCAGCGGGAACGCGCCGAAGGTGAAGCCTGGTTGGGGCACCGGCGGGGTGCTCTCGCCGCTGAGCCGCGTGCAGAGGCCGCGCCGGTCGAGCAGGCGGACGACCTGCCCGACGAGGCCGTTGGCGCGAGCCTCGCCGGTTGGCGTGGTGTGGCGTTCGAGGACGACGGGGTGCACGCCGGCGAGGGCCAGCTCGCAGGCGAGCATGAGGCCGTTGGGGCCGGCCCCGACGATGACGACATCGATCACGATCGTGGTCCTTTCGGGGTGCGCGTCATCGCCACGGCAGGCGCGGCACGTGGCCGGTCTGCCGCGGGAGTGTGAGCGGCTTGAGGCGGGTGAGGTTGTCTCTGGACTGCGGGCGGCTCAGTGCGACGGGGCAGGAAGGCCGGCGGCGACCTGGGCGAAGGCGTCGGTGATGAGGCGTTCGATCGGGGCGGGTGGGTCGGCGCTGTCCAGATAGTGCTGCATGGCGACGGTGACGGCGGCGCTGGCGGCGGCCGCGACGAGCCTCGGATACATGGTGGTCGCGGGGTCGGTGCCGGTGCGTTCGGCGACCGCAGCGGCGAGCTCGGCCTCGGCGATTGCGACGGCGCGCAGCCGCTCGCCCTGCAGCGCGGGCTCGGCGAGCATGGTGCGGACGCCGGCGACCCACTGGGCGTGTGCGGGGGAGGGCATCGCCTCGACCTCGGGGCCGGGCGTGAACTGCTCCAACGCGGCCTGGGTGAGCGCCGTCCAGAGCGGCTCGTCGGCGGGGCGTCCGCGCAGCGCGGCGGCGGTGCGCAGGCTGCGGTCGAGGTGGCGGGAGGCGATCGCCTCGGCCTTGCTGGAGAAGTAGTTGTTGAAGGTGCGGGGGGAGACGCCGGCGGCCTCGGCGATGTCCTCGACGCGGACGTTGTCGTAGCCGCGCTCGGCGCTGAGGTGGATCGCGGCCCAGCCGAGCGCCGCCCGAGTCTCGGCCTTCTTGCGCTCCCGTAGCCCTGTCATGCCCCCACGGTAGCACTAGTTGCGTGGCACGCAAATATGCGCGTCACGCAAATTCCTCTGAACCGCGTGGATTCCGCTCACCCAGGCTCGCGAGGTGGTCGCGTCGGCAGGCGGGACGGCCGGCCGGCGCCGAGAATGGGGCAGTGGCACCCGCCTTCGTCCTGCACGACCACCGCAAACCGCGACCGCACTTCGACCTGCGGCTCGAGGAGGACGGTGTGCTGCGCTCGTGGGCGGTGCCCCGCGGCCTGCCGGGCAACCCCGGCGACAACCGGCTCGCGATCGCAGTGCCCGATCACGACCTCGATCACCTCACCTACGAGGACGTCGACAAGTCGATCGCCGACATCGGCACCTGGGAGGAGCACGACCGCACCGACCGCCGGATGCTGTTCACCCTGCACGGCCGCACCGGCAGCCGGCGATACGCGCTGATCCGCACCGGCGAGGGGTGGCTGCTCCACCTGACGAAGCAGCAGCCTCCGGACGACCACAGATAGCTGGCCGGAACCCAACTGTCAGGAGAACGTCTGCCTCGGTTCGAGGGCGTCCCGCGGCACATCCGGACGATCTGAGGCATCACCGCAGACGTTGGCTTTACCGCAGACACCGATCTATGGTGGGGGCATGCTGTCGGTGACCTTCCGCTCGCCCGCCGCCACCGAGGTGGCGGTAGGCGGTGCTGTCCGGGTCCCGACGGCGACCCGCCTCAAGGCCGACATGCGGGTGCCGGTTGTCCGCACGCCGCGCATCGCGCAGACGCACACAGCGTCGAGCCCGATGCGAACCGGCCGAGGCCCACCCGCGGAGTCGTTGCATATCCAGCACGACCGCCAGGGCGAAGCTATCCAAGCTTCGGCCCTTTTTGTTTTTCCCGCCCAATCCCCTTGAAGGAAGGCAGAGCATGAGCGTCGACCATCGTCGTACTCTCGACCAGAGTTGGCTGGCTGACCTGCGAGCGTCCCTGGCGGACGACTTCGCCACCCAGACGGCTCGGCTGCGGGAACTGACCGAGCTCAACGCCGACACCGGCGACCCGGGCGAGGCCCACAACCAGGCCGCGCTGCTGGTGGCCACCCGTCAGAACATCGAGCAGATCACCGGTGCGCTGAGCCGGATCAGCGACGGCACCTACGGTGCGTGCCAGCGGTGCCAGCAGAGCATCCCGGCCGCGCGGCTCGAGATCCTTCCGCACGCCCGCTTCTGCGTGCCGTGCCAG
Organism: Micromonospora sp. CPCC 205558; assembly: GCF_036902955.1. Taxonomy (NCBI): domain Bacteria; kingdom Bacillati; phylum Actinomycetota; class Actinomycetes; order Micromonosporales; family Micromonosporaceae; genus Micromonospora; species Micromonospora sp. CPCC 205558. The sequence goes on from NZ_JBAKHR010000001.1 coordinate 299,584, forward strand.
GAGAAGCAGAACAGGTGACACTTCGGTGTGGCTGCCGTACCGCCGGCGGCAGCCACACCGTCACGTGCGAGAGCCACGACCGCGCACCGCGCGGCGGTCCCGGTTCAAAGCAGCCGCCGCGAACGCCACAGAGCCTGACAGGCGCTTCTACGACGAGATCGCCCGTGCCCACGGGGCGAGGAGGCGTTCGAGGCCGGCCATCAGGTAGAAGAGCAGTGCGCCCATCAGCGCGAGCAGGGTCAGCGCCGCGAACGCGAGCGGAGTGTCGGCGGACTGGCCGGAACTGGCGATCACCGAGCCGAGCCCGGCCTCGGGGTTGATCACCTCGCCGATGGTCGCGCCGATGATGGCCAGCGAGGTCGCGACCTTCAGTCCGACGAAGACCTGCGGCAGGGCCCACGGGAGTCGTACCTTCACGAAGGTCTGCCACCACGAGGCGGAGAGGGACCGGGCGAGTTCGCCGAGTTCGTTCGGGGTCGAGGTCAGCCCGGCCATGGTCGAGACCAGGATCGGAAAGAAGCAGAGCAGCACGACCATCACGACTTTGGTTTCGTAGCCGAACCCGATCCAGACCAGGAGCAGCGGTGCGAGCGCCACCTTCGGCACCGCGTTGATTCCGGCGATCATGGGGAGGGCCATCCGCTCGACCGTCCGGGAGGCGGCGAGCAGGACGGCGAGCAGGAGCCCACCCACGGCCGCGATCCCGAACCCGATGACGGTCTCCAGGAAGGTGACCATCGTCTGCTCGGCGAGGTAGCCAGGGAGCCGGACGAACGCGTCGACCACGTCCGGGGGTGCGGGCAGGAAGAACGGCTCGATGTCGAAGGCCCAGGTGGCCAGCCACCAGAGCGCGATCGCCAGCACCCCACCGAGCGCGGGCAGCCCGACGTGGGGCCAGCGTTGTGACGGCGGGCGGCGGTCAGTCACGATGATCTTCCGTCAGGACTTCTTCACGAACCTCAGGTCGACGACCTTTTCCGGGGTCAGGCCGGGTGGAATCAGGTCGGCACCCTGTAGGACGGTGATTGTCTGAGCCACCTGCTTCTCATCCATGAAGCCGATCGGGGCACCTGACGCGGGGCGAACGTGCGGGGACATCGCATCGATCTCGCCCTTGCCCGCTGCCACGGCATAGGTGGGTTTCACCTTGTTGAGGATCGCGGCGGCCTCGTCCGGGTGCTCGATGCTGTATTGGAGCCCCTTCAGCACCGCGTCGGTGAATCGCTGCACCAGGTCGGGGTCCTTCTCGATGAGCGCGGGAGTGGTGATGATCGCGTTGCCGAAAAGGTCCCGCAGATAGTCGCTGTAGGGCAGCACCACCACCTCCTTCTTGGAGGCGGCCTGTAGCGCGTTGCGGCTGAGCAGGAATGTACCCAGCGCATCGACCTTCCGGCTGGCCATGAGTCCGTTGAGCGCCGTGGCCTGGACGCCCTCGATCTTCACCGTCTTCGGGTCGAACCCGGCCAGCCGGGCGTAGGCCGGGAAGAGCAGCTCAGTCACCGACCCGGCGCCGGTCGCCATCGTCTTGCCCTGCAGGTCCTTCGGAGTGGTGATGTTGGTGTCCGCGGTGGTCATCACCGAGATCAGCGTCTGTTGGTGTACGGCGGCGATGGCCCGCCAGTCAGTGAACTCACCCTTGCCCGCCTGAATCACGGCACCGGTGAAGTCGAGCGCACCGAACTGGACCTGACCGGATTTGAGGGCCGTCAGGTTCTGCTGATTGCCAGCGCCCTCTTTGATGTCGACCTCAATGCCGGCCTCGGCGAAGTAGCCCTTCTCCTTCGCCACCCAGGCGAACGCGTCCCGACCCACAGCGCCGAAGGCGGTGATGTAGGCGACCCTGTCGGTCTCCTTGCCGGTCGGGTCGCCACTCTTGTCATCAGAACCGCTGCAACCGGTCGCGGCAAGGGCCGCGGCGAGCAACGTCACCACCAGGGTGCGAGAGCGCTTGACCATGTGCTGCCTCCAGCTTGAGAGTCTCGGGGAAGGCGCCGGCGCGCCATGCCGACAAAGACCGCACGGGCCGAGGCTGTCCACATTGCTCTTGTCGATGAATGATCGTAGATGATGATCGCCACGACTGTTGCCGGACTGATTCACGGATCTCATTCCCTGGGCCCTGCGAAGGAGCCATTTACGCAGCTACAGGCCCGTGGACGGTGGACAGCCGGTTCGGCAGAGCCGCGAAACCCTTCGAAGGAGCACGATGTCTGACCACCCTGCCCCGTCCGCTCGGGCCCGCGCCCTGGTCCGCGGTGCCTACGACACGCACGTCCACGTGGCCCCTGACGTCATGGCGCGGCGGATCGACGACGTCGATCTGGCGTACCGGTGTGCCGAGGTCGGGCTCGCCGGTTTCGTCCTCAAGTCCCATTACGTGGCCACGGCCGAGCGGGCGGCCGTCGTCCGCAAAGTGGTCCCCGGCGTCGACACGCTCGGCGCGATCACTCTCAACGGCGCCATGGGCGGCATCAACCCCGTCGCCGTCGAGGTCGCGGCACGGCAGGGCGCGCGCATCGTCTGGATGCCGACGGTGGACTCCGGAAACCAGCGGCGTAACACCGCCACCGATCTGCCGGGTGCCATGCCGGCGATGTGGGGGGCGTTCCAAGCCGACCTGCACAGCCAGGGCATCGTGCCGGAGCCGGTCGAGGTCGTCGATGACGAAGGGCGCGTTCTCGAGCGGGTACGCCAGGTGCTGCGGGTGATAGCCCGGCACGACATCACACTCGCCACCGGACACCTGAGCGGCGACGAGATCGTCGCCGTCGTCCGGGCCGCCCGCGAAGAGAGCGTACGCCGGATCGTGGTCACCCATCCCGAGTTCACCTCCCAGCGGCTGCCGGCCGAGCAGCAGCGGGAGCTGGCCGAGGCGGGTGCCCTGTTGGAGCGCTGCTTCACCACCCCGCACTCGGGCAAGGTCGCCTGGGTGGAGCTGTTCGCCACCATCCGGGCGGTCGGCACGGCGCACTCCGTCCTCTCCAGCGACCTCGGGCAACCCTTCAACCCGCCGGTCGAGGACGGTCTGGCGCTCTTCGCCGACCGCCTGCTCGACGCCGGCTTCACCGATGAGGAGATTCACGTCATGGCGGTGGTCAACTCCCGTCGTCTGGCGATGCCCAAGGCGACGGTGCCAGCATGAGCGCGCGGCGAATGCTCGTGGTGGGTGCCCACTCGGCCGACTTCGTCTGGCGGGCCGCCGGGGCGATCGCCAAGCACACCATGGCGGGTGGTGAGGCCGTCGTGCTGGCGCTCTCCTACGGAGAACGGGGCGAGTCCGGTGAGCTCTGGAAGGACCCGAACCAGACGGTGGAGAACGTCAAGCGGCTGCGGCACGCGGAGGCGGAACGCGCCGCCGCCGCGGTCGGCGCCCGTCTGGAGACGTTCGATCTCGGCGACTACCCGTTGCGGATCAGGGACGAGGACATCGACCGCCTGGCCGCGCTGATGCGGGAGTACGCGCCGCACGTGGTGCTCACCCACCCGGACCGCGACCCGTTCAACCCGGATCACCCGGTGGCGCACACCGCAGTGGCGACCGCCCGGCAGCTCACCGCGGGAGCCGGGGTGTCCAGTGGCTTCCGGACCGCCCCGCCCTCGGAGTTCCTGGTCTTTGAACCGCACCAGCCCGAGCTGTGTGGGTTCGTCCCCACCGTCTTCGTCGACATCACCGATGCGATGGCGGCCAAGCAGGAGGCGATGGCGTCGATGGGCGCCCAGGGCTACCTGCGCGACTACTACACGCAGCGGGCCGATCAGCGTGGCAACCACGCTCGCCGGGTGACCGGCGACCCCGCCGTTCGGCAGGCCGAGGCGTTCCAGCGATTGATTCCGAACGTGGTGGGGGCACTGTGAGCGAGCTTCGTGACGTGGCGGTCGTCGGACCGGGTGTGATCGAGACGTTGGCTGCCGGCGGGGTGGCGACCGTCTACGAGGCCGCCGGCCGGTCTGGCCTGCTCGACGTCGACCTTGTCCAGATCGTTCCGGGCACCCGGGTCGCCGGTGTGGCGCGGACCGTCCGCTGCGGTCAGGACGACAACCGGGCCGCGCACGAGGCGATGACGTTGGTGCGCCCGGGCGACGTGCTCGTGCTCACCATGCCCGAGCCCGCACCGGTAGCCCTGATCGGTGAGCTGCTGGCCACCCAGGCCAAGGTCGCTGGCGCGGCGGGCCTGCTGGCGGACGCGGCGGTACGCGACGTGGACGAGCTCCGGGAACTCGGGCTGCCGATCTGGGCCCGGTGGCAACGGGTACGAGGCGCGACCAAGCGTGCGCGGGGCTCGCTCGACGTCGCGGTCCACGTGGGTGGGACGACCGTCAACCCGGGCGACGTGGTGGTGCTCGACGCCGACGGTGCCGTGGTCGTGGCGCGGGGGAGTGCGGCCGAGGTGGCCGCCGCGACGCTGAGTCGGATCGAGAAGGAGACCCGGCTGCGGGCCCGGCTGGATGCCGGTGAGTTCAGCTACGACCTGCACGGGTTGCGGGCGCAGGACGAGGCGACCGGTTGAGCAGGAGTCGCCGATCGTCGAGCGCCGAACAGCAGCAGAAGCGGGAGTCCGGCGAGGGCTGAGTGCTTCGGCTTTCACCCAGTGAAAGCGTCAGTCACCACCGTGGACACCACACGGGATGATGCGAACTCCATCGACGTCCGTCCGCATGGAGGTCCGGTCGCATGGCATTTGCGCGTAACCAGTGGTATGTGGCGGCCTACGGCAGTGAGGTCGGGCGGGATCTGCTGGCCCGTACGGTGCTCGGTGAGCCGCTGGTGCTGTACCGCACCGGTGCCGGGAAGGCGGTGGCGCTCGCCGACCGGTGTGTGCACCGGCGCTTCCCGCTGTCCGAGAGCCGGCTCGACGGCGACACGATCGTCTGCGGTTATCACGGCTTCACCTACGATCCGACCGGCGCGTGTGTCTTCGTACCCGGTCAACAGCGCATCCCGCGCACCGCGCGGGTGGTTTCGTTCCCGGTGGTGGAACAGGACTCCTTCATCTGGGTCTGGATCGGTGACCTGGATCGCGCCGACCCGGCCACGATTCCCCGCGCGCCGTGGCTCGCCGACCCGCGGTACGCGGTGGTGCGGGGGATGGCGCCGCTGAACGCACGGTACGGCCTGCTGGTGGACAACCTCCTGGATCTCTCCCACGAGACCTATCTGCACGGCGGCTACATCGGCACGCCGGAGGTGGCGAACACCCCGATCACCACCGAGGTCGACGAGGACCGGGGGATCGTCTACGTCAGTCGGCACATGGACGACGCCGAGTGCCCGCCGTTCTACGCGCGCTCGACCGGGATCCAGGGCCGGATCACCCGATGGCAGGACATCGAATACCACCCGCCCTGCCTCTACCTCCTGCACAGCCGGATCGCCCCGCAGGGTGTCCACCCGCCCGCCGAGGGCGAGGACAGCGAAGCGTTCCACGCCGAGATCGTGTACGCCATCACCCCGTCGACCGAGCACACCACCTATGACTTCTGGGCGGTGGCGCGGGACTTCGCGATCGACGACGAGTCGGTCAGTGAGTACCTCCACCACAGCAACCACACAGTGGTCATGCAGGACGTGACCGCGCTCAACATCCTGGAGCAGGTGATCGCGACCGAACCGGACAGGTACCAGGAGTTGAGCATCAACATCGACACCGGTGGCCTGGCCGCCCGGCGGCTGCTGGCCCGGATGGTGGAGTCGGGAACGGTGGGAGCGACGCGGTGAGGTCCCGGGCGGGCACTGCGCCTGGTGACCGGGTCTACCGGATCCACTGGGTGCCGGGCACCGACACCCTGCGCGGGATCTGCCACTGCGGGGCCGAACGCCTCGCCGAGGACCCGATCGAGTTGTGGGAGTGGCTGCTCGCCCACCCGCAGGGCCACCAGGGCCTGACTGTGCCGGTCCCCGGACCGCCGAGGCGACTGGCGATGCGCGAGTGACGGTGGACGTGTTGACCGGGGTGGAGTTGGTGGTCGCCGGCCGGGAGCAGGTGGCTGCCGAAACCGTGGCGATCCGCCTGTGTCGCCCGGACGGCGGTGACCTGCCCGAGTGGACGCCCGGCGCGCACATCGACCTGGAGCTGGGCGCCGGGCTGGTCCGGCAGTACTCCCTCTGCGGCGACCCGGCGGACCGGTCCGTCCTGCGGGTCGCGGTGCAGCGCGAACCGAACGGACGCGGCGGTTCCCGGCTGGCGCACGAGCGGCTCACCGTCGGCGCGACCGTCCGGGTGAGCGGACCGCGTAACACGTTCCCGCTGGTCCCGGCGCGGCGTTATCTCTTCGTCGCCGGTGGCATCGGGATCACTCCCATCGCACCGATGGTCGCCGCCGCCGACGCCGCGGGCGCGGACTGGCGGTTGGTCTACGGGGGACGCACCCGCGCGACGATGGCCTTCGCCACCACCCTGCGGGAGAAGTACGGCGACCGGGTGAGCCTGCACCCGCAGGACGAGACCGGGTTGCTCGACCTGGTCGGGTTGCTGGGTCGGCCCGGCACCGGGCTCGTCTACTGCTGCGGTCCGGAACCACTGATCAGCGCGGTGGAAGAGCTGTGCCGCAGCTGGCCCCCCGGCTGCCTGCACGTCGAACGGTTCACCGCGCAGGCCGTTTCCGGCGCGTCGGAGACGACGATCGAGGTCGAGCTCGCGCTGTCCGGGCGGACGGTGACCGTGCCGCCGGGCACGCCGATCCTGCAGGCGGTGGAGGAGGCCGGTGTGCAGGTCCTCTCGTCCTGCCGGGAGGGCACCTGCGGCACCTGCGAGACCCCGGTGCTCGCCGGCGTGCCCGAGCATCGCGACAGCCTGCTCACCGCGCAGGAACGGGCCGCCGGGGACACCATGATGATCTGCGTCTCCCGGGCCCGTACGCCCCGACTCGTGCTGGAGCTGTGAGCGCCCGGCGCGGGCGGGGATGATGACGGGGTGCGCGCAGAACCGGGGCGGTCGGTGACGAGCAAGGTGCTGGCGCTGCTCGACGCGTTCAGCCCGGCCACCCCGGCGTTGACCCTGAGCGAGTTGGCGCGGCGCACCCGGCTGCCACTGCCCACCGTGCACCGACGCACCGCCGAGCTGGTCGAGTGGGGGGCGCTGGAGCGCGGCGACGACGGGCGATACCGGATCGGTCTGCGGCTGTGGGAGGTCGCCTCGCTGGCCCCGAGGGGCCTGGGGCTGCGGGAGGTGGCCCTGCCGGTCATGGAGGACCTGTACGAGGTGACCCACGAGAACGTCCAGCTCGCCGTCCGGCAGGACCTCGAACTCGTCTTCATCGAACGGATCGCCGGGCGGCACGCGGTGCCCGTGCTCACCCGGGTGGGGGGTCGCTTCGCGTTGCACGCCACAGGCGTCGGGCTGGTCCTGCTCGCCCACGCGCCTGCGGAGGTTCAGGAGCAGGTGCTGGCCGCGCCGCTGGAGCGGTACACCGAGCTGACCATCACCGACCCTGGGCGGCTGCGCCGCTGCCTCGCCGACGTGCGCCGGGCCGGGTACGCGGTCAGCGACCGTCAGGTCACGATGGACGCCCTCTCGGTGGCCGCGCCGATCCGCGTACCGGAGGGTGTGGTGGCGGCGATCTCGCTGGTGGTCGCCCACGACCAGGCGGACCCGGTGGCGTTGGCACCGCTGGTGCGGGCCGCCGGCCGGGTGGTCTCCCGGGCGCTGATGGACCCACCCCCGGGCACCCGTCGCATGTAGACAGACTGCAAATCGTTGACGCCCGATCAAATTCTGCATTACGTTGCCGGTGCGCGTGTTCCTCCCACCTTCGTGCGCAGAACAGCATCGACGAAAGGGAGCACTCATGTCACTGGCCGGCAAAGTCGCCATCGTCACCGGCGCCGGGCGGGGGCTCGGCCTCGCCTACTCACAGGAGTTGGCGCGGCGCGGCGCCTCGGTCGTGGTCAACGACGTCGACCCCGAGGCCACCGCCGACGCCGTGGCGGCGATCGGGGCGTCCGGCGGCCGGGCCGTCGCGGTGGTCGCACCGGTCGGCCCGACCGAGACCGCGAAAGAGCTCGTCAGCACGGCGGTCGCGCACTTCGGGCGGCTGGACATCCTCGTCACCAACGCTGGCCTGCTGCGCGACACGGTGCTGTGGAAGATGAGCGACGACGACTTCGACACCGTCATCAACGTGCACCTGCGCGGCACGTTCACCACGGTGCGCGAAGCGGTGCAGCACATGCGGCAGGCCGGCGAGGGCGGGCGGATCATCTGCGTCGGGTCACCCACCGGGCAGCGGGGCAACTTCGGCCAGACCAACTACGCGGCCGCCAAGGCGGGCATCGTCGGCATGGTCCGTACCTGGGCGCTCGAACTCAAGCGGGCCGGCATCACCGCCAACACCGTCGTTCCGGTCGCCGCGACCGCGATGACCGCCACCGTCCCCTACTTCGCCGCGGCGGTGCGGGCCGAGGCGAACGGCGAGCCGATGCCCGCGTTCTTCCGACAGGAGCTGGGGTTCGGCACGACGGACGACGTGGCCGGGCTCGTCGCGTTCCTCGGCTCCGACGCGGCGGCCTCGGTGACCGGGCAGGTGATCGGCGTCGGCGGGGACCGCCTGCAGATCTGGACCCACCCCGAGGCGGCGCTGACCGCGCACCGCGAGGGCGGCTGGACGTACGACGCGCTCGTGGAGGCCTGGCCGACGACGTTCGCCGGTGCCGCGCAGAGCGTCGGTGAACGCTTCCCGAAACTCCCCGAGGAGTTCGAGCCCGCGACGCCCTGACCGACCCGAGCACCCGCCCGACGGAGGTTGGCCCCCCATGTACCAGTCAGCGATCGACCTCGACGACGTCACGGCAATCGACATGCACGTGCACATCGAGGTCGACGACCACGGTCACACCTCGCTGCCCGAGCCGCTCGTGGCGGCGGCGTCCGCGTACTTCAGGACGGACGGCCCACGGCCCGCGGTCGACGCGGTGGCACAGTACTACCGCGAGCGGCGCATGGCGGCCGTCGTCTTCACCGTCGACGCGCGTACCCAGCTGAAGCACCAGCCACTGTCGAGCACCGACATCGCCCGCGCGGCGGCCGAGCACGCCGACGTGCTCATCCCGTTCGGGTCGGTCGACCCGCGCACCGGGGGAGCGGCTCTCGAACTCGCCGACCGGCTGATCCAGGAGGAGGGTGTACGCGGCTTCAAGTTCCACCCCACGGTGCAGGGCTTCGATCCCAGCCACGACGAGTACGCGCCGCTGTGGGGCCTCCTGGAGCGGGCCGGCGTCCCGGCGCTCTTCCACACCGGGCAGACCGGCATCGGCGCGGGTACACCGGGGGGCTACGGTCTGCGGCTCGGCCTGTCGAACCCGATCCTGCTCGACCCGATCGCGGCCGACTTTCCCAACCTGCAGATCATCATGGCCCACCCGTCGGTGCCCTGGCAGGACGAGGCGTTGTCGGTGGCCACGCACAAGCACAACACCTGGATCGACCTGTCCGGCTGGAGCCCGAAGTACTTCCCCGCCGAGTTGGTGCGCTACGCCAATTCGATGCTGAAGCGACGGGTGCTCTTCGGCACCGACTTCCCGATGCTCACCCCCGACCGGTGGCTGCGCGACGTGCAGACGACCGACCTCAAGCCGGACGTGCTCCCGGGCATCCTGAAGGACAACGCGGCCCGACTGCTGGGCCTTGCCCGGTGACGACGAGAGGAAACGCCATGACGACGACCATCACCTACGACCGGCTCGCCGACCTCGCCGGCACCGATCTCGGTCACACCGGGTACCGCACTGTCACCCAGGACCAGGTGGACCTGTTCGCAGACGCCACCGACGACCACCAGTGGATTCACGTCGACCCCGAACGGGCGAAGACCGGCCCGTTCGGCGCGCCGATCGCGCACGGCTTCCTCACCCTCTCCCTGGCTGTTCCTTTCTGGACGGAGTTGCTCGAAGTCAAGGGCGTGACCACGAAGGTGAACTACGGCCTCGACAAGGTGCGCTTCCCCGCGCCGGTCGTGGTCGGGGCGCGGGTGCGCATGCGGGCCACCGTCGCCGAGGTCGTCGAGGTTCGCGGCGGCTATCAGATCGCTGTCGACCAGACGATCGAGATCGAGGGCGGGACCAAACCGGCGGTCGTCGCGCGAGGGCTGTACCGCTTCTACGCCTGAGCCCGGGGGCACCCGTCGAGCCGGGCGAGCACACCACCTCCACCCCGGGAGAATGATGATGCAGCAGTACGGAATCGGCGCCTGGGTGGCCAAGCGCCGGCTCAAGTCCCCGGACCAGGTCGCGATCATCTACGGCGACCGGTCGCCCATCACGTACGGACAGTTCGCCGACGCCGCGGACCGGATCTCGGCGGTGCTGCGGGAGCGGGGCGTCGGCAAGGGCGACTCCGTCGCCTACCTCGGTGAGAACAGCCCCGAACTCCTCCAGGTGATGTTCGCGGCGGCACAGGTCGGGGCGGTCTTCGTGCCGATCAACACCCGGCTCGCCGCCCCCGAGATCGCCTACGTCCTCGCCGACTGCGGCGCGAGGGTGCTGATCCACGACCCCGACTTCGCGCTGCCGGTGGCCTCCGCCGCGCCGGCCGCCCGGATCCCGTACGTCATCGTCAACGGCGAGGGGACCGCGGACCGACCCGGGCTGGCCCACCTGACCCGGGCCGCCGCCGGTTTCACCGACCACGCCGACACCACCCACGAGGATCCGGCGGCGATCGTCTACACCTCCGGCACGACCGGCCGGGCCAAGGGCGCGGTGCTGACCCACGGCAACCTGACCTGGGTGGCGCTCAACTGCGTGGTCGACTACGACGTCGTCTCCACCGACGTCGCGCTCATGATCTCGCCGCTGTTCCACGTCGCCTCGCTCGGCATGGGCGCCCTGCCCGTCATCCTCAAGGGCGCCACGATGGTCATCGAGAAGGGCTTCGAGCCGGGCCGCGCGCTCGCGCAGATCGAGCGGCACGGGGTCACCATGCTCAGCGGCGTACCGACCACCTACCAGTTGATGGCCGACCACCCCGCCTGGGCGTCGACCGACCTGTCGACATTGACGAAGCTCACCTGCGGAGGTTCGGCGGTGCCGGCCCGCGTCCTCAACGCGTACGAGGCGCGGGGCCTGTCGTTCTCGCAGGGTTACGGCATGACCGAGGCCGCGCCGGGCGCCACCGCTCTGCCGCCCGCGATGACCCGTGTCAAACAGGGCAGTGTCGGTCTGCCGCACTTCTTCACCGACGTGCGGATCACCGATACGGCCGGTGCGGTGGTGCCCACCGGCGTCGTCGGTGAGATCGAGGTCGCCGGACCCAATGTCTTCCCCGGCTATCACGGGCTCCCGGAGGCGACCGCCGAGGCGTTCACGGCCGACGGGTGGTTCCGCTCCGGCGACCTCGGCCACCTGGACGCCGACGGCTACCTCTACATCACCGGCCGCCTCAAGGACATGATCATATCGGGGGGCGAGAACATCTATCCGCTCGAACTCGAGCAGCTGCTCAGCGAGGTCGACGGGGTGACCTCGGCGGCGGTCATCGGCGTACCGGACGAGCGTTGGGGGGAGGTGCCGTGGGCGATCGTGACCGTACGGGAGGGAGCGTCGGTGGACACCGCCACCATCCGGGATCGCCTCGACGGCAGGATCGCGCGCTACAAGCTGCCGAAGAACGTCGTCATCGTGGACGAGTTGCCGCGGACGGCGTCGGGGAAGGTGCAGAAGGCCGATCTGAGGGCCCGATTCGGCGCCTAGCCGCGGGCCGGGCCGCGACGAGTTCGGCGAATTCCGCAGCGGACGCCCCGGCCAGCTTCTCGTGCATCCGACGGTAGGTCTGCACCGATCTCGTGGCGGGCCACTCCGCGTCCATGAACTCGGCCGGCAGCCTCGGGTCGGCGCGCAGCAGCGCGAGCCAGTCCGCCACGAGCATCGTCCGTACGGTGAGGGCGCTCGGCGCCACCGCCATCGCGGACGGGTCGTCCCACACGTCGATGAAGGCGAGGTGGGCACGCCGGATCGCCTCGATGTCCCACGCGGCGCGCACGCTCTCGCCGATCGGGAACCCGGCGAGTTCGCGGGCGTGGAAGGCGATCACGGTGTTGGGCGCGAGGTCCTGCCGCAGCGGCTCCAACGACCCGGCGAGGTCGACCTCGCCGGGGGCGAGCCAGAGCCCGTCCCGGATCGGCGCGAACCCCTCCCAGGTGAGGGTCGAGCGCAGCCGGTGCCGCAGCATCCGCTGGCCCTCGGGGATCGAGAAGGTGACCAGGGTCCACCCGCTGCCCTGTGGGTCGAACGGCCGCGGCCCGCGAACCCGGGACTTCGCCTCGCGCAACACCGCGACCCCGTGCTCGGTCAGCGAGAACAGCGTCTCCCGGCCACTCCTGCTGCGGGCCAGGATGCCGCTGTGCACGAGACGGTCGAGGGTCGCGCGGGTGGCCGGCGCGGCGACGTCCGCGCCCTCCAGCACGTTGATCAGGACGCTCGCCCGGATCGGTCCCGTTGCGCCATCGACGACATGCTCGCCGAAGAAGGCGAGCAACAACTGCTTCGGCTGACGACTACCCACGGCCCCTCCCTTTCGGCGAGTTCATTGTCCTGCCCGGCGATCACGGCACGGACCGCGGGGCCGCGACCTGCCCGCGCTTGGCGCGCTGGATCTGGTCGTAGACGTGCGTCCGTAGCTCCGTGAAACGGGGCAGGGCGCGGGTCGTGATCTGATCGCGCTCCGGCGGCAGGTCGATCGCCAGGTCCTCCTGGACCCAGGTCGGCGAGGTGGACAGTACGAGAACCCGCTGACCGAGATACACCGACTCGTCGATGTCATGGGTGACGAACAGAATCGAGATCGTGCGGCTCGCGTGCAGCTCACGGACCAGGTCCTCCAGGTCGGCGCGGGTCTGCGCGTCCACCGCCGCGAACGGCTCATCCATGATCAGGACGTCGGGCTGGTAGGCGATCGCCCGTGCGATCGCCACGCGCTGCTGCATCCCCCCGGAGAGCTGCCACGGGTGGCTGCGCGCGGCGTGCGCGAGGCCCACCGCCTCAAGCGCGTCGACGACCAGCTTGTTTCGGGCCGCGCGGGTGAGTTTCTTGTGCCGCAGCGGAAGCTCGACGTTTCCGCGTACCGTCAGCCAGGGGTAGAGGCTGCGGCCGTACTCCTGGAACACGACGGCCATGGCCGGGCTGGGCCCGGTCACCGGTGAGCCGTCCATCTCGACCACGCCGCTGGTGGGCCGCAGCAGGCCGGCGAGGCACTTCAGCAGGGTGGTCTTGCCGCAACCGGACGGCCCGACGATGCAGACGAGCTCGCCGGCGTCCATCGTGAAGCTGATGTCCCCGATCGCCTCGACGTCGCCCGTCGTGGCCTCGTAGACCTTTCGCAGGTGCTCCACCCGCAGCAGGGTGCGCCGATCAGGCACGGTTGACCTCCCTGATTCCGTGGTACCAGCGCAGCACGCGCCGTTCGACGAGACCGAAAGCGACGGCGAGGAAGACACCGACGAGACCGAGCAGGAGGATGCCGCTCCACATCTCGGCGATGAGGTAGTTGCGCTGGAAGTAGGCGATCCGGTAGCCGAGGCCTGCGGAGGAGGCGAACATCTCGGAGATGACCATCAGGATCAGCGCGACGGAGAGAGCCTGGCGGACCCCGGCCATGATCCGTGGGCTGGCGGCCGGGAGCACGAGGAACCAGAGCCGCTCCCACCAGGAGACCCGGAACGATTCGGCGGTCTCCTTCATCACGCTGTCCGTTCCCCGGACACCCTCGATGGTGTTCAACAGGATCGGCCAGACCGCGCCGGAGATGATCACGACCACCTTCATGGTGTCGGTGATCCCGAGCAGGAGCATGGCCACCGGAATCAGCACCGGCGGCGGGATGGCCCGGAGAAACTCCAGCAGCGGTTCGAGGAGTTCACGCAACCAGTGGGTCAGGCCGATGACGGTGCCGGCGGCGACGCCGAGCACGATCGATCCGGCGACGCCGAGGCCGAGGCGGGCGAGGCTGGGCAGCACGTCCTCGACGAACGCCGGGCCGACCCAGGTCTCCCGGAAGGCTTCGGCGATCGTCAACGGGTCGGGGAAGAACTTGCTCGTCGTCCTCGTCGCCACCAGACCCCAGAGCACCAGCAGCAGGGTCGGCAGCCCCAGCGGGTAGAGCAGGCTCGCCGCGATCCGGGATCCGACCGTCCGGCTGCGTGCCGTGGCGGCGATCCGCCCGGTGCACGCGGTCACAACGGCTCCTCTCCTCGTACGGACTGGTGCCACGACAGCACCCGACGCTCGATGAAGCGGAAGGCGATGTTCACCGTGAGCCCGAGCAGGCCGGTGACCACGACCAGCGCGTACAGGCCGGCGGCGTCGCCGGCTGACCGGGACAGTTCGATCATGCGCCCGAGGCCGGGGTTGCCGATCACCATCTCCGCCGTGATGGCGAGGATGAGCGCGACCGCCGCCGCGAGCCGCAGGCCGGTCATGAGGTACGGCAGGGTGGTCGGCAGGACGAGGTGCGTCAGCTGCTCCCGCCGGGTCAGACCGAAACTGCGGGCGGTGTCGCGTGCCACCGCGTCGACGTCGGCGACGCCGTAGATCACCTGCACGAACACCTGCCAGAACGACGCGTAGATGATGATGACGAGAGCGGCCTGCCGCTGGATGCCGAACATCAGCACGGCGAGCGGAATGAGGGCGACCGACGGGATCGGGCGGAGGAACTCGACAATCGTGTGGGTCGCGCGCCGCAGGAAGGGCACCAACCCGACGACCGTGCCGAGGATGATGGCCGCGATGGTCGCCGTCGTCAGGCCGATCGCCCAGGACGTCATGGTGCCGCCCAGCCGCCGCCAGAACGCGAGGTCGACGAGCTGCTCGAACAGCCGCGCCAGCACGTCCGTCACGTAGGGCAGATACAACGGGTTGATCAGGCCCAGCGTCGGGATCAGCTGCCAGACGACGAGGAAGCCGGTCAGGCCGACGACACCCAGCATCGCTTTGCGTAACGCGCGCAGGCGTCGGGTGGAAAGAACACGCATGTCACTCCCGTCGTCGCGCGGGCGGCGAGGCCCTCCCCGGTCCGGGCCGGGGAGGGCGGGGTCGCGCCAGCTACTGCTGCTGGATGAGACGGTCGAGGTTGGGTTGCTTGTCGAGCACCTTGTACTTCTGCGCGAGTTCGGCGAGCGTCTGCAGGCTCGACCGGTCGATGTCCCAACCGAAGGCCGGCAGCCGCACCGAGTCGGCTACCGGCGCGGGCAGCTCCAGGTTGTCCTTGATGGCCTGCCGCAGCGCGGCCTCGTTGGCGGGGTCCTTGGCCCACTCCAACGTCTTCTTCATCGCCGCCGTGAAGTCCTCGACGAGCTTGGCGTCCTTTTCCGTGCGTTCCTTGGTGGTGATGGTGGTGAGCGTGGCCAGGCCGGGCACCACCGCCTGGTAGGGCGCGACGATGAAGGTGTCGCCCCGGCCCTTCAGTTGCGTGACGAACGGCTCCGGCACCCAGGCGGCGTCGATGTTGCCGGATTCGAGTTGGGCCGGGGCGTCCGGGAAGGCGACCTCGACGAACTTGATCTTCGACGGATCGCCGCCGTCCTTCTCGACCGCTGCCATGATCGTCACATCGCCGGCGGCACCGAGGCTGTTGACCGCGACCCGTTTGCCCGCGAGCTCGGCGGGCCGCTTGATGCCGGATTTCGCCGACGCCACCACGGCGTTGATGTCGTCGCCGTCGGCGTACGAGGAAGCGTAGTTGCCGATGATGACGACCCCGAGATCCCGCAGGTCGGCCCGGAACGGGCCGAAGGGCTGGCCGATCGCGAAGTCGATGTCGCCGTTCAGGAGAGCGGGAATGGCCTGCGCGCCGCCCTGGGCGGGCAGCACCTCGACCTGGAGGCCGCGTTCGGCGAAGAGGCCCGCCTTGATGCCGCCCCAGAGCGCGGCGGTCTCGGTGATGGGCAGCGCCGCGACCCGGACCTTGCGCAGATCGCCCGAGGGCTGTTCGGACGGCTTGGACGCGTCGGAGTCGGTACATCCGGTGAGGGCGATCGCGGTAGCGGCGATCAGCCCGAGAGCCATGACCTTCTTCATTGACGAGGCCCTTCCTGGGCGGGGGTGGTGGGTGCGTCGGAAGTCGGCGGATGCCTCGGATTTGCAGGTGAACTACCGCTGCGTGGGGGCGCACGCCGCTGTGGTGGCCATGGTCAGTCACGCCGGCATTGAAAGTCAATAATTTCTGACGCCCGTCATGGATAAGTTGAACGACGCGCGGCGCTGGCGGCGTCGCGGCGACTCCCGCTCAGACCTCGGGCAGGCCCACATAGTTCTCGGAAAGGCTTGTGGCGTAGGCGTCGGAGGTGGTCACGTACCTCAGCGTGGCGGTCTGCAGCTTCGCCTCGTACGGGTCGTCACGCTCCAGCCGGTGCAGCATGGAGGTCATCCACCAGGAGAAGTGCTGGGCCCGCCAGACCCTGCGCAACGCCGTGGCCGAGTAGCTCTCCAGCAGGTCGGTGCGGCCCCCGTCGTACCACGCGGCGAAGGCGTCGCCGAGCAGCGCGACGTCGGCGAGGGCCAGGTTCATTCCCTTCGCGCCGGTGGGCGGGACGATGTGCACGGCGTCCCCGGCCAGGAACAGCCGCTCCCACTGCATCGGCTCGACCACGAAGCTGCGCATCCCGGTGATGGACTTCTCCAGGATCGGCCCCTCGTTGAGCGACCATCCCGGCACCGTCTCCAACCGCGCCCGCAGCTCCGTCCAGATCCGCTCGTCCGGCCACGCGGCGATGTCCTCGTCCGGCGCGACCTGTAGATACAGCCGCGAGATCTCGGGGGAGCGCATGCTGTAGAGGGCGAAGCCCCGTTCGTGGTTGGCGTAGATGAGTTCGTCCACCGCCGGCGGCGCGGCGGCGAGGACCCCCAACCAGGCAAAGGGGTACGCCCGCTCGTAGGTGGTCAGCACCCCCTCGGGCACCGCGCCGCGGCTCACACCGTGGAAGCCGTCGCAGCCGGCCACGAAGTCGCAGCGCAGTTCCTCGTCGCGCCCGTCACGGCGAAAGTGGACCACCGGCGATTCCGAGTCGAGACCGTCCAGGCGTACCGCGTCGGCCTCGAAGAGGATCGAGCCGCCGGCCGCGAGTCGGGCGGCGATCAGGTCCTTGACCACCTCCTGCTGCCCGTAGACGGTGATCGCCCGCCCGGTCAGATCTGCCATCGGCACCCGGTGCGACTCCCCGGCGAAGCGCAGCTCGATGCCCTCGTGGCGTAGTCCCTCCCGGCGCAGCCGTTCGCCCACGCCGCTGCGGCAGAGCAGGTCGACCGAGCCCTGTTCGAGGACGCCCGCCCGGAGCCGGTGCTCGACGTAGTCGCGGCTGCGGCTCTCCAGCACCACGGACTCGATTCCGCGCAGGTGCAGCAGGTGCGACAGCATGAGCCCCGCCGGCCCGGCACCGACGATGCCGACCTGGGTACGCATTCCCGGCATGGTCCCCTCCTCCTCTCCTTCCGGCGTCAGAACGGGTACCGCGCGATGTCGCCCCGCACGGTGAGCCACTGGGTCTCGGTGAACGCCTCGACGTTCGCCGCCGGCCCGCCGAATCGCGAGCCGGTGCCGGACGCTCCCACCCCACCGAAGGGCGCCACCGCCTCGTCGCTGACCGTCTGATCGTTGATGTGCACGATCCCGCTGGGGATCCGGTCGGCGAGCGCCATCGCCTTCATCACGTCGCGGCTCAGGATGCCCAGCGACAGGCCGTAATCGGTCTGCCGGGCCAACTCCACGGCCTCGTCGTGATCGGTGAAGGTGATCACCGGCGCGACCGGGCCGAAGACCTCCTGGGCGTACGCCGGGGTCGCGGGGGTGACGTCGGCGAGCACGGTCGGGCGGTAGAACAGCCCCTCGTACGTGCCCCCGGCCGCCAGCCGGGCGCCCGCATCGACGCTCGCCGTGACCAGTGCGTGGATCTTGTCGCGCTGGCGCTCGTCGATGATCGGGCCGAGCGCCACCTGCTCCTTCGCCGGGTCGCCGACCGGTAGGTGGTCCGCCTTCTCCGCCAGTCGTTCGACGTACCGCTCGGACAGGCTCTCGTGCACCAGGTGTCGGCCGGTGGTCATGCAGATCTGGCCCTGGTGCAGGAACGACCCCCAGGCGCCGGCGGAGACCGCGAGATCAAGGTCGGCGTCGTCGAGCACGATCAGCGCCGAGTTGCCACCGAGTTCGAGGTGGGCGCGTTTGAGGTGGCGTGCCGCCGCCTCGCCGACCTTGCGGCCGGCCGCGGTCGAGCCGGTGAAGCTGATCACCCGCACGTTCGGGTCGGCCACCAGCGCCTCACCGACCTCGACCCCGCCGGGAAGGACGTGCAGCAGGCCGTCGGGCAGGCCGGCCTCCTCGAAGACCCGGGCGATCGAGACGCCGCCGCAGACGGCCGTGCGCGGATCGGGCTTGAGCACCACGGCGTTGCCGAGCGCGAGGGCCGGGGCGACGGAACGGATGGCCAGGATGAGTGGAAAGTTGAACGGCGCGATGACTCCGACGACGCCGACGGGCAACCGACGAGCCAGGCTGAGCCGCTGTTGCGCGCTCGGGATGATCTCGCCGAGCGGGTGCGACGCCAGCGCCGCCGCCTCGTAGCACTCCTGAGCCGCGGTGTCGGTCTCGACACCGGCCTTGGGTGGGATGGACCCGGCCTCCCGCACGATCCAGTCGCCGATCTCGGCGGCGTGCCGCTCGAACAGTTGCCCGGCCCGGCGCAGCACCGCGGCCCGCTCGGCATAGCCGGTGGCGGCCCAGGCGCGCTGGCCGGCGGCGGCGCGGGCGCAGGCGCGCGTCACGTCCTCGGCGTTCGCCACGCCGACCTGGGCGATCTCCTCCCCGGTGGCGGGAGATCGCACGGGTGCCGTGCCGCCGGCCGGTTCCACCCAGCCGTCGCTGTGCAGGGTGCCCTGCCAGGTCATGGCGTCCAGCAGTGTCATGGCGGTCCTCCTCGGAGCGTGGGGCAGGTGGGGGTGCTCCCGGGGTGACCGGGCGCGGCGGGCTTCCGTTCACGAAAGGACCCGGAGGTGTTCGCTCACCGAACGGCCGTTCTCTGTATGAACGTTGGCACGTGGTCCGGCTCGCGTCAACGCATCGCCCGACGTGGGTACCGAACACTGTGGACGGCCGGTCGGGCGATCGTTGACGGATGTCGTCCGCCGCCGTACGTTCGATATGTGTACGGCAGTCCGCATAGCGAACGGCTGGCGGCAGCACGGTTTTCGCGGGAGGCGGGAGGCCCATGGCGAAGCTCGTCTCGCTGACCGAAGGCGTGGCGCACCTGGTCCGCGACGGTGATGTGGTGGCCCTGGAGGGGTTCACGCACCTCATTCCGTTCGCCGCCGGTCACGAGATCATCCGCCAGGGGCGGCAGGACCTGACCCTCGTGCGGATGACCCCCGACGTCATCTACGACCAGCTCATCGGTGCCGGGTGCGCCCGTCGCCTGGTCTTCTCCTGGGGCGGCAATCCGGGCGTCGGGTCGCTGCACCGCTTCCGGGACGCCGTGCAGCACGCCTGGCCGCGTCCGCTCGAACTGGAGGAGCACAGCCACGCGGGCATGGCGAACCGGTACGTCGCCGGGGCGTCCGGGTTGCCGTTCGCCGTCCTGCGTGGTTACACCGGCACCGACCTGCCCGGCCACACCACCAACATCCGGCCCATCACCTGCCCCTTCACCGGCGAGACGCTCACCGCCGTCCCCGCCCTGCGTCCCGACGTGACAGTCGTGCACGCCCAGCGCGCCGACCGCAACGGTAACGTGCAGATGTGGGGCATCACCGGGGTGCAGAAGGAGGCGGTGCTCGCCGCACACCGGTCACTGGTCACCGTCGAGGAGATCGTGGACGAGTTGGAACCCGTACCCGGGCAGGTCGTCCTGCCCGGCTGGGCGGTCACCGCGGTGGCCGAGGTGCCCGGTGGCGCGCACCCCTCCTACGCCCACGGCTACTCGGTGCGGGACAACGACTTCTACCGGGACTGGGACGCCGTCAGCCGACACCGCGACACCTTCCGCGCCTGGCTGGACGAGCACGTGCACACGGCCGGCGCGGCGGCATGAGTCAGCGCAGCGAGCGAGGGGAACGCGATGGCGGACTGGACCGCTGACGAGATGATGACCGTCGCCGCCGCGCGGCAACTGCGCGACGACACCGCCTGCTTCGTCGGGATCGGGTTGCCCAGCACGGCGGCGAATCTCGCCCGGGCGACGCACGCCCCGAACCTGGTGCTCATCTACGAATCCGGGTGCCTCGGCGCGAAGCCCGACCGGCTTCCGCTCTCCATCGGAGACGGCGTCCTCGCCGACACGGCCGACGCGGTGGTGTCGGTGCCCGAGGTGTTCAACTACTGGCTCCAGCCCGGCCGGATCGACGTGGGCTTCCTCGGCGCCGCGCAGCTCGACCGGTACGGCAACATCAACACCACGGTGGTCGGCGGCGACTACGACGCCCCGAAGGTACGACTGCCCGGTGCCGGTGGCGCCCCGGAGATCGCCGCCTCCTGTGGTGAGGTCGTGGTGATCGTCCGCCAGGACCTTCGGACGTTCACCGAACGGGTCGACTTCGTCACCTCGGTCGGGTACGGGACAGGCCCGGGCGACCGGGAACGACTCGGCCTGCGAGGCGGAGGCCCCCGAGTGGTGATCACCGATCTCGGCGTCCTCGAACCCGACCCGGTCACCTGCGAACTCACGCTCACCCACCTGCACCCGGGCGTGACGCGGGAGCAGGCGCGGGCGGCCACCGGCTGGGACCTCGCCGTCGCCGAGGGGCTGGCCACGAGTGAGCCGCCGACGGCCCGGGAACTCGCGGTGCTGCGGGCGCTGGAGGCGACGAAGTCCGACGGGAGACGACAATGACCACACAGGACACCCGGGCCGACGGCGGCCTGGTGCTACCGCGGTACCGGCGCGACGACGTCGACGCCCACCCGCCCCTGCTCAGCCCCGGCTACAAGTCGACGGTGGCGCGGGCGCCGAGACACCCACTGATCTACCTGCCGCAGCGGCTGACCGAGATCACCGGGCCGTTGCTGGGGGAGGGGCGCCTCGGCGCACTCGACCACGACCTGACCCGCCAGCACGACGGTGAACCGCAGGGACAACGGATCATCGTGCACGGGCGGGTCCGCGACGGTGACGGCCGACCGGTACCCCGCACGCTGGTCGAGATCTGGCAGGCCAACGCCGCCGGCCGGTACCGCGACGCACGCGACACCTGGCCGGCGCCGCTCGACCCCCACTTCGAAGGGGTGGGTCGGGCGCTCACCGACGACCAGGGGCGCTACCAGTTCATCACCGTGCAGCCTGGCGCCTACCCCTGGCGTAACCACGACAACGCCTGGCGGCCGGCGCACATCCACTTCTCCCTCTTCGGCCGCGCGTTCACCCAGCGGCTGGTGACGCAGATGTACTTCCCGGGCGACCCGCTCTTCTTCCAGGACCCGATCTTCAACTCGGTCCGCGACCCGAAGGCCCGGGACCGGATGATCGCCCGGTACGACCACGCCACCACGGCACCGGAGTGGGCGCTGGCGTACGAGTTCGACATCGTGCTGCGTGGCCGGGAGAGCACCCCCTTCGAGGACGAGGACGACGATGAGTGAGCAGCTGGGCGTCATGCCCGCGCAGACCGTCGGGCCGTACCTGCACATCGGCCTGCGCTGGCCCGACGGCCCGTACGTCGTACCCGAGGGCACACCTGGCGCGTTCTGGATCAGGGGTCGGATCGTCGACGGCACCGGGACACCGGTGGTCGACGCGATGGTGGAGAGTTGGCAGGCCGACCCGGACGGCCGGTTCGACCACCCGGACGACCCCCGGGGGGCCCGGCCGCCCGCGCTCGCGGGTTTTCGCGGATTCGGGCGCAGCGAGACCGACGGGCAGGGGTGCTACCGGTTGTTGACCGTCAAGCCGGGCTCGCTGCCCGACCCGGACGGCGGCACCGAAGCCCCTCACCTGGCCCTGTCGGTCTTCGGGCGAGGGCTGCTGCACCGCCTGGTGACCCGGCTCTACTTCCCCGACGAGCCGGCGGCGAACGCCGCCGACCCCGTGCTGCGCAGCGTCGACACCGACCGCCGTGGCACCCTGCTGGCGAGACCCGCCTCGGACGGGTTCCGGTTCGACATCCACCTGCAGGGAGACAATGAGACCGTCTTCTTCGCGGTCTGACGGCCTGCTCGGCGGCCTCTCCGGCGCCCCGGACGTCGACGCGGAACTCAGCGACCAATCCCTGCTCCAGGCGATGCTCGACGTGGAGGCCGCGCTCGCGCGGGCCGCGGCGGATGCCGGCATCCTGCCCGCGCCGGCGGCCGAGGCGATCGCCGAGCGGTGCCGCGCCGAGCGGTACGACCCGGGGGCCCTCGGCCGGGCGGCCGACGCCACGGGCAACCCGGTCGTCCCGATCCTGGGCGAGCTGACCGCCGCCGTGCCGGAGGAGGCCCGAGCCTGGGTGCATCTCGGCGCCACCAGCCAGGATGTGCTGGACACCGCGCTGGCCCTGGTGGCCGTGCGGGCGCTCGGGCCGCTGCTGCGTCACCTCGACACTGCCGTGGACGCCGCCGCCCAGCTGGCCGACGCCCACCGGGGCACCGTGATGGTCGCCCGGACCCTCGGGCAGCAGGCGGCACCCACCACGTTCGGGCTCAAGGCGGCCGGCTGGTTGACCGGCCTGGCCGAGGCGCGGGTCCGACTGCGCCAGGCCCGCGCCGCACAGCCCGCGCAACTCGGTGGCGCGGTCGGCACCCTGGCCGCGTTCGGCCCGGCCGGTGCCGACGTCGCCGAGCGGTTCGCGGCGCACCTGCGCCTGACGCCGAGCCCGCTGCCCTGGCACACCCGCCGTCAGCCCTGGCTCGATCTGGCCACCGCCCTCGGAGGGCTCCTCGTGGCCACCGGCAAGGCCGCGCTCGACGTCGGGTTGCTCGCCCAGAACGAAGTAGGCGAGGTCGCCGAGGGCGGCGCCGGACGAGGCGGCTCCTCGGCCATGCCGCACAAACGCAACCCGGTGGACTCGATCCTCGTCACCGCCGCGACGCGACGCGGTCCCGGTCTCGTCGCCACAGTGTTCGCCGCGGCGGTGCAGGAGCATGAGCGGGCCGCCGGCGCCTGGCACGCCGAGTGGGAGCCGCTGCTCGACCTGCTGCACGTGGCCGGCGGCGCCGCCGCCCGGTGCGCCCGGATGCTGACCGGGCTACAGGTCCGTCCGGAGCGGATGCGGGAGAACCTCGACGCGACCGGCGGCCTCCTGCTCGCCGAGGCCGTGGCCGCGCGACTGACGCCCGCCGTCGGTCGCCGCGCCGCGCACGACCTGGTGACCCGTGCCGCCGCCGAACCGTCGTTCCGCGCCGCGCTGCTCGCCGATCCGGAGGTCCGCGCCCACCTGTCCGAGGCCGAGATGGACGAGGCGCTCGACCCGTACCACTGGCTCGGCTCGGCCGGGCTGTTCGTCGACCGAGCCCTGGTCGCCGTTCGGGGAGCGGACGGATGACCTCCCGGTTGCATCTCACCGTCGACGGCCCGGCCGCCGCGCCGGTGCTGCTGCTCGGCAGCTCCCTCGGCACCGCCGCCGCGATGTGGGAACCCCAGGTTCCGGCGCTCGCCCAACGGTTCCGGGTCATCCGGTACGACCACCTCGGCCACGGGCGTTCGGCGGTGCCACCCGGGCCGTACACGCTGGACCTGCTGGGCCGGGAGCTGCTGCGTACGCTGGACGACCTCGACGTGCCGTGGGTCCACTACGCGGGGCTGTCCCTCGGCGGCATGGTGGGCATGTGGCTCGCCACGTACGCGCCCGACCGGGTGCGGCGGTTGGCGCTGCTCTGCACGTCGGCGTCGCTCGGCCCACCCGAGCAGTGGCGGGAACGAGCGGCGACGGTTCGGGCCGGAGGGCTGCCGACGATCGCCGAGGCGGTGGTGGCCCGCTGGTTCACCCCGGCCTTCGCCGCCGCCCGGCCGGAGGTGGTCGCCGCCCACCACGGCATGCTGACCGCGACGCCGCCGGACGGGTACGCCGCCTGCTGCGAGGCGATAGCCGCGATGGACCTCCGACCCGACCTCGGCCGGGTCGCCGCGCCGACGCTGGTCATCGCGGGGGCCGACGACCCGGCCACCCCGCTGCCGCACGCCCGCGAGATCGTCGGGCGCATTCCACGGGCCCGGCTGGCCGTTGTCGACGCGGCGGCGCACCTGGCCAACGTCGAGCAACCCGAGCAGGTGCGCCGACTCCTGTTGGAACACTTCGACGAGGGACGTGGTGACAGATGAACGACCGCGAGCGGCACGAGGCAGGCATGACGGTACGGCGAGAGGTGCTCGGTGACGCGCACGTGGACCGCGCGGTCGCCGGCACGGACGACTTCACCGCCGACTTCCAGGACTTCATCACCCGCTACGCCTGGGGCGAGGTGTGGAGCCGGCCCGGCCTCGACCGGCGTACCCGTAGTTGCATCACCCTCGCCGTGCTCGCCACCCTGCACCACGACGACGAGTTGGCGATGCACGTCCGGGCCGCGCTGCGCAACGGGCTGAGCCCGCAGGAGGTGGCGGAGGTCCTGCTCCAGGTCGGCGTCTACGCTGGTGTACCGGCGGCGAACCGGGCGTTCAAGGTGGCCCGGGAGACCCTGCGGCAGGAGGCCGGGTGAGTGTGAGCGAGGAGGCGACGAGGTCGCCGGAGTTCGTTCAGTCGCTGGAGCGCGGCCTCGCGGTGATCCGGGCGTTCGACGGCGAACATCCGCAGCTCACGCTCAGCGAGGTGGCCAGACGCACCGGGCTGACCCGGGCCGCGGCACGCCGGTTCCTGCTCACCCTGGTCGAGTTGGGCTACGTGCACACCGACGGCCGGCTCTTCTCACTGCGGGCGCGGATCCTCGAACTCGGCTACGCGTACCTGTCCAGCCTCAGCCTGCCCGAGGTCGCGCAGCGGCACATGGAGGCGCTGGTCGCGCGGGTGCACGAGTCCTGCTCGGTGTCGGTGCTCGACGGCGACGAGGTGGTCTACGTCGCCCGGGTGCCCACCAAGCGGATCATGACGGTGGGGATCAGCGTCGGCACCCGGTTCCCCGCGTACGCCACCTCCATGGGGCGGGTGCTGCTCGCCGCGCAACCGGCGGACTGGCTGGACGACTACCTCGCCACGGCGCAGCTGCGGCCGCTGACCCGGCGCACCATCACCGACCCGGCCAAGCTGCGCACCGTCCTGACGAGGATCGCCACCCAGGGCTACGCCATCGTGGACCAGGAGTTGGAGGAGGGCCTGCGCTCCGTGGCCGCGCCGATCCACGGCGAGGACGGGTCGGTGATCGCGGCGGTGAACGTCTCCGCGCACGCTACCCGGGGGTCGTTCGAGATGATCCGCCGGGAGTTGCTCCCACCGCTGCTGGCCGCCGCGAAGCGGATCGAGGAGGACATCCGCGGCGGCCTGAACCGGTCACCGGCCGTCGACCTCGACCCGCCTGCCGCTCGGGCTCAGCTCAGCGCACTGCCACCACGCTGACGACCCGGGCCGGACGCCGCAGGTACCACTCGGCCACCGCAAGGTTGATCACCCAGCCGGCGACCACCAGCGCGGCGCGGACGTTCCCATCGGGCTGTTCGCCGACCGCGATGAAGTACGGCGCGTGGGTGAACGCCTGGGTGCCGGCCCCGAGACCGATCGCGTAGCCGCGCACCATCCACCTGCGGTGCTGGGTGATGTCCCGGTGCAGCACGGCGGCGAGGCCGAGCAGGATCGAACCGGCCATGGCCGAGCCGAAGACGAGCCGCATTCCGGCCAGCACGTCGTTGTCGTGGGCCGGCAGGTCGTACGCGACGGCCATCCACAGGCCGGTGAACGCGACCGTCAGCCCACAGGGGACGAGCACCCGACCGGCACGGCGGTGCCAGCCGTGGCGGCGCAGACGGGGTACGAACTGGAACGCGCCCAGGATCGTGTAGACCACCGCACCGACGATGTGCAGCACCACCGGCAGCGGATCGGCGACGAAGCGAGCGTTCGCCGGGGTGACCTCGGGTCCGGTGCCCAGCTCGGTGAGCCGTCCCGCTCCGGCGAGCATCGGGATCAGGCCCAACAGGATCAACGCGGCCGGAAGCCGCCACTCGCGCATCGTCATGCCACCGATGGTGGACGCCGCACCCGCCTCCACTCATCGGCACATGGGCCGCGATCCAATCGGCCCATGGTCGGACGCCGCCGTCGTACTTCCGTCGGTCACCAGTGCCGTCGGTTGCGATTCGTCTCGTACGCCCACATCGCCACCTCGACCCGGTTACGCACCCCCAACTTGGTCATCAGGCTGGTGACGTGCGACTTGACCGTGCTCAACGTGATGTACAGCTCGTCGGCGATCTCCTGATTGGTGCGTCCCCGCGCGACGGCGACCAGAACCTGCTCCTCCCGGTCGGTGAGCGCCTCGATGGGCTGCCGGCGCGGCGCGGCCGGGTCCGCGTCGGCGAACGCCCTCAGCAGCCGGGCGGTGACACTCGGCGCGATCAGCGCGTCCCCGTTGGCGGCGGCGTGCACGGCCTGGCTGAGCAGGTCGGGGCCGGCCTCCTTGAGCAGGAAGCCGCGGGCGCCGGCCCGCAGCGCCGCGTACACGTACTCGTCGAGGTCGAAGGTCGTGATGACGACCACCGCGAGCGGTTCCCGGACCGTCGGCCCGGCGAGCGCCCGGGTGGCCTCGATGCCGTCCATGCCCGGCATCCGGATGTCGAACAGACACACGTCGGGGCGCAGCCGCCGGGCGAGCTCGACCGCCTGCCGGCCGTCGCCAGCGCCACCGACGACCTCGATGCCGGGCTGGGTGTTCAGGATGATGGTGAGGCCGGTGCGGACGATCTCCTGGTCGTCGGCGACCAGCACGCGAACCGTCACGCGTCGACCCCCTGGCGCGGGAGCACGGCCGTGACGGTCCATCCACGGTCGGGGTTGGGGCCCGCCTCGCAGGTGCCGCCGAGCAGGTCGGCGCGCTCCATCATGCCCACCAGGCCGAAACCGGGCGAGCCGGTCGGGCGGGCGGCTCCGGCCTCGCCGTCGTCGCTGACCCGCAGCCGCACGGACGTGTCGTCGGCCGCGACGCTGACCTCGATCCGGGTGGCGTGGCGGGCGTGACGACGGGCGTTGGTGACCGATTCCTGGGCCAGCCGGTAGAGCGCGGAGCCGACAGTGGGTGGAAGGTCGCCGAGGTCGCCGTGCAGATCGACGTCGACGGTCGGCCCGGTGCGGAAGTGGCCGGCGAGCCGTTCGATGTCGGCCACCTGCGGGTTGGGTCCCAGGTCGACGGGCTGGTCGCGACGCAGGACGCGGACCATCGCGCGCATCTCGGCGAGCGCACGGGACGCCTCGGCCTCGATGGTGCGCAGCGCCTCGACGGCGGCACCCGGCTGGCTGGCCGACGCGGCGATGCCGGCCTGGGCGCGGATCGCCATCGCCGACACGTGGTGGGCCACCGTGTCGTGCAGGTCGCGGGCGAGTCGTTCACGCTCCAACAGCTTCACCTGATCGAGTTCGCGCAACCGGGCGGCGGCCCGGAAACGAATCGCGACCCCCAGCGTGGCGGCGGCGAACATCACCGCGAAGCCGGCGACCAGTTCCCCGCCGTCGATCCCGCCGACCAGCCCGGCGGCGGTCACCTTCGCCACCACGAAGAACGAACCGAGCACGGCATCCCGGCCGGAGCCCCAGCGGAACAGCGCGTAGACCAGGAGGACCAGGAAGCTCGCCGTGAACAGTTGGCAGGGATCACCGGGCAGCACGAACGGGGCGACAGTCGTGCAGCCGAACGCGACCACCACCATCGCGAGCGGCTTGGTCCGCCGCCACCGGATGGTGGGCAGCAGCGCGAGCGCGACGACGACGCAGCCCACCCGCCACGGCAGGTCGGGTCGGAGGATCCCTTCCACCACCATCGCCGGCGCGAGGACTGCGATCACCGCCCAGTCGCGCCACACCCGGGGCGGGGTGGGGGAGACCCGCGGCTCGGCCAACACCGCGTGCAGGCGAGGGAACATGCAACCCATCGTACGAACGGTGGTGCGACTCCAGATCGTCGGAAAGTACGACCCAGGCGCCCTGATCGCCGTGGCGCCTCTGTTGCCAGCGGATCTCCACCGCGTTACGTTGAGAGGCCATCGACGCTTGTCGACATTGCTAGGTACGGGGGCCCGCATGTCCACGCCTGTCACTCGTCGCACCGTTCTGGCCGGTGGGGCCGGTGCGGCCATCGGCCTTGCGCTGCCCGGCCTCGCCGCCCACGCCGGTGGCCACCATCCGACCAGCGTGAGCTTCACCCTTGACGCGAAAACGCTCGACGGAGGTGAGCAGGTCACCTCCGTCACTCTCGACACCGCCCGACTCGGGCCGATCGACCCGGCCGGGCTGACCCCCGGCACGTTCACCGTGCACGCCAAGGCCACCAGCCCGATCCCGATCGCCCCCGGCGACCTGATCTTCAGCGAGTACGACCTGGACCGCACGGTGACCGTGGCCCGGCTCGACCGGCACGGGAACATCGTGCTGGAGCTGAGCCACGCCGAAGGTCAGGCCGGCGGCGGCACCCTCGGCTACATCCTGAGCAGGGGCCGCAACGTCCAGCTGGACCTCGTCTACACCATCACGCAGAACACTCCGATCGTCCGGCGCCACGGCTCGCCGGTCACCATCGGCCGCTTCGTGCAGGCAGGGCTGTCGAACCCCGAGGTGGACGCCTTCAGCTACCACGTCTCGGGCTCCGGCCTGAAGTACCGGCTGTACTCTCCCGACCACTCGCCCCGAGGCGGTCGGCGGCCACTGATCGTCTGGTTGCACGGCGGCGGTGAGGGTGCATCGCTGCCCGACGACTACTACGACAACGAGACCACACTGCGTGCCAACCGCGGAGCGCTCGGCTTCGCGACCCCGCAAGCACAGCAGATCTTCTCCGGCGCGTACGTCGTCGCTCCGCAGAGCACCTCCTACTGGATGGAGGACGGCCCCCGGTTCGCTCCGCTGATCCGCGAGATCGTCCGGGATCTGGTACGCCGCAAGCGGGTCGACCCCGACCGGATCTACGTGGTCGGTTGCAGCAACGGCGGTTACATGTCCCTGGAGATGACCGTTGCCTACCCCGACCTGTTCGCCGCATCGGTGCCCATCTGCGGTGTCGTCGAGCCGCTCAGCGGGGAGGGCCCGCCGCTGATCACCGACGCGGAGCTGGCCGGGATCCGCACGCCGACCTGGCTGGTCACCTCACGCGACGACGACACCGTCCCGCCCGAGACCAACACGATCCACGCGCACGACCTCATCCCGGGATCGCTGATCACCCTGTACGACCACGTCGTGTGGAACGGCTACCAGTTCCCCGGGCACTGGTCCTGGATCTACGTGGCCCGCAACGACCCGAGCCTCAACGGCACCCACATCTGGCAGTGGATGGCCCGCCGTCGCCGGTGATCCGCCTCCCGCCGGGGCGGGAGCGGCCGCCCGGGGTCGGACGGCCGCTCCTCATCGGGTCAGCACCACGTCAACGTCGAGTTGATCCGGGTGACGTTGCTGATCGTGTTGTTCGCCCCGCCGCAGGGGTTCTGGGTGATGTTGGTGTTGGTGACGGTCAGGTTCTGGAAGCGGATGCCGGATGAGATCGGGAACTCCGATCGCGAGGCGATCCGCACCTCGCCACCGCCCGTCACCGTCCCGGACACTCCGGCGATGACGACGTTGTAGCAGTTCTCCACCAGGATCGAGTTGTTACCCGTGTTCGAGATCGTCACCCGGTCGATGACCGCGCCACCGGACTCGGAGACGCAGAAGATCCCCCGACCGCCCCCGGAAGCGATCACGTTCCCGACCCGGATATTGGTCGGGTACGAGTTGCCTATCCGGCCGTTGCGGTTGGCCATCCGGAACGCCGCGTACCCGGTGCCCGTCCCGGCGCCCTGCGCGTCGACAGTGCCCACCGTGGCGTTGATCGTGTCGTTGAGCAGCAGACCGGAGTCCCGGGTGTTTCGCGCCGTGACCGTGCCGATCGTCAGACCGTCCACGCCGTACGTCTCCACCCCGTGGGTGCCGGTCCCCGACACGTACACGTTGTCGATGCGGATGTTGCGCACCTTGACCGCTCGATCGCCACCGTGGTTGTCGATGCGGACGCCCAAGCCGGCGGAGAGTCGCATGTCGATCTGCCCGAGGGTCAGGTTGTTCACGTTGCGCATGAAGATCCCGTACAACGGCGAACCGGTCAGCGTGAGGTTCTGCACCTCGACGTCAGTGGTTCCCCGCGAGTACACCGGCGCCTGGTCACCCGAGCCCGACCCGGTCACGTTGATCGTGCCGCACACGGCCAGTGTGGTGTACGACGGCAGCGACAACCGCGAGCCGGCGCTCATCGAGCCGGAGCCGCGCACCACCACCCGCTGCTTCGACGTACGCCCCGCCGAGAGCGAGTTGACCGCCGCCTGCATCGCCGACAGCATGTCCGAACCCGAGTAGACCGTCGACGAGCCATTGCGGGCCGTCCAGGTGCTCCCGCTCAGCACGGCCTCGGCGTTGGTCGACCCGCTGCCACAGCCGGTGGTCGGTGGCGTGCTGCCGCCTACCGCGACCAGCTGCCACTGCTGGTTCGTGCCGTTGAGGTCGGCGTACTGACTGATCCGGCCGCCGTCGGCGGTGGACCGCTCCCAGACCTCCAGCACCTTGGCCGAGTGGCGGTTGATCAGCCGGATGTAGCCGCCGTCGGAGTCGAGGACCTGGAACTGCTGGTTGGTGCCATTGGCATCGGGCCACTGCCGGTACTCAGCACCGTCGGCGGTGTTCCACTCCCACAGGTCGACGACCTTGCCGCTGTGCCGAGCCTTGAGGCGGTAGTAGCCGCCGCCGGAGGAGACGAACTGGAACTGTTGCCAGGCCCCGTCGTTACGGGACCACTGCTGGATCACCGCGCCATCCGCCGTCGAGGTGTCCCGGACGTCGAGGACCTTGCCGCTGTTCCTGTTGACCAGCACGTAGTAGGCGTTGGTGTCGATGCTCGCCGCCGTTGCCGGCGGTGCGCCGACCAGAACGGCGCCGGCCGCGCCGACCAGCGTGGTGACCAGTGCGAGCACCAGGCCCGTACGCCGGCCGCGACGAATTGACCCGCTGCCGGACGGTTTTCTCGTGATGGTGAAGGGCATCGCTCCTCCTATTCCAGGTGGAAGGTGGCCGAGGCGCGGTCGGCGCTCGAACTGACCGCCTCCACGTAGAGCAGTCCGCCGCGATGACGCACATGGCGGCCCGGGTAGTTCTGCGACTCCAGGGAGATGCCGGCGCTGTCGGCGAGGCCGGATTGGCGACGGAAGCTCGCGTCGCTGCCGAACAGTGCCGAGCCGTCGTTCTTCTCCACGTACAGGGCGAAGCCCCGGTGGCGCAGGTAGTAGCCGGGGAAGTTGGTCGACTCCAGCGACACCGATCCGCTGCCGGCGAGGCCGTTGACGATGCGGAACTGGGAGTCGGCCAGGTTGGTCACGTTCGGTTCGATCCGGGCCCGGTAGTCGTAGTGCCGGATGTAGCTGCTGGCCTGATCATGTGACCGCAACCGGACCGGTGTGGCCCCGTCGGGCACCGGGATACCGAAGTTCGGGGTGCCGTCGGCGTTCCAGTACACCTTCTGCAGCCGGGTGCGCCGGTTCGGGTCGTTGAGCGGGTCACCGGAGATGTCGCGGTAGTTCCGGTCGTGGTAGACGAGGATGTCGCTCTGCCCGTCCTCGGACACGGTGAACGAGTTGTGGCCGGGGCCGTACTGGCTGGTGGCCGCGTTGCTGGCGAACACCGGGCTGGGGCTCTTGCTCCACGAGGCGGCGTCGAGCAGGTTCGCCGTGGCGGAGGCGCTCAGCATCCCGAGGCAGTAGTTGGCGTCCGTGGCGCTGGCCGAGTAGGTGAGGAAGATGCGGCCGTTGCGCTGGATCACGGCTGGTCCCTCGGCAACCCGGTAGCCGCGGGTCTCCCAGTCGTAGGTCGGCACGACGAGTCGAGTCACGGTGCCTGTGATCTGCCACGGGTTGGCACCCATCCGGGCGAGGTAGACGTTGGAGTTGTTGGAGATCCCCGGCTCCTGCTGTGCCCAGGTCAGATAGCGCACCCCGTTGGCGACGAAGGTCGAGGCGTCCAGACTGAAGGTGTCCCAGGGCGTGGTGATCCGGCCGCGTTCGGTCCAGGTGCCGGTCAGCGGGTTGGCGTTGGCGTTCTCCAGCACGTACATCCGGATCCGCCACACGTCGTCGGTCCGGCCGGCGGCGAAGTAGACGTACCACCGGTTGTTGATGAAGTGGATCTCGGGTGCCCAGATGTGGGCGCCCATCTCTCCGCTGGTGTGGCGGCTCCAGATGGTGGTCTCCGCCGCCGTTGCCAACCCCTGCAGGGTCGTCGCCCGGCGCAGCACGATCCGGTCGTACTGCGGCACCGTCGCGGTCAGGTAGTAGTAGCCGTCGGTGTGCCGGAAGATGTGCGGGTCGGCCCGCTGGTTCGCCAACGGGTTCGTGTAGTTGACAGCCGGTGCGGCCTGCGCCGGCCCGGCCACGGGCAGGCCGGCCGACACGGCGAGCACCACCAACACCGCGGCGAGCACCGGTCGCAGACGCCGATGGCCGCCGCGGCCGGCAGGCCCCCGGCGGGTGGTCGGGTCGGTAGGAGGGAGTGGCAGCGGCATCTGGCCTCCGCGAGCTTGGGAACGGCCACTGACCAGCACGGACAACCGCGCCGTGATGTCGTGGCCGATTCGGTCGACGTCACGCAGCGATGTCGGGAACGACTGGGAGAGAAGCCCGAAAAGGCTGGGTATGTGACGGTGGCGTTGCGTGCAGGTGGCGGACTTATGTTGGCGTTAACATTGATGCATGTCAAGGCATGATGGCTGCTCACCTGGCGGCCACTGCGGCCACCCGCGTACCTGGGGGTAGTGTCCTCGGCGTGCTGCGACGGTGGATGCTGGCGATCCTGATGGCGGCCTGCGGCGTGCTGCTGGCGGTGACGCAACTGACCTCCGGTCTGCCCGCCGTCGGTGGCGTCGAGTTGTTGGTCTTTCTGGTGTTGGCGCTGTTGCTGTCGCCGTGGGCCTTCCCCCGCTCGGTGAGCGCCGCCGAAGCGCAGCGGGCCAGCGCGTCCGACGGACGGCCGATCGTGTACTGGCGTCCCGGCTGTCGCTACTGCCTTCAGCTCCGGTTCTCCCTCGGCCGGCTCGCCCGACGGGCGCACTGGGTGGACATCTGGCACGACCCGGCCGGCGCTGCCGCCGTCCGGGCGGTAGCCGACGGCAACGAGACCGTGCCCACCGTCGTGCTCGGCGACCAGGCGGTCGTGAACCCCGACCGGGCCTGGTTCCGCGCACAGCTTCGCGCGTCCTGAGGACGGGCGACGGACTTCCCCATCCCACCGGTTCGCCAGCGCGGTACACGGCGAGCGGGCGACGCACCTCCCCGACAGCAGGGGAAACCCTCCCTCTGCTGGGCGACAAGCCATCGAGCGCCTCAAGGAATGCTCAAATTCGATCGAGGCGAAGCTCTGCGCCGGTAAACGCACATACGCTCACCGGACCCGGCCGGCCGGCAATCACCCGTCGTCAGCAGAAGGAGGGGGAATGCGGCGCAGACATCGGCGCATCGCACTTCTCGCACTGTCCACTCTGGTGGGGAGCACGCTCGTCACCACCGGCCCTGCGGGCGCGGAGCCCGCGGCGCCCTCAGCCACCGCCAGCCGATCCCAGCTTGAAAACCCTGAGACGGTACGCCTCGTACACATCAGGCTCACCGGTGCCGAGATGCTGGACAAGGTCGCCGCGGCCGGTTTCGATCTCGAACACGGCCTGCGGCGCGTACCGAACGGCATCGAAGGTGAGGCGGTGGTGACCGCCGAGCAGACCGCCGAACTCACCGCGATGGGCGTCGAGGTGCTCGGCGACGATGCGGGCTTCGCCTGGAGCGACGAGGCCGACGGCGGCATCGGCGCGGCCGACACGCGGGCGATTCAGCCCGCGAACCACGAGGCGACGGTGCGTGTCGTCCGCGCCGACTGGTTCACCACCAAGGGCCAGGGCTTCCTCTACGTCGAGGCGCGGACCACCGAGGGGCAGCAGGCGAACCCGATCGTCGGGATGCAGGTGGAGAACGACACCGGGAAGGGCACTCCGTTCGGCTTCGCCCGGACGATGAGCCGGTTCGTCGACTCCGGGCAGTACATGTTCCACCGGAACCTGTTCAAGCTCGACGTACGCCCCGACAAGATCCAGGTGACGAGTTCCACCGGTGGCGTCACGACCGGCGTCGTCTCCAACTGGCTGGAGAACGCTCCGCCGCCGCTGACGGCGAACCCGTCCTACAAGTCGGACTTCGTGGACGGCTACCGGAACCCGCAGCAGCTCTACAGCCGCGCCAAGGAGATCGCCCGCCAGTACCCGGACATCGCCGAGATCGTCTACCTGCCGAACCAGACGAACGGGTACCAGCGCAAGGCGCAGGCCCAGATCGGCGGTACGGGGCAGGCCGCGGTCGTCGTCACCTCGGCAGCGTGGGGCCACGAGGGCGGCAACGACATCACTGTGGACTTCGTGGGCCGGTCCGAGCCGGACCTGCCGCTCGCGGTGGAGGTCGCCGGCACGGCGGTCCGGGTCCTGCTCGCCACGGACGCCGCCGGCGCGGCGGCGAGTACGGCCGCCGAGGTGGCCGAGGCGTTGCGGACCCGGTCCGCGGGTCTCATCGACCGGGCGCACCCGTACCGCACCAACGGGGGCACCGGAATCGTCGCCCCGACGGCTGGGCCGGTCGCGCTGACCGACTTCCTCGACCAGAAGCGCGTCGGCGCGCCGGAGGGGGAGGTGCCGCGGGGCCCGGTCACGATCCCGGTCCTGCGTATCGGCAAGCACCGCGACGGGAAGAAGCCCGGCGTCCTGATTCAGGCACAGGACCACGCCCGGGAGTGGGTGCCGGCGACGACGAGCCTGGAGTCCGCCGAGCGTCTGGTGCACAACTACCGGTCCGACCGGGAGACGAAGAACATCGTCGACAACACCGACGTCTTCTTCATCCTGTCGAACAACCCGGACGGGGCGAACTACAGCTTCTACAATTTCGCCTCGCAGCGCCGGAACATGACCAACCACTGCCCGGACGCGAACGCCGACCCGGGTAGGCGCAACTCCTGGGGCGTCGACCTGAACCGGAACTACCGGGTCGGCTCCGGGCACGACGGGTACGCGGGCGCGTCGACCAGTTGCGTCAGCGACACCTACCAGGGGCCGGCGGAGCTGTCCGAGCCCGAGTCGAAGAACATCATCTGGCTGGTCGAGAAGTACAAGAACATCAAGTTCATGATGTCGGTGCACTCCAACGGCGGTCAGCTCTTCTGGCAGCCCGGCGCGTACATCGCGGACGGCCGCATCACCACGCCGCGACCGCCGCTGGGTGACGAGGCGTTCTACTGGCAGTCCGCCGCCCGGATTTTGTCGCAGGTCAAGGCGCACCGGGAGACCGTCGTCACGCCGGAGAACGTGGGCGGCTCGTCCGACGTCCTCTACTCCTCTGCGGGCAACGTGCGCGAGGACCTCTACAACACCTATGGGATCTACGCGTTCGGCTGGGAGGTCGGCGGCTCGGTCTACAACCCGGCCACCGGCAACTGGCAGGGCGGTTCGTTCCAACCGGAGTGGGTGGGGAACCCGGAGCTCGTCAGCGGCCACGCCGAGACGATGGAGTACGCCAACGGGATCATGGAGATGTTCCGGGTCGCCGCGGACTGGGGGAAGGACAAGAAGAAGCCGACGTCCGAGCTGGTCCCCGGCGCGGGGCGCTACTCCGGGCCGGTCGACGTTCACTTCGAGACCAGCGAACCGGCCACCATCTACTACACGACCGACGGCAGCCGGCCCACCCTCGAGTCGCCCCGCTACGCGGCGACCGAGTTCCGTGAGCCGGGGCAGGTGTTCCACGTGACCGAGACGACGACGTTCCGCTGGTTCTCGGTCGACAGCGCCGGCAACATCGAGAAGAACTACGACCCGACGAAGAACGACAAGCGCAACAACTACCGCTCGGCGACGATCACGATCGCCAAGAGGTAGCGCCACACCCGCAGTCGTTGCCCCGTCGGCGCGGTCCACCCGCGCCGACGGGGCAACGGTCGTCCGCAGTCAACCTCAGGGGCGGTGAGCCGCCACGTTGATGACGTTGCCGTCCGGGGCACGGACAAAGAACCTGCGCACACCCCACGGTTCAGTGGTCAACGGGTGCACGATCTCGTAACCGAGCCGCTGTGCCTCCGCGTAGGCGGCGTCCACGTCGTCCACCTGCGCGCTGATGACCGAGTCCTCGGGTGCGGACGCGTCGCCGGAGACGAGCTGTACGGCCACGTCGGGGTCAGGCGAGCTGTAGCGGGCCACCCAGCCGAGGTTGAACTCCTCGGTGCTCAAACCGAGAAAGTCGGTGTAGAAGCCCTTCGCGGCGCCGATGTCAGCCACCGGAAGGTTCGGCAGGATGCGGATGACGCGCATGGGGACCTCCGGCTCGACAGCTCAGGCCCCGTGATTATCCGCCTGACACCGCACTCGCCGAGGTGCATCCTGACGCGATGGCAGCCGACGACATGAGCGATGTCGAGAACTGGACCGGCGGGTTCTACGAGCTGATCCTGGTCCTCGGGGCAGCCGATGATGCCCGACTCGACCTGGCCGCGGGTGCTCTGTGGCGGGCCGCTGACGTCCGTGAGTGCCGCGTCGGGGTTGACCTGGTCGAGATGACTCCCGGCGCGGACGCGTTCACGATGGGCGGGCACCTGCGCGGGACGCTCACGCTGCCGTCCGGCGCGCGGGTGGTGTGTGGCAGCTACACGACGAGGTACGACAACGTCGACAACCTGGTGCTCTACCTGCCGCTCGGTGCGCTGGCCCGGGTGGACGGCAGGATCGGCGGGTACCCGTTCGACCAGCGCAGCGGCGTCGAGTCGCTGACCTGGCGCGCCCCACTCGACCGTTGGCTGGCCGACATCGCCGTCACCGTCCACGCCGACGTGCCGTTCACCCGCGCCATCATCGGCTTCGAGGCCGACGACGACGCCGACACCACCGCCGGTGCGAGCTACACCGCTCGCCTGATACCCGGCACCAACGGCATGGACTACCAGCCGGCGACCAGCTGACCGGGCGACGATGCTGCGAGGCGATCGGTCACTGGCCATGTCCGGCAGCGTCGCGCTCGCCTGTTCCCGTTGTTTCCAGGGCCAGCGCTGCTCATCGAGGCGGGCACGGGTCGAGGCCCGCTGGGCGTGTGCATCCGGCCGCACACCGTAAGCGCCCGCCCGAAGCGGGGACGGGCGCTTCTGTGCGTATGGCGGGAGTTACGACCGCTCGGCGACCTGGCCGACGAACGCGACCCACGCGGTCGGAGGGAAAGTCAGCGCTGGACCCGATGGGTCCTTGGAGTCACGCACCGCGACGACGCCCGGAAGGTTGTCGGCAACCTCGACGCAGTCGCCGCCGTTGCCGCTGCTACGGCTGCTCTTGCGCCACTTCGCGCCCGTCAGTTCCATGTCTTTGCCATCTCCCTGAGTAGGTCAACCGACTGCCAGTGGGACAGCGCCTCGCCACGGACGTGTTCCCACGCTGCCAGTATCGCCGCGATGTCTTCACCGGTAACGACTTGTCGCCCTCCTCCCCGACAGAAGAGGAAGCGCTGCCTCTGTCGGGGAACAGGTCGCCCGGGTGCGGCCCCGGCTAGATCGTTCTCTCCCTGGTGAAGTAGGGCTCGGCCGCCTCCAGCCGGGGCACCTCCACGCCCAGCCTGCGTGCCTCCGCCAGGGTGTCGCGGCAGACCGCGCGCAGCTCCTCGGGGTTGGCGTGGGCCTTCATCACCAGGCGCATCGGCGGGAAGTGGCCGAACAGCCAGGCAAGTGCCGGAGCTGCCAGCCAGACCGGTGCCGTGAAGGGCAGGAGGTCGCTCCGGTGCCGCCGCAGGTCGACGCCACGGGCCTCGACGAGCGGCAGGAGCTCGCGGATGGCAAGGATCGCCTCGCGCATGGTGCTGGGCGTCAGCTTGGACAACGAGCCCAGCTTCAGGCTCTGCGTGTGCAGGCCCGCGTTCTGGATGAAGTGGATCGACAGCCAGCCACGGAAGTCACGGTTCTCCCGGACCCTGAACCCCGCCTCGCGAAACACCTGGCGTACGGCCCGTTCGCGCTCGGTCGGCGGCCGGTCGAGAGTGCCGAAGGTGACCACGGGAAGCAGAGCCGCACGCAGCACACTGTCGTCGCCGAAACCGCCGCCGGCCCCGGGAAATCCCCAGGCCACCTGATCGGCGGGAAGGTGCTCTGTCGCGGTCAGCGGCTCGACCCACAGGTTGTTGAAGACGAGCACGGTGGCTTTGCCCACGCGCGGTCCCAGGAAGGCCGCGGCCTCGGCGAAGCCGTAGTGCTGCACGCTCAGCACGATCAGATCGAAGTCGTGGTCCGGCTCCAGAGACTCGCGGTAGCGCACCGGCCACCTCTCGGCGACACGCTTCCCCCACGGTCGCCGCCGCGCGTCAAGGAGATCAAGATCGATCGCATCACCGTACGTCGCCGCCCGCCCGGGCCGGACGTAGAACTCGACATGGTGCCCGGCCCGTTCCAGGGCCCACCCGTACACCGCGCCGATCACGCCGCGGCCGAACATCAGGATCTTCACCTGGCACCTCGTACCCTATAATTGGAGACCGTCTCCGCTTTTCGAAAATATGGAGATAGTCTCCACTTGTCAACCTGGGGCCCCCACGTGACCGATGCCAAGCCACTGCGCGCCGACGCCCGCCGCAACCGCGACGCCCTGATCGCCAAGGCTCGCGAGCTCTTCGCCGACGGCCGCTTCGACCTGCGCTTCGACGACTTCGCCAAACTGGCCGGTGTGGGCACCGGCACGCTCTACCGCCATTTCCCCACCCGCGAAGCCCTGGCCGAAGCGGTCTACCGCGAAGAACTCACCGCCATGTGTGACCGAGCCCACGAGCTGCAAGCCACCCTCCCCGCCGACCAGGCGCTGGAATCCTTCCTGCGTGGCTTCGTCGACCACCTGCACCGCCACGAAGGGCTCGCCCGCACCCTCGCGACGCTGATGGCCACTCAGTCGGGGGCGCTGGCGGAGGGCACCCAGGCCCTGGGTCAGGTCGTCGCCGACCTGCTGGCCGCCGCCGTCAAGGCCGGAACCATCCGCGACGACGTGGGCGCCGGCGCCGTCATGATGACCCTCCACGGCATCTGTGCGGCCTACGACCAGCCGACCTACCGAACCGACGCGGACGGCGTGATCGCCCTCGTCCTCGCCGGCCTCCGTCGCACGTGACCATGAGCAGGACGTGGCCCTGTGCCGACCCGGCCACTCATTCGCGGCTCAGCGCGACCGCCTTGCCGAGCAGCACTGAGCGTTCGCGCTGATTGGCGCAGAGCTGGGCGGCCAGTTCCAGCTCGGCGCGTGCCTCCGGAAGCCGGCCGAGGCGGGTCAGCAGCTCACCGCGTACGGTCGGGACGAGGTGCGAGCCGGGGAGCCGGTTCGAGGCGATCACGTCGTCCACGACGGCCAGGGCCGCTGCCGGGCCCGAGGCCATGGCGACGGCGACAGCCCGGTTGAGCTCGACCACCGGCGACGGCGCGACCCGGCCGAGCGCCTCGTAGAGCCGGACGATCCGGGCCCAGTCTGTCTCCTCGACAGAGGGTGCCGACGCGTGGGTGGCCGCGATCGCGGCCTGCAGGCCGTAGGGGCCGAGGCCGCGCTGCGATGCCTTTGCCAGCGCGGCCAGCCCACGGCGAATGGCCGACAAGTCCCACAACCGGCGGTCCTGGTCCGCGAGGAGGATCGGTGCGCCCTCCGGGTCGGTCCGGGCCGGGAAGCGCGCGGCCGTCAACTCGAACAACGCGAGCAGGCCGTGCACCTCCGGCTCGTCCGGCTGTAGCGCCGCCAGTGTGCGAGCCAGCCGGATCGCCTCGTACGCCACGTCGGGGCGCAACAGCCGGTCGCCCGACGTGGCAGTCGACCCCTCAGTGAAGATCGAATAGATGACGCTGAGCACG
Organism: Micromonospora sp. CPCC 205558; assembly: GCF_036902955.1. Classification (NCBI taxonomy): domain Bacteria; kingdom Bacillati; phylum Actinomycetota; class Actinomycetes; order Micromonosporales; family Micromonosporaceae; genus Micromonospora; species Micromonospora sp. CPCC 205558. The sequence goes on from NZ_JBAKHR010000001.1 coordinate 339,551, forward strand.
CCGCCGAGCCGCTCCCGGCGCTCGCCGGCCGGCGGTAGCTCGAACGGCACTCCGGCCGCCGCGATCGCCTTCTTGCCCCGGGTGATGCGGGCCTGCACGGTCGGTACGGGCACCAGGAACGCGCGGGCGATCTCCTCGCTGGACAGGCCACCCACCACCCGCAGGGTCAGCGCCACCCGCGCCTCGCGGGGGAGCACCGGGTGGCAGCTGACGAACATCAACGCCAGCACGTCATCGTCGATCCGGTCAGGGTCGATCTCCTGGTCGATCGCGGGGTCGGCGGCCAACAGGGCGTATCGGTCCTGGAGGGCGGCCCGGCGGCGGATCGCGTCGATCGCCCGCCGCCTGGCCGTGGCCATCAGCCATCCGGCCGGATTGGTCGGAGCGGCCCGCGGCCAGGACACCAGGGCCTCGGCCACCGCCTCCTGGGTGGCATCCTCGGCCAGCCCGAAGTCACCGGTGAACCGGGTCAGCGCGGCGATGATCCGCGCCGACTCGATCCGCCAGACGGCCTCGACGTCGGCCGTACCCATCAGATCCGGCCGTCGCGCTCGCCCTGCGGAACCTCGTCGGCCTCGGCCACCCGCCGTACCTCGATCTTGGAGCCGCGGACCGCCGGGACCCGCTTGGCCCACTCGACCGCCTCCTGTTTCGTGGCGACATCGAGCACGAAATAGCCCCCGAACAACTCCCGGGTCTCGCCGTACGGGCCGTCCGTGACCACCGGTGCCTCGCCACGGAAGTCGACCACGACGCCCAGGCGCGGATCGTCCAGCCCTTCGGCCGCGACGAGAACGTCGGCCTTCATCATGTCCTCGATGAACTGGTGGGTCGCGGCCATCATCTGGTCGAGATCGGCCATCATGGCCGCGTTCGTCTCATCGGTGCCCCGCATGATCAACAGGTACTTGGACATCGCGTTCTCCTCATTCGACGGGGCCGTCTCCCGGCCCCAGCATCCCCACGTCGAACGGGCAGCCCACGGATCGACACGGGACCGGAACATTCTTTCCCTGTCGACACCGGATCTCGCCCGCCGGAGAGAGCGCGCCAGGCGGGTGGCGTCGGAGCGGAACCCCGAGCGCCGACGCTTGATTGAATAGGCATTCGTCAATAGATTGAGGGCGGGCGTCGCTGAAGTCTGGGAGACCGGGCCGTCGGCGACTGACAGGTCCACCCCGAGCCGGGCACTTCGGTCGTACGCGCGACCGGTCGCTGTGGCGCACCGCCGCGCCGCATCCAGGGCACGTTGTCGCGTCGCGTCCGTCGAAGGACGTGCCGTCGCCGCCGCCACCCAGCTCGATCCAAAGGACCTTCCATGAGGATTTTCCGTGCCCGCCCCGCCTCGACCCTGGTGGTCGTCGCCGCGCTGGCCGCCGCCGCGACCACCACCGGAGCGGCAGTGCTCACCGGCCCAGCCGTGGCCGCCCAGGGTTGCCAGGTCGACTACACGCCCAACCAGTGGCCCGGCGGATTCACCGCCACCGTCAAGGTCTCCCCGGGGGACACCGCCGTCTCCAGTTGGACCGTCACCTGGACGTACGCCGGGGACGAGCGCGTCACCAACGGCTGGAACGCCACGGTCAGCCAGTCAGGCTCGACAGTGACAGCCCGCAGCCTGTCGTACAACGGCAGCATCCCGGCCGGCGGCTCCACCGAGTTCGGGTTGCAGGGCACGTACGGCTCCAGTGCGGGCGCGCCGACCGGGTTCAGTCTGAACGGCGTACCGTGCAACGGCGCCACCACCCCGCCGACGACGCCCCCGCCCACCACCCCGCCGCCGACGACCGAGCCTCCGACCGGGTGCGCCGGCGCGGTGCTCTGCGACGGCTTCGAGAGCCAGACCGGTTCGACGCCGTCTGGTGACTGGGCCGTGGTAAGCCCGGACTGTTCTGGCGCTGGCACCGCCACCATCGACACGGCCACCACGCACAGTGGCAGCCGGTCGGTCCGGATCAACGGCGCCGCCGGGTACTGCAATCACGTCTTCGTCAGGTCCACGAAGAACCTCGGCAGCGTGAGCAACGTCCGGTACGGCCGGATCTGGGTCCGGCACACCACCGCCCAGCCCACCGAACACACCACGATGATGGCGATGGTCGACGCCGCCGACGGCAACAAGGATCTGCGGTTGGGTGGCCAGAACGGCGCCCTGCAGTGGAACCGCGCCTCCGACGACGCGACCCTGCCCGAGCAGAGCCCGGCCGGGGTGGCGCAGAGCCTGCCGTTACCCACCAATCGGTGGACCTGCGTGGAATTCATGGTGGACGGAGCGGCCGGTCAGCTGCGTACCTGGTTGGACGGCACCGCCATCCCGGGGCTGACCGCCGACGGGGCACCGACGCACGACATCGACGGCCAGTGGTACAACCGCACCTGGCGACCGCAGCTCACCGACCTGAAGCTGGGCTGGGAGAGCTACGGCGGCGGAGCCGACACCCTCTGGTACGACGACGTCGCGGTGGGGACCAGCCGGATCGGCTGCTGATCCTCCCGAGCCCTCCGAACGAGCGCATTCACGTGTTGGTGTTGGGGGCGGGGGGGTGGGCGGACTGCTGGTCACACCCTCTCCCTTCCAGGCGTGGGGGCGGGGGGCCGGGGGGCCCGGTGTCCCCACTGTGGGCCGAACCGTGATCAGCGGGACGTTTCCGCGATCACGCTCGGGGGCATCCCGGCGGATGAAGGGCAGCCGCCCTCTACCCCCTGATCGAGGAGAACATCATGTCGGCCCAGGCATTTCTCTACGTCATCGCCGTCATCCTGATCGTGCTCGCCGCTCTGCCGCTGCCCACGAGGGGTGTCTCGCTCGCGCTTCTCGGTGCCGCCTGCGCCCTGCTCGCCTACGCCTGGCCGGTGATCACCGCCTGACGTTCTGGTGAGTCACCGCTGGCGTGGGCGGACGCATCGACGCTTGCTGAGGTTCTTTCATGAGCGTAGGAAGAACATCACCACCACCGTCGGCCCCTGCATCGATCCGTCCAGCGTCAAAGGAGATGCGTGTGACCACCTCCAGAGGGCTCCGTCTCGCCGTGTCCGTGCTGGCGACCGCGGGGGTCGTCGTCCTGCTCGGCACGGCGGCCCCTGCGGCACCGCCAACGACTCCCGCACCGGCCGGGCACCCGTCCTGCGACCCGATCGACCCGACCGCCTGTCTGCTGCCGTTCCCGAACGACTACTTCACCGTGCCGGACCGGAGCAGCCCCACCGGCAAGCGGGTACGGTTCGCCGCCGCCGCGATGCCCGCCAACGTGCAGGGAACCCCGATCGACCCGACGGAGTGGAACCGGCAGGACGGGTTCAGCCCGGGCTCGCCGATCCTGGTGCGCGTACCCGGGCTCGACGCCACGGCGAGCCGGATCGCGCCGGTCACCGACATCGGCCGGTCGCTGGCGCCGGACGCGCCGATCGTGCTGCTCAACGCCCGGACCGGCAAACGCACGCCGTACTGGGCCGAACTGGACGCACACGCCGCCGGCCAGCCCGACCGACAACTGTTGATCATCCGTCCGGCGGTGGCACTGACCGAGGGCACCCGCTACGTCGTCGGGCTGCGCGGCCTGCGCGACGGCAACGGGGCGTCGATCCGGGCACCAAAGGCGTTCACGACGTACGTGACCGGTGTCGGCCTCAAGCGCCACGACGCCCGGGTGCCGCAGATGCGGCGGATCCTCACCGATCTGACCCGGGCCGGTGTCAAACGGCACAGCCTCTACCTGGCCTGGGATTTCACGGTGGCGAGCCGGCACGGGCTGACCGGGCGGATGTTGGCGGTCCGGGACGACGCGTTCGCCGACCTCGGCCGGGCTGCGCCCTCGCTCACCGTCAGCCAGGTGACCGACTATCCGCCGGAGCAGGACCCGCTGATCGCCCGACAGGTGACCGGCACCATCGGCGTGCCGTCCTACCTGACCGGTGACGGCGGGCCCGGCTCCCGGCTGCACTACGGGCGTTCCGGTGGCACCGGAGCGCCGCCCACGCCGAACGCCCTACCCACGCCGTCCGGTACGACGGTGGCGGCGGACTTCGTCTGCAACATCCCACGCAGCGCCTCAGCCGCGAAACCGGCGCACCTCTCGCTCTACGGTCACGGACTGCTCGGCCGGCCGACCGAGATCAACGCCGGCAACGTCAAGACGATGTCGAACACCCACAACTTCACCTTCTGCGCGACCAGCTGGATCGGCATGGCCGCCGCCGACGTTCCCTATGTGGCCGGCGCCTTCACCGACCTCAGCGCCTTCCCCGCAGTGGCTGACCGGTTGCAGCAGAGCTTCCTGAACTTCCTCTTCCTGGGCCGCGCGATGATCCACCCGGACGGTTTCGCCGCCCACCCCGCGTTCCGGGACGCGACCGCACGACCGCTGATCGATCGCGGCGGCGGGCTGCACTACGACGGCAACAGTCAGGGCGGCATCAACGGAGGCGCCCTCACCGCCATCGCCCAGGACTGGACCCGGTCGGTGCTCGGCGTACCGGCGATGAACTACTCCACGCTGCTGCAACGCAGTGTGGACTTCGCACCGTTCCAGAGCGTGCTGGACGGCTCCTACCCGGACAAGGCCGGCCAGCAGCTGATCCTCGCGTTGCTGCAGATGTTGTGGGACCGCTCGGAAGCCAACGGGTACGCCCAGCACATGACCGACCGGCCACTGCCGCGCACCCCGGCGCACCAGGTGCTGATGCACGTGGCCTTCGGTGACCAGCAGGTCTCGCCCGCCGCGGCGGAGGTGCAGGCGCGCACCATCGGCGCTCGCCTGCACACCCCCGCGCTCGCCGACGGCTGGTCACTGGATGTCCGCCCGTACTGGGGCATCACGCCGATCCGCCGCTACCCGTACACCGGCTCGGCGATCGTGATCTGGAACAGTGGCGCGGCCTCCGCACCACCGCCCACCAACCTCGCTCCGGCCGGTCCGGAGTTCGGCGACGATCCGCACGAGTTCCCCCGCGCCCAGGCCGGAGCACAAAAACAGAAGGCGGTCTTCCTGCGTACCGGCAAGGTCATCGACGTCTGCGCGGGAACGCCCTGCCCGTGACGCGACCCGGCGGGGCGCTGACCAGGTCAGCGCCCCGCCGGGGAAGTACCGATCGCTTTCGGTCAGCAGCGCACTCCGGTCTCCTTCTGCGCCACGTCCGAGATGCCGCCGAGGGCCCGGGTGCACACCGACAGCGTGTTGGCGCCCAGCGACCAGACCTCCGGGCCACTGGAACACTGCAGATCGCGCAGCGTCGTGCCGGTCACGATGGAGGTGCAGACCTGGTACGAGCCGTGGGTGGCCCGGTACTGCTGCCACACGTACGTGTAGGCGTAGTTCTTACCGCAGCCCTTGTACTGCTTGACCGACGCCGCCGTCTGACCGCCGACCGTGACGTACGCGGTCGCGCCGATCTGCACCGAGCCGGCGCAGCGCGGGTTGGTCTCGGCGTGCGCGGGTCCGGCGAACGCCAGCGTCGCGGGTACCGCCAGACCGGCGGCCGCGAGCACGCGTACGCCACGTCGGGAAAGGCTTTTCATCGGTGACCTCCTTCAATGCACCGGGGGCCGTCGCCCCCTGTGTCGTCGATGCACCACATTGATGGCCGCCGCAGCTTGTTCGGTACCCTCTGACACGCTCTGACAACGCCTGACAACGTCGTCTGACTGGGGGAGTGAATGAAGGACCAGCGTGCCGTCACCGGGTCGATTCCGGACAGACAAGCCGCCCAGGAGTTCGCCACACAGCTTCGGGCACTGCGGGCCGCCGCGGGTGACCCGTCGTTCCGCAAGATGGCTGGGCGGTCCGGCCGGATCTCGCACACCACGCTCCACGAGGCCGCCGCCGGCACACGGTTTCCCTCCTGGGAGACAGTCCGCGAGTTCGTCCGAGCCTGCGAGGCGGACGAGGTCCAGTGGCGGTGCCGATGGGAGGACGCGCAGCACGCCGGAACGGTCGACGGCAGCGCCGACGGCGACATCACGCCGGTGCGTACCGACTCCCCTGTCGACACCGAGACCCCGCTCACCACGGGTGAAGAGAAGCCCGACGCCGGGACCGACTCCCTGCCGGCCTACCGACCCGTTGTGTCCGGCATCCCCGCCCCGTCGTCGCCGGGCGAGCCGACGGAGTTTTCGCAGACCGAGTTTCCGCAGACCGACGAGGAGATCGTGGGTGAGCGGCGACAGAGGATGCCGTGGCTCGCCGCCGCCGCGGTGATCGTGGTCGTGGCGATGGTCGCCGTCCTGGGCGCCATCCTCCGCAGCCGGTCGTCCCGGGACGACCCCGGCACTGTGGCGGCGTCAGCGTCGGCGTTCTCGGATTCGCTGATCCCCGGCGACTCGAGCAAGTTCCTCGGCGACGTCACCATCCCCGACGGCACCAAGGTGCGGGTCAACTCCCAGTTCGTCAAGGTGTGGGCGCTCAAGAACGACGGAAAAATCGCCTGGCACAACCGATTCCTCGCGCGGATCAACCCCACCGCCGACGCGGACGGGTGCCAGGTGCCGGATCGGGTGGCGATCGGTGACACAGCGCCCGACGAGCAGGTGATGATCAGTGTTCAGGTCACCGCGCCGAGCCGGCCCGGGAAGTGCTGGGTCAGCTGGAAGATGGTCGACGAGAACGGGCAGGAGTCCTTTCCCACCCGCCGGCCGGTGTTCTTCATGGTGAACGTCATCGACTGAACGACGCTCCCGGTTACCCGGACCGGCGTCAGAGTGCGAACGCCTGATGTCAGGCCCGGGTGCCAGCACAACTGACAACAACGCATTCATCGAGGTCAGCGACGGCCTGACGGATCTGACACGACATGAGGGGTACCGAACAGCAGGTCGATTCACGCAAGGTGATGTCCGTTCCGAACGACTCACCACCTGCGAGGAGGATCGATCTTGCGTCGTCCCTGGTTATCCGTCGGGCTCGCCGCGCTCTGCGTGGCCGTCGGCGTTCCGGCCCACGCCTGGGCCGCGACGTCCGGCGCCACCGCGCAGCGAACCGTCACCACGACCGCGCGGCCAGTCGTGGACATGGAGGCCACCGTCCTGGCCGCCCAGATCGACCCCCGCCGCGCCGACAGCACACTGACCCCGGGGGCGAAGAACTCCGTGCTCGCCGTCGAGCAGGCGCTCCAGGCGCAGGGTCTGCTGAACGCGCAGTGGGTCGACGGCTACTTCGGCACCGTCACCATCTCGGCGTACGCGGCGTACCAGCGTTCACTCGGTTACACCGGCCTGGCCGCGAACGGGCTGCCCGGCACGACGTCACTGACGAAGCTCGGGCTGAACCGTTACACAGTAGGCAACACCATCGGCCCGGGCGCGAAGGTCCCGCGTGACGGGTACGTCGTCAACGCCCGCACCCAGGCCATGTTGGCCGAGGCGCAGCGTCTGCTCGGCTTCACCCTGGTGCTCGACCAGGGCTCGTACAACCCCGGCGGCGACCCCACCTCGGCCGGTACGCACGACGGCGGGGGCGTGGTGGACATCTCCGTCACCGGCATGACCGCCGCCAAGCGCACCGCCGCCGCCAAGGCCCTGCGTCGGGTCGGCTTCGCCGCCTGGGTCCGCAACCCGAGCCAGGGCGACTGGCCGTGGCACATCCACGCTGCGGCGATCAACGACACGGACCTGTCCAGCCAGGCGCAACACCAGGTCGGCGACTACTACCTCGGTATGAACGGCCTGGCCAACCAGGGACCGGACGACGGCCCCCAGGTCCTGATCAGGACCTGGGAGCAGTACCAGCGCGGGCAGTGACCCGCACCCGCCTCACCGTTTCTGAAAGGACACCATGAACATCCGTAAGAGCCTCGCCGCCGTCGGCGTCGCGCTGGCCGCGACCACCTCGATTCTCAGCGTCTCATCGCCCGCGTCGGCGGCGGCCCGGGACGGGGTCTGCGACAGCGGCGAGTTCTGCTACTACTACAACAGCGGCAACGCGGGGTCGATCTCGGACTTCACTGGTTCGCTCGCCGACTACGGCACCGAGCAGCCCTCGTGCTACGACTTCAAGGGCGCTGGCGCCGGCAAGGGCCTGTGCATCAAGAACGAGGCCGCCTCGGTCTGGAACCGCAGCACCAAGACCGTACGCGTCTACTACAACAGCGGTTACGCCGGTTCCTACCAGGACTTCGCGGCCGGCGCGAAGGGCAACCTGAACGCCACGCTGAAGAACAACAACGCCTCGCACGAGTTCGCGCCGTCGACCCGCACGAACCTGTCGTACGCGCTGTACCAGGCCAGCGGCGGCTCGGTCACGTGCGGCTTCGACGGTTACACCACGACGCCCGGCCGGCACGAGGGCATCGACATCGCCCGCAGCGTCGGCTCGGACGTGCGCGCCCTGGTCTCCGGAACGGTCACCTACGTCGCGCGGGGCGCCACCGGCAGCGGGGGCCTGTCCACGATCTCCATCTACAACTCCTCGCTCAACAAGACGGTGATCTACCTGCACACCGCGCCGAGGTCCGGGGTGAGCGCGGGCGACGCCATCAGCAAGGGCCAGATCATCGCCGATGAGTCGTGGCACGGGGTGACCTCCAGCTCGGGCGCGCACACCCACGTCGAGGTCCGGGCCGGCCGGCAGACCCACGCGTCCGTCAGCGTCGGCGACCCCGTCCTGGACAACGCCGACCCGACCTCGTTCTGGAACTCCCAGGGCTACAACGAGAGGTAGGGCGCTGTGAACATCCGCAAGGGCCTCGCCATCGTCGGCGCCGTCCTCGCCATGTCCACCTCCATCCTGAGTGTGGCCTCGCCGGCAGCGGCGGCCACCCGGGACGGAACCTGCGACAGCGGCGAGTTCTGCTACTACTACAACAGCAACCAGGCCGGCTCGGTCTCCGACTTCACCGACTCACTGGACGACTACGGTACGACCCAGCCGACCTGCTACGACTTCAAGGGCGCGGGCAGCGGCAAGGGCCTGTGCGTGAAGAACAACGCCGCGTCGGTGTGGAACCGGACCAGCAAGACGGTGCGGGTCTACTTCAACAGCAACTTCGCCGGCGCCACTCAGGACTTCGCGGCCGGTGCGAAGGGCAACCTGAACGCCACGCTGAAGAACAACAACGCCTCGCACGAGTTGGTGAGCGGGGTGACGGGCTGCAGCACCGACGGCACCAACAGCAAGTTGCCGAGCACCATCCTCGTTTACCGGGCCAGTCTCGGGCAGGTCGTTCGGGTCGACTTCAAGACGTACGTCAAGAATGTCCTCCCGAACGAGTGGATCACGAGCTGGCCGGCCGCTTCGCTGGACGCCGGTGCGATGGCCGTGAAGAGCTACGCCTGGTACTGGGCGTTGCACTCGACCCGGAAGACGCCCGGTGGACAGTGCTACGACGTCCGGGACGACACCGCTGACCAGGTCTACCGGCCGTCGTCGGCGCAGACGTCGACGTCCGCGGCGGTGGACCGGACGTGGTCGACCCGGATGACCCGGAGCGGCAACATCCTGCGGGCGCACTACTGCCAGTCGACGACCGCCTGCGGTGCCTGGGTGGACGGGGACTGGATGTCGCAGTACGGCTCGCGTGATCTCGCCAACCAGGGCAAGAACTACCAGGCGATTCTGCGCTACTACTACCGTGACATCGCGCTCTCCTGAGATCAGGCACCAACCGCGCCGCCCGCCGCAGATCCGCGGCGGGCGGCGCGCTCGTCGGCGCGGAACAGGTAGCTACGCCGGCGGCTCGACCGCCTCGACGAGAACCTGGAGTACGTGCCGGTACGGCTGGCCGGTGGCCCGGCTCATGCCCATCTCGCAGGTGCGGTTGCAGGAGGCGTACGCGTCGTGGTCGCGCTGGTTGATCTCGGCGGCCTGCGCGGCCGTGGCGCCGGCCGTGACCTCGGGGTGCAGTAGCCCCCGGTCACCGGCGAAGGCGCAGCACCCCCAGCTGTCCGGCACGGTGACGGTGTCGGCGAGCGCCTCGGCCACCGTGCGCAGGTCGTCGATCCCGCCCAGGTGCACTGTGGAGCAGGTGGGGTGCAGGGCCAGTGAGCCCAGCCGCCGGGGCTGCGGCAGCGCCGGCAGGAGGTGCTCGGCGGTGAAGGTGACGCTGTCGACGACGCGCAGCCCGGCGTACCGTGCCTGGTCCTCCTCGGCCAGGGCGGCGGTCAGCTGGGTCAGCCCGTGCGTGCACGATGACGCGTCGCAGACGACGGGCAGGCGACCTTCGTCGCTGGCCGCCCAGAGGGCGGCCAGGGTCCGCTCCGCCATTTCGCGGTGACCGGCCGGGTAGCCCTTGGACTGCCACGGGGTTCCGCAGCACAGGCCCGCCGTGCCGGCCGGGACGACGAGCGGCACCCCCGCCAGTTCGCAGAGGCGCAGGAACGCCGCAGCCGAACCGCCGCGCGGGCCGTCCTCAGGTGCGAAGAGGCTGCCGACGCAGGCCGCGAAGAACACCGCCTGGGCGTCCGGCACGCTGCGCGGGGCGGGGCGGGGAGCGCCGGCGCGCGGCATGTCGTCGCTCCACCGTGGCACGAGCTCGGTGCCGCCGAGCCCACGGAGCACCCCGGTGGCGGCGCGGGTCACCGGCGTCGGAACGGCGTGCGCGGCGGTCAGTCCCACCCGGACGCCCGTCACCGCGGCCTGCCAGTGCCGTGCGGCGGTGCGGGCGGTGCGCTGGGCGCGAGGGGTGTGCCGCTCGGCGCGCAGCCGCTTCATCGCCGCCCCGGTGTCGATGCCGACCGGGCAGGCGGTGACGCAGAGGCTGTCCGCCGCGCAGCTGTCCACGGCGGCGTACGCGTAGTCGGCGGTCAGCTCCCGGCGGCGCTCCTCGTCGCCGGCGGCGGTGGCGAGAGCGATCTGCCGTTGCAGGACGATGCGCTGCCGGGGGGTGGTGGTGACATCGGCGGTGGGGCAGACCGGCTCGCAGTAGCCGCACTCGACGCAGGCGTCCAGCTCGGGGTCGACCGTCGGAACGGCCTTGAGCTGCCGCAGGTGCACTGTCGGGTCGTCATTGAGCAGCACACCGGGGTTGAGCAGGCCGCTGGGGTCGCACAACCGCTTCAGTTCGCGCATCACGTCGTACAGCTCGTCGCCGTACTGCCGGCGGACGAAGGGCGCCATGGCCCGGCCCGTGCCGTGCTCCGCCTTCAGCGTGCCCCCCTCGGCAAGCACGAGGTCGACCATGTCGTCGGTGAACCGGGCGTAGCGGTCGATCTCGGCCGGGGTGTCGAAGGACTGGGTCAGCATGAAGTGCAGGTTGCCGTCGCGGGCGTGTCCGAAGATCACCGCGTCCGGGTAGCCGTGCCTGTCGAACAGGTCGATCAGCCCGTCGCAGGTGCCGGTCAGGCGCGGCATCGGCACCGCGACGTCCTCCAGCAGGGCCGTGGTGCCGGGCGGGCGGGCGCCCGCGACGGCGGTGTAGAGGCCCTTGCGCAGGTGCCAGAGGTTGGCCCGTTCGCGCGGGTCGCGGGTCAGCTCGGTGCCGGTGACGGCCGGCAGTTGGTCGAGCACTCCCCGGGCGTCGGCCAGCGTCGCGGCCAGCCGCTCCGCGCTCTCCTCGGTGAACTCCACCAGCAGCGCGGCGTGGCCGGCGACGGTCAGCCCGCGCAGGGCCGGGCTCGCACCCGGGTCGCGCTGGCTGACCCGCAGCGCGGCGGCGTCGAGCAGTTCGGCGGTACGGGCGCCGGCGGCGAGCAGGGCCGGCAGCGCGTCGGTGGCGTCGGTGAGACCGGGCAGGATCAGCAGGCCGGTGGCGGCGTGGTCGTGGATCTCGACGGTACGGAAGACGGCCTCGGCCACGAAGCCGAGCGTGCCCTCGCTGCCGATCATGAGGTGGGCGAGCATCTCGACCGGGCTGCTGTGGTCGAGCAGCGAGTTCAGCCCGTACCCCATGGTGTTCTTCATGGCGAACAGCCGCTCGATGGTGGCGCGCGACCCCGGCGTCGAGCGCACCCGGTCGCGCAGCCGCAGCAGCCCGGCGTGCAGGTCGGGCTCGTCGGCGCGCAGCCGCTCGTCGGCGTCGCGGGCGCCGGAGTCGACGACGGTGCCGGACGGGAGCACGAAGCGCAGCGACTCCATGGTGCGGTACGCGTTGTCGGTGGTGCCGCAGGTCATCCCGCTGGAATTGTTGGCCACCATGCCACCGACCGTGCAGGCGGCCTCGCTGGCCGGGTCCGGCCCGAGTCGGCGTCGGTAGCGGGCCAGCCGGGCGTTGGCCTGCCGGATCGTCAGGCCCGGCTGGAGCCGGATGCGGCGGCCGTCGTCGAGGACCTCGGCGTGCCGCCAGTCGGTGCGGACGTCGACCAGCACGCCCGCGCCGCCGGCCTGCCCGGCGAGGCTGGTGCCGCCGCCGCGCAGGGTCAGCGGCACACCGGCCTCCCGGGCGCCGGCCATCAGCGCCCCAACCTCGGCCGCCGAGGCGGCCCGAACCACGGCCTGCGGCTCGAACAGGTACGGCGAGGCGTCGTGTGCCGCCGCCAGCCTCCGGGGCAGCTCGGCGCTGGCCCGGCTCGGGTCGTCGAGGCGTGCGCGCAGCAGCTCGGCGACCTCGCGGGCGCGAGCGCCGGCCGCGGTCGGTGTTGGTACGACGGTGCTCATGGGCGGATCCTCCCGGGAGGGTGGTCAGTCGGCCACCGGAGACGCGTCGACCAGCAACCGGGCCGGGGCGGTGCCGACCGGGGTCGGCAGCCGCAGCGGATGCCGACCAGGGGTGATGCTGCCGAGCACCGAGGGGTGCCGCGCGCCGGTGCCCGAGCGCAGGGTGCCCGGCAGCCCGTGCACGGTCAGGTAGCCCAGCAGCGCGAAGGCCAGCGCCTCCTTGGCGTCCGACGCGATGCCCAGCTCGTCGCTGGACGACAGGTCGACGCCGGGCAGCTCGTCGGCGATCATGCCCAGCAGCGTCGGGTTGTGTGCCCCGCCGCCGGAGACGACGAGCCGGGTGACGCCGTGCTCGCGGCACGCGCCGGCCACCGTGACCGCCGTCAGCCGGGTGAGCGTCGCCAGCACGTCCTGCGGATCCGGCGTGGGCGCGTCGGCGAGGGCGGCGAGCAGGTAGGGCAGGTGGAACAGCTCTTTCCCGGTGCTCTTCGGGCTGGGTAGCCGGTAGTACGGCTCGTCGAGCAGCCGCCGCAGCAGGACCGGGTTCACCTGCCCGGCGGCCGCCCCGCGTCCGTCCCGGTCGTACTCCTCGGTGCCACCGCTGAAGTGGCGGGCGGCGGCGTCGAGGAGCGCGTTGGCCGGCCCGGTGTCGAAGGCGAGCGGGTCCGCGTCCGGAGCGACGACGGTGATGTTGGCGATGCCGCCCAGGTTGAGCGCGGCGGGGACGCCGGGCAGGCCACCCAGCAGCAGCGCGTCGAAGAGGGCGACCAGGGGAGCGCCCTGGCCGCCGGCGGCGACGTCGCGGCTGCGCAGGTCGGCCACGACCGGAAGACCGGTGGCCTCCGCGATCCAGGCCGGCTGACCCAGCTGGAGGGTACCCCGCACCGTGCCGGCCTCGACCCAGTGGTGCATGGTCTGCCCGTGCGAGACGACCAGGTCGGCCTGGCCGTCGCACAGCTGGGCGAGGGCCCGCACGCCGGCCTCGGCGAAGGCCTGGCCGATGCCGGTGTCCAGCACGCAGATCGCCTCGGTGGTGGTCGGCGCGGGCGGCAGGGCGGCGGCGATCTGCGTGCGCAGCTGCTCGGGGTACGGGTGGCTGAGCCTGCCCAGCGGTCGCATCCGCAGGGTGTCGCCGCTCAGCTCGAACTCGGCGGCGGCGGCTTCGATGCCGTCGTAGGAGGTTCCGGACATCAGGCCGATCACGCGCATCGTGTCCTCCTTCACGCCCGGCCGGCGGGCGCCGCCGCATCGTCGTCGACCTCGTCGGTGCGTCCATGGTCGTACGGCGTCTCCGGGGCCGGGTGGAACCGGCTCGACACCGCGCCGACGACCAGGGTGATCAGGACGCCGATCGGGACCAGCCACTGCGCGGCGATGGCGGTGGCGGTGGTGGTCCCGGCCGTCGTCACGTCGATCTTGACGTATCGAACGATGTAGGTCATCACCGCCACGGTGACGAGGAAGGCGATCACCGCATCGACCTGGTTGGCCCGCTTGACGAGGCGGCCGAGCAGGAAGGCCCCGAGCAGCGCACCGTAGGTGTAGCCGGCGATGGTCAGACCGGTGAGATAGACGTTTCCGGTGCTGGAACTGAACGCGCAGGCGAAGATCGCCATCAGCACCGCCCAGACCAGGGTCATCACCCGGGCGAGCCGGAGCATCACGTCGTCGGACGGGACCTTGCGGAAGAAGCTGTGGATGAAGTCGGCGACCGTGGAGTTCGACATCGAGTTCAGCGCCGACGACAGCGAACCCATCGCGGCGCCGAGGATGCCGGCCACCAGCAGACCCGAGATGCCCACCGGCAGGGCGTGCAGGATGAAGCTCGGGTAGAGGTTGTCGCTGCTGGCCAGGCCGAGTTCCTTGAAGGTCTGACCCTTGTTGTACGACCACAGCAGCGCCCCGACCAGGGAGAACGCCGCGAACTGGATCACCACGAAGATGCCCGAGGAGATCATCGCCTTCTGCCCCTCGCGCAGCGTGCGGGTGGACAGGATGCGCTGGACGATCAGCTGGTCCGATCCGTGGCTGGCCATCGCGAAGATGGCGCCGCCGATGATCGCGGTCGGCAGGGCGAACGGGCTGGTGAGCACGTGCGCGAGCGTGAAGTTGGTGTCGAAGAGCTGGAACTTGCCGGCGTCCAGGGCCTGCGAGTAACCGTCGAAGCCGACGGCGTGGCTGAGCACCGCGATGGCCAGGATCGCCCCACCCAGGTAGAGCCCCATCTGGATGGCATCGGTCCAGATGACCGCCTTGATGCCACCGAGGTAGGTGTAGATCACCGTGATGAGCGTGAGCACGACGATGATGGCCTGGTAGCCGACGTTCAGGCCGAACTCGTCGAGGAGCAGCTTGATGGGGATGGCCGAGGCGAACAGCCGTACGCCCTCGGCGAGCAGCCGGGTGAAGACGAACGTGACCGACGCCAGACCCTGAAGTTTCAGGCCAAACCGCTCACCGAGGTACTGGTAGGCGCTGACGAACCCACCCCGCTTGTAGAGCGGGATGAGCACCGCGGCCACGACGACCCGACCGATGACGTAGCCCAGGGCCAGCTCGACGTTGCCGAAGCCCTGACCGCTGTAGGCGCCGCCGGGAACACTGATCACGGTCAGGACGCTGGTCTCGGTGGCGACCACGGAGAACGAGACGGTCCACCAGGGCAGTCGGCCCTCGCCCACGAAGTAGTCCTTGGCGGACTTCTGTTTACCGGACAGGCGTAGTCCGACGAAGGCGATCACTACGAGGTACAGCACGATCACGACGAGGTCGAGTTGACGCACGGCTCGCTCCCAACCAGCGGGGGTGTCAATAAGTGACGTTGGCCAAGGGTAACGCGAAACTTTTTGCCACCACCCGTCCGGGCTGGTTACGCTGAGGTTTCAGCCTGCTGATACGGGGACTGTTCGCAGCTGCGCCTCGGCCTGGACCCGCTGGCGGGCCGCGACGGCGAGCCGTCAACGGCCGCCCGGCGCCCCGGGAGACCGCACCCAGCCGGCCGGCGACTGCGTACCAGCGAGAGGAACGAGCACCCCGTGGACCTCAGCACCCTCGGCACCGAGACCCGCAACGACAAGACCAGCGACCTCGATCGGATGTCTCCCACCGAGTTGCTTCTCGCGATGAACGACGAGGACCAGACGGTCGCCGACGCCGTCCGCCGGGCCGTGCCGGACATCGCCGCCGCCGTCGACGTCATCGTGGCGTCGCTTCGCCAGGGCGGACGGCTGATCTACCTCGGCGCGGGCACCAGCGGCCGGATCGGCATGCTCGACGCCGTCGAGATCCCACCCACCTTCGGTACGACACCCGACCGGGTCGTCGGTCTGCTCGCCGGCGGGGCACGAGCCTTCGGCGTCGCCGTCGAGGGCGCGGAGGACGACCCGACCCGCGCCGTCGCCGACCTCGCCGCGATCGGCCTGACCGCCCGAGACACGGTGGTCGGGCTCGCCGCCAGCGGCCGTACCCCATACGTGGTCGGCGGGTTGGATCACGCTCGCGCGCTCGGTGCGGCGACCGTCTCCGTGGCCTGCAACACCGGCGCGGTGACCAGCCGCCACGCCGACGTCGCCATCGAGGTGCCCACCGGCCCCGAGGTGCTCACCGGCTCCACCCGGCTCAAGGCCGGCACCGCCGAGAAGCTGGTCTGCAACATGCTCTCGACCGCCGCGATGGCCCGGCTCGGCAAGGTCTACGGCAACCTGATGGTGGACATGAACGCCACCAACGAGAAGCTCGTCGATCGGGCGCGTCGGATCGTCGCGGAGGCCGCCGACACCGATCTGGACACGGCGGCGCGGGCGCTCGCGGCGGCGCACGGGCACGCCAAGACCGCCATCGTGCTGCTGTTGGCGAACTGCACCGCCGAGGAGGCCGCAGCCCGGCTGCGCGCCGCCGACGACGACGTCCGGGCTGCCGTCGCGGCCTGATCCGCCAGGGCAGCCTTCGGCCGCCGGATGACCAGATCGACCAAGCGCCCCGTCGGTGACCGACGAGGCGCTTCGTGGTGTCAGTCGAACTGTGTGTCGGAGGCCGGGTGGTCCCCGTCCGCGTCGCCGCCGGTGGTGGCCAGCTCGATCCGGGGGGACCGGTCCGGTGGCAGGTGGGCGAAGTCGGCGATGACGACGACGTCCACCTCACCGTCGATCATCGTCTGCTCGACGGTCTCCCACGGGGCCCGCATGATTCCGGTGAATCGGTAGGAGTGTCGGCGAAGGTGGCTGAGACACCTCGCGACGGCGGGCTCCGACGGCTCGATGTGGGCGGGTATCCAGATAACGGCGATTTCCATGAACCTCTCCTGATCAACGTCGTGGACGCGTGTGGGTGATCAGGAGTTGTTGGGGCGGGGGAGGGCCACGCTCCACCGGTCGGCTGGTCGCGCGTAGGTCGACGGCGCCGACGGTGAGCCCGGGGCGCAGCGGCGGGGTGAGCTGCGGAGCTTCGCCTGTCGACGGGGGTGGATCAGCGCCGCCGCCGGCGCCGCCGGTCGGTGCGCACGCGAGCGCCAGCACGAACGCCGGTGGCCCCGGCACGGGACGGGCGGGCGCGTCGGGTCGCTGTCCGGTGACGGCGGTCCTCGCCGCCCGCGCCCGGTCCGACGCTCGGCCATCGGACGTGCCGTGGGCGCCGCCCCGGGTCACCGTCGCCGGCACGGACGTGGACGGCGCCGGTGAGGTTCGCGGGGCAGGGGGTGCCTTCGGGGCCGCCGAGGTGGATGGTGCCGCCGTGCCCTGCGGGGACGCGGGGGCCCCAGCTGGTCGACCTGGCCGGGCGGTGGTGGGCTTCTTCGAGGGCGTCGGCAGCGGGACGGCCGACGGCAGGGGCAGTGGAACGGCCGACGGCAGAGGCACGGGCAGGTCGACGACTGCGGTCGGCACGGGCAGGGGGACGGTCAGCTGTACCTCGACCACATCGTCCACCGAAACCTTGATGGCCTCCGGCGAGGCGGAGACCTCCACCAACGGGAGACGCGGCGACGGAGTGTCGGCACGGGCGGGGTTGGCGCCCAGAGCCGCGCCGAGCGCCACCGCGCCGACTGCCACCGGGGGGAGGCTGTGCCTCAGCCGCATCAGACGCAGGCCGCCGGCAGCGGTGTCGCCAGCCCTGCCCGATCCGGGTCACCGGTTCGGTGCCGCTGGCCGAGTGGGTGCCGCTCGTACCCCGCCGTTCCCTCCATGTGCGGGTTCTTGCCCCGGGAAACCGGGGCCTACACCTTCTGTCGATATCTTGAGTGAGCAATGTGGACTGAGCGTGGCCGGTTCACACCCGGGCCTCGGTGGGTGTCGGCGCGGGGTCGAGCGGCAGGTCACGCAGCCGACGGATCGGCGTCGACAGGTAGATGATCGGGGACAGCACGGTGAGCGCTCCGAAGATCAGCAGGGTGGTGCGGGCACCGAGCGGCCCGGCGAGGGTGCCGGCGAGCACGCCACCGACCGGGATGGCGCCCCAGGAGACGAACTTGACGGTGGCGATCACCCGGGACAGCAGCTCCGGCGGGCTGGCGAGCATCCGGTACGTGCGGGTGGTCACGCTGAGCACCACTGTGGAGCTGGCGAAGATGAGGTTCCCAACCGCGAAGGCCAGGAATGCGGCGGTTCCGTTGCCCAGCGGGATGATGAGCGCGCCGGCCACGCCGACGAAGGCCGCGATGATCAGGCCGCGGGCGGTGCCGAAACGGTTGGTGAACCGGGTCGTCAACGCCGCGCCGATGAGCGTGCCGAGGCCGTCGGTGGCGATGAGCAGCCCGACCGTGACCGGCGATGCGTGCAGCTCACGCATCAGGTAGAACGGGAACAGGGCGAGCATGGCGCCGTTGACGAAGTTCGTCGCGGTGGCGTCCCACATGGCCGGTCCGATGATCGGGTGCCGGAGCACGAAGTGCCAGCCCTCCCGGATCATCGTGACCATCGGTGGCCGCTCGGCCGGTCGCTGCACCCGCCGGGCCGGCAGGGTGCGCAGCAACACGGCGGAGAGCAGGTAGCTGACGGCGTCCACGAAGAGCGTCGGCACCGCACCCAGCAACTGCACCGCGAGACCGCCCAGGGACGGCCCGCCCAGCGCGGTGGCGGCGTGCGTGCCGGAGGTCAGGCTGTTGCGGGCCTGCAACTGCGCGGCCGGCACGATCTCCGGCAGGAACGTCTGGTTCGCCACGTCGAACAGCACGTTGGCGAAGCTCACCACCAGGGCGACCACGATCAACTGGGCCACCGTCAGCATGTCGAACCACCAGGCCAGCGGGACCGACGCGATGGCGAGGGCCCGGACCAGGTCCAGGGCGACCTGCATGCCGCGCAGCGGCAGACGCTGCACGATCACGCCTGCCGGCAGGCTGATCAGAAGGTACGCCAGGTAGCCCGCCGCCGTGACCAGGCCCATCTCGAAGGCCGACGCGTGGAGCACGGTCAGCGCGGTCAGTGGTAGCGCCAGCGCGCCGACCGCCGAGCCGAGGTGGCTGGTCGTGCCGGCGACCCACCACCGCCAGAACGTAGTAAGTCCCATAATGGAACTCACTATAGGGGGTGGGCGGGAGACGCCGTCGACCCTGCCCGCGCCGAGAGCGTGCCTATCGTGCGCGGCGCACCATTTCGTTGATCCAGCTGGGCGCGAACGGGGACGTGCAACCGGGGGAGGTCGGGTAGTCCTTGAGCACCTCCAGGCGTTCACCGATGTCGATCGCCCGGGCACGGTGCTCAGCGTGCTCGATTCCGATCTGCGCCAGGCAGTGGTTCATCGCCCACTGCAGGCGATCCGGCGCGTCCTTCATCTCGGTCTCGATCACATCGAGCAGTCCCGGGAGGTCCAGACCCTCGGGCTTCTTCGCCACGCGTTCGGTGGTCAGAGCCCAGCCGGCACTCGCGACCACGGGATCCGCGTCGACGAACCAGGCCAGCCGCAGCTCTTCGGCGTACGGGTTCTTCTTCACCACGTAGTTCACGAGCCAGTCGTGCACCTTCGGGCTGCGCGCCCCGCGCAGCATGAGGTCCAACTCGTCACGCTCGAACGCCCTGGGACGGCAGATCAGCATCGCCAGCAGTCTCGCCGCGGAATCACCGGTCGCCCAGAGCTGGCGCGCGAGTTCCTGCTGTGTCTTCAGCCGCTTCGCGAGCGCACGGAGCTTGCCGAGGTGCACACCGTGATCGTCACCGTGCTTCGCGTTCACCTCGCGCGTCTTCGGGTCCGCCAGTGCGGCCAGCTCGGCCATCACCTCGGTCACCGTCTCGGTCGGCGTCGTCGCAGCCACCGCAGCCTCCTGCACATCGGGTTGGTGCACTCTACGGCGAGAAGCCAGTCGGACCGGACGTTTCACCCTCGCGGAACGGGTATCCAGGCGTGCGACCGGCGGTGAACAGCTTCACGGAGTGAGGGGGCACCAGTCATGCCTGAACCACAGCCCACCATCGTGCTCGTGCACGGCGCGTTCGCCGAGTCGGCGAGTTGGAACGGAGTGCTCGAGCGGCTGGGCGCCGCGTACAACTCGGTGGCCGTCGCGAACCCGCTGCGCAGCCTGGCGGGCGACGCCGCGTACGTGCAAGATGTCGTCCGCGGGATCGGCGGGCCGGTCGTCCTCGTCGGCCACTCGTACGGCGGCATGGTGATCACGCAGGCCGCGGCCGGCGACACCTCGGTGCGGGCCCTCGTGTACGTCAACGCCCTCGCCCCGGACACGGGTGAGTCGGCGCTGACGCTGTCCGGGAAGTTTCCCGGTAGCACCCTGGCCGACACGCTGGTGCAGTACCCGGTGTCGACCGGTGGGAACGACGTGGCGATCGGCCAGAGCCAGTACCACGCGCAGTTCTGCGCGGACGCGTCGGGCAACGAGGCCGCGCTGATGGCCCGGACCCAGCGGCCGATCACCGAGCAGGCTCTGGGTGACGGGCTCACCGGAGACGCTGCCTGGCGATCGCTGCCGAGCTGGTTCGTGTTCGGGGACGCGGACAAGAACATCCCGGTCGAGGCACACCGCTTCATGGCCGAGCGGGCCAACCCCCGAGGGCAGCGCGAAATCGTCGGTGGCTCGCACGCGATGGCGGTGGCCAAACCGAGCGAGATCGCCGAGACGATCATCGAGGCGGTTCGGGGCGTGAGCTGACGGTCCGGACGGGCAGGGTGGGCCGACGACGAGCGGTCGCCGGCCCACCCGGCCTGCTGACTAGCGGACCCGCAGCTGCTGATGGACCGCTGCGGTGGGGGCGTGCGCCGGGTCACCGGAGTAGGCGACGCGCACCGGGTACACCCCGGCCGACAGCCCGTCGGTCGGCAGCGTGACGACGGCCGTTCCGCCGCGCAGCGCAACCACCTGGGTCGCGTCGGCGAAGGTGATGGCGACCTCGCCGGTCACCTTCGGAGCCTTCGGGTGGGCGGGCTGTGCCCGCACGTCGACGGTCACTGTGAACGTGCCACCGCGAACGACCGAGGCAGGCGCGGCCTTCGCCTTCACCACGACCCGTGCCGTGCCCGCGGGCGTCAGGACGACAGAGGCCGAGTGTGACTTGGCCGGGTCGGCCACCGACGTCGCCACCACGGTGAGCGACGACGCGGTCTCCGTGGCGGCGACCGAGAGCAGACCTTCCGGGGAGATGGTGGTGCCCGCGGAGGCCGCTCCCTGGACGGACCATGTCACCGCCGGGCTCACGCCCTCGTTGGTCGTCACCTGAGCGTGGAACTGCCTGGTCCAGTTCCAACCTTTCGTCAGGTTCACCGTCGCGGGCGTCACCGACACCGAGTCGACCCCCGACCACAGGTGATCCCGGGCGAAGATCGTGAACAGTTGGCCGGCCGTCATTCCGTCGTGTGCGCCGGGAACCTGGGTCGTCGCGGCAGCGTACCCCCGGGCCCGGAAGTTGTCCGCGATGGCGTTCTGGGCGTTGAGGTTGCCCTCGAAGACGCCGTTGCCGAGGAAGACGGAGAGGTCATCGTCCCCGACCGCGTTCGCGATGGTGTCGTAGTCCTGGGTGGTGAGGGACGGGTTGCCGGAGAAGTGTCCGTAGAACGCGAAGGTGGTCGGGTAGTTCTTGATGACGACGCCGCCGGTCATCCCGCCGTACGAGAAACCCGCGTAGGCGCGCCCGGAGCGTTCGGTCGAGACGTTGTAGCTGCCCTCGATGAGGGGCAGGATCGTCTGGACCAGGTTGTTGGCCGCGTTGGTCTGGTTGTAGGAGGCGAAGCCGAGGCTGGTGCCGGTGAAGTGGTTGCCCATGGTGACGACCACGGTGGGCTCGACCTCGCCCTTGGCGATCATGTTGTCCAGGATGTTCGGGACGTTCGCGGGGACCATGAAGTCGGTCTCGTCGCCGAAGATGCCGTGCGCGAGGTACGCGACCTTGTACGGCTGCGGGCGGTTGGCGTCGTAGCCGGCCGGCAGATACACGCCGAGGTAGTGGCCGCTGTCGCCCAGGATCGTGGTGTACGGGACGTACGTGACGGTTCCCCGCTTCGCGCGGTCGGCCACCGGCAACTCGTAGTCCGCGCGTTCGGCCAGCACCGGGTCGTTCTGCTTCTTGTCGTACGGCACGTACACGGCGTCGAGGACGTCGTTGTTCCTGACCCGGAACGAGGACTCGCCCGGGGGCCGAGGGTTCGTCGAGGCGGGATCCCAGATGCGCTTGTTCTCCCAGCCCTGGGTCGGGTCCCAGACCCGGTACCAGTAGCTGAGACCTCCGGCGTGCAACGGGACCGAGACCGACCAGTTGCCCTTCGGGTCCCTGGTCATGTCCCGGAGGAACTCGGTGCCTCCGGCGTGGTAACGCCCCGGCTGCCACTCTTCCGGCTGGTAACGCGTGGTGCCGGTGTTGACGTCGAGCAGGGTCAGGTCCCCGGCGAGGCGTACCTGGGTGGCGTGGGGATTGCGGTAGACGAACGTGACGGTGTAGCCGGTGGGTGAGTTGCGGTCCGCCTTGACGGTCGCACCCTGCGCGGTCGTGGGCCTGCCGGCGGCGGCAGCCGGCGTGGGGGCGACGGCCCCCGCTCCGAGTGCCGTGAGCGTGAGAATCGAGATCGCAAGCCGGAGCCTGCGTCTTCCGGTCGTTTCCCTCATGCGCGAAGACTCCTCTGTGGTCGCTCGTCGCGGTGTGGTTCGGGCACTGGCAGTCGAGGGCTTCGATGGTCGCTAAATCGAATTAGCATCGGGAGTGTCGCTGGGTACGCCATTCGATGTCAAGGGTGTGCGGGGCGGCCGTTGCCGGGTGCGAGGCCGCAGCCTGCGGGTTTTCCCTGCTGGCCGCAGTTCGGCTGGCAAGGTGATGTCCATGGACCGGAAGCACGTCGAGGACTGGCTCGCCGCCTACGAGCGACTGTGGCGGACGCCGGGCACGGATGCCCTGGTCGGGCTCTTCACCGAGGACGCGAGCTACCAGCAGGGGCCGTACTGGACGCCCGTTGTCGGACTGCCGGCCATCGCCCGGATGTGGGAGAAGCAGCGCAAGGGCCCCGACGAGGTGTTCCAGATGACCACTGAGATCGTCGCGGTCGAGGGCGACACCGCCGTGTCGCGCCAGGAGGTCCGCTACGGCGACCCGGTCGAGCAGGAGTACCGCGATCTGTGGATCATGCGGTTCGCCGGCGACGGACGATGCCGGTCATTCGAGGAGTGGCCGTTCTGGCCGGGACAGCAGCCGGCCGACCCGCCGGAGGGATCGTGACCCGAGGAGCCCGCCGACCAGACCGCTGAGCGAGCGGCGACGCCCCAGCCGCTGGTAGGAGCCCCGACCGACACGTCGTCGGATCGGTCGCACTACCTACCGTGAGCTGGGGCGTCACCCTGACGACGTGGCGCGTCAGGCCGGGGCGGCCGGGCAGCTCGCGCCGACCGGCGGTGCGGTTCTCGTGATGAGGTACTGCTCCACCTGACGGCGGGTGCACTCCGTGCGGGGGTAGCTGGCGTGGCCCGATCCCTCGTAGGTGAGGAGGTGGCCCCGGCTGCCGAGCTGGCGCACCACCTGCACCGCCCCGTCGTACGGGGTGGCCGGGTCGTACCGTCCGTTGAGCACCAGCAGCGGCGCGTTCGTCCGCACCTGCAGTCGATGTTGTGGGTTGTTCGCCGTCCAGCCCAGGCAGATCGCGGTGAACCGGACGACCAACGGGGAGGCCCGCAGGTGCGGTGCGACGGCGCGGGACTCGTCGAGATACCGCTTCCACTCGGCGAACCCGTTGGCCGGCAGTGACCAGTCCTGACAGAACGCGGGTAGGGCGTACTCGGTCAGGTCGTTGTCGCTGTCGGCGGACACCATCGGGGACGCGAGCGGGGGATCGGAGGGCTCGCCCCGATCCAACGCGAGAAGGGTGTTCGCGAGGTCGGCCCAGGTCGAGTCGAAGAAGTTGACGAAGGTCGCGAACCCAAGCTCGAACCAGCTCAGCTTGGCACCGGTGCCCGCGTCGACAAGCGTGCCGGCGTCGGCGCGGCTCATGAGTCGGTCGAAGAGCGCCGGTATGTCGCGTCCGTGCAGTGCGCAGCTGACGGTCCGATCGCACCAGGTCACGAACTCGTGGAACAGGGCCTCGTTACTGGCCGCCCCACTACGCGTGTACTCCCGAATCCCCTGACTGTGGTCCATCACGCTGTCCATGACCAGCGCGCGGACGCGGTCGGGGAACAGTTCGGCGTAGGCCTGCCCGATCAGTGTGCCGTAGGACCACTGGTAGAAGCTGAGCTGGCGCTCGCCGAGTGCCGCCCGGATGGCGTCCGTGTCACGCGCGACGCTCACACTGTCGAGGTGGTCGAAGAGTGGGCCACTGTGAGCGCGGCAGTCGTCGCGCAACTGACGGTCGTAGGTGCGCAGTCGCTCGAACTCGGCCGCGGTGGCGGGCGCCAGCGAGGGGTGCCGGGCCAGCAACGCCGATGAGCAGCGCACCGGTGCACTGCGGACCGTGCCCCGGGGATCGAAGCTCACGATGTCGAAGCGGCGCAGCACGTCCGGTCCGAGCTGGCTGTCGGCGGTCAGCACCACGTCCACTCCGGACAGACCGGGACCGCCGGGGTTGAAGACCAGGGCGCCGATGCGGGCCGTCGGGTCGGTGGCGGTGCGCCGGGCCAGGGCGAGTTGGAAGGTTTCCCCTCCCGGTCGGGCCCAGTCGACCGGTAGGCGCAGGGTGCCGCAACGCGTGCCCGGATCGTCGGGTCGTTCCGGGCACGCCTGCCAGTCGATGCGACCGTTCCAGCCGCCGGTGGTGTCTGCGGTGACCGACCCGTTGCCGCCGGCCGCGCCCGGCGTGGTGCCCGCGAGCGACGGCGGGGCGTTGAGCGACAGGGCCACGAGGACCGCGATGGCGGCCGAGAGGCCGCCGACGAGCCGCCGACGTCGACGGTCGACCCCGCTGGAATGCCAGAAGGTGGTTCTCTTGGTGAACAGCATTCGTCCAGCCTGCCGACGCCCGGTCCACGCCGGATCCATGCCGGTCCGGGGACGGTCGCCGCAGGGCGTTCAACCGTACGTTGCCAGCCGTTCGGACAGCACGATGGCCTGCGGATGGCCGACCTGGTCGAGGATCGCCAACGCCTGCCGCCACAGGTCGACCGAGGTGTCGTGGTTGCCCACCGCATGATGGGTGTCGCCGAGGCGGACGAGGGTGTCTGCCCTCCCGCACGGGTCCTGGACATCCGAGTAGAGCAGGAGCGCGCGCTGGTAGCAGTCTGCCGCGGTCGGGTGTTTCCCGAGGCCGTGATAGGCGAATCCGAGACTGTCCCAGGTGTGGGCCGCGCCGAGCAGGTCCTCGGCCTCCTCGTAGAGCGCGAGCGCCCGCTCGCAGTAGGTGATGGTGTGGGCATGCTCGTCCAGCCGCGCATGGCCCCAGCCGAGCGCGTTGAGCGCTGCGGCCTCGCCGCGCCGGTCGTCGGTGCCGCTGGCCAGCGCCAGCGCCTCCATGGCATGCGGCAGCGCCGCCGCAGGGTCGCCTTCGATGTCGCAGAGCCAGGCGAGATGCAGGTGGGCGCTGGCCTGCCCCGGGCTGTCGTCGGCCTGGTCGTACCGGGCCATCGCGCGTCGAAGGTGATGGTGGGCCGCATCGAACCGGCGGTGCTGGATGTGGGCCAGCGCCAGATCGCGGTGTGCCAGTGCCTCCGCCCGTGGATCACCACGGCGTTGCGCGACCGCCACCGCGGTGGCCTGTACGGCGGCCAGGTCGTGCCACTGTGACAGCCGGCTGAGTAGGGGAGTGAGTGCCTGGGCGAGCTGCCCGGCGTGCGCGTCGAAGCTGTGCGCGACCGCGTCGTCGACGGCAGCCAGCAGCACCCGCTGTTCGATGATGAACCAGGCCAGCGCGGACCGGTGGTCGTCAAACGCCGGCGGCGACCCGCCGGCGGGCAGGGATGGCGGATCGAGCGGCTGCCAACCAGCGTCGACCAGCCTCGCCGCGTCACGCGCGACACACAGGTAATGGTCGAGTACGCGCCTCCGGACGGCCCTTCGGTCGGCCAGGCAGTCGAGCGCGGACGTCAACTCCTCTCCATAGGCGCGGAGCAGATCGTGACAGCGGAAGCGGTTGGGGGACTGCTCGGCCAGCAGGTTCGCCCGGGTCAACTCGTCGAGCGCCGGCCGAATCAGGTGCGGTCGCGCCCCAGCGAGGCTGGCCACCGCCGCCGCGCTGATGTCCCCAGCGGGGTGCAGGCTGATCTGCCGGAACAGTCGGGCCGCGTCCGCGCTGAGCAGACGGTACGACCAGGAGAGCACCGTCCGCACGTCGGTGGCGGCATCGTCGGTGGCCAGGGCGGCGAGCCCACCCCGGCTCGCC
Organism: Micromonospora sp. CPCC 205558; assembly: GCF_036902955.1. Taxonomy (NCBI): domain Bacteria; kingdom Bacillati; phylum Actinomycetota; class Actinomycetes; order Micromonosporales; family Micromonosporaceae; genus Micromonospora; species Micromonospora sp. CPCC 205558. Next base: position 365,797 of record NZ_JBAKHR010000001.1, read on the forward strand.
GTCAGGTCGTCGGCGATGGCCTGGAGTGGAAAAGTGGGCCGGGCGGCGGCTCGCGCGGCCACGATGGACAGGGCCAGGGGCAACCGCGCGGTACGGCGGATCAGCTCGTCCACCGCTGCCGGCTGGGCGGCGACTCGCTGCGCGCCCAGTCGGCGTACGAGCAACTGGCGCGCTTCGTCGTCGCTGGGCAGGTCCAGCGCGAGCGGATGGGCCCCCTCGGCGGCGACCAGGCCGGGCAGTGTGTGACGACTCGTCACGATCACACCGCAGCGGGTCGATCCCGGCAGCAACGGCCGCACCTGTTCCGCGTCACGGGCATTGTCGAGCAGTACGAGCAGCCGTCGTTCCGCGGTCAGGCTGCGGTACAGCGCGAACTGGGCCGCCGGCTCGGCGGGGATCTCCAGGGGTTTCACACCCAGTGCCGGCAGGAGCGAACGTACGACGACGGCCGAGGGGGATGCCTCCTGCGTCGCGGTGCCGAATCCACCCAGGTCGACGTGGAGCTGGCCGTCGGGGAAGTGATGCTGGTTGTCGTGCGCCCAGCGCATCGCCAGCCAGCTCTTTCCGACGCCGCCCGTGCCGGTGATGACGACGGTGCCGGCCGAGCCAGGGGCACCGAGCAGGAGCGTGGTGAGCCGGACCAGCTCACCGGCCCGGCCGGTGAACAACGTCGGTGGAGTCGGCAGCTGCCGGGGCACGATCAGCGGCGGGCGTCTCTCCGGTGTCCGCGGCTCGGATGTCAGCAGCTCCCGGTCGGCCCGCAGGATGCGGGTGTGCAGGTGTTGGAGATCGGGCCCGGGCTCGACCCCCACCTCGTCGGCGAGGAGTTGGCGTAGCTCCCGGTACGTCGCCAGCGCGTCGGCGCGTCGACCCGCCCGCGCCAGGGCCACCATCAGTTGCCCCCATGGGCGCTCGCGGAGCGGATCGTCGTCGACCTGGGTTCGGAGCGGTTCGATCAGCTCGTAATGTTGGCCGGCGCGCAGCTTGAGGTCCGCGACCTCTGCCAAGAGGCTCGACCGCTGCTCCTGTAGCCGTGCTCGGACGGAGAGCAACACCCCCCAGCCGGGAAGACCCGCGAACGGCTCGCCACGCCACAGCGCCAACGCGGCCTCGAACGACTCCTGTGCGGCTGACCAGTGACCCTGCCGCAGCGCGGAGTACCCGCGCCGCGCCAGGTCGTCGAAGGCCAGGCTGTCCATGGTCTGGGTGTCGAGGGCGAGGCGGTAGCCGGTGGGCCCGGCGAGGATGGCGGGGTCGGGGGAGCCAGGGGACCGCAACGCCCGGCGCAACGCCCAGACGTAGGTCTTCACGTTGCCGCCCGCTGTCTTCGGTGGGCGTCCCTGCCACAGCTCGTCGACGAGTTGGTCGATGGACCACCCGGTGCCCGGCTGCGACATCAGAACGGCCAGGAGGCGTACCTGCATCGGGGTGCCGAGGGCCAGCCGTTCCCCGCACGCCGACCACGCCTCGACCGGTCCGAGCAGTCGGTACCGCGTCGCCGGCGATGCCCCCGCCTGGTCCATCGCCTCATCGTAGGTGCCGGCGATCGTTCCGCTTCATCGGCTGGGCGGCCGCAGCCGGGGTTCGTCCCCTGGTGTGCTCCGTCAGGAGCTGGGAATGGTCAGGCGTTGGGGTAGGTCGAAGCGGCTGCTACAGTCGAGATTGTTGCGGTCGCAAATTTATCAGCGGCAACTACTTTTGGAAGGTGCTCCCGATGACCAAGCTCTCCGTCATCTACTACTCGTCCACCGGAACCCTGCACGGCATGGCCAAGCGCCTCGCCGAGGCTGGCGAGAAGGCCGGCGCCGAGGTGCGACTGCGTCAGGTTCCGGAACTCGCCCCGGAAGAGGCCATCGCCTCCAACGCCGCCTGGAGCCAGCACTTCGACGCCACCAAGAACGAGCCGAAGGCGACCGCCGACGACGTCGTCTGGGCGGATGCGGTGCTGTTCGGCACGCCCACCCGTTACGGCAACGTCGCCAGCCAGCTCAAGCAGTTCATCGACACCCTCGGCCCGCAGTGGGCGCAGGGGCTGCTCGCCGACAAGGTGTACGCCGGCTTCACCGCGTCCATGACCGCGCACGGCGGCCAGGAGTCGACCCTGCTGGCGCTCTACAACACCGTCCACCACTTCGGCGGTCTGGTCGTCGCCCCGGGCTACACCGACCCGCTGAAGTTCGCCGACGGCAACCCGTACGGCGTCTCGCACGTCACCGGCGGCAGCAACGACGCCCCGTTGGGCGACGCCCAGTTCGCTGCCCTCGACCACATGGCCGGGCGGGTCGTCAAGATCGCCGGGAAGCTCAACGCCTGAGCGCGCCGCCGCCGTGCCGGACGTCCGCCTCGACGCGGGCGCTCAGCTGGGCGAGGGCCGGCCTCCCGTGGGGGAGGCCGGCCCTCGGCGCGCTCACACCACGACCGCGGCCATCGCGGCATGCGGCCGGTGTTGGTCGTCGCCGGGTCGGGGCAGGCGTTCGACCTCCCGGAAACCGGCGCGGGTGAGTCGCTCCGAGAACTCGTCGAGCGGCCACCGGTAGGCGGTCACGACCTTGTGGTCGAAGGCGCCGACCTGGTCGGCGGAGAAGGTGCCCAGCACCAACCGTCCGCCCGGGGCCAGCACCCGCCGGAACTCCTTGAGCACGGTGTCGAGCTCGGGCGGCGGAAGATGGATCAACGAGTACCAGGCCAGGATGCCATCGATGGACTCGTCGGCGACGTCGAGGCGGGCCAGCGACCCCAGCCGGAACTCGACGTGCGGGTGCGCCGCACGCGCATGCGCGATGAACTCGGGGACCAGGTCGATGCCGGCTGCGTCGACGCCCAGCGCCCGGAGATGGCCGGTGATGTGGCCGGGCCCGCAGCCCAGGTCGAGGACCGGGCCCGGTCGACCCGTCAGGTGTCGCTCGATGAGGGCGAGGTCGTCGGGGTGTACCTGCTCACTGGTACCGAACATGCTGATGTAGAGATCCGCGACGGAGGTGTAGGCCTGTCGCACCGTGTCCGTTTCCACCGTGGCACCATACGGGGCCTCAGGCCTTGCTGACCCCGCCTACCGTGATGGCCATGACACGTCGAGGCATGCTGGCCGGCATTTCGGTAGGCCTGCTCCTGCTGGGTTGTTCGGTCGGCACGCGGACGGAGAGCGAATCCGAACCTCGCACCGCCCCCGGGGCGACCGTCAGCGCTGATGCCGCCGGCGCTGATGCCGCCACGACCGCCGAGGCGGTCGGTCTGCTGCGGGCGGGCACGGCGTTCGTCAATCAGACGAGTTATCGCAGCGATGTCGATATCGCCAGCCAGATCATGTCACTGTCGCAGACCGACAACGTCAACAGGCGCCTGAACGCCACGATCGCGGCGCCGGGTGGGGTGATCGAGATCCGGATGATCGACAATGACGTCTACATGAAGCCCGGTCCGCTCCTTCAGGGCGTGGGCGACGACTGGCTGGTCCTCGATCCGGCCCGGGTGCCACCGGGCTTCGCCCTGAGCTTCGCGCCGGGCAAGAACGACTCCGGCGGCTCGGGTCGCCTCATCGACGCGATCGTCACCGCCCGTGCGGATGGCCGTCAGATCACCGGGGCGGTCGACGTGACCCTGATCGGCGTCGGTAACGGGATCAGTTTCCGGCCCGGTCCCGGTGGTGCGTTCCCGGACAGCGCACGGCGCCACGCGTTCCGGGCAACACTGGACACCGAGGGTCGGCTGGTCAGCTTCCTGATGCCGCAGGCCAGCGGGTTGCCGAACGCGTCCCTGCGCTACAGCGACTTCGGCATGACCGTCGTTGTCGAGCGGCCGTCCGGCGCGGCCGTCGCCCCCGACGCCCTCTATCCCCAGCTCGGCCTGGGTGGAGGCAAGTAGCGGCGTCAGGCGTTTGCCCCCTGCGGCTAATGCGGTTAGCCTTTAGCTAATCGCATTAGCCATCATCTGGAGGCGTCATGATCGAATACCTGGGCATTGCCGGCAACACCATCGCCTACGAGGTGATCGGGCAGGGGCCACTGGTCGTCCTGGCGCACGGCATGGGTGACAGCCGGCACTCCTACCGGTTCGTCGCTCCGGCCCTGGCCGCGGCGGGCTACCGGGTCGCCAATGTCGACATCCGCGGCTGCGGCGACTCCAGCCTCGGCTGGGACGGCTACAGCCGTACCGACATCGCGGGCGATCTCGTCGCCGTCGTACGCCACCTCGGCGGGCCGGCCGTGATCATGGGCCAGTCGATCAGCGGCGGCGCCGCGACCATCGCGGCAGCCACCGCGCCCGAGCTGATCACCGGCGTCATCGAGCTGGCGCCGTTCACCCGCGCACAGTCCGTCGACCTTGGCGGGTTGGTGCGGGTGAAGCGCTTCCGGGCCGGCTACCTCCAATTGGCGCAGGTCCTCGTGCGGGGCAGCCTGGCGAGCTGGCGCAGGTATCTCGACCTGGCGATTCCGACCAAGCCCGCCGACTGGGACAGCGAGTTGGCGCGCATCGAGGCCAAGATGAGTGAGCCCGGCCGGATGAAGGTCCTCCAGGCCATGGGCAAGACCAGCGCGGGCGACGCCGGTCGGCAACTGCCCAACGTCACCTGCCCGGTCCTGGTGATCCAGGGGAGCGTCGACCCCGACTGGGCCGACCCGCGCGCCGAGGGCGAGCGCATCATCGCCGATCTGCCGCGAGGGCTCGGCGAGCTGGCTGTCATCGAGGGCGCGGGGCACTACCCGCACGTCCAGACGCCCGACGAGGTTGTCGCCCTGGCCCTGCCCTTCCTCGCGCGGACTCTGACCAGTGCCTAAGGCTCGGCTCACCCCGGCCTCGGTCACCGCAGCCGCAGCCGCGCTGGTCGACGAGGTCGGCTTCGACAACCTCAGCATGGCCTTGCTGGCCGAACGGCTCGGGATCAAGACCCCCTCGCTCTACAAGCACGTCGCCAGCCAGGCCGACCTGGCGCACCGCATCGCCATCCTGGCCCTGACCGAGGTCGGCGATGCCATCCGCGATGCCATTCAGGGCCGGTCCGGCAGCGATGCCCTCGCCGCGGGCGCGCAGGCGATGCGGACGTACGTGCGGGAACACCCCGGCCGGTACGCGGCGGGCAACGCCGCCCGCCCGACCGGCCCCGACGACCCGTTCATCCCGGCCAGCGAGCGGGTGCTCGCCTCCTGGGCCGCCATGCTGAGTGGGTACGGGCTGGACCCCGGCCAGGAGATTCACGCCATGCGGACGCTGCGCAGCGTCCTGCACGGGTTCGCGACCCTGGAGGCGGCCGGTGGGTTCCAGATTGACGCGTCCGTCGACGAGAGTTTCACCTGGTTGATCAGCTTCATCGATCAGGGTCTTCGCGCTTAGGCGTACGCGAGCAGGAAGTCGACGGTGCCCGTGCCGCCGGGTTGCCCAGCCGGAACGGGCAGGCCGGGCTCGCTGTTCAGGACGTAGAACCCGCCGCTGCCGATCAGCCGGGGCGTCACGGCCAGGATCTGCGCGGCCATGGTCGCCCCGGTCGGCTGCACCACGTTGTCCAGGAGGAGCCGGAAGAGGTTCCCGTTCAGGTTTGCGACGTGCAGCACCCGGTACGAGCGGGGGGCGGGCAGCCCGGTGGACGTCAAGCCCCAGATCGGCACGATCTGGTTGCGCCAGCGCGACGGGTCGTTGCTGATCGCGCTGTCGTGGTTGTTCAGTTGCGTCTGGATTCCCGAGTGGATCCCGGCCAGGTGGATGTGCAGCTGGTCCTGCATCCGGATGGTCGGGTCGGCCGAGTTGATGCCCAGCCCGATGTGCGGGTAGACGACGTGCCCCGGCTGCCCGGGCTGCGCGTTGTTCCACGCCTCCAGCCAGTAGTTCGGGGCGGTGGCGGTGGTGATGAACGGACACTCGATGCCGCTGATCCGGCAACTGGGGACGAGCAGGAAGTCGTGGTTCGACCCCGATCCTCCATTGAGGATGACGTAGGTGGGAGTCGTCCGCAGACACTGGGGAAACGGTGGGCCGGTCTTCGTGCCCTCGCAGACCTGGACCCGGTCCCACAGGTCGTACCTGCCGCCGGTGTCGGTGGGGTGACCGCACAGGGCCGAGGGTGTGGGGCAGGCGGCGGCAGGTGGACCGCCGGATGTCGGTGGGGACGGTTCGGGGGTCGGGCCTCCGTCGGCCAACGCCCGGTCCGCGCCGACCAGGCCCAGCAGACCCGTGGCGCTGGCGGTCCCGGAGAGTCTGACGAACTGACGTCGTGGCATCCCGCCCATCGTCATCCTCCGTGGTTGCCGTGCTGAGGCGAACATGAACGTGTCGAGATTAGGGTGAAAGCGGGCAATTGACGCGCCGACCGGCGAACGGGTCCCCTGATCGGGTCGCCGTCGTGCGACGATTTCCGGCGTGGCAGAGACCGCGGTGACGCTGAGCGCGATCCGCGCTCGGATCGACGAACTGGACGGGAACCTGGTCGACCTGCTCGCCCGGCGCGAGGCGCTGGTCCGGCAGGCCGCCCCGCTCAAGAGCGACGGTCAGGCGGTCCGTGCGCCGGAGCGGGTGGCACAGGTGGTGACCCGGGTCCGCGCGCTGGCCAGCGAGGCCGGCGCCGACCCGGATCTGATCGAACGGATCTACCGGGGCATGATCCAGGCCTTCATCGAGATGGAGACCGACGAGCACCACCGGATCGCCGGCGGGTCGACGCCGATAACGCGGTGACCGCCCGGGATACGCGGGCTCAGGTCGTCGCGGGGCGACCCGCAGCGTCCGGGCTCACCGTGGACGGCGGCGCGTAGCCGAGCTCGTACGAGATCTTGTTGGCGGTCTCCAGGAGCAGCGGAAGGTTGCTCTTCAGTTGGTCGAGGCTTGCGATGACCTCGATCGCCGTGATCGAGGCGGCGGCGATGACCTGCCCTCGTGAATCCCTGATGGGCGCGGCCACGCACATCACGTAGGCGTCGTGCTCGCCGTTGTCCATGGCCCAGCCGCATTCCTGGATGCGGGCGAGTTCGGCTTCCAGGGCGTCGTGGTCGGTGAAGGTGGTGTCGGTGAATCTCTCGAAGACGACGTGGGAGAGCAGGCGGTCGCGTTCCTCCCGGGGTAGGTAGGCCAGGATCGTCTTGCCGACGGCGCTCGCGTAGATCGACACCGCGCGTCCCACCCGTGACGGCAGCTTGACGGCGTCGAACGCCGGGCTGTCCACCTTGTCGATATAGATGATCTCGTCGCCGGTCAGCTGCGCCAGGTGTACGGTGTGGCCGGTCTCGCGTTGCAGCGCACGAAGGTGCGCGGCCGCGGGCTGGCGGAGGTCCATCGAGCCGAGCGCGAGCTCGGACAACTCGATCAGGCCGCTGCCGAGCACGTAGGTGCCCGCGCCGGTCCGACGGACGAAGCGCGCGGACTCCAGTGTCTGCAGGATGCGCAGGGCTGTGGACTTGTGGACGCCGAGCACGTCCGCAGCCTCGGTGAGGGACAGCGGGTGCTCCGCGGATCGACGGATGAGGTCGATCGCGCGGCGAATCGATTGCGCCAAGGCTGTGCCCTCCCTCGTGCGACGGGAAGCCCCGTCACTGTCGTTGCATATTGTGCAATATAGATGACGCCATGCGCAATCGCCACTTGACACCGTTGCACATGGCGCTACGATCGTTGCAATTTCATCCGCTTGACTCTGACTCGTAACAGTGGAGTAACGATGGGTAATCAGCGCGCTCGTTTCGGCATCGCCAGGGCGACATGTGCCCTCGGCCTGGTCGCCACTCTCTTGACCGGTTGCGGCTCGGACGGCGACTCCGGCGACGGCGTCACCAAACTGACCTTCGCCGCCTCGACCTTCGGTGATCCGGGCCGCGGTCCGCTTCTGACGAAGTGGCTCGACGAGTTCAACCAGAGCCAGACCAAGGTTCAGGTGTCCGCCGCCGCGGTGCCGTACCCGACCTTCGGCCAGACCGTGCTCACCCAGATGGGCAGCGGCAAGGGCCCCGACCTGGTCCGCTTCGACATGCCCGAGTTCGAGGCGGCCTCGGACGCCGGCCTCGTCGCGCCGCTGGACAAGGTGATCGACGCCAGCAAGTACGACCTGCTCAAGCAGCCCGACCAGTTCATGGTCCACGATGGTGTCCGACACGGTGTCATCTTCGAAGCGTCGAACTACGCGATGTTCTACAACGCGGACCTGATCCCGACGCCGCCGACCACCTACGAGCAGTTCACCACGACGGCGAAGTCGCTGACCAAGGGTGACGTCTTCGGTCTGGCGTTCCGCCAGACCGAGGCCGAGGAGGCCGGCGTCTGGCAGGACATCTTCAACTACGTCTACGGCTTCGGCGGCGCATGGTCCGACGGTAAGAACCTGACGATCAACTCGCCCGAGAACCTCAAGGGTCTGCAGGCGTTCAAGGACCTCTACGACGCGAACGTGATCCCGCGCGGAGCGGACGCGGCGACGTTCCGGCGGATGTTCGCCGAGGGCAAGGTCGGGATGGAGCTCAACAACGGCGGCTACGTGACCGCCACGCGCGGCCAGAACGCCAAGCTGAACTTCAGCGTCGCCCCCATCCCCTTCCCGGTCCGCAAGCAGGGCGCGATCCTCGCACCAATCGTGATCAACGAGGCGAGCGAGGGCAAGGAGGAGGCAGGCACCTTCATCAAGTGGGCGCTGGAGCCGCAGAACCAGGTCAAGCTGCAGGAGATCCTCGGCGCGAGCAGCGTCGCCACCACCACGCAGCGCAGCGCGGAGACGCTCAAGCAGACCCCGTTCCTCACCGTCTTCGACGGGCTCACCGAGACCAGCCTGCCGCAGATCGTGCTGGGGTTCGAGGCCAAGACGCCGGACATCCGCAAGGTGGTCGTGCAGAACGTGGTCGCGGCACTGCAGGGCAAGGCCGACCTGAAGTCGGCCCTGGATCGCGCCCAGCAGCAGGCGACCGAACTGGTCCGCTGACCGCTCGACACGGCGACGCTGCCGGCGCGACGATCCGTGCGCCGGCAGCGTCCTTCCCCCTAAGGATCGAACCCGATGACTGTGGTCGAGCAGACCGGAGCACCGAAGACAACACCCCCAGGCCGGGCCCGGCGTCGGCCCAGCCCTTTGGGTAGCAAGTGGACGCCGTACCTGTTCCTGGCACCCGCCGCTCTGTTCATCCTCGTCTTCCAGGCGGTGCCCCTCCTTCAGGAGGTGTACCTCAGCTTCACCAGGACGAGGTTGCTCAATCCCACCCGCAGCGAGTGGGTCGGGCTCGACAACTTCAACCGGATCTTCGGCGACTCCGAGTTCCACCGCACCCTGCTGATCACCGTCGTTTACGTGATCACCTGCGTCGTCGTCGCGATCGGTGCCGGCCTGGTCGTCGCGCTCCTGCTCAACAAGAAGTTCCGCGGCCGTGGCGTGGCGCGGGCGCTCGTGACCGTCCCCTGGGCGGCCCCCGGAATCGCGGTCGCGCTCATCGCCACCTGGATGCTCAACGCGCAGTACGGCATCGTGAACCGCTTCCTCGATGCCGTGGGGCTCGGTGTGCCCGGCGGCGCCATTCTGGACAGCCCTCGCTACGCGCTTCCCGCAGTGCTCGCGACGACCATCTGGCAGCTGTTCCCGTTCACCTCCGTGGTGCTGCTCTCCGCGCTGCAGTCTGTTCCGCAGGACCTCAACGAGGCCGCAACCGTGGACGGCGCGGGACGATGGGCCACCTTCCGCGCCGTCACCTGGCAGGTCATCAAGCCGACCGTGGGTCTGCTGGCCCTGCTGATGACGATCTGGTCGCTGCGGCGGTTCGAGCTGATCTGGCTGATGACCAAGGGCGGGCCGGTCGGCTCCACCGAGACGCTCGTCATCGACCTCTACTCGCAGGCGTTCGACTCGAAGGAACTCGGGTCGGCGGCGGCCATCGGAATGGTCGGCGTCGTCATCTCGCTCATCGTCATCATCGGCAGCCGCCTCGTCGCCCGTGCCGTGGAGAAGGGGGACGTCCGATGAGGCGCTTCCGTTTCGGTGTCACCGCACGGATCGTCGCCGTGCTCGTCGTGCTGGGTGTCGCGGTCTTTCCGCTGTACTGGATGTTCGTCACGGCGCTGTCCAGCAACAGCGACCTCTTCGCCGACCAGCCCCGGCTCACGCCGGACCTCGGCCAGTTCGGGGTCTTCGTGGATGCGCTGGCCGAGGGCAAAGCGGCCGGATGGCTGCTCAACAGTCTGATCATCGCCGTCGGCACGATGGTGGTGTCCGTCGGCCTGGGCATCCCGCTCGGCTACGCGCTGTCCCGGTTCTCGTTCTGGGGTAAGGCGGTGCTGACCGTCGTGCTGCTGTTCACGCAGATGCTTCCCGAGGCGCTCATGGTCGTCCCGCTGTTCGCGCTGTTCCGCCGTTTCGAACTGCTCGACTCGCTGACCGGCCTCGTCCTGGTGAACTCCGCCTTCGTCCTGCCGATCGTCGCCCTGATCCTCAAGGGCGCCATCGACGGCATCCCGAAGGAGTTGGAGGAAGCCGCGCGTGCCGACGGTGCCCGGCCCTTCACCACCCTGACCCGCATCAACGTGCCGCTCATCGCGCCGTCGATCGCGGCCACCGCGGTCATCGCCTTCTTCCACGCCTGGAACGAGTACGTGTTCGCGGTGACGTTCATCTTCAACCCCGACCTGCAACCCGCCTCCGTCGGCATCGCGAACTTCATCGGCGAGCTGGGAACACCGATCCAGACGGTGATGGCTGTCGCCTTCCTGTTCACACTGCCCGCCGTCGCCTTCTACCTGTTGGTCCAGAAGTACGTGGTGTCCGGCATGACCGCCGGTGCGGTGAAGGGTTGAGCCGAAAGATGAAGATCGTCTCTGTCGACACACTGGTCGTCGACTTCTACCGCACGAACCTCGTCATCGTGCGGGTGCACACCGACGAGGGCATCATCGGGCTCGGTGAGGCCACCCTGGAGGGCAAGGAACGCGCCGTCCAGGGTGCGATCGCCGAGCTGGCCGAGGCGGTGGTGGGCCTGGATCCCACCAGCATCTCGAAGATCCTCTACGAGACCGCGCGGGACTGGTACTGGCGCGGCGGTCCGGTCATCATGACCGCGTTGAGCTCGCTGGAGATGGCCCTGTGGGACATCTCGGCACGCGAGCTCGGCGTCCCCGTCTCCCGGCTGCTCGGTGGTGCGACCCGGGACCGGGTCCGCGCGTACGCCAATGGCTGGTTCTCCGGTGCCGTCACGCCGGAGGACTTCGCGGCTGCCGCGCGTCGGACGGTGGAGTCCGGCTTCCGCGGCCTCAAGTGGGACCCGTTCGAGAACTACGACCTCACCATCACCACCGCGCAGTTGGACCGGGTGCTCGCCCAGATCGACGCCGTCCGCGGCGCGGTGGGCCGTGAGGTGGAGCTGTTCGTCGAGGGGCACGGCCGCTTCGACGTCCGTCACGCCATCAAGGTCGCCACCGAGATCGCCCAGTTCGACCCGGTGTGGTTCGAGGAGCCCTGCCCACCGGACAACCTCGATGCGCTCGTCGACATCCGTCGCGCGTCGCCGGTGCCGATCGCGGCGGGGGAGCGGTGGTACGGCCGGCAGGGCTTCGCGCCGGCGCTGGCCCGCCAGGCGGTGGACTTCGTCCAGCCCGACGTGACGCACGCTGGCGGGATCGCCGAGCTGGCCTTCATCTCCACGCTCGCCGCGACCAGCTACGTGGGCTTCGCGCCGCACAACCCGAGCGGTCCACTCAGCACGGCCGCGACGCTGCAACTCGGGGCGACGCTGCCCAACTTCCGGTACCTGGAGATCATGGCGACGGACGTGCCGTGGCGTCCCGAGATCACCAACGAGCGGCTGGTGCTGACCGAGGACGGCGACATCCTCATCCCGACCGGGGTGGGCCTGGGTATCGAGGTGGATCTCGCCGCGATCGCGCAACACCCGTTCACCCCGCACCCGCTGCGGATGTTCCAGGACGCCGTCTACGACATCCGTCCCCGCGACGAGCGGTCCTTCTTCAACCTGGAGAGCGACTCATGACGGTGCCACGGCCCCGAGGGCTGGCCGCGGGTACCGACTGGGTCGGTACCGCCGCCGAGGCGTTGCCGGACGACTCCGACAGCGTCCTCATCGGCCGGGTCTGGGATCCGTCCGGTGACGGACCCTCGCCCGTTGTCGTCCGCGACGGCGAGGTCATCGACATCAGCCGCCGGTTTCCCACCGTCCGCGACATCTGCGAGTTGCCCGATCCCGCCGCGACGGTGGCCGGGCTCGACGGGCCGCGGCTGGGCGACTTCGCGGAGATACTGGCCAACACACCGGCCGCCACCCGGGACCCTGGCCGACCCTGGTTGCTCGCCCCGGTCGATCTCCAGGCGCTCAAGGCCGCCGGTGTGACCTTCCCGATCTCCATGATCGAACGGGTGATCGAGGAACGGGCACGGGGCGACCTGGCGCTGGCGGCGGAGATCCGTCACCGCATGCTCGCCGACGTCGGCGTCGACCTGCACAACCTGGAGGCGGGTTCGCCGGAGGCGGATCGGCTCAAGAGTCTGCTGGTCGCCGAGGGCATGTGGAGTCAGTACCTGGAGGTGGGGATCGGCCCGGACGCCGAGATCTTCACCAAGGGACAGATCCTCTCCGCCGTCGGCACCGCTGTTCCGGTCGGCGTGCTCGCCGCGTCGACCTGGAACAACCCGGAACCCGAGGTCACCCTCATCGTCCAGTCCAGCGGACGGGTCGTCGGCGCCACCCTCGGCAACGACGTGAACCTGCGCGACATCGAGGGCCGCTCGGCGCTGCTGCTTCCGCTGGCGAAGGACAACAACGCCTCGTGCGCACTCGGCCCCCTGATCCGGCTCTTCGACGACCGGTTCGACATGGACCGGGTACGCCAGCTCGAGGTGCGCCTGGAGGTTCACGGCGTGGACGGCTTCCACCTGGAGGCGGTCTCGGAGATGACCCAGATGTCGCGTGATCCGCAGGAACTGGTCCGGCAGCTGATCGGGCCGCACCACCACTACCCCGACGGTGCCGCCCTGATGCTCGGCACGATGTTCGCGCCCATCCAGGACCGGGACCGCCCCGGTGAGGGCTTCACCCACAAGGTCGACGACGTGGTACGGATCAGCTGCCCGGCGCTCGGCACCCTCGTCAACCGGGTGCGGCACGCGGAGGAGTGCGAGCCCTGGCACTTCGGCGTCCGCGATCTGATGGGCAATCTGGTAAGGAGAGGACTGCTGTGAACGTGGTCAGCACGGTCGATCCGCGCGACGGACAGCGTCGCGCGACGGATCTCACCGAGACCGACGAGTCTCGGCTGGAGGTGATCGCCGATCAGGCGTCGGCGGCGGCGCAGTGGCTGGCCGCCCGCGGCAGGCTCGGCCGCGCGGAGCTGCTGGACACGATCGCCGCGTCGTTGGAGGCCCGCCGGGTGGACCTGGTCGCTGCCGCCGAGGCGGAGACCGGGCTGAGCCACGCCCGACTCGACGGGGAACTCACCCGCTCGGCGGTCCAGTTCCGGATGTTCGGCGAGGTGCTGCGCGACGGAGCGTACGTCGAGGCGGCCATCGACCACGCCGCCGACACACCGCTGGGACGCGGCCCGGACCTGCGGCGGATGCTCGTACCCCTCGGGCCGGTCGCGGTCTTCGGGGCCAGCAACTTCCCGTTCGCCTTCTCGGTCGCCGGCGGTGACACGGCCGCCGCGCTCGCCGCCGGGTGTCCGACGATCCTGAAGGCCCACCCGTCCCACCCGCTGACCTCGCAGGCCTCCGCCGCCGCGATCGAGTCGGCCGTCCGCGACCTCGGCGGGCCCGAGGGCGTCGTCGCGATCGTGTACGGCGAGCAGGCCGGCCTCTCGCTGGTGCGCCACCCGGCGATCCGCGCGGCCGCCCTGACCGGCTCGGTCAACGCCGCCCGCGCCATCCAGGCGGCCATCGACGAACGGCCCGACCCCATTCCGCTGTACGCCGAACTGAGCAGCGTGAACCCGATCGTCGTGCTGTCCGACGCGGCCGCCGTCCGGGGCGACCAGATCGCCGAGGGGCTGTTCGGCTCCTTCACGAACTCGGGCGGTCAGTTGTGCACCAAGCCCGGCCTGGCGTTCATCCCGTCAGATCCAGGTGGTGACCGCCTGGTCGACGCGCTGCGGGCGAGAGTCGACTCGTCGGGTGGCACGGTCCTGCTCAACGAGCGCATCCGGGACGCGTACGAGATTCGGGCCACGGAGTTCGAGCGGGCCGGCGCCCGGGTCTCGGCGCGGCCCACTGTCGAACCCGGGGCGGGGTTCACCGTGGCCCCGACCCTCCTGGAGGTCGGCCTGTCCGGCCTGACCGCCGAGATCGCCGACGAGTGCTTCGGCCCGCTCCTGGTCGTGGTCCGCTACGACGACGACGCCGACCTCGACGCCGCGCTGGCCGCCGTCCCGCCGTCGCTGACCGGTTCCCTGCACAGCGGGCCGGGCGACGACGCGGACGTGGTACGCCGCCTGGTCGACGTGCTCGCCGCCCGGGCGGGGCGCATCGTCTTCGACGGCTACCCCACCGGTGTCCGGGTGTCGTGGGCCCAGCACCACGGTGGACCCTGGCCGTCGACCAACAACGTGCACACGTCGGTGGGCGCCACGTCGATCCGACGGTTCCTCCGCCCGCTGGCGTGGCAGGACGCCCCGGCCTGGGTCCTTCCCGAGGAGTTGCGAGACGAGTACACCGCAATTGCTCGGCGAGTCGACGGGAGGTTGGCGCCAGCGGCCGAATAACCGGATCGCCGGTCTCTTCCGGGTGCGTTTTCGCGCCACCTGTGGCTGGCGCGCGAATTCGTTGACGAAATTTGACCCGACAATGAATTCGCGCGCCAATGGTTCTGGTGGCGCTGAAACGCGCCCTAATTGTTTTCGATGCAATTTTCTGATCCGGATCGCGGACCAGTCTTGACCGTCAATGCAATTCGTGGTTCTGTTTTCGACAGGGAACGATGTTAGCGCTGCCATTGCTGCATCGCCCGTTACTGGTATCCCTTCGCCTCACCATCGAATGTCGGTCGCCGCTCGTTGCGGTCTGACCACAAGCCGAAGAGGGAGCAGGACATGCCCGTTGCACTTCCCCGTCCCCTGATGCCGGCGCGGACGCGCCGGCTGATGCTCGCGCTGCTCGCCGCCATCACCGTCACGGCCGGGACGGTCGCCGCCCCGGCGGCCTCGGCCGCACCGCCGGCACCGCCGGCGCCGCTGGGCCCGACGGTCACCCGCACCGACCAGGCCCCGACCGGCCACACAGTCACCTTCCGGTACCGGGCGCCCGACGATGTCCAGCAGGTCCACATCTACGGCGACTGGTTCTACTCCCGACCGGAGAACATCGGCTGCCAGGACTGCGGCGACGCGCGGCCGCCCGCCGAGTGGCAGCCCGGCGACGTCGCGGCCACCCCGTGGCACATCCAGGCCATGCAGAAGGGGCCTGACGGGGTGTGGACCTTCACCACTCCGCTGCCGGCGGGCACCTTCCGCTACGCGTTCACTCACGACTGCGCCAACGAGTTGGCCACCGGCTGTGCCCTGTACGACGACCCCGCCAACCGGTGGCAGATCCAGCCGCAGTACCCGGGAGCACCCGGTGCGGTACGCAGCACGATCTACGTCCCGGCCAGCAAGAAGTTCCCGACGTACGACACCGGCTACCAGGCGCCGGTCGCCAAGGTCGGCCGGCTGGAGTCCCGGCGCTACACCTCGCCGCTGTCGACCAACCCGGCGGGAGTCCACGACATCGTCGTCTACCTGCCGCACGGCTACGACCCGAACCGGGCCACGCCGTACCCGACCCTCTACCTGAGCCACGGCAGCGGCGACCACTCGACCGCCTGGACGATGCAGGGCGTGGCCCACCTCATCCTGGAAAACGCGATCAAGGACCGGGCGGCGCAGCCCATGGTGATCGTCTCCACCGACTTCAACGGCCTCCCTGGTGGCAACGAGGGCTACGTCAACGAACTGCGGAACAACATCTTCCCGTTCGTCGAGCAGAGCTACCACGTCTCGACCCGGCCGCAGGACCGCGCGTTCGCCGGCTTCTCCGCCGGTGGCAGCCGGGCGTACACCATCATGTACAACCACACCGACCTGTTCGGCTACCACGCGGCGTGGAGCGCGGGCGGCCCGGCAGCCACCCAGGCGCAGGTTGACCGCATGAAGGCGGTGGCCGGCGGCATCATGATCGGCACCGGGCTCCAGGACCGCCTGGGCAACATCGCCGAGAACTCGCAGCGCAACGCCGCCGCACTGCGGACCGCCGGAGTCGAGCTGGACGAGTACAACGTGCCGGGCGTACACACCTGGCACGTCTGGCGTCCGCTGCTGGACCACTACCTGCGCACCCTGACCTTCCGGGCCACCTCGACCGATCTCGACATCACCACGTCGTCGGCGGGCCGGTCGCACGTCACCAAGGTCACCGCCACCGCGACGGTTGGCGCGGTCAGCGCCAGCACGTCGGCCCCCTCCGGCACCGTCGACTTCTACGCCGGTGACACGCTCCTCGGGTCGGCCCCGCTGCGCCACGGTGTCGGCCAGCTGAAGAAGACCGTCCATGGTGAGCTGACCGCGCCGGTGGTCGCCCGCTACCAGGGCGACAAGCTCTTCAACGATTCCGAGAGCGCAGCGGTCGACGCCCGGTAGTCCTGGGCTCGACCCCCGTACTCCCTGTGGTGGGGAACCCCCCGGCCGCGCGGCCCTGGTGAAGCCAGGGTGTGCGCGGCCGGGGCACGTCCGGGACCGTTCGTCAGCCGATCATCGAGTCGCGTCGGTGGCGCGAAGTCGCAGCATCGTCCAGGACGCGGGCGGGAGAGCCAGCTGGACACTGGCGTCGCCGCCGCGTGCCGTGTCGTTGGGACGCGGCGTGGCGTGGTCCGGACCGTCGGCCGTGTTCTTGGCGTGCAGGTCGGTGCCACCGACGGTGACGCACTCGATGATGTCGGTCACCTGGGCGCCGGCGACGTCGATGGTCACCTCGGCCGGGGTGTCGAGGGCCCGGTTGACGAGGAAGACGGTCATCTCCCCGGTGCTGTCGTCCCAGGTGGAGACCGCGTCGACCGCGTCGACCTCGCCGTAGCGGTCGGTGCTCGTCGTGCTGCCGTCGCGCAGCACGTCCAGCACGGCGCCCTGGGCGTGCCGGGCGGTGCGGGCGAACGGGTGGAAGATGGTCTGGCGCCAGGCCGAGCCGCCCGGCTCGGTCATGATCGGCGCGATGACGTTGACGAGTTGGGCCTGGCAGGCCGCTGTCACCCGGTCGCTGTGCCGGAGCAGGCTGATCAGCAGGCCGCCGACGACGACCGCGTCGGCCACGCTGTAGTGATCCTCCAGCAGCGGCGGCGCGACCGGCCAGTCCTCGCCGCTCGGCGGCGTGGACGGGGCTGCCGACTGGTACCACACGTTCCACTCGTCGAACGCGATCATGATCTTCTTGGTCGACCGGCGGATCGCTCCGACCGAGTCGGCGATGGCGGTGACGGCGTCGATGTACCTGTCCATCTCCTCGGCCGAGGCGAGGAAGCTGGCCAGGTCGTCGTCGACCGGCTGGTAGTAGGCGTGCAGCGAGATCAGGTCGACGTCGTCGTACGCCTCGGTCAGCACGTCGCGCTCCCAGCTGCCGAAGGTCGGCATACCGAGGTGTGAGGAGCCGCAGGCGACGAGTTCGAGATCGGGGTCGAAGCGGCGCATGGCCTTCGCGGTCTGCGCCGCGAGACGTCCGTACTCGGTCGCGCTTCGCTGGCCCACCTGCCACGGGCCGTCCATCTCGTTGCCCAGGCACCACAGCCTGATCCCGTACGGGTCGATCGCGCCGTTGTCGCGGCGCTGGTCGGCGAGGTGACTCCCACCGCGGTGATTGGCGTACTCGAGCAGGTCGACGGCCTCGGCGGTGCCCCGGGTGCCGAGGTTGACCGCCATGATCGGATCGAGGTCGGCCTTGCCGACCCAGCGCATGAACTCGTCGAGCCCGAACGCGTTGGTCTCCAGGCTGTGCCAGGCGAGGTCGAGCCTCGTCGGCCGTTTGTCGACCGGGCCCACGCCGTCCTCCCAGCGGTAGGAGGAGACGAAGTTGCCGCCCGGGTAGCGCACCGTGGTGACGCCCAACTCGCGCACCAGCGCGAGGACGTCGCCCCGGAAGCCGTCGGCGTCGGCCGTCGGGTGCCCCGGCTCGTAGATTCCGGTGTAGACGCAGCGCCCCAGGTGCTCGACGAACGAGCCGAAGAGGCGGCGTGGCACGGGTGCGACGCGTCGGCGAGGGTCCAGGGTCAAGCGGGCCGTGTTCACGACGTGCGCCGGCGCGCTGTCGGGGTGGGTGTTCAGGGCTGGCTCCCTTCGTGCGAGGTCCGACGCGGAGATCTCTACCTGAGCGCCAGGACCGAGGGGTGGTGGAGGCGGTGCGACCTCTGGACAACGTGATCGGCTTCGATTACGTTGTCGATCAATGTAAACGTTACCGATTACGTTTACGTAAGGGAACACGGCACCTGGATCAATGTGTGGTCGGCACGGCCCCTGGGGCATGCCGCCCCAGTTGGCCAGGGGTCCGCCTCCCGCCCGCTTCGCCGCCACCGCCTCCCGGCCCCAGCCCTCGGCCAGGCGCAGGTGCCGTGGTGGCCGACGAGGCCGCAAGACCAGCTTGTCGCGGTGATTGGGGTGACCGGGTGACCACTGTTGAGCCGGAGATCGAGGCGACCTACACCGATGCGACGGCGCCCGTCGACGAACGGGTGTCGGATCTGTTGGCCCGGATGACCCGCGAGGAGAAGCTCGCGCAACTGGGCAGCACGTGGGCGTTCACCCTGCTGGAGGGCGGGAGGTTCGCGCCGGAGCGGGCCCGGCCGATCCTTGGACACGGCCTGGGGCACGTGACCCGGATCGCGGGCGCGACCAGCCTGAAGGCGGCACAGGTGGCGCGGGCCGCCAACGCCGTCCAGCGCTTCCTGGTGACCGAGACCCGGCTGGGGATCCCGGCGATCGTGCACGAGGAGGTCTGCTCGGGGGTGATGGCCCGGGAGGCGACCATCTTTCCGCAGGCGATCGGCGTCGCGAGCACCTGGGCGCCGGAGCTCAACCGGCAGATGGCCGACGTCGTCCGCGCGCAGATGCGCGCCATGGGAAGCCACCAGGGTCTCTCGCCGGTGCTGGACGTGGCGCGCGACCCACGGTGGGGCCGGACGGAGGAGACCTACGGCGAGGACCCGTACCTGGTGTCCCGGATGGGGGTGGCGTTCGTCCGGGGCCTGCAGGGCGCCGACCTGACCGACGGTGTCCTCGCCACCGCCAAGCACTTCGTCGGCTACGGAGCATCCGAGGGTGGGTTGAACTGGGCGCCGGCCCAGCTGCCGCCGCGGCTGCTGCGCGAGGTGTACCTGTATCCGTTCGAGGCGGCCGTCCGCGAGGGCGGCCTCCAGTCGGTGATGGCCGGCTACCACGAGCTCGACGGCGTTCCCTGTCATGCCAACCAGGAGCTCCTCGCCGACGTCCTCCGTGGTCAGTGGGGCTTCACGGGCAGCGTGGTGTCCGACTACTTCGCCGTCAACGACCTCCACTCGTACCACCACTTCGCGCAGGACAAGCAGCAGGCCGCGGCGGTGGGTCTCGGCGCGGGCGTGGACGTCGAGCTTCCGGCGACGGACGCGTACGCGGACGCCCTCAGCCACGCTCTGGACGCCGGCGAGGTCAGCGAGGCCCAGCTCGACGAGGCGGTCTCGCGGGTCCTTCGGCACAAGATCGAACTGGGGCTCTTCGAGAACCCGTACGTCGACGAGGACACGGCCGCGACGACGGCCAACGCCGATCGGCACCGGGACGTGGCGCTCGAGATCGCCCGCCGCAGCCTCGTCCTGCTGAAGAACGACGGCATCCTGCCGCTGCTCGCCGAGGCCGGAACGGTCGCGCTCATCGGCCCGAACGCCGACAACGCCCGACACCTGCTCGGTGACTACTCGTTCGCGGCCCACATCGAGGCGTTGATCGCCGCGCGCAAGCGGCGCGGCCTGCTCGGCGAGATGATGACGATCCCGGACGATCTGGAGATCGACGAGAGCACCGACGGTGTGCCGACGGTGCGTGACGAACTCGCGGCGCGGCTGGGCGACCGGCTGCGCTTCGCCCCGGGCTGCGACGTGCTCGATCCGTCGACGGAGGGCTTCGCCGAGGCGGTCGCGGTCGCCGCGGCGGCCGACGTCGCGGTGCTGGTCCTGGGCGACCGCTCGGGGGTGACGCTCGGGACCACCACCGGGGAGTCGCGGGACCGGTCCAGTCTGGACCTGCCGGGCGTGCAGGAAGAGTTGGTCCGTGCGGTCGTCGCCACCGGCACGCCGGTCGTGGCGGTGCTCGTCGCCGGCCGACCCGTCGCCGGTGACTTTCTGCACGAGGAGTGCGCCGCGGTGCTGATGGCCTGGCTGCCGGGGGAGACCGGGGCGCAGGCGATCGCCGAGGTGCTCCTCGGTGAGGTGAACCCGAGCGGAAGGCTGCCGATCTCGTACCCCCGTAGCGTGGGCCAGATCCCCGTCTTCTACGGGCACAAGGTTTCCGGCGGCCGATCACACTGGCACGGCGACTACGTGGACTCGCCGGTCGCGCCGCGATACGTCTTCGGCCACGGCCTCGGGTACACCTCGTTTGCGATCGACGAGGCCACGGTGCGCAGCGCCGAGGTCCGCGCCGGGGACAGCGTCGGGGTCGAGGTCACTGTCACCAACACCGGACAGCGGGCGGGGGAGCAGGTCGTGCAGCTCTACGTCCGCGACCCGCAGGCGACGATCACCCGGCCGGTGCTGGAGCTGAAGGCCTTCAGCCGCGTCGCGGTGGGCGCCGGCCAGCGGGTGGCGGTGCGCTTCGAGCTCCCCACGGGCCAGCTCGGTTTCTACGACCGGAGCATGACCTACGCGGTGGAGGCCGGGCAGATCGAGGTGTACGTCGGTTTCTCGGCTGCCGACCACATCCACGCCGGCAGCTTTGTCATCAGCGCGGACCCGAACCAGCCGACGGCGAAGGTCTTTACCGGGACCACAGAAGTTCGGCAGCTGTGATCGTTCACCTGGGCCTGGGAATGGTGTTTGACGGAGCGTGCCGTCCTGTTGTCAACGAGTAGGACCAGCGCAGAAAGCGGCGCTCCGTTTCGCCCGCTGAGAGGGAGCGCTGTTCGCGTTCTCCGCGCGGCAACTGGTGGTCAGCCGCCCCGTTGCGCGTATCCGGTTTGGACCCCTTCTCCACCGTCGACTAAGGGCGAAGAGGTCTTGTGTTCGTAATCGTTCTCGGATACGTTGGCAACATCCTGGAAACGTAACCGATAACGATTGCAGTCCAGAGAGAGCGGCATGATTGAAGCCAATGCGCCGGTAACAATGAGTGATGTCGCCCGAGTCGCCGGCGTTTCCACCGCCACCGTCTCGCGCGTGGTCAACGGGCATTACGGCGTCAGCGCTCGCACGGTCGCTCAGGTGCGTTCCGCGATCGACCAACTCGGCTACGAGTCGAGTCTGGTGGCCACCAGCCTTCGGCGTAGCCGCACCAACGTTCTGGGCCTCGTCGCGCACAGCTTCCAGTCGTACACGGCGGAGGTGCTCAAGGGCGTGATGAAGGCGCTGAGTCGCTCGGGCTTCGATCTGATCATCTACGCCAACAGCGACCTCTACGGGTCGTATTCGGAGGGCTGGGAGCAGCGGCACCTCACCCGCCTGTCGGGCACCCTCACCGACGGGTGCATCGTCGTCACGCCCTGGGGTGACATCCGCAGCCGGACGCCGGTCGTGGCCATCGACCCGGTTCGGGGCTCGGCGGCGCCCTCGGTGATGGCCGACAACCTCGCCGGTGCCGTCACCGCGGTCGAGCATCTGCTCGGCCTGGGTCACCGGCGCATCGGGTTCATCGCCGGCCGCGACAGTCTGGCCTCGGCGTGGTCGCGGGAGGAGGGCTACCGGGCCGCGCTGGCCAACAGCGGTGTCGCGGTCGATCCGACACTGATCGGTCGAGGTGATTTCAACCCCGAGTCGGCAGCGCCCCTGGCGCGAGTCCTGCTGCAACGACCGGACCCGCCATCGGCGATCTTCGCGGCGAGTGACGGGATGGCCCTCAAGGTCCTGGAGGTCGCCAGGGAGTTGGGGTTCTCCGTGCCCGGCGACCTGTCCGTCGTCGGGTTCGACAACATTCCCGAGTCGGCGTCGACCGAGCCGGGTCTGACCACTGTGGACCAGTCGATGTATCAGCTCGGGTACGAAGCCGCCCGGATGCTGAAGTCACTGGTGACCGGCGAGTGGGACGAGCCTCGCCAGATCGTGCTCCCGACCAGCCTCGTCGTGCGCAGCTCGACCGCACCACCGAAGAGCGCGGCACGACCATGACACCCGCCCATGGGCGCAAGCCTGATCGCTCCCGACAGAGCGATCAGGTCAGCTGTGCCCGTGGCAGCAGCTTCAAGGAGGTGAACGCAACACACACGGCCAGATCCACCGTTGAGTTGAGCCGGTCAGTCGGGTCGCATCCGCTGCCGGCACATGAAAGGAGTGGAGTATGACTACCGGACAGTATCATGGGCGCCTACGCCGTCCGGGCGTGCGTCGACGACTCTCGGCGGCGTTCACCGCTGGCGTCATCGCCACCGCGGCGGTGCTCCTCGCGCCGCAACCCGCAGCGGCCGACACGCCCTGGTTGGAGGTCTCCCAGGACCGCTACGCCTCGTTCGCCGTCCCGGCGGCGTACGTCCAGGAGAAGCTGGGCACCGTCTCGCAGGTCGTCGTCGAGGGAAACTTCGGTCCGTCCGCCAGTTGGGCGGAGTTTGGCCTGACCCGCCGGGGTGACGTGTGGTCCGGCGTTCTCGGCGCGCTCGAACCGGGGCTCTACAACTACCAGTTCACCGCCGACGACACCCTGACCATCAAGGACCCGACGAACAGCGCCAGTGTCGCGTCCAATCCGCTCCTGAGCACCTTCCTCGTCGGGGGTGACTCGGCACGGTGGCTGGTCGACGCGCCAACGGGCACCGGCGGCAAGATCGAGACGCTGACCTATCGCACCAGGAACGCGCAGCGCTCGGCAGTGGTCTGGACGCCACCGGGCTACGCGGCCAAGGGCCCGAAGGGTTACCCGGCGCTCTTCCTGCAGTCGGGTGACGGTGTCGCCGCGACCGACTGGCTCGATCTCGGTCGAGCCAAGCAGATCCTCGACAACCTCTCGGCCTCAGGCGCGATGACCCCGATGGTGGTGGTGATCAACAACGCCAACGCCGCGGAGGACAAGGAGTTGAAGGACCTCCGGAAGGCGGTCACCGACAACTACCGGGTCCTCCGCGACCCGGCGCACCAGGCGATCGCCGGTGTGTCCGACGGTGGCACGCAGGCGCTGCGGGCCGCGCTCACCAAGCCGGGTCAGTTCGGTTACGTCGGCTGGTTCTCGGGCAGGTCGGCTCCGGAGATCGACCGGAAGGACGCCAAGGCGATCAACCGCAGCGTCAAGCTGCTGCGCCTGTACACCGGTAACGTCACCGATCCCGCGCACAACGCCACCTACCGACTGACGAAGGCGTTGGACCGAGCCGACGTCCGGTTCGAGTTCGACGGGGTCAACCCGGACGGGGGCGCGAACTGGACCACCTGGCAGGAGAACCTCGTCGACTTCCTGCCGCGACTCTTCGGTCACGTGCGGGACCACGGGCCGAGCCCCGGTCACCAGCCGCTCAAGCGGGAGTTCACCGCGCCGCCGGCCGGCACCACGCCAACGCCCTTCGTCACCGAGGACGGGTTCGTCACCTTCGAGACGACCACCGACTTCACTGACGCCCAACACGTCACGGTCTGGGCGAACGTTGCGCCGGGCGGCAGTTGGCTGCGACTGCCGCTGACCCGCGACGGTGATCGTTGGCGGGCGACAGTGGGTCCGCTGAAGCCCTGGTTCTACTACTACCGGCTGATCGTGGACCGGGTCGCGGTCAAGGACGCCTCCAACCCGACGAAGGTGACCACGGAACCGATGTGGAGCACCTTCTTCATTCCCGGGCCCGGTGCCCGACTGCTGTCGGACGTGCCCGCCGGTCAGGGCGGGAAGGTCGAGAGCATGACCTATGCCAGCACGGTGGCCGGCCAGGACCGCACCGCGCTGGTGTGGACCCCACCGGGGTACGACCCGGGCCGGGCGCAGCCGTACCCCGTCCTCTACCTGCAGCACGGCGGCGGTCAGAACTACACGGACTGGGTCGAGATGGGCCGTGCCAAGCAGATCCTCGACCATCAGTACCTCGACGGTGATCTCACGCCGATGGTGGTCGTGATGGGCAACGGCAACTCGTCGAACTTCAACCGGGAGTTGCGGGAGAACATCGTTCCCACGGCCCGTGCCCGCTACCACATCTCCAGCGACCCGTCGCAGCAGGCCCTCGCGGGCCTGTCGATGGGCGGCGGGCAGGCGTTCGGGGTGCTGCGGGCCTACCCGGGCGAGTTCGCCTACGTCGCGGCGTTCTCGGCCGGGTTCGGTAGCGGCACCGGCGTCGACGTGGCGGCGATCAACAACGGCACCAAGATGTTGCGCCTGTACGTCGGTGACCAGACCGACTTCGTCTACCCGAGCTTCATGGCATCGCTGACCACGTTGAACGACCTCGGCATCCGCTACGAGTTCGACGGGGTCACCCCGGGGCCGCACGGCTGGGACGTGTGGCAGAAGAACCTCATCGACCTGGCGCCGCGTCTGTTCAAGCGCTAGGGGCCATCGCTGGCGACGCCACCGGGAGCAGGGCTTCCTGCCCCCGGTGGCGCCCGCCAGCGCATGGATGTTGTGCACCGCCATCGCCGAAGGGAACCATCTCAATGAAGAGAAGACGGATACTCGCCACGGTAGCCATGCTCGCGGCGGGGACCGGCCTCGTCGCCTGCTCCTCCGACGGGGGCGGCAGCGACGCGAGCAATTGCACGAACACCATCACCAAGAAGGACCTGCCGGTCGTGACGATGTGGGGTTGGTACCCCAACACCCAGCTCGTCGTCGACAACTTCAACAAGCAGCACGACGATGTGCAGGTCTGCTGGACCAACGTCGGTCAGGGCGGTGACGAGTACGACAAGTTCCAGACGGCCATCTCGGCGGGCACCGGCGCACCTGACGTGATCATGGTCGAGGCGGACCGGATCCCGACCTTCCAGATCCAGGGCGCGCTCGTCGACATCAAGCAGTACGGCTACGACGCGGTCAAGGCCAACTACAGCGAGGGCGCCTGGAAGGACGTGTCGGTCGGCGACGCGGTCTACGGCGTCCCGGTCGACGGTGGCCCGATGGGCATGATCTACCGCAAGGACATCTTCGATAAGTACAAGATCACCCCGCCGAAGACCTGGGCCGAGTACGAGCAGGCCGCGCAGAAGGTGAAGGACGCCGGCGGCCCGCTCTTCGGCGACTTCGGCGCGAACGTCCCGGCGGTCCTGATGGCGCTCCAGATCCAGAAGGGCGCTACGCCCTTCACCTTCGATCCGGCGCAGCCGAAGGCGATCGGTGTGAAGCTCAACGACCAGTCTTCCAAGGACGTGCTGGACTACTGGGGTGGCCTCGCCAAGAAGGGCCTGGTCGGCACGCAGAACCAGTTCACCCCGGAGTACATCTCCGGCGTGATCAACGGCAACTACGCGACGTACATCTCGGCGGCGTGGGCACCCGGCTACCTCACCGGCGCGGGTGTCGGCAAGGGGCAGGACACCGGCAAGTTCGCGGTGGCGCCCCTGCCGCAGTGGGACGAGGCGAGCCCGGTGCAGGTGAACTGGGGCGGGTCGGCGTTCTCGGTGACCAAGCAGGCGAAGAAGCCGGAGCTGGCCGCGAAGGTCGCCTACGGGCTCTACGCCGACAAGGAGTCGCTCACCGACGGCTGGACCAACCAGATCATCTTCCCGCTGAACCTCACGGCGCTCAAGGACCCCGCGTTCATCGACCTGAAGGTGGCGTTCTTCGACGGCCAGCAGGCGAACAAGGAGGTCTACGTCCCCGCCGCCGACGACTACAAGGGCGTCCAGTACGCCCCCTTCGGCCAGTACTACCTCGACGCCATGGAGAAGCAGGTCAGCGAGGTCATTAAGGGCTCCGTCACCGGTTCGCAGGCTGCCGACCGGCTCCAGGAGGACGTGGCGAAGTACGCCAAGGAACAAGGCTTCACCGTTCAGTGACCGGATGGGTGGGCCGCGCCGCACTGAGCGGCCGGCCCACCCTCCCCCCTCAGCGTCCACGTCCCGGAGACCAAGATGACATCCCTGACCGAGAAGCGCGCAGCGCGTACACAGCCTGAGACGCGCAAGATCCGTGGCAAGGTACACCTTCGCGAGCACCTGATGGGATGGCTCTTCGTCGGGCCGTTCGGGGTCGTGTTCCTGGCGTTCCTCATCGCCCCACTGGCGTACGCGCTGTACCTCAGTCTCTTTCAGAAGAAGCTGATCGGCGGCACCAGCTTCGTTCTCTTCGACAACTACGTGAAGGCGTTCACCGACCCGAGCTTCCTGTCCGGGGCGTGGTTCGTCATCCGCTTCTCGCTCGTCTCGATCCCGGTGCAGATCATCATCGCGCTCGCGATGGCCCTCATCCTGGACTCGGTGACCACCCTGTTCGCCCGCTTCTCCCGCCTCATGATCTTTCTGCCCTACGCGATCCCGACCGTCATCGGGGCCGTGATGTGGGGGTTCCTCTACAGCCGGGGGTTCGGCCCGCTCACCGACATCTTCGGGCTGTTCGGCGCGACCGCGCCCGACTTCCTGGGCAGC
Source organism: Micromonospora sp. CPCC 205558 (assembly GCF_036902955.1). NCBI lineage: Bacteria > Bacillati > Actinomycetota > Actinomycetes > Micromonosporales > Micromonosporaceae > Micromonospora > Micromonospora sp. CPCC 205558. The sequence continues at coordinate 392,442 of NZ_JBAKHR010000001.1, forward strand.
GACCTGATCTTCTACGGGCTGCTCAACGTCGTCACCTGGCAGTGGGCCGGCTACTACATGATCATCCTGTACGCGGCGTTGCAGGGCGTCGACCCGACGCTCTACGAGGCGGCCCGGATGGACGGCGCCGGGCGATGGCAGATCGCCACCCGGATCAAGATCCCGCTGATCGCGCCGGCGCTGATCCTGATCCTGGTCTTCTCGCTCATCGGCACCCTGCAGTTCTTCAACGAACCGCAGATCCTCCGGTACCTCGCCGCGGGCACGATCGGCTCGGACTTCACCCCGAACATGTACGCGTACCAACAGGCGTTCTCGCTCGCCAACTTCAACTACGGCTCCGCGATCTCCTTCGCCCTCGGCGGGATCGTGTTCATCTGCGTGTACGCCTTCCTGTTCTTCACCCGCAAGCGGAGGAGCTTCCTCTAGATGACCGACCGCACCAGCGTCCGCGCCGGCGCCCGCCGACCGCAGCGCTATCTCCCCATGCAGATCCTCCTCGGCTTCCTGGTGATCTACTTCCTCGTACCGTTCTGGTGGGTCATCGTCAACAGTTCCAAGGACGCGCCGGGCCTCTTCGGCGGCGGCAACACCCTCTGGTTCACCGACCAGATCGACTACCTCGGCAACCTCAGGCAGCTCTTCACCTACGACGGTGGCATCTACCTCCGGTGGATCCTCAACTCCACGCTGTACGCCATCGCCGGCGGAGTCGGCGCCACCGTCCTGGCGGTCATGGCCGGCTACGGTTTCGCCAAGTACCGGTTCGCGGCCCGCCGCTTCAGCTTCGCCGTCGTGCTCGGCGCGCTGATGGTGCCCGCCACCGCTCTGGTCATCCCGACCTTCATCATGTTCTCCCGGCTCGGCCTGACGAACACGGTCTGGGCGGTGATCCTCCCGTCGCTGCTCAACCCGTTCGGCGTCTACCTGATGCACGTGTACGCACGCGACGCGGTGCCCGACGAACTCCTGGACGCGGCGCGGGTCGACGGCGCGGGAGAGTTGCGGACGTTCGTTCAGATCGCTCTTCCGCTGATGCGTCCCGCGGTGGTCACCGTGTTGCTGCTGTCGGCCGTGGCGTCCTGGAACAACTACTTCCTACCCCTGGCCATGCTCTCCGACAACCGGCTCTTCCCGGTCACCGTCGGCCTCGGCCTCTGGCAGGGAATCGCGTCGGCCAACAACGCGGGAGGCACCTCACTGTGGAGCCTCATCATCCTGGGCTCCCTGGTGTCGGTGATCCCACTGATCATCGCGTTCTTCAGCCTCCAACGACACTGGCGCGGCGGCCTGTCCGTCGGAGGTCTCCGGTAGGCCGCGCCGGCGCCACCAGCCAACTCACCACACGCGCAATTATCGCCGCACTGCACGCGGCCGGACGGATGACAGAGAGGGGTGCTGATGTCGACGACGAATCGACCGCTGCGCAGCGGGCAGTGGTTCGGTGCGGAAGGCCGCAACGGGTTCATCCATCGGTCCTGGATGCGCAACCAGGGGTTCGCGGACGACGTCTTCGACGGTCGCCCGGTGATCGGCATCGCCACCACCTGGTCGGAGCTGACGCCCTGCAACGCCCACCTGCGCGACCTGGCCGAATCGGTGAAGCGGGGCGTGTGGGAGAGCGGTGGCCTGCCGTTGGAGTTTCCGGCGATGAGCCTGGGCGAGCCGCTCATGCGACCCACGACCATGCTCTATCGCAACCTGCTGGCGATGGAGTTGGAGGAGTCGGTCCGGGCCAACCCGCTCGACGGGGTGGTCCTGCTCTCCGGCTGTGACAAGACCACGCCCGGCCTGCTGATGGGGGCGGCGAGCGTCGACCTGCCGACCCTGATGATGACCGGCGGCCCGATGCTCAACGGCAAGTTCCGTGGCCAGGACATCGGTTCGGGCACGGTCGTCTGGCGTTTCACCGAGGAGATGCGGGCCGGTCGGATGAGCGCGGCCGACTGCTCCGAGGCGGAGGTCGGCATGTCCCGCAGCCGGGGCCACTGCATGACAATGGGTACGGCGTCCACGATGGCCTGCGTGACCGAGGCGCTGGGTGTGCAACTGCCGGGGGCCGCCGCCGTGCCGGCGGTCGACTCCCGGCGGTACGCGCTCGCGCAGGCTGCCGGACGTCGGATCGTCGCCATGGTCGAACAGGATCAACGGCTGTCCTCGGTGCTCACCAGGCAGGCGTTCGAGAACGCCATCCGGGTCAACGCCGCGATCGGCGGTTCCACCAACGCGGTCGTGCACCTGCTCGCGATCGCCGGACGCCTCGGTGTTCCCCTGTCGCTGGAGGACTTCGACATCCTCACCGCCGACGTGCCCATGCTCGTCAACCTCATGCCGTCCGGTGCGTACCTGATGGAGGACTTCGCCTACGCGGGCGGCCTTCCGGTGGTGATGAAGGAGCTCGCCCCGCTGCTGCACATGGACCACGTCACCGTCAGCGGCAGGAGCGTGGCGGAGAATGTCGATGGCGCCCAGTGCTGGAACCGGGACGTCATCGGCACCCTGGAGGAGCCGTTCCAGCCCGCCGGCTCGGGCACCGTGGTGCTGCGCGGGTCGCTCGCGCCGTCCGGGGCGGTGTTGAAGGTCTCCGCCGCCTCCGCCCACCTCCTCACGCACACCGGCCCGGCGCTCGTCTTCGACCGGATCGAGGAGTACGTCGCCGCCGCCGACGACCCGGACCTCGACGTCACCCCGGACACGGTGATCGTCGTACGCAACGCAGGCCCTCGGGGTTACCCCGGCTTCCCGGAGGTGGGCAACGTGCCCATGCCACGACGACTGCTCGCCGCCGGCATCACGGACATGGTGCGGATCTCCGACGCTCGGATGAGCGGCACCGGCTACGGCACCTGCGTCCTGCACGTGGCGCCGGAGGCGTCAGTGGGTGGCCCGCTCGCGCTGGTCCGCACCGGTGACCTGATCTCCGTCGACGTTTCGACGCGCCGCCTGGACCTCCTGGTCGACGACGCGGAACTCGCCCAACGCCGCTCCACCTGGCAGCCGCCGAAGCCGGTGGCCGACCGCGGTTGGGTACGGCTGTACAGCGAGCACGTTCTGCAGGCTGACAGCGGCGCCGACCTCGACTTTCTCGTCGGTGGCAGCGGCAGCGCGGTGCCCCGTCACTCACACTGACGGACTAGTCCCACGAGGAACTGATCCCATGGAAGAACGGACGGCCCGCCAGTGCGAGTTCACGCAAAGGCCGCTGTGACAGCGGCCGACCGGCCACCGGTCATGGCCGACGTCGCTCGCCTGGCGGGCGTGTCACACCAGACGGTGTCCCGAGTCATCAACGGGGCACCCAGCATCAGGCGCGAGACGCGGGAGCGGGTCCTCGAGGCCATTCGACGACTCGACTACCGCCCCAACACGGCCGCCCGTGCGTTGGTTCGCGGGCGGTCCGGGATGATCGGCATCATCGGCACGGCCAGGACCCTGTTCGGTCCGACGAGCATCCATCGCAGCGTCGAGGACGCCGCCCGTGCGGCCGGCTACTTCGCCACCTCGGTGAGCCTCTCCGAGGTGACGGTACGGGCGCTCAGCGACGCGACCGAACACCTCATGCGCGTCGGCGTGGAGGGCGTCGTGATGATCGCCGGCAACGACGAGGCCCTCGAGGTGGTGCGGATGACACGTTCGGGTGTCCCCTTCGTCGTCGTGGAGGGCGACCTGTCCAGGGCCAGCGTGACCGTCGGCGTCGACCAGGTGCTCGGCGCCCGGATGGCCACCGAACACCTCCTCGACCTCGGACATCGCGAGATCGTGCACGTGAGCGGCCCGCTCAACTGGGCCGAGGCCCGCGCCCGCCTCAAGGGTTGGCGTCAGGCGATGAGCGCGGCGGGCCTACGCCCGGCGGAGCCGATCGAGGGCGACTGGAGGGCGCACAGCGGCTACGTCGCCGGGCTGCGGATCGGCGCGATGCGCGGCACCACCGCCGTGTTCGCCGCCAACGACCAGATGGCCATCGGCGTGCTGCGCGCGCTGCACGAGCGCGGGCGGCGGGTGCCGCAGGAGATCTCGGTCGTCGGATTCGACGACGTCCCCGAGGCGCCCTACCTCATCCCGCCGTTGACGACGGTCCAGCAGGATTTCGGCGCGGTCGGTCGCCGGGCCATCACCGCTGTCACCCAGGCCATCGACGACACGGTGCCGCAGCGCCTGCCGCTGGTCATCCCCAAGCTCGTGGTGCGGCAGAGCACGGCGCCGCCGACCCGGGCCAGCAGGTGAGCGGGGCGGGGCTGCGCGAACGGGCGGGAGCCCCGCGTGTGGCAGGGGCTCCCGCGACGATCACGTTCGGGTCGGATCGGTTGCTCAGAGGGTGAACACGAGGGTGGAGATACTGCGCGCGCCGACGTTGATGGTGGCCTGATCGCCGTTCACTGTGGTCGGTTGGCTGGCCGCGTTGGCGTTCTGCGAGGTGAGGTAGTGCTCGGCCCGGCTGACGTTCTGCGGGGCCTGGATCACGGCGTTGTTGACCGCGTTGTTGGAGCGGTTGAGGATCACCAGGGTGATCTTTCCGTCCCCCTGGTAGGCGGTCACCTCCAGCGGGGAGGCCTTGGAGCTCTTCGTCAGGGCGACCCGCTGGTAGCCGGGGCGGACGTACTTCGCGTACTGCGAGAAGGCGTACCCGCGCTTGAGCGGAGCGCCCGCGACGGTGCCGAACGCCGACTCGCCGTCACCGATGAAGGAGTAGTAGCGCTTGCCGTACCACCAGATGTAGGCGTTCCAGTTGGCCTCCATCGACTTGTGCACGGTGCGCATGATGTCGTCGAGGGTCTCGTTCCAGACCGCCGCGTTGGCGGGGTTGCCCCAGATGTTGGAGCCGCCACCGTCGGCGGCGTGCAGGTTCCACTCGGTCATCCACACCGGCTTGTTGTGCTGCTCGGCCAGGGAGTACGGCCGCAGCCGGCCCGACTCCTCGGTGCCGTACAGGTGCCCGCCGATGTAGCCGATGTTGTTGCGGGCGGTCGCGTCGTTGAGGGTCGGGTCGGTGAAGTTGTAGTTCATGTTCACCGCCTCGGCGACCATCAGCTTGGTGTTCTGCACCCTGCTGCCCTGGTCGCGGACGAAGGTGCGTAGCTCGGTACCGCTCCAGTCCATCGAGTCGTAGTCCGGGTGCCAGTCGGGCTCGTTCTGCACCGAGGTCACGTCGATGGTCACGCCCTGGCCACGCATGTACTGCACGTAGCTGTTCAGGTGGTTGGCGTAGTCGTCGTAGTAGTCGGTCTTCAACTTGCCGCCGTTGACCCGACTGTTGTTGGTCTTCCAGGCCGCCGGCGCGGTCCACGGCGAGGCGAGGATCTTCACGTTCGACCCGTACGACTTCGCCGTCTTCAACGAGTTCACGTGCGTCGCCCACTCACTGGAGACCGGTGACAGGCCGGTCCGCACGATGGACAACCCCAACTGGTTGGCGCCCATCCCTACCAGTGTCTGGGTGTCCGTCGTCGACCAGGCGCTGCCCCAGATGGACTGCGCGGCCCCGAAGCCGTCGACGGTCTGGTACCTGGTCGCGCTGTTCACCGTGATGTCCGCCGGCCCGTTCGGCGGCGGGGTCGTCGGCGGTGGGTCCGTCGGCGGGGGAGTCGTTTCCGTGCCGCCGGTGCAGCCCACCCCGTTCAACGCGAAGTTGGTCGGGTCGGGGTTGCTGCCAGCCCACGAGCCGTTGAAACCGAACGAGACCGTGCCGTTGGTTGGGATGGCACCGTTGTAGCTGACGTTCTTGGCGGTGACGGCTGCGCCGCTCTGGGTGAGCGTCGTGTTCCAGGCCTGGGTGACTGTCTGACCGGCACCGTAGGACCAGGTCAACGTCCAACTCGTTACGGCATCACCAAGATTGGTGATGGTGACGTTGGCGCCGAATCCTCCCTGCCACTGCGATGACACGCTGTAGTTGACCGAGCAGCCGGCGGCTGCGGCGCCTGCCGGCACCGCCACGGCGACCGCTGTCGATGCCAGCAGGACGGCGCCGGCCGACACCAGGGCGGCGTTGGTCACTCTTCTTCTCACGAGACTCCTCCTGAGGTGGTGGTGGCATCCACGCCTAGGGAGGGCTCGGCTTCTGGCGAGATTCAGCGATGGGTGGGCAGCGAGGGGATTGGGAGCGCTCCCAGGTGCTTGATTCCAGAAAGCTAATTCGTCCAACGATGATTGTCAATGTGGTCGTGCGGGGAGTCGCCGTGCCGCCACCGGCCGCAGGCACCGCGTGTCCGCCACGGTGTGGGCGGCAGCCCAGGAATGAGTGGCTGCGAAGACCTGTTGTCATACAAACGATAGGCGAAATACATGACAGGTTGATCAAACGATCGCGTGGATGGTGAAGCAATGTCTGACTACGGGCATGAACTCCGGTTCGGGTCGTTCCTGACGCCCAGCGTGCACGACCCGGATCAGGTGGTGGCGCTGGCCGAGCTGACCGAGACGGCAGGGCTGGACCTGGTCACCTTCCAGGACCACCCCTACAACGCGGAGTTCCTCGACACCTGGACCCTGCTGAGCTGGGTGGCCGCCCGCACGCAACGGCTACGGATCTCGGGGAACGTCCTCAGTCTGCCGCTGCGTCCGCCGGCCGTGCTGGCCCGGGCCGCGGCGAGCCTGGACCGGTTGTCGCACGGACGGTTCGACCTGGGCCTCGGCGCTGGAGCCTTCTGGGATGGGATCGAGGGCATGGGAGCCCGGCGGCTGACCGCTGGCCAGGGGGTCGCGGCCCTGCGGGAGGCGATCGACGTCATGCGCGGCGTCTGGGACGACACCGCCGACGGGCCGCTGCGACGCGACGGTGAGTACTACCCGATTCCCGGCATGCAACGCGGCCCGAAGCCGGCACATGACATCGACATCTGGCTCGGCGCGTACCAGCCGAAGATGTTGGCCCTGACCGGCCAGAAGGCCAACGGCTGGCTCCCCACGCTGGAATACCTGCGATCTCCGGACCGGGTGACCGCCAACCGGCTCATCGACGAGGCTGCCGTCGCCGCGGGGCGCGAGCCTCGGGAGATCCGACGTCTGCTCAACCTCTTCACTGTCGACGTCTCGTCGCGCAGCCGCGGTTTCCTTCAGGGGCCTGTCGAGCAGTGGGTCGAGCAGCTCCTTCCGCTGGTCCTCGACGAGGGGTTCAGCACCTTCCTGATCGGCCGCGACGACCCACACCTCATCCAGACCCTCGGGCAGGAGATCGCCCCCGCGCTGCGGGAGGCGGTCGCCAAGGAGCGCACGGGAGGCGGGGCCGGCACCGGACGGGTCCGCACCACCGTCGCGCTGGCCGAGCGACACCCGGGCCTCGACTACGACGCGCTGCCCACGTCGCTGGCCGCCAGGTCCGTCGAGCCCGGTGACCCGGAGTACGAGTCGGTCCGCCACACCTACAGCCGGTCCGGATCACCGGCCCTGGTGATCCGCCCGCAGAACGCCGCCGAGGTGGTCGACGCCGTGTCGTACGCCCGCACCCAGGATGTCCCCCTGGCGGTGCGCAGCGGCGGGCACGGCATCAGCGGCCGGTCGACGAACGACGGGGGAGTCGTCATCGACATGTCGAGGATGAACAAGGTCGAGGTGCTCGACCGGGCGACCCGTCGGGTGCGGCTGGAGCCGGGTGCCCGGTGGGGCGACGTGGCCCAAGCGCTACAGCCGTACGGCCTGGCCATGAGCTCGGGCGACTACGGAGACGTGGGCGTCGGTGGTCTCGCCACCACCGCCGGCGTCGGATACCTGGCGCGCAAGCACGGCCTGACCATCGACCACGTCGTCGCCGCCGAGATCGTCACCGCTGATGGCCGCCTGCTCCGCGTCGACGAGGAGCATCACCCCGACCTGTTCTGGGCCGTCCGTGGCGCCGGTGGAAACTTCGGTGTGGTCACCGCGCTCGAGCTGGAGGCGTACGAGGTCGGAAACGTGGTCTACGCCCAGCTGGTCGTGGACGCGACCGACACCGCCAGACTGCTGGGCCGGTGGGGCCAGCTCGTCGAGGCCGCGCCACGGGAGCTGACGAGTTTCCTCTCGCTCTTTCCCGGCCGGCGCGGCAACCCTCCGGCAGCGCAGGTCACCCTCGTCTACGCCGGTGACGACGTCGAGGCGGCGCAGTCGGCCCTGAGCCCGTTCCTGGAGATCGGGCCGATCCTCGATCAGCAGGCGCAGCTCGTGCCGTACCCGGCGATCGTCGTGCCGCCGGGCAACCAGCATCGGGGGCAGGGGTTGGAGGACACCCGCAGCGGCCTGCTGCACCACGTCACACCGCAGGCGGCCGACCTGATGGAAAACATGATCCATTCCGGCGATGTGATGATCATGCAGCTCCGGTCCGTCGGCGGCGCGGTCAACGACGTCGCCCGCGACGCCACCGCCTACCCGCACCGGGAGCAGAACTTTTCGGTGCTCGCCGCCACGATCCCGGATCGCCGACCCCAGCTCGACAAGCTCTGGGCCGAGCTGTACGCGCATCTCGACGGCCTGTATCTCAGCTTCGAGAGCGACACCGATCCGGCTCGACTGCTGGATGCCTGGCCCGAGCCCACCCTCGGTCGGCTGCGCGCCATCAAGGCCACGTACGACCCGGACAACGTCTTCAACCGGAACTTTCCGATCCCACCGGCGACACCGGCTGGGCCGGTCGTCTAGACGGCGCCGGACAGGTAATCGCGGCGACGCTGCGGTTCGAACCTCTGCATGTCGCGCAGAGCTGCGGAGTGCTTAGCTGAACGGATGATCACACCCGTTCCCCTCGGTACGTGGCCGACACCGCTGGAGGCCGCGCCCCGGCTCGCCGCCCAACTGGGGCTGGCCGAGCTCTGGTTCAAGCGCGACGACCTCTCCGGCCTTGGTGGGGGCGGCAACAAGATCCGCAAGCTGCGGTACACCTGCGCGCAGGCAATCGCTGTCGGCGCCACCACGGTCATCACCTCGGGGGCGCCGCAGAGCAACCACGCCCGGCTCACCGCGGCCGCCGCCGCGCGGCTCGGCCTCTCCTGCGTGCTTGTGCTCGCCGGCTCGCCCCCGGAGCGTAGGCGCGGCAACCTGCTGCTGGACGAGTTCGCCGGCGCGGAGATCGTCTGGAGCGGCGACCGTCCGCTCGCCGAGGTGGTGGCGGTCGAGGCGGAACGGCGATCGGCGTACCTCATCCCGTTCGGCGGCACCTCACCCGCGTCGATCCAGGGTTACGTGGACTGCGGTCGGGAGCTGCGGGCCCAGCTGCCGACCAGCGACGGGGTCGAGGTCGTGACGGCGCTCGGCTCCGGCGGGACGATGGCCGGCCTGGTGCGGGAGTTGGGCGCGGAGCGGGTGATCGGCGTGGACGTCGGTGCCCTGCCAGATCCGCGGGCGACCGTCGCCGGGCTGCTCGGCGGCGAGGTCGAGCCGGACGCGCTGCGCATCGACGGCACGCAGGTGGGCGCGGGGTACGGCACGCTGACCGACGCCGTCCGGTCCGCGCTGGAGGTGACCGCGCGTGCCGAGGGGGTCTTCCTGGACCCGACGTACACCGGTCGGGCGATGGCGGCGCTGCTGGCCGGCAGTTTCCCGCGCGGCGACCGGGTCGTCTTTCTGCACAGCGGTGGGTTGCCGGGCCTCTTCGGCCACCCCGAGCTGTAGGGGTGTCGGCGGCGGTGCCCTCCGGCGGGATCGCGCTGGGCCGTGGCATGGCGAGTCTCCCGGCGACCGGTCAGGACACCGAGGGCTGACCTGGCATGTACCAGCGCCAACCGGGTACGCCGCGGTGGCCCCGGGGGCCGGCGGAACGCCCAGGCTGACCGCTCTCACACAGCCGAGGAGCACCGACATGCCTATCGCGGGGCGGGCTCGACTCTCGCCGTCGGCCTCCCTGGTGCTGCTGGCGTCGATCCTGGTGTCGTTCCTGGCAGCTTCGGCGGCCCCGACCCCGCTCTACGGTGTCTACCAGGAACGCTGGCACTTCTCGTCGGTCACGACCACGGTGATCTTCGCTGTCTACGCGCTCGCGGTGCTGGGCTCGCTGCTCACCTTCGGCAAGTTGTCCGACCACGTCGGTCGGCGGCCGGTGCTGGCCGTCGCGATCGCGGTGCAGATTCTCGCGCTGGTCGTCTTCATCTTCGCCAACGGTGTTGCGTCCCTGCTGGTCGCCCGCCTCGTGCAGGGGTTGGCGGCCGGTGCCGCCACCGGCGCGGTGGGTGCCGCCATGCTCGACATCGACCGTTCCCGAGGCACGCTGGCGAACTCCCTCGCCCCTGGTATCGGCACCGGAAGCGGCGCCCTGCTCTCGGCGCTGCTCATCCAGTACCTGCCCGCCCCGACGCGACTGGTGTACGTCGTGCTGCTGGTGATCCTGCTGATCCAGATCGTCGGCGTCGCGCTGATGCCGGAGACGGTCACACCCATGGCCGGCGCCCGAGGCAGCCTGCGACCGGACATCGCGCTGCCCCGCTCGGTGCGCCGGCCGGTCCTGGCCGTCGTCCCGGTGCTCTTCGCGGTCTGGGCACTGGCCGGGTTCTTCGGCGCGCTCGGCCCGGCGCTCGTCCGCAGTCTGATGAACACGTCGGTCGTGATCGGCGGTCTGGTCCTCTTCGTCTTCGCCGTCTTCGGGTCGATCGCCGTCGTGGTGCAGCGCAACACCGCCGCGCGGACCGTGATTCTGACCGGGATCGTCGCGCTCATCCTGGGCATGATCGTCACGTTGGTGTCGGTCATGGCGGAGTCCATCCCGGGCTTCTTCGTCGGCCTCGCCTTCGGGGGCGTCGGTTTCGGCAGCGGTTTTCAGGGCAGCCTCAAGGCGGTCATGCCGCTGGTCGAGGCGCACCAACGCTCCAGCGTGCTGTCCGTGCTCTACATCGTCTGCTACATCGGCTTCGGTCTGCCCACGGTGATCGCCGGCTTCCTCGTGGTCTACGCCGGCGGCCTGCCGCAGACCACCGACGAGTACTCCGTCGCCGTCATCATCCTCGCCCTGGTCGCCCTGCTGGGGGTGCGCCGGGCCGCCAGGATGACGCCGAGCTGATGCGGATGGCCTGCACCGAGCATTGACGCAAGCAGTACCTGATGATCAGGAAGGGGACAGCGATGAGCCCGAAGGTTGCCCACGGTGACGCGAGTGCGGCGTCGAGGATCGAGAGCCTCGACGTCAAGCTTGAGGTGATCGTCATCCCGGTCTCGGATGTCGAGCGGGCGAAGTCGTTCTACCAACGGTTGGGGTGGCGGCTCGACCAGACCCCGCCCGGCATCGTCCAGTTGACGCCGCACGGCTCCGGGTGCTCCGTACAGTTCGGTCCCGGCCTCACCTCGGCGGCCCCCGGCTCGGCCACGGCGTACCTGATCGTGTCCGACGTCGAGGCGGCCCACGACACCCTCGTCGCCGCCGGTGTCGAGGTCGGCGACGTCTTCCACGCCAGCCCGGACGGCCCGGTCGCCGGCCCGGACCCGGAGCGGCGTAGCTACTTCTCCCGCGCCACGCTGCGCGACCCGGACGGCAACACCTGGTTGCTGCAGGAGATCACGACCAGGCTTCCCGGGCGCATCGAAGGTGGCCTGACGTCGTTCGGCTCCGCGAGCGACCTGGCGAGCGCGCTGCGGCGCGCGGCCGCCGCGCACGGCGAGCACGAGAAGCGCACCGGCGAGCGGGACGACAACTGGCCCGACTGGTACGCGGCGTACATGGTGAGCGAGCAGTCGGGGGCCAAGCCCCCCGAGTGAACCACCTGCCCCTTGTCTACCGATCGACGTGCTGCCGGTGACGGGTGGCCGCCCGCGTTCCCGCCGATCTGCGGCGCGGCATCGTGCGCTGACCGCTGCGGTCAGCGCAGTCCGCGGATGAGGTTGTCGACCAGGGTGCGGGCGAAGTCCTCGGTGAGCGGCAGGAGCGGCCACTGGTCGGCCGACCGTGAGCTGCCCGGCACGGACTTCCGGGCGAACAGCCCACGGTTCCAGGGCGAGCACCTGACCGCCAACCTGCGACTCGTGGACGCGCTCGGTCGGGTCGCCCAGCGCCTGGGGGCGACCACGAGCCAGGTGGCGATCGCCTGGGTCGCGGCACAGGGCGAACAGATCGTGCCGTTGGTCGGGGCGCGCCGGCGGGACCGGCTGACCGAGTGGCTGGCGGCAGCCGACCTGCTGCTCGACCAGGACGCGTTGGACGAGATCGAGCGTGCCGTGCCGGCCGGCGCCGCCTCCGGCCAGCGGTACGCGACGGCGATGATGGCCGCCCTCGACAGCGAGAAGTGACCCGATGGGGCGGGTTCAGGACGCTGCTCGCCAGACCCAGTTGCGACGTTCGTAGAGCGGCACCAGCCCGGCGCGGCGCAGGTTGTTCAGCGACGGGTTCTGCTGACCGGGAGCGGGCTTGCCGGTCTCGGCGAACAGCCACCGGCATCCCGCCTCGGCGGCGGCCCGTGCGCGGGCGGCGATCAGCGCCGACTGTGCCCCGAGGCCGCGGTGACCGGAGGCCGTCGCGGCGGCGTTGAGCGACGCGGCCTCGCCGTGCAGGAACAGGTTGCCCCCCGCGACCAGCTCACCGTCGTCCCAGGCCGCGTACGGTCGCCACGCGGGCTGGCCGACCGTCGCGGTCAGCATGTCGGTGAGCGCACCGGTCGGCATGCCGAACCCGGTGAGCACCACATCGGCCCAGCGCCGCGCCTCGGCGGCCGGCACCGGGCCGACGCGCAAGCGGGTCTGCGTGGCAGCGACGTCCTCGGGTCGGGCGGCGAGCTTGACCCAGGTGGTTCCCGGCGTAAGCCCACGGGCGGCGGCGATCTCGTCGAAGCCCGCCGGCAGCACGGACGCAACGAGCTGGAGGACAGCCTGGTGGACGCCGTGCTCCCGGTAGAAGTCGAGGACGCGATCCAGGGTCTGCACGGTGAACGGCTCGGTGGTGCCGAAGCCGAGGGCCTTGCTCCAGTACCCGCCGGTGGGATCGTTGCGCATGGCGAGGGCGACGCCGCCGCCGATGCGGGTGGTCGCGATCCCGAGATCGGTGTACGTGGGCCCGGGCACCTGTGACTCGTAGGAGTGCATGAATTCGCACTCCACGGCTTCGGCGAGCGGGGTCAGGTCGGCTGGCGTGGTCACCGGCCGATTATCGTCTGGTCCTCTCCCAGGCCCGCACCAGCTGCATCCGGTTGTGGATGCCCAGCTTGTGGTATATGGACCGGAGCTGGGTGTCCACGGTGTGGAAGGAGACGAAAAGGCTCCTGGCCGCCTCCTTCTTCGTGGCGCCGGCGGCGAGCATCTCCGCCACCCGTTCCTCGGCGGGGGTGAGCGCGTCGATGCCCCCGCTCACCGGCTGGTCGATCGATGGCTGGTGCCGCAGAGTGGCGGCGAGGTCGGCGCAGCGCCGGTCGGCAATCGCCTGGTCGCCGGGGGCGCCGATCCGGGCGTAGAGGGCGGCCGCCTCGTGCGCGGCGTCGCGCGCCTCCCCGCAGCGCAGCCGAGGGCTGTTCGCGAGGTCGAGCAGCGCGTCGGCCAGCGCCGGTCGGGCGGCGGTGGTGCGCAGCCGGTCGACCGCCGAGCGGAGCGCGTCCGGGTCGCCGTCGCGTAACCCTCGGCTCTGGTCGGCCAGCGCGTGCCACAGCGGCACCGGCGTACGGGTGGACACCAGCTCGACGAGTTCGGTGACCCGGTTGGCGGCCCGGGTGTCGCCGGCGGCCACCGCCGCGCGGACCAGTCGGGGGCCGAAGTGCGGCACCGGCAAGAGCGGTCGGACCGACCGGTGCAGGTCGGCGACGACCCTGGTGAGCAGGCCCGTCGGCGCGCTGAGGGCGGGGTCGCGAACCGCCACGCAGAACGCGAGGCTCCACATCGTACGGTCCGGCCAGCGCTCCTCGGTGACGCAGGTGCGGAGGATGGCGCGTGCGTCGTCGTGCTCGCCACGGCGATAGCGGACCTCGCCGATCACCGCGACCAACAGGGCACGCACCTCCTCACTGATCTCCGCCGCGCCGGAGCTGAGCGTCGTGACGGCCAGCGCGGCCGCCTCGGGCAGCTCTCCCACGGCCACCATGCGCAGGCACTCCAGCGCGGTCAGCCCGGTGAGCGGAACGTCGGCCTCGGGCGCCTGTCGGGTCGCGGTCCGCGCGTCCTGGTGCCGGCCCAGGCCGAGCTGTACGAGGATCCGTTCGGCCCGGATGGACGGGGCGTCGGCCCGTGCCGCCCAGGAGTCCGGGTCCAGGGCCGCCAACACGGCCTGGGCGCCCGGCAGATCGCCGTGTGCGAGCGAGCGGGCGGCCCGGCCGAGGGCGAGGTGCCGGGCGGACGACTGGTCACCCGACTCCGCGTGTGCGGTGCCCGCCTCGCGGAGCAGGGCATCGGTGTCCGGATGTCCTGTGCGGGCCGCGATCGTGGCGACCAGGGCGACAACGGTGCTGCGGCTGCGGACGTCCAGCCGGAGCTTGAGCGCCTCCCGCAGACCGGCGAGGGCGATCGTCGGCTGCTCCAGTGCCACGGTCTGCGCCAGCCGACCGAGCAGGAGAGCACGGTGGCGCTCGCCGCTACGACTCGTCGCGATCTCCGCCGCCAGGAGGTGGAGCGCCTCCATCCCGCGTCCGGCCGGCCGGAGCTGATCCGCGGTGGCGAAGAGCCGGTGCCGAAGTTGCTCGACGTCGGCGGCGATGTCGTCGGCCGGGGGCATTCCGGCGGTGAAGGGTGACTCGGACAATGGCGTTCTCCCCGGTTGCTACCAGGCGCGTCGAAATGCCGTCCTGCGACCGAGCCTAACCATGGCGGCAGGTGCGGGCGACCGGATCGACGAACCGGCGGGACTGCGCGGATTGGGCGTGAGCGTCCGGTTTCTGGGGTGCGGTAATGGCGCGATCGCGTGATGCGACGGTGGGTGTGCGGCGTCGATCATCAGATCATGGCCCCGCTCACCGAACTTCCCGGTCTGCACCGGCTCCGGGTCGTACTGCTGATGTTGATCCTCTTCGCCGGCACCGGGGCGGGTGGGCACGCTCCGGCGTGGACCCGGCTGGTGCTGACGGCGACCGCGGCGGCGATTCCGGTGGCAATCGCGGTCCAGTACGGCTGGCCCGGGGTGCGTGCCCTGCTGTGGATCTCGTCCCGGCTACGGCTGCGGAGCGGATCCGTTCCCGCACCCAAGCCGATCCAACCCGAGTGAGGAGACAGCGATCATGGCGAACAGCGATCCCGAGCCGCGGCGCGGCGACCAGGGCTCCGCGCCCTTCGCGGGCCGTAACGTGGAGCTTGAGCGGCAGAACCCGGACCTTCTGGTTCCGCCGACGACCGACAGCCGGCTGGTGCCCAACCTCAAATTTTCGTTCTCGCAGGCGCACACCCGGGTGGAGAAGGGCGGCTGGACCCGGGAGGTGACCAGCCGCGACCTCCCGGTCGCCAGTCAGTTGGCCGGTGTCCAGTTCGGTCTCGAGCCGGGCGCGTACCGGGAGATCCACTGGCACCAGCAGTCTGAGTGGGCGTACATGCTCAGCGGCAGTTGCCGGATCAGCGCCGTCGACCACGAGGGACGCAACTTCATCGAGGACGTGAAGGCGGGCGACCTGTGGTTCTTTCCGCAGGGTGTGCCGCACAATATCCAGGCGTTGGAGGACGGCGCGCAGTTCCTGCTGGTCTTCGACGACGGCGCGTTCTCGGAGAACAACACGTTCCTGCTCAGCGACTTCTTCGCACACACCCCTCGGCACGTCCTGGCCAAGAACTTCGGCTGGACGCTGGAACAGATGGAGAACCTGCCCGAGCGGGAGAAGTACATCTTCCAGGGCGACGTCCCACCGCCGCTGCAACAGGACCGGGTGGTCAGCCCGACCGGCGACATCCCGCGAAGCTTCAAGCACCGGATGCTCGCGCAGACCCCGCAGCGTTTCCGGGGCGGAACGGTCCGGATCACCGACTCGACCAACTTCGCCGCCTCGGTGACCACCTCCGCGGCCCTGGTGGAGGTCGAGCCGGGCGGGATGCGCGAGTTGCACTGGCACCCCACCACCGACGAGTGGCAGTACTACATTTCGGGCACCGGGCGGATGGGCGTCTTCGCCGCGCAGGCCGCCGCTCGGACGTTCGACTTCCAGGCCGGCGACGTGGGTTACGTCCCCTTCGCCTACGGTCACTACATCGAGAACACCGGTGATGAGCCGCTGGTGTTCCTGGAGATGTTCCGCCATCCCCGGTTCGAGGACATCTCGGTGATGCAGTGGATGGCCAACACGCCCCACGAGGTCATCGCCGACACGATCAACGTGCAGAAGTCGATCGTCGACAGCCTGCCGAACCCAAACAGGTAGTGCTCTGAGCGACACGGCCGTCCGTCGGGGGACGGACCGCCGGACCGGTGGGTCAGCTCCCCGCGGGTGCCGGAGAGGTGGGAGTTGCGCCAGGTCGTCGGCGTCGAGACACCGCCCCCGCCACGACGTCGATGACGAGGAAGGCGAGCAGGGTGAGCCCGAACAGGGGCAGCGCCCAGCCGATCGCCACGGTCACCGGTACGCCGATCAGCAGCGCCCAGAGCGGCAGGCCGCGTACGCCGCCGCGGGCTGGTGGGGTGCCGGCGATCGCCCGGTGGTCGGCGCGGGTGGGTCGGCGTTGCCACCACATGCGGTAGCCCCAGAAGATGACGCAGAGCAGGCCGAGGGCGAGCGCGGCGAGCAGGATCTGGTTGGCCAGGCCGAAGAGGATCCCCATGTGGGCCTGGATGCCGAGGCCGCTCAGTTTGGCAAGCAGGGGCCAGTCGGCGAAGTCGCTGCGGGCGGTGACCGTGTCGGAGGCCGGGTCGACGGCGATACGGTCCTTGTTGACCGGCCAGGTGTTGTCGACCTGCGTGACGGTCCAGGCGGAGCCCGGCTCCGGCGCGGGGGTGATCTCGACCGGACCGGAGAGGCCCGCGCCGCGAGCGACCGCCAGGACCCGGTCGAAGGCCGCCGACTCGACGACCCCGCCCGCCCCGGCGGCACCGTGCTCGTGACCCCCGCCGGTCTCGGCCGGGGCGGTGGGGCCGACGGTGAGGCTGGTGGAGATCTCCGGAGTGCGGGCGCTCAGCGCGTCGAGGCCGGCGGCGAAGTTCGCGCCGGCGTAGCGGGACCAGGTCAGGCCGGTGACCGAGAGGAAGAGGAGGCCGACGGTGAGCCAGATGCCGGTGGTGGCGTGCCATCCTCGGGTACGGCGGACACCCTTACCGGTGGACAGGTCCGGCACGAGCAGATGCCGGGCGGCGGCTCGGGCGGCACTGCGTCGACGCCACCAGAGGATGACCCCGCCGAGTGCCATCACCCACAGCCAGCTCGCGGCCAGCTCGGAGTAGTGCTCGCCCACCGTGCCGAGGTGCAGGTGACGGTGCAGGTCGTCCAGCCAGGTGGCGGCCGGCGTGGAACCGAACCAGGTGGTGAGCTGCCCCTGGGGCTCAGCGGTGTACGGGTCGATGTAGACGGTGTGCTGGTTCTCGCCCAGCTCGGGCAGGGAGAACACCACCTTGGTGGTCTGGTCGCCGGCCCCGGGTTGCACTGTGGTGATGCTGCCGTCGGGGTGCGCGTTGCGCGCGGCACCGATCTGCTCGGCCAGCGGCAGCTGACGCTCACCCACCTGGGCGACGGTCAGCTGGTCGCCGTAGAGGACCGTGTCGAGTTGCGGTGTGGTGGTGTAGGCCAGGCCGGTCAGTGCGGCGACCACCAGGAACGGGGCGACGAGGATGCCGGCGTAGAAGTGCAGCCGCAGCAGCAGCGCGCCGAACGGTGACGCGCGCCGGGCCGGTTTGTTCGCGGTGGAGGCAGGTTCCGGCGTCGACGTGCCGGGCAATTCGGTGAGAGACATGGTGATCCGATCGGAAGAGTCGGGATGCACCGAAAGGTGTTTCCCGTACTGGTCTGGTCGCCCGGTGTGGTGTCGCGTCGGCCTGACTGGTAGTCGGGGGAGAGACGCCCGTGGTTCCCAGGGGATGTGGAAGATCGGGCCCCCGACGTCAGGGCTGGTCGGATCAGCGTCGGGCCGCCCGTCGCCACAGCAGCCCAGCCGTCGCCAGCACGAGGAGGGCCAGCGCGGCACCCGCGACGAGTAAGCCAGCGCTCGGGCCGCCGTCGGGTTCCATGGCGGCGGACGGGACGGGCGCTGATGCGCCGACGGTGACAACCGGTGCGGCGCTGGACGTGGGATCGGCCACCGTGAACGGATACGACCCCTGAACCGGGTGCCCGTCAACGGAGACGACCCGGTAGGCGACCGTGTATGTGCCGTTCGGCAGTGTCTCGGTCACCTGGACCGTGCTCGTCGCTCCGGTGACCACCGGTTCGCCAATGGGCAGCTTCCGCCTGGCGGCATCGGTGAGCACGACCGTGGTGAATGTCGGATCGAGCCGCTGCATGAATTCGAGCGTGACCTCGGTCGGTGCGCTCGGCAGGGTCGCGTCCCGAGCGGGCGTGGCGGTCCGGAGCGAGTTGTGCGCCCAGGCCGGGCCGGCCGGGATGAGCACCGCCACGAGGACGGCGAGCACCGCCGCGCCGAGCCGGACGGCGGTGGGACGGGACGGGACGGTCATCCGAGCACCTGCTCGCCGATCCAACCGCCCGGTCGGCAACCGGGCGGGATGGCGAAGACGGCGGAGCCGATCGGTGTGGTCCACTCGTTGAGCAGGTCCCGGTCGGCCAGCCGGCGCTGGATGGGCAGGAACTGTCGGGCGATGTCGGCCTGGTACGAGGCGAAGATCAAGCCGCTGTCGGCGTGACCCGCCGCCGTCGGCACGCCGTCGTAGTTGTACGGCCGGCGAAGGATCTTCAATCGATCGTCGGTGACGTGGGCGCGGGTCAGATGCGAGAAGTCGGGAATGACGGTGAGGCCGTCCGGTCCTGTGGCGGCGAAGTCGGGTTCGTCGTGTTCGGCGGTGCCGGTGAGCGGGGCACCGGTGTCGAGCCGCCGGCCGACAGCGAGTTCGCGGTCGGTCCGGCCGAGCAGGTCCCAGGTCTCCATGTTCATGCTGATCCGCCGGAGCACCAGCGTGGTGCTGTCGCGCAGCCACGCCGGCCCGTCCGGCACCCAGAGCGCGGTGTCCAACGGGGTGCCCGGTCGGGGGTTGGCGGTGCCGTCGAGCTGACCGAAGAGGTTGCGTTGGGTGTGGCCGCCCGGCTCGACGCCGGGGCTGCGCCGGAAGCCCTGCTGGACCCACCGGACGGTGGCGAACGGTCGGCTGTCCTTGAGCAGGACCCGTTGGGTGTGGGCGACGGTGATCGCGTCGTCGGCGCAGATCTGGAGCAGCAGGTCGCCGCCGGACCACACCGGCTGAAGCCTGTCGATGCGGAACGACGGCAGGTCGGTGACCGAGGTCGGCCGCCGGCCGTCGACGCCGGCCGCCCGGTAGAGGCCGGGCCCGAAGCCGAAGGTAACGGTCAACCGTGCGGGCAGCATCCCGAGTTCGGCCTCGGTGTCGGCCAGCGCGGGTTGGCCCTGGGTGAGGCGGGCGGCGTCATCGGTGAGCAGCCGTAGCATTCTGCCCAGCGCGGCCCGGTCGGTGCCGGACCGCAGCGTGAGTGCCACGAATGACGCGTGCGCCTGCGGTTCGGTGGCCACCCCGGCCTGCCGGGCGCCGTGGAACGGCTCGACCAGGCTGCCGACGCTCGCCACCGGCGTGGTGTCGCCCGCGGCAGGTGGTTGCCCGCTGCCGGGATGAGTCGTGGCGATGGCGGCACCGCCGGCGAGGGCTCCTCCGGCGGCCAGGGCGCCGCCGGTGAGCAGGCCACGCCTGCTCACCGGCCGCACAGGTGGCGGCTGCGTCACGATGCCGGGCTCATGCTCATCTCCGGCGTGGCGCTCATGCCCGGCATGGGCTGGCCGTGCCCGGGGGCGTAGCTCTCCTGCGCGCCGGTGAACGGTTTGGCCACGGCCCGGAACTGCTGGGTCCTGCCGTCGGCGAAGGTCAGGGTGAAGGCCAACTCGTCGCCGGCCTGGACGGGCTTGGTGAGGTTCATCAGCATGAGGTGGTCGCCACCGGGCTCCAAGGCGTGCGTGCTCCTGGCCTTGATCACGATGCCGCCCTGCTTGGCCTGCATGACCATCTTGCCGTCCTTCATGGTCATCTCGTGCAGCTCCATCGGCGACAGGGGGGTCGTGGCACCGGTCACCGTGACATCGCTGTCGCCATCGTTGACCAGGGTCCCGAAGGCCGCCGTCATGCCCTTGTCGGCCGCCTTCACCCACGGGTCACGAATGCCGAGCACACCAGTGTCCGGGTTGGCCGGGGCCGACGCGGACGGGCCCACCTGCGCGGTCGACGGAGAGTCGGACGACCCGCACCCGGCGGCGCCCACCGTCAGGATCGCGGCGGCGAGGATCGCGGCCGAGCGGCGGCGTGCAGCGTTTGGGCTGGTGGTGCGCATGTGTTCTTCCTCCGATGGTTGCTGCTGGGAGGTTGGTCGGCCGCAGCACGGAGAAAGTTCCGGAGTCAGGGAACGTTGATCGTGAACTCCCCGGTGTGCACCTTGCCGGCGACCTGGAAGTCGAGGAAGGCCCGGTACCGGCCTGAACTCGGCGCGGTCAGCCAGAACTTGACCGTCCCGTCGACCAACTCCGGCTCGGGGTGGACGTGCACGTAGCCGAGGTCGCCCTCACGAACGACCACAAGGTGCCCGTACGCGCCCAGGTATCGCTCCAGCTGCGCGGGCGTAGCCGTGTCGGCGCTGTTGATCTGGAAGTGGATCGGCGACGTCAGCCCCACGGTCGGGGTGCCGGTCATCGACACCGCGTACGGACCGGCTGTGGCCTGCGCCTGTGGCGGCGGCAGCGCGGTCGGGGTGTGCGCACCGGGCACGGTGTGGTCGACGCCCAGCACGAGAGGCAACTGCGTGCCGTTGGCCGCAGTGACGGAGAAGTCGGCGTAGACGCGGTAGCCGCCGGGTCGGGCCAGCGTCAGGGAGACGCTCCAGGTGCCGTCGGGTGCCATCGTCGGGTGCAGGTGCTGGTAGCCGGTCAGGTCGCGGCCCACCACGATCAGGTGCAACGGCTTGTCGTGAACGACAGCGAAGCGCGTCGCCGGCTGCCGGTCGGTGCCGACGATGCGGAAGCGGTAGTCGGCGCGTACCCCGGCGGGTTGGGTTCGTTCCAGCGGTTGCAGCGTGTAGCCGGCGGCGCTGACGGTCGTCCCGGTGGCGAGCGTCTCGCCTGTTCCGCTGTCGCCCCGGTGCGTGTGCGGCCCGGTGCCCGCCGGGTGTTGGTGTCCGTCGGCCGCGGACACCGCCGGGCCGGAGTCGGTCGGACCGCCCGCCGGCTGTCGGGCGGTGTTGGCCGCCGGGCCGTTGTCGCCGCTGATGCGCGCCAACCCGAAGCCGCCGAGCAGGGCGAGCACCAGGGCACCGACGAACAGCGCCAGGCCGGTGTTGCTCAGCCGGGACCCGGGCGTCGCGGTGGCGAGGTCCCGGTCCTGCGTACCGCTGCCGGTCGCCGCGTCGGTCCCACCTGCGCCGGTCCCGCCATCGACGGCTCTCCCGCCAGTCTTGGCAACGAGGGTCCTGGCACCGGCGGTCTTGGTGCCGGTGGCCTTGGTGCTGGCGATCTTGGTGCTGGAGGTCCTGGTCCCGGGACGGGTGCCGGCGCCGCGTCGAGCGGATGGCGCCGGCGAGGTGCGGTTCCGGCCGACGGGTCGGCCAGTGGGGGCCATTCGCCGACGCCAGACGACGAATCCGGCTGCCGCGACCGCCACCGCGACCACGGTCAGGCCGGTCCACGCGACCGCTCCGGGGCCGCTCTCATCAGTCGATTCGGTCGGCGCAGCCGCAGCCGCTGCCGCGGTTGGCGGAATCGCCGTCTCGGCCGCGGTTGTCGGCACTGCCGAGACCTGCCCGGACGACCCGTGTTGCTCGGCGGTGGCCAACAGCGCCGGATCCGGCTGGGTCGTCGGCGGACTCCATCCCTTGGGCGCCGCCGTCACCGGCCCGGCGTAGCGGAAGGTCAAGGTCCCGCGTATGGGGTCGCCGTCCGAGGCGACCGACAGGTAGCTCACCGAGTACTCACCCTTGGCCGGCAGGTGCGCGACCGCCACCGTCGCGGGGAACCCGGTCGTGTACTCGCGTGGCTCGAACTGGCCGTTGACCAGGAAATACTCGCGCACCGGCTTGTCCAGCGGCTTCGGCTCCCCGTACGACCAGCCATTGTCGACCCGGATGCCACCCGGCGCGGTGACCGTGAAGAACGCGTTGGCCGCCGCCTTCTCGGTGAAGAACAGCTGCACCGACGTCAACGGTTCGCGCACCGTGGCGCCGCCCGCCGGCGTGGACATCGCGAGGGTCCCGTGAGCTGCGGCGGGCTGAGCGGACGCGAGGAGAGCGACCGCCGACGCGAGGAGGAGCGCGAGGAGGCCCGCGACCATCCGACCAGGAATCTGAGGGTGACGACGCATCTGAATATCCTGACTGTGCGCAGACTTTTTACAAGAGGTGACGAACTTTTTCCTCACATGGCAAAAGCTGACCAGCCAGGCGGTCGATATCCGGGTGGTCGGCGGCGTCGGCCGAAAGTTCCGACGGATGCGGGTCATCAAGGAACCGTCCCGGCCGACAATCCGGTCGGATAGCGTCCACGTGACGTCTCGATCACGAAGGGCGGTGGTTGCCATGCGGGCTGCGGTGCTGCGGGAGTTCGACGTTCCGCTGACGGTCGAGGAGATCGGCGACCCCGCCCCTGGCCCCGGTCAGGTGCTGGTCCGGGTCGTCGCCAGCGGGGTCAACCCGCTCGACACGAAGATCCAGGCAGGGAAGGCTGCACACGCGCGTGTCCAGCTACCCGCGGTGCTCGGCATGGACCTCGCCGGTGTGGTCGCGGCGGTCGACGCGGAGGTGACCGGATTTGGCCCGGGAGACGAGGTGTACGGGCTGTGCGGGGGAGTCGGTGACCTGCAGGGCTCGTTGGCCGGGTACACCGCAGTGGACGCCCGGTTGCTGGCTCACAAGCCGCCCAACCTCTCGATGCGGGAGGCTGCCGCGCTGCCGTTGGCGGCGATCACCTCCTGGGAAGGGCTGGTCGACCGGGCCGGGGTCCACGCCGGGCAGAAGGTACTGGTGCACGGCGGTGCCGGCGGTGTCGGGTACGTGGGCGTGCAACTCGCCCGGGCGCGAGGCGCCGAGGTCTACGCCACGGGTCGGCCGGCGAACCTGCGGGTGATCGAGAGCCTGGGCGCCGTGCCGATCGACTACACCGCGAGCACCGTCGACGAGTACGTCGAGAGGCACACCGGCGGTGAGGGGTTCGACATCATCGTCGACAACGTCGGTGGCACGACCCTCGACGCCTCGTTCGCGGCGGTCCGCACCTACCACGGGCACGTCGTCAGCGCGCTGGGCTGGGGCGCACACTCGCTCGCCCCGCTGTCGTTCCGGGGCGCCACCTACTCCGGCGTGTTCACCCTGCTGCCGATGCTCACCGGGCGGGGCCGCGAACACCACGGTGCCATCCTGCGCGAGATCGCGGCGCTGGCCGAAGCCGGTGCGCTGCGTCCCCGACTAGACGCGCGCCGGTTCACGCTCGACACGGTCATGGACGCCCACCGCCTGGTCGCCGACGGCACCGCCAACGGCAAGGTCATCGTGGACATCGCCGACTGAGCAGAGCTGTTCGTTCACACCGAACAGGTCGGCTGCCAGATGGCCAAACTCAGCACCAAGATCATGCCGTCCGTAGACCGTCTAACGTAGGCCGGTGGTGGCAACCGATGACCAACCATGACTAATCCGGTCCAGGCCAAGGCGTGTGTCGTTCAGTTCGGATGCTTATGCCTGGCAGGAGCATCAATACAACGCCAAGTGTTGAACGCTTACTCCTGCGGTGGGGGAGTGAGCCAGGCCAGGGGTTGTCCGTTGAGGGCGGCGTCGGCGAGGCGGTGGGCGCTGGCGGTCTTGAGCGCGGCTCGTGAGCTGTCGATCCAGCGCTGCACGTTGTCGACGCCTTGGTGGCGGTACTCGACGGCTTGGACGAGGCATTCGAGCTTGTCGGCGTCGCGGGCGACGATGGCTTCCAGTGTCTCGCCAGCTTCGTATTCGGCGACGGCGGCGGTGATGACGTCGGCGACGGCCGGTGGGCAGGCGGCGACCTGGTCGGCGGTGACGGCGGTGTTGGGTACGGCGGTGAGGTAGCGCTTGGCGATGTGCGGGATGTCGGTGATGCGGGTTTCCTGGGTGTCGTGCAGGGTGCAGAACATCGACACTCGGGCTGGGTCGGCGCCCTCCATGGCGGCGAGCATCATTCCGATGAGCGCCGTTCGGAAGGAGTGTTCGGCGATGGACTCGGGTTGCTTGACGCCGGCGAACCACCAGCCGGTTCGGGCGGCGCGTTTGAGGACACCGGCTTCGAAGATGAAGTTCATCGCTCCGGCGGCGTCGTGGTCGTCGGTCATTTGCCCGTCCCTGTGCCGGTGAGTCCGTCCGCCCGCAGGCTGTAGACGATAGAGGTTAGTTCCTGCCGCGACTGCGCGGAGATCCGGTCACTGTCCAGGAGCGGGGCGCTGCGGTCGAGGAGCGCCCGAGTCGTAGCGGGGTTGTCGAGAGCGAGACCGCGTCGTGCGGCCAGTAGGGCCCAGACGTTGTGGATGTTGAGGTCGACGAAGGGATGCCCTGGATCGAGGCGATGGACCAGGTGCCGAAGAAGCATTGAGCCATGCCAGTCGGCGAGCGTTTCGGGCATGAAAGAGTCGTCGCGGTGGCGGTACGGGATCTCGCCCACCCAGTAGGCCGAGTAGTTGAGAGCCGCTCGCTGGCAGGCGTCATCGGGGTGTGCGAGAGCGATGAAGTCTCGTAACGGTTCCGGGTCGCCCTGGTTGGCGAGGGACGTGACGACGGAACGGGCGTCGGGCCACAGCGGTGACCAGGTGCGAAAGGTGATCGTGCGGCGTGCTCGGGCGGTGGTCTGGGTGAGCCAACCTGCTGCTGCCTTGGTGGGGTCCATGCCGGCGAGGAAGCAGGCTTGCCGGTGCAACAGCACGTTCCGATGCTGTCCGGCTGCGGCGCGGTCGGCGAGCACGTGTAGGTGAGCGAAACGCAGGCCATCCCGCCTGCCATCGACCCAGGCAAGCCGAGCAGACCACCGCCCGACCCGCCAGCGTCCGACCGTGCGTCAAGGTCGTCTTGACGTGGCGGGCCGGGCGGTAGCCCGCTCCCCAGAGGGCGGGTCGACGGCAGACGGGACAGCGAAAGGTGGTGGAGACTGTCATGCTTGTGATCATGGATGCGTCCGTCCGGATGAGCAGAGAGTGAGAGGCATGAGATTTGCTATGAAGCGCCGACTACGCCGTATTGCTGCTGGACTGCTGGCTAGCGTCGCAGCGGCTGGCGCCCTGGTCGTTTCGTCCGCCGCACCGGCTAGCGCCGATACCTACACGGCGTGGAATTATTTCACCAACGCGGCAACGCAGCAGTGCCTGGCCACCGACTGGAGCACCAGCGTCTACACCTTTACCGGCTGCAATGGGCCGCAAAGGTGGCGAATGCAGAATCTCGCTGCCTACCCGGGAACCTTCATGCTGCAGAACGAGGCGACCGGACGCTGCCTGAAGCAAGTGACCATCTCCCGAGTAATCAGCGCCTCCTGCGATGGATCCATAATCGAGTTCCGGTGGAGGGTGTCGTCCGGCTATATCTGGAGCGACAACACCGATGGTGACCTGGTCACGGACTACACCCAGAGGGTGTACCTATACAATGGGGCCATCCTGCCCGGTGATCAGTGGTGGGGCTGGAAGTACTCGCGTGCCGCTGGTTCAGCTTCTCTCTCGCCGATCGAGAGTCTCGTTCTTTAGACCTGTGTGGCACGAGAAGATTTGAAGAACCACGAGTGGGCTGTGCTGGCGCCGCTGCTGCCGGCACAGCCCGTTCGGGGCAACCAGTGGCGGATCACCGGCAGGTCATCAACGCGGACGGCTGCTATGCCTGCTGCTGCGGCAGCGTTCCGCTCGTCCCGAAGGAACCGCTAGCCGCCGGTGAGCTGCGCCAACAGCAGACGGGGGCAGTCCGCAGGCATCCACTGCCGGCCGGCCTTACGCCGTGTGCCCAACTCCACCACCGGCGGTTCCCCTCGATTGCCATTTTCCCGCACGGCCCAAGAGACGTCGCGCGACGGTTCGAGTGGGCCTGGTAGCGGCAATCTGCGGTTGCGCGGAAGGCAACGACAACCGCAGCCCGGGCGGAGGCGATGGCGGGATCCATACCTCAAAGGCTATCGAGGCGTACCATCCCCGGGCTGCGGGGGAGTCCGGCCAGGGTGTCGACAGCTACGGTGACAGCAACAACCTGGCACGAGGGCAGCCGCCGGCGGTCGGGCACGGACAGTCGTCCAAGGTCGAGCACACGGAGGGACAACGCCGGACGACGCGGCCAGAACTTATAAGCGAGGCGTCAAGGGCTCCCGGACCAGCAGGGACCTACGTCGCGGACGTGTTGTAGCGATCAAGTGTCGTCTTAGAAGTCGAGGCGTCGCGGAAGACGAGTTCCCACGGGCCGGTGTTCACGTCCATGTCCTTGCCGAAGCCGATCCACTTTCCGGCCATACGTCGACCTGTCGGCTCGGCGATGAGTTGAATTGCCCCGTGGTATCGGGCGCCCCGGTAGTAGCCGGTGGGGTCGGTCTGCTCCACCCAGGTGCCGGTGACGACGGCACCGTCCACGGTCAGGTCCAGCGAGAGAGACGATGACGCCGAGCCAGGAAGGCTGCGCGCCGTGAGCCGATCGCCGTGCTGGAGCAGCACCACGAAGTGTTGTCCAGCAAAGGAGTCTCCCCGCCCGCTGGAGTAGTACTGGTAGCGGCTGAGCCACACGCCTTCGTAGGACTGGTGGGCAGTGGTGGGCTTGGACGTCGGCGTCGGTGTGGCCAGGCTGGACACGGGCGAGGTCAGATCGTGGCCGCCGTGTTCGTCGTCGGCAACATGCCCGCCTGGCACCGCGTCGAAGCCGAGCAGTGAAATGGGTAGACCGGTGACGACCTCCAAGGCGCGGGCGTAGACGGGGCGGGGCGCGGCGATTGCGCCGGACTCCCATCGCTGGACGAGTCTCTTGTTGGCGTCGTTGGGCTCGCCGACGCGGTGGCCGGCGGCCTGCAGAGCGCGAGCGAAGTCGTCCTGGCTCATGCGCATTCCGGTGCGGACGGCCCGCAGGGCGGTGTTGGGGGCGACCATGACTGCCACCATAGCGCCATGTCGCCTTAATGTCGCCGGCTAAGTGACCTGATTGTCGGCCCTTGTGCCGTCGCAGCAGATGACATTCCGACGTCACTGTTGACCCGCGACGGTCGACGTGCCGCTGCTTCCACTGGCGGAGGTGTGGGGATGCCGCGTAAGGGCGACGAATCGGCGGTGAGTCGGGGCGAGCAGATCCAGGCGGCCGAACGGGAGGCGGCGAGGCGGCGGCTTCTCGCCGAGGCGGAGGCGGATCGCATCCCGGTAGAGGAGACGACTCGGGCCGTTCCGGATCGGCGGTGGCGTCGTGGGCAGCGTTGAGCTGTTGCCGGTCGGGCGGCGGGTGGCGTACTGGCGGGGTCGGCGGAAGCTGTCGCAGCAGGTGTTCGCCGACCGGCTCGGCAAGTCAAAGAGCTGGGTCGACAAGGTCGAGCGCGGAGTTCGGCGGCTGGACAAGCTGTCAACACTTCAGGAGATTGCCCGCGTACTTCGCATCGACACCGCCGCTCTTGTCGACCGGGATGCCGCGCCGGTCCAGGCAACGGGTCGCGATGACGGCGTCGAGCGGATCAGAGCAGCGCTGTCCCGCTACGAGATCCCGTTGGGCAGGCCGGCGGGCAGCCCGATATTGCCGGTGGACCGGATGCTGCGGGATGTGGGGTACGCGTGGTCGACGTTCCAGTACGCCCGCTATCCGCAGGTGGTCGACCTGGCGCCGGACCTGCTCACCGGTGCGCAGCGCGCCCATGCTGAGGTGCCGGTGGCGGGTCGGGTGCCGCTCGTCGAGGCGTACCGGATCATCGCTTCTCTGTTGGTCAAGCTCGGCGACGCCGAGCTGGCCTGGTTGGCCGTGGATCGGGCGATGCTCGCCGCCACCGGTGACCGGGAGTTGGTGGCCGCCGCAGGCGTGCAGCTCGGGCAGGTGTTGCGCGCGCTTGGCCGGGTGCGGGAGGCGAAGTCGGTGACGCTCGGTGCCGCGTATCGGATCGCTCCGCCTGTGATCGAGTACGGCACGCCTGCGGAGTTGTCCCTGTGCGGAGCCTTGCTCATCCAAGCCGGCCTGGCGGCGGCGCAAGACGGGAACGAGGCCTCCGCCGGCGAGCTGCTCGACGAGGCTGCCGGTATGGCGGAGCGGGTCGGCGACGGGCACGACCACCACCGCACCGCGTTCGGTCCCACCGCCGTCGACCTGGCCCGCGCCACCGCAGCCGTCGAAGTCGGCGACACCCAGGAGGCGATCGCCTGGCACGAGAAGGCCACCGCGCGGGGCGGCTGGCGGTGGCTACCTGCCGAACACCGCGCCGCGCACCTGCTCGACGTCGCGCGTGCCTACCTGCAGGCCGGGGATACGGGCAGCGCCGCCCGCGTGCTGACCGAGGTCGAGCGCACCGCACCAGCCGAGATCAGGTGCCGGCCCGCCGCCCGGGACGTCGTCGCCGAGGTTGCCCGTCACCCGCGCGCCCCGGCCACGATCGCCCAGCTCGCCGCCACGCTCGGGGTGGGCTGAGCGGCATTCCATGCGGCAGAGAAGTACAGCAGCGAAATACAGCAACCGTGCCAGCCGAACCGGCCCGAGAGGCGCGCCAACAGGCCGTCTGACCTCACATCAAGCCCGACCCGACCAGCCTGCCGAGAGTTCACCCCGAAGAGGTCGCCGCAGGAGCCAAGTCGTCCGCTTTGATCGACTAGGCGCCCGCAACTCCCGAGCGGCGATCAGGCGCGTGCCCTCGTCGCGGCGGCGAGGTCGACGATCCGGTCACTCCAGCGCTCCAGCAGGGTCTGGTCGTGGCTGATGACCAGGACGCCGGCCTGCCGGGTCCGCTGGTAGTCGCTGATGACGGCGGCGACGTGCGCCTGCGTCGACGCGTCGAGCATCGCGGTGGCCTCGTCGCAGAGCAGGTAGTCGGGACGGTGCACGAGGGCCCGGGCGAGGCAGGCGCGTTGCAGTTGCCCGTCGGAGACCGCGTGCGGACGTCGGCCGCGCAAATCCGCGGTGAGGCCGACCAGGTCGGCGAGTTCGGCCACCCGTTCGCGGACCGTCGGTTCGGGCGTCCGGGTGGCGCGTAGCGGTTCTGCGATTAGGTCGGCGAGGCTCAGTCGGGGGTCGGCGGCGGCGCGTGGGCTCTGGAAGAGGGCGGCGACGCGGGTCCGCAGGGCGACCGGTACGGCGTACCGGGTGCCGTCGACCGGGGTGCCGTCGATGCTGACCCGACCCTGATCGGGGCGGTGCAGCAGGGCCAGGACCCGGACCAGCGTCGACTTTCCGCAGCCGGAGGGCCCGCGCAGTCCGACCGTCTCTCCGCGGCCGAGACGCACTGTGACCCCGTTGAGGACGACCTGGCGGCCGTACCCGACGGTCACCTCGTCGGCGAGCAGGTGCTGCGCGTCGGTCACGTGGTGGCTCCCGGAAGGATCGGGTGGTGGCAGGCCGCCGTGCCGCCGCCGGTGACCGGTGTCGGCTCTGGTCGGTCCGTACAGGCGTCGGTGCGGCGCGGGCAGCGGGGCGCGAACGCGCAGCCCGGAGGCAGCGCGGTGAGCATCGGCGGGTCGCCCGGCACCGGCCGGAAGGCCCGGTCCGGCAGGGCGTCGAGCAGCGCCGAGGCGTACGGGTGGGCCGGTGCGGTGAAGAGCTGGTCGGTGTCGCGGTGTTCCACGATGCGGCTGGCGTACATCACGGCGACGGTGTCGGCGACCCGCTGCGCGGCCGCCAGGTCATGCGTGATGAGTACGACAGCCGAGCCGTTGTCGCAGCGACGTCTCAGCAGGTCGAGGGTGTGGTCGACCAGCGGTCGGTCCAGCCCGGTGGTGGGCTCGTCGGCGATGAGCAGCGCCGGGTCGGGTGCCAGCGCGAGCGCGGTGACCAGCCGCTGTGCCATCCCGCCGGACAGCTCGTGGGGATAGCGGTCCAGATCCGTCGGGTCGAGCCCGACATCGACAGCGAGTTGCTCGGCGTCCGCGCGGTCGCGGCCGTGCGCCCGCAGCGTCTCGGCGAGCAACCGCCGTCCGGTGCGCACCGGGTTCAGGGCGGTGGCCGGGCTCTGCGGCACCAACCCGAGACGGCGCCCACGCACCCTGCGAGCCAGGTGGCGTTGACCGCAGGTGATCAGGTCGACCGGTTCGCTGTCCGGCTCGTGCAGGACGGCGTGGCCGGTGGTCGTGGCGTTGCCGGGCAGCAGGCCGAGCAGGGCGTGGGCCAGGACGGACTTGCCGCAGCCGGACTCGCCGACGATGGCCAGCAATTCGCCGGCCCGGACGGTGAGGCTGAGGTCGCTGACGGCACGCACTGTCGTGTCGCGGAGCCGGAACTCGACGCCGAGACGGTCCACGGTGAGCAGCGGCTGACCCGCGGCGACGCGGGGCGACGCCGGGGCTGAAACGGACTCGGTGGTGGTCACAGGTGCAGCTCCGCTCGGACCCGGGGATCGAGGCGGTCGCGCCAGCGGGCGGCGAGGACCGCGATGGCGAGGGTGACGACGACGATGACCGCGCCCGGTGCCAGGCTCGCCCACCAGGCACCGGTCAGCAGCGACCCCTGGCCGTCATTGATCATGTTGCCCAGTGAGGCGAGGTGCGGCGGCAGGCCGAGGCCGAGGAACGACAGGGCGGTCTCGTGCCACACCGCGTGCGGGATCATCAGGGTGGTGGCCAGCGCCAGCCGGGGCAGGACGTGCGGCAGCAGGTGCCGGGTGAGGACCCGGAGTCGGCCGGCCCCACCGCTGATGGCGGCGTCGATGAACGGTCGGGTCCGCAGGCTCAACAACTCGGATCGGACGATGCGGGCGGTGGAGAGCCAGTGGGTGAGCCCGACGGAGGCGATCACGGCACCGAGGCTGGGCCGCAGCATGGCGACGATGAAGATGCCCAGCAGCAGGTGTGGCATCGCGGCGATGGTGTCCACGATCCGCATCAGGATCCGGTCCACCCGGCCGCCGAGCGTGCCGGCGATCCCGCCGACCACGCCCCCGAGAACCGTGGCCACGAGGGCGGCGACCGCGCCGACGAGCAACGAGACCCGCAGTCCGTAGACAGCCCGGTGCGCCACGTCGCGGCCCAGGTCGTCAGTGCCGGCAAGGTGGGCCCAGGACGGTGCCAAGCGGGTCTGGTCCAGCGCGACCGCGCTCTGGTCGAGCGGCCAGACGAGCGGAGCGAGCAGCGAGCCGGCGACTGCCACCAGCAGGACCAGACCGGCGATGACGACACCGGTCTGGCCGGGTCGCAGCCGCAGCCGCAGCCGGGACCGGGCCAGGTGGAGCAGCGGCTGTCGGGTAGCAAGGTCAGCCATCGAGTCGCACCCTCGGGTCGGCGGCGGCGTAGGCGAGGTCGGTCGTGAGGTTCGCGGCCAGCACCACGGCGGTGGTGACAAGCGTGATCGCCGCCAACAGCGGGAAGTCGCTGCCCAGTGCGGCGGCCACCGTGACGGCACCGAGGCCCGGCAGCGAGAAGACCGTCTCGACAAGCACCGCCCCGCCGACCAGCTCGGGCAGGTGGGTGCCGACCAGGGTGAGGAACGGCAGCAGCGCGGTCCGTAACGCGTGCCCGAACAGGATCGTCCGCCCGGGCAACCCCCGGGCCCGCGCCGCGAGCACGTGGTCGTCGCGCATGCTCTCCGCTACGGCGTCCCGGACGAACAGCACGAACCACGGTGCCTGGGAAACGGCCAGCACTCCGACCGGCAGGATCAGGTGGTGCGCCACGTCGGCCCAGGAGGTGCTGGTCGCTGTGACATCGGTGAGCCCGCCCGCCGGAAACCAGCCCAGGGCCAGCGCGAACACGGCGATCGCGGCCAGACCCAGCCAGAACACCGGCATCGACTCGACCGCGTAGGCCGCCGCCCGCAAACCCCGGTCGAACAACCCCCCCCTGCGGTACGCGGCCAGCGCGCCCAGCAGCAGACTGCCGACCAGGACCAGGGCGAGGGTCACACCGATCAGCAACAGCGTCCAGCCGGCCCGGTCGGAGAGCACTGCGGCGACCGGCTCGTGACGACTCGTCGACCAGCCCAGATCGCCCTGGACCAGATTGCCGATCCAGCGTAGGTACTGCACCGGCAGCGGGTCGTCGACACCCCAGTTGGCGCGAATCTGCGCCAGGTTCTCCTCGCTGGCGGTGAAGGCCGCCGCGCCCGCGTACTGCTTGGCGGGGTCCACCGGCGAGGCGGCACCCAGGGCGAACATCCCGACGCTCGTCGCGGCGAGCACCGGCACGGCGACCAGGAGGCGGCGTCGGACCACCGCCCCGGCCCCGGCCAGTCGGCCGGAGCGGGTCATGAGCGCGTCCAGGTGTTGATGTTCCACCAGATGCTGTTCGCCACCCCGTGCTCGTGCGCCTCGACCCGGGGGGCCGCGCCCTGGACGGAGGACTTCAGCACGTAGGTGTGCCGCAGGTAGGTGAGGAACAGCCACGGCACGTCGGCGGCCAACTGCTTCTGGAACTGGGTGTACGCGGCCTTGCGAAGAGCCGGGTCGATCTGGTCGCGGCCCTCCTGGAGGGCCCGGTCCGTCACCTCGGAGCGGTACGAGCCAGGGTTGAAGTAGCCCTGCCCGGCGAACTGGGAGCTGAACAGCTTGTACGAGACGAAGTCCGGGTCGTACGGAGTGCCATAGCCCATCAGCAGGGCGTCGGACTTCATCCGCGGATCGATGGCGTCCCAGGTGAGCCCGGCCGGGGTGACCTCGATGCCGATCTTCTTCGCGTCGGCGGTGACGGCCAGGGCCAGGTCCTTGCGAAGGGTGTCGGTTGCCGGGTACATCAGCGTGAACCGGGCCGGCCGGCCGTCCTTGGCCCGCACCCCACCCGAACCGGGCCTCCAGCCGGCAGCGTCGAGCAGCGCGCTCGCCGCCGTCGCGTCGGCGGTCGGCGTGCCGACTGTCGAAGGGTCGGCGAACTCGGAGGTCGGGGGGACCGGCCCGAACGCCGGTTCGCCGGCGCCACCGAGGATTCCGGACACCATCGCGGCCCGGTCGACGGCGAGGTTGAGCGCCCGGCGGACCGCCGGGTCGGCCAGGACCGGGTTGCCCATCGGCAGCATCACGCCCCGGTAGTCGGCGGTCGGCACCCGCTGCACCCGGTACGTGTTGTCGGAGTCGAATCCGGAGGCGAGCTTCGGCGGCAGCTCGGCGGCGTCGAACTCACCGGCGCGCATCCGCTGGGCGCGGACGTTGTCGTCGGCGACGAACGCCACCACGACCCGGTTGTTCGCCGGCCGGCCACCGAAGTAGCGCTCGTTCGCGGTGAGCACCAGCCGGTCACCCGGCGTCCAGGACTCGACCTTGTACGGCCCGGTCCCGATCGGCTTCCGGTTGAACCCGGTGGTGTTGATGTCCTGCCCGCTGAGCAGCTTCGACGGCACGATGCCCAGGGTGAGCCGCTGCAGGAACGGCGCGTACGGGTAGCGCAGCCGGAACACGACTGTGGTCGCGTCGGGTGCGGTCACCGACTCCACCATGTCCAGGTCGGAGCGCAGCGTCGAGTCGACCTTTGGATCCAGCACGGCCTGGTACGTGAATACGACGTCCTGGGCGGTCAGCGCGGTGCCGTCGTGGAACTGCACGCCGTCGCGGAGCTTCGCGGTCACGGTGCGTCCCTCGGCGGACAGTACCGGCAACGCCGTGGCCAGCCCAGGGACGAGGCGGTTGTCACTGTCGCGGGCGACGAGCCCGTCGAAGATCAGCGCGGCGCCGTCGACGCCGAAGTTGAGCACCGGGTTCAGTGCGTCGGGCTCGTCGGAGGTGGCCACGACAAGTGTCGCGCCGCCGGCTGGGCTGTCCGGGGTGGTCGGGGCCGAGCAGCCGGCGAGGACGAGCATCCCGGCCGCTGCTGTCAACGCCACGAGGCGTCGGAAGGTCGGACGGATCCGGGTCACGGAACGCTCCTGTGGTGTGGGTAACGGGGTGTGGGGCGTGCAGGTGCAGCCGCAACAGTTGATGATCACGGTGGCACAGTTGCAACTCATTGGCAATTGCAAGATGTCTGCATCATGAACAGGAATGCGGTCGTCGAATCACGTCCAAGCGCGCGTCACCGCCCGCGCATCTGCGCTGACCAATAAGTTGATCAACGAACTGTTCATGTCGTTTCTTCGTGCCCCACACCGGCCTGGACCTGCGCGTTTGCCGACGGTCGACAGGGTTGCCGCGAATCGTGTAGTCGCCATCCTGGAGCCCTCTTGTCCCAGCATCGACGTCGGCGACGACGAAACGCGGCGACGGTGATCCCGCTGGTGGCCCTCGCCGTCGCAGCAGCCGTCCTGGCCCTGCCGTCCCCGGCATCGGCGCACCCGTTCGGTGATCCGCAGACCGTGTCCATCACGCCTGACGAGCAGCGGCCCGACGTCGTGCGGGTGCGGTGGCGGGTCGGCGGCCCCGACGACCTGACACTGCTCGGCGTCTCGCTCGGCCTGCTGCCGGCCGACCGCATCCTGCTCGACGGTGCGGTCGACTACCGGACGACCGACCCCGCCGTGATCGCGGCGTCCGAGCAGTTTCCCGCGTACCTGCTCAAGCGGATCACCGTGGCCGACGGGGCGCGGCCCTGCCTCGGCGTTGTCGCACCGCTCAAGGCCCTGGCGCGGACCGGTGCGACTGTCGACTACACCTGCCCGGGGCCGGTCGGCACGGTTACCGTCGCGGTGCGGATGCTCACCGGTCTGTGGATGGTGCGCCGGCACCTACACGCCGCAGGCCACAGTCACGACCACACCCACACCCACGGCCACGGCCACGGCCACGGTCATGGCCACACCCACACCCACAGTCATGACCACGTCAAACGCCCCGGACTGTTTTTGCTGGGCATCTCCGGCGGGCTGACCCCTTCCCCGGCCGCGTTCCTCGTGCTGGCGACCGGGCTGTTCATCGGTCGCGCCGGCTTCGCTCTGCTGCTGGTCCTGACGTTCGGCCTGGGCATGGCCGTCGTGCTCTTCGGCGTCGGGATCCTCGCGGTCGCCGGTAGCTCCCTGGTCACCCGGGGCGCACAGTCCCGCGCCATTCTTGGGTTGGCCACCCGGGTGGCGCCCGTCCTTGCCGCCAGCGGCATCACGCTGTTCGGCGCGGGTCTCGTCACCGTCGCCGCGATCCACCTCGTCACCCTCGCCTGAGCAACCGGCGAGAGCGTGGTCAGCGGCGGCTCGGCCGCCGCTGACCACGCCACTACCCGACGGTCAGACGCCGTAGCGCAGGTAGATGGTGTCGCCGACGGTCACTGTCGTGCCGCGGGTCGCGGTGGCCAGGGTGCTGCCGTCGCGGGACACCTTCCATGTGGAGGAGCCGCTGTTGGCCAGGCCGTTGATCGAGGTGATGGTGCCGGTGCCGCTGGTCGGGTTGAGGGCGGTGACGCAGCCGCTGGGGGCGGCCGCGCCGACGGCGGCGTCCAGCACGGCGCCGAGGGTGGTGGTGGCGGCGGTCGGCGTCAGCGTCACCGCGCACGGCTTGATGCTGCCGCTGCCATTGTCGATGATCACGGCGAGTCGGGAGGCGATGCCGGCGGTGAACCCACTCGCCGCGACCCAGGTGGGAGCGCCGGCGGTGACCGGGGTCGGGGGAGCGGCGGTGTAGCCCGCGGCGGCCAGGGCCCGCACCGCGTCGATCGAGGCGTACGCCGATGGGGTGGTGTTGGTGGTGAGGTACTTGAACCCACCGCCGCTCAACTGCTGCGCGCGGAGGAAGTCGATCGGCGTCTTTCCGGCCGTGGTGGTGAAGTCGGTGCCCTGGCTCGGGATGCCGCAGGCGTTCAGCCCGGAGACAGCCCACGCGTTCGAGTCGGTGTTCACACCGAACATCGAGGTGAACGCGCCCGAGGCGTTGACGAGCTTGCCCTTGAGGAAGTTCTTCGCCTGGACGACGTCGGTGTCGGTGTTGGGCACCCCGGCGGCACAAAGGGCGGCCATGGCTGCGCCGGTCATGTCGATGTCGCTGGCGGCGGCGAGTTGGGTGGGGTTGCCCTCGGCCTGGCTGAAGGTCCAGCCGCCGTCGTTGTGCTGGTTGTTGCGGATCCGGGTGACCGACAGGTTGAGCAGCGCCTGCGGCACGCGGGCGGCACCGGTCTGGGTCTTCGCGCCGGCCAGGGCGAGGGTGGCGAAGATGGTGCCGTTGAAGTTCGCCGGCGGGCCGTAGTAGCCGGCCGATCCGGTCTGCCAGTAGGCGATGGTATCGGCGATCAGGTTGCGGGCGGGGGAGACCCGGGCGGGGTCGATGCCGGCGGCGTAGGCGTTCAGGACGCCACGCTCGTAGTCGGTGACGACGGGCGCGGTGCTCGGCCAGGACGCGGCGGAGAGCTGGTTACGGTACACGGTGCGGGCGTTCTTGGTCGTGTCGCCGGAGGGGTAGACGTCTACGGCCGCGACGCCGGCGGGGGCGAACGCGCTGAACGCCCACTCGTTCGACAGCCCGCCGCTGGCGTAGCTGCCATCGGCGGCCTGCAGGGTGCGCAGGTAGGCGACGCCATTGGTCTTGGCGGTGGCGATCTGCGCCGCTGTCGAGGTCGCGGCGGCCGGCGCGGCACCGGTCGTGACCGCGACGACCGAGGCGATCAGCGCGGCGGCGGGAACTGTCGCGAGTCGTCTCCGGCGGCTGCCGGAGGAAAGGCGCGAGGACATCGGGTCTCCTTGGGGGAAGGGGCACGACTGCCTCGACCCGGAGCCCGGCAGGGGCCGGCGGGAGCGGGGCGGGCCGGCCGCAGGACGCGTGGGACGGATACCGCAGGTGCTGCGTCACCACGTGGGTGGTCGGGCTCGGGACGGCCAACCGTCCTCACCGTTGCGCGTCAGCCCCGGATTTCCACCGGGTTCCCCCACGCGATGACGCGGTCACGGTATGGGAGGAAGCCCCTACCGCGCGCTGTTAGGTACATGACACGTCCTCGCGTTGACGAGGTGGTCGGGGTTGTGGTCCGATGACCGCGATCCAGCAGTCAGGGGAAGCCGGTCAAAGTCCGGCGCTGGCCCGCAGCCGTAGGTCCCGTTTTCGGGACGAGTCGGATTACCTGGCTGGATAGTGCACCGCAGCGCCGTCGAGGTACACGGCGCGGAGCCAGGTTTCCGGGACTCGTCTCGGGGTCCGCGTCCGCGCCTGCGCCGCTACCCCGGAGAGAGTCACCATGTCCCCACTGGTCAGTCGAACGTCGCGGATCTCCGCGCCGTGGTTGGCGTTGGTCGCCGCGGTGACGCTCGGCGCGTTGGCGCTGGTGGTGCCGACCCGTGCGGCGATCGCCGATCCGCTGGAGTTCTGCACCCCGACCCAGGGCGCGATCGTCGCGGTCGACTTCGGCGCGTGGGGCGGGCCGCTGTTGCGCGGCTGCGACGCCACCCCGACCACCGGCCTGGATCTGCTGCACGAGGCGGGCTTCACCACGACCGGTACCGCCCACGACGGCCCCGGGTTCATCTGCCGGATCGGGTCACCCGCCTTCGACGCCGGTGCCGAGCACCCGACGCCGGCCGACGAGGCGTGTCAGCTGACGCCGCCGGCCACCGCCTACTGGTCCTACTGGATCGCTCCGGCCGGGCAGGACCACTGGACCTACAGTCCACTCGGCGCGATGTCCCAACGGCCCGGCCCAGGTGAGGTCGAAGCGTGGGTCTTCGGCGGCACCGACATCGGCGGCACCACCGGGGCGCCGAGCTTCACCCCCGCATCGGTACGCGCGAGCGGCCCGACGCCGACCGCGACGCCAACCGCGACCCCGACCGGGACGCCCGTGCCGGTGCCACCGACGGAAGCCCAGGTCAAGGCGGTTGCGAGTTACCTTGTCGCGCAGCTCGCCGACGGCGACCACGTCGACAACGGTTTCGTCGACTACTACCGGACCATCGCCGTCGCCACCGCCCTGGCCGGGACCGGTGGGCAGGACCAGACCATCACCAAGATCGTCGATTACCTGCGGGCGCACGTCGATGCCGCGATCTCCCCGAACGGTGCCACCGCCGCACCCCACATCGCCAACGTCGCCAACCTCGCGCTCCTGCTGACCATCACCGGCGGTAACCCGCGCGCGTTCGGCGACCGGGATCTGATCGCCACGCTCACCGATCGGGTGTGCACCGCGACCGACGTCGACGCCGGCTGCGCCGCCGCCGGTGACTTCGCCGGATCGAGCGATCCCCTGACCCACGCGACCGCCCTGCTCGCGCTCAAGCGGGCCGGCGTCACCCCGCCGGCCGCGACCGTCACCCGACTGACCGAGCAGCAGTGCGCGACCGGTGCCTTCGCCGGTGTATGGCGCAGCCCCACCGACGCCTGTGACCCGGACCTCGCGGCCACGACGCTGGCCGTCCTGGCGATGCACACGCTCGGCGGGCACGACGCGGCGTTGAGTTCGGCCAAGGCGTTCCTGGCTGCGGCGCAGGAGCCGGACGGTGGGTACCAGCCATGGACCGGAGCGGGCTTCAGCGACACCTACCCCACCGGGCACGCCGCGCAGGCACTCGCCGTACTCGGCCTCACCGACCGGGCCGCCGCCGCCACCGGCCTCCTGGTCAGCCGGATCGTCACCGGCGGTGGGCTCAGCCCCGACCCGAGCAACCCGGACGCGGACCTGGCCGCCACCGCCGCTGCGGCGCTCGCCCTGGCCGGTAAGAATCTTGCCACCCTGGGTGCGCCGCCGCCGCCGCCGGCCGGGCCGCGACCCGATCTGGTCAAGGGGGTGGCCTACCTCGTCGCGCCGGGCAACCTGATCGACGGCAGGTACTACGAGTCGTTCCCCGGCTTCCCCGACTTCGGGTTGAGCATCGACGGTGCCTACGCCCTGGCCGCCACCGGCGGGGACGACACCAAGCTGCGGGCGATCGTCGAGTTCCTGCGCGGCGGCGGCGCGGTTGGCGACAACGGATTCACCGTCGACATGTGGTTGGGCGTCGGCACCGACTACGCCGTCGGCGGCGCGATCGGGAAGATGGCGTTGCTGGCCCAGGTCACCGGCTACGACCCACGGTCGTTCGGTGGACACGACCTGATCGCCGCGTTGGGTGACGTGACCTGTACCAAGGTCGACGCGCCGACCGGCTGTGCCGGGGCCGGCAACTACCGGTACGCCACCTCGGTGTTCGGGCAGTCGCTCGGCATCATGGCGCAGCTGCGCGCCGGCCAGGGCGAGGCTGCCATCAAGCCGGTCGAGTTCCTCAAGGGACTCCAGCGCGCCGACGGGTCGTTCCCCAGCCTCATCCCGGCGGCGGACGCCGACAAGGACGTCGACAGCACCGCGATGGCCGCGATGGCTCTCGCGCCGTTGACCGACGACGCGGCGGCGGTCAGCGCCGTCGACAAGGCGCTGACCTGGATCGCCTCGGCGCAGAAGGCGCACGGCGGGTTCCCCGGCGCGGCCGGCGACTCCACCAACTCCACGGCGCTCGCGATCCAGGGCCTCGCCC
The DNA here is from genome assembly GCF_036902955.1 of Micromonospora sp. CPCC 205558. Lineage (NCBI taxonomy): Bacteria > Bacillati > Actinomycetota > Actinomycetes > Micromonosporales > Micromonosporaceae > Micromonospora > Micromonospora sp. CPCC 205558. The sequence continues at coordinate 431,849 of NZ_JBAKHR010000001.1, forward strand.
TGCGCGGCACCACCTATGCCCGACAGGTCGACAATGCGATGTCGTTCCTGGCCGGCCAGCAGAACGACGACGGCGGGTTCACCGTCGCCGCCGGGGGCCAGGCTGGCTCCGACGTGCGCGCGACCACCCAGGTTGTCGGCGGTGCCACCGGAATGTCGTTCGCCACCCTGACCCGCGACGTGCACGAACTGCCCGGCACGGATCCGACCGGCTCACCGACGCCAACGCCGACCGCGACGCCCAGCACGACTGCGACACCGACCGCGAGTCAGTCGCCGCTCCCGTCGACCAGCCTGACCCCGCCATCGCCCAGCAACGGGGGGCAGCCGTCGGGCAACCTGCCCCGCACCGGCGCGTCCATCGTGACAGTCATCCTGCTGGCGCTGGTGCTCGTCGTCGCCGGCGTCCTGCTGCGGATCTCCGCACGTCGGCGCGCGGTGGCCGGCGATGGCGGTGCCTCGTGACGGCCCGCAGGTGGCTCCGGTCGGTGGTCGCCCTGTCGATCGTCGCGATGGTGGCGGGGACACCCGCGCCCGCGTTGGCCGACCCGCTGCCGATCGGCCAGTGCACCACGTCGTCCGGGGTGATCCTCGCGGTCGACTTCAGCAAGTGGGGCGGGCCACTCCTGCGGTCCTGCGGCACCACCCCGACCACCGGTTATCAACTGCTCAACCAGGGTGGCTGGCGCACCACCGGGACGCAGCACGATGGGCCCGCGTTCATCTGCCGGATTGGCTACGCGGGTTACCAGGGCGGTACGCAGTACCCCACCCCGGCCACCGAGAGATGTGCTCTCACACCGCCGGCCAGCGCGTACTGGTCTTACTGGCACGCCGACCCGGGGCAGAACACCTGGGTCTACAGCCAACTCGGCGCGATGAGCTACAAGCCCAAGCCCGGCAGCGTCGACCTGTGGATCTTCGGGGCCACCGACATCGGCGGCACCCAGGGGCGGCCCCAGTTCAGTCCGGACAGCGTCCGAGCCCGCAACAGCAAACCGACCGGAACAGCCACCACCGTTCCCCCACCCGCCGCACCCACCCCGGCTCAGCCGGGTGGCGGGAATCCACCGGGCGTTGGCAACCCACCGAGGGCTGGCAACCCGCCGCCCGTCGATCCCGGCGTCGGCAACCCTCCGCCCGGCCTCCCGCTGGCGGGAGCACCGACGCCGGGCCCGATCAGTGGTACGCCGACGCCCCCGGCCGGCGAAGCTACCTCGGCGGTAGCGGGAGGACCGTCCCTGCCACCGAGCACCACCGCCGACGCACCCCGCATTCTCGACGCGGAACCCACCGCGATGGCCGCTCGCCAGGACACCGGTTCGGCGCTGCCGGCACTGATCACGGTCGGGCTGCTGGCCCTGCTCGCCCTTGCCGGCGGTGTCGTCGGCTGGCGACGCCGCCGCGCCTGACCCGATGCGCCCGATCCGTAGCGGCCTCGTGCACCGGCTCGCGGTGGCGCGGCTGCCGCGCCCTCTGCACCCGGTGGCCTGGTGGTTGTGGGCGCTCGCGCTGGCCACCGCCGCGAGCCGCACCAGCAACCCGCTTCTCCTGCTGCTCATCTTCGCGGTGCTCGGGTTCGTCGTCAGCGCCCGTCGCACGGACGCGCCCTGGGCACGGGCGTTCCGCTACTACCTCTACCTCGCCCTGATCATCATCGCGATCCGGGTGGTGTTCCGGACGGTCTTCGCCTCCGGCATCACGCCCGACGACCACATTCTCTTCCGGCTCCCGCACCTGCCCACCCCCGACTGGTACGCCGGCATCCAGATCGGCGGCCCGGTCTCCCTGGAGGCGACCCTGTCCGCCGCTGTCGACGGGCTCCGGCTGGCCTGCCTGCTGTGCTGCATCGGGGCCGCCAACAGCCTCGCTAACCCCAAGAGGGCCCTGCGGGTCCTCCCTGGCGCGCTGTACGAGTTGGGTGTCGCCGTCACCGTCTCGCTGAGCGTCGCACCGCAACTCGTGGAGAGTGTTCAACGGGTCGCCCGTGCCCGTCGACTGCGCGCCGGGCGAGCCAGGGGATTCGGTGCCGTGCGGGCCATCGTGATGCCGGTCCTGCACGACGCGCTGGACCGGTCGCTGCGGCTGGCCGCCGCCATGGACTCCCGCGGCTACGGCCGGGTCGGCACCGCCACAGCAGGCTCGCGGCGGCTCACCGGCGTCCTCATGCTCACCGGCATGGCCGGCCTCTGCGTCGGCGTGTACGGCCTGCTCGACCCGCGGGTGCCACGCCCGGTCGGGCTCGGTGGCCTCGGATGTGGTGTCCTGCTCTGCGTCGCCGGACTGGCGCTCGGCGGACGCCGGGTCTCCCGCAGCCGCTACCGACCCGACCCGTGGCAGTGGCCGGAGTGGACCGTCGCCGGCTGCGGCGTCGTCACGGCCATCGTGCTCGGTGCCGGCACCGGCTACGACCCCGCCGCGCTCAACCCGAGCCTCTATCCGCTGCACTGGCCCAGCCTGCCCGCACTACCGGCCGCCGCGATCCTTGTCGCCGCCCTCGCGGCGATCGCCGCACCGACACCGCCGCGCCCGCACCGACCGCAGCCCGCCGCCGCCGTGCGGCACCGCGCCGCCGACACCGCAGGAGCACCGTCATGATCCGCTTCGAGCGCGTCAGCATCACGTACGACGGCGCACCCCGCCCCACCCTCCGCGACGTCGACCTCCACATCGACGAGGGGGAACTGTGCCTGGTCGTCGGGCAGACGGGCGCGGGGAAGTCGACGCTGCTCGGCGCGATCAACGGTCTTGTCCCGCACTTCACCGGCGGCACCCTCCAGGGCAGCGTGCGCGTCGCCGGTCGGGACACCGCCGACCACCCCCCACGCGAGTTCGCCGATCTGGTCGGTGTCGTCGGGCAGGACCCGGTCGCCGGGTTCGTCACCGACACCGTCGAGGAGGAGTTGGCGTACGGGATGGAGCAGCTCGCCCTCGATCCGGCTGTCATGCGGACCCGGGTGGAGGAGACCCTGGACCTGCTCGGCCTCGTCGACCTGCGCCACCGGGGCCTGCACGAACTCTCCGGCGGTCAGCAGCAACGGGTGGCGATCGGCGCGGCGCTGACCGCTCACCCGCGGGTGCTCGTCCTCGACGAGCCCACCTCCGCGCTCGACCCGACCGGGGCCGACGACGTCCTCGCCACCATCACCCGGCTGGTTCACGACCTCGGCGTCACAGTCGTGCTGGCCGAGCACCGCATGGAACGCGTCCTGCCGTACGCCGACCGGCTCATCCACGTCGCCCGCGACGGCACCGTCCGGCACGGTGACCCGAGCGGTCTCATCGCCGATGCCACAGTCGCGCCGCCCGTTGTCGACCTCGGGCGTCTGGCCGAGTGGTCGCCGCTGCCACTGTCGGTACGCGACGCCCGCCGGCACGCGACGGCACTGCGGGACCGATTGCCGGCCACTCCGCCGCAACCACACCGCCAATCCCACGCCGGCACGCGGAAGGCGCTCACCGCAACCGGCGTGGTCGTCCGCCACGGACCGGTCGTCGCCGTGCGCGGGGTCGACCTCAGCCTGGTACGCGGTGAGATCACCGCGTTGATGGGGCGTAACGGATCCGGCAAGTCGTCGCTGCTCTGGGCTCTGCAGGGCTCGGGTCGCCGGGGCGGCGGCGGCATCGCTGTACCCGATCCGTCGGGTCGGGACGTCGACCCGGGGCGGGTCGGCGCGAGCGAGGCCCGCCGACTCGTCGGCCTCGTTCCGCAGACCGCCACCGACCTGTTGTACCTGGACACCGTCGACGCCGAACTCGACCAGGCCGACCGTGACGGTGCCGAGCCGGGTACGGCGCGGCGCCTCCTCGACGGCATCGCCGCCGGCGTAGACGGCGGCAGCCACCCCCGGGATCTGTCCGCCGGGCAGCAGTTGGCCCTGGTTCTGGCGATCCAGCTCGCCGTGACGCCGGGTGTGCTGCTCCTCGACGAGCCCACCCGTGGGCTCGACTACCAGGCCAAGGCCGCGCTGACCCGTAGTCTCGACGGTCTCGCCGCGCAGGGCCGTGCCGTCGTCGTGGCCACCCACGACGTCGAGTTCGCCACCGCCGCCGCCGACCGGGTCGTTGTCATGGCAGACGGGGAGATCGTCGCCGACGGCCCTGTCCCGACCGTGCTCACCGCGTCGCCGACGTTCGCCCCACAGGTCGCGAAGATCCTCGCGCCGCTGCCGTACCTGACCGTCGGGCAGGTCGCCGCAGCCCTCGACGAGCCGACGGTGCCGGCATGACGACGCTGAACGTCGCCGTCCGCGTGCCTGCCCGGGCCGTCCTCGCCATCACCATGGCGTCGTTCCTGGGCTTTGTCGCGTTCCTCTGGCCGTTCGTCGTCGCACCGGGCACCTTCGGTTCCACCCAGACCCCGCCCTTGATGTTCGGCGTGCTGCTGCTCCTCGTCCTCGGGGTGATCTTCGCCGAGATCGCCGACGGCAGGATCGACGCGAAGGCCCTGGCCATGCTTGGTGTGCTGTCCGCGATCAACGCGGCCCTGCGACCGCTCGGAGCGGGCACGGCGGGCATCGAGACGGTGTTCTTCATCCTCGTTCTCGCCGGTCGGGTCTTCGGACCCGGTTTCGGCTTCGCACTCGGTTGCACCTCGCTGTTCGCCTCCGCCCTGCTGACCGGGGGAGTGGGGCCGTGGATGCCGTACCAGATGTTCGGTTGTGCCTGGGTCGGCCTGTTCGCCGGTCTGCTGCCCAGGGTCCGGGGACGGGCCGAGATCGTCCTGCTCGCCGCCTACGCCGCGGTCAGCGGGTACTTCTTCGGGTTCATGCTCAATCTGTCCTTCTGGCCGTTCTCCCTCGACCCGACGAGCTCGATCGCCTACCAGCCGGGCCTGCCTACCCTGGAACAGCTCCAGCGGTACCTGACGTTCTTCACCGTCACCTCCCTGGGCTGGGACACCGGGAGGGCGGTCACCACGGCCGTCCTGGTCACCCTCGCCGGGCCTGCGGTGCTCGGCGCGTTCCGGCGTGCGGCCCGGCGGGCGCGTTTCCGGGCTGCCCCGACGTTCACCGTCGGTGGTGACGGTCACCAGTGACCGGCTAGGGTTCCGGGATGTTCCGCGCCGTCGTGTTGATCGCTGCTGTGGTGCTCGCCGCGGATCAGCTCACCAAGTACTGGGCCGAGTCCGCGCTGTCCGACGGGCAGACCATCACCGTTCTCGGTGACCTGCTGCAGCTGCGACTCGTGTACAACCCGGGTGCCGCCTTTTCGATCGGCTCCGCGTACACCTGGATCTTCGCGGTGTTCGCGGCGGCGGCGGTGGTCGCGGTGACGGTCGTGGCCCGGCGGGTCACGTCGCGCGGGTGGGCGGTGGCGTTGGGCCTGGTGCTCGGCGGCGCGGCGACCCACCTGCTGGACCGCCTCTTCCGGGAGCCGGGGTTCGCTCGTGGGCACGTGGTGGACTTCATCGACTACGCCGGGTTCTTCGTCGGCAACGTCGCCGACATCGCCCTGGTGGTCGGCGTGGGCATCGTCATGCTGCTCAACGTGCGCGGCATTCCGCTACGGGCGCCGGCGGGCGAGACCAGCGAGCAGGTGTCGTCAGAATCCTGAGCTGACCAGGACGACCTCCAGGCGGCGTGGGCCGTGCACTCCCTCGACCCGGTTCAGCTCGATGTCGCTCGTCGCGGACGGGCCGGAAATCCAGGTCAGCGGTGCGCGTGGGTCGAGGCGGGCGAGCGCCTCGGGCAGCAGACCGACGACCTGGTCGGTGCGGACGACGCAGATGTGCCGGTCGGGCACCAGGGTGAGCGTGCGCCGCCCCTGCGCCGGGCCGGCGTCGAGGATGATGGTGCCGGTGTCGGCGACCGCGACGGCGCATCCGGTCAGGACCGCGTCCAGGTCGTCGAGTGTGGCCGGTGACAGCGGGGGCGCGTCGCGGTGCAACTGCCCGGCGTAGCCGGCCAGCCAGTCGGCGGGGACGTCGGTGGGGACGGCGAGCCGATCGACCCCGCTGAGCAGCCGGGGCAGGGCGTCGATGCCACGGTGGACGACCGCCCGGTAGTCCTCCAGGCGGTCGACCAGGGTCTCGATCAGGTCGGTGCGGTCGTCGACCCGGCGGTACCGCCGGGGCACCTCGACCGGCGGCGGACTGTCCGCCAGGGCCGTCCGGAGCCGCGCCAGGATCTCGTCACGTGCGCTCACTGCTTCCCCCACCATTCTCGGAAGGTCTGCGGCGCGGGCAGCGGCAGGTCACGCGACCGGGTCCACGCCGACGCGGGCCAGGGCAGTCGCCGCAGCGTCCGAACGCCGGTGCGCCGCTGACGGTACGCCCCGAGCGGCCCCGCGCCGGCCCGGGCCAGGCGCAGGGCGGCGGCCCAGCGTCGAGGGCTGCGCATGACCCAGGACAGGAGGCGCATGGTGGCCCGTTCTGCTGGCGGGTGCGGTGCCTGTTGGCGGAGGTGGACCAGGATCTCCGGAATGTTGATCTTCACGGGGCACACGTCGTAGCAGGCGCCGCAGAGGGTCGACGCGTACGGCAGTGAGGCGTTGTCGGCCACCCCGGTCAGCTGCGGCGACAGGATCGCCCCGATCGGCCCCGGGTACACCGAGCCGTACGCGTGCCCGCCCGCCCGTTCGTACACCGGGCAGACGTTGAGGCACGCGGAGCAGCGGATGCAGGACAACGCCGGCCGCCCCACCGGGTCGGCCAGCACCGCGGACCGGCCGTTGTCGACCAGCACGATGTGCACGGTCTGCGGGCCGTCCCCGGGGGTGACACCGGTCCACATCGAGGTGTACGGGTTCATTCGCTCGCCGGTCGAGGATCGGGGCAGCAGTTGCAGGAAGACCTCCAGGTCGGTGAAGGTCGGCAGCAGCTTCTCGACGCCGACGACGCTGATCAGCGTCTCGGGGAGGGTGAGGCACATCCGCCCGTTGCCCTCGGACTCCACCACCACGAGGGTGCCGGTGTCGGCGACGGCGAAGTTGGCGCCGGAGACGGCGACCCGGGCCGAGAGGAAACGTCGTCGCAGGTGGACACGGGCCGCCTCGGCCAGGGCGGCCGGTTCGTCGCTGAGGTCGGCCGGCGCGTCGGGCATGCGACGCTGGAAGATCTCCCGGATCTGGGCCCGGTTGTAGTGGATCGCGGGCACCAGGATGTGCGAGGGGGCGTCCTCGCCGAGCTGCACGATCAACTCCGCGAGGTCGGTCTCGTACGCGGCGATCCCGGCGGCCTCCAGCGCCTCGTTGAGCTCGATCTCCTGGGTCGCCATCGACTTGACCTTCACGACCTCGTCTGCCCCGGCGGCCCGGGTCAACGCGACCACGATCCGGCACGCCTCGGCCGCGTCGCGGGCCCAGTGCACGGTGGCGCCGGCAGCGGTGGCGGACGCCTCGAACTGTTCCAGCAGCTCCGGCAACCGGCGTTGGACGTCCGCCTTGATCGCCGAGCCGGCGTCGCGCAGCGCCTCCCAGTCGGGCACCTCGTCGACGACCCGGGCTCGCTTGGCGCGGATGGTGCGGGTGGCCCGGTGCAGGTTGGCCCGCAGTTGCGGGTCGGCGACGGCCGGTTTGGCGGCGGTGGGAAAGGGCAGTGGCGTGCGGATCCGTCCGCCCCCGGTGGCGGGTGCGACCGGATGGCTCATGAGCTGGCTCCCGTCTCGGCGAGAATCTCGGCGTAGTGCACGGCCCGTACGCCCGACCGGTGGCGGTCGAGGCCACCGCCGATGTGCGCCAGGCAGGAGTTGTCGGCCGCGGCGAGCACCCGCGCGCCGGTGTCACGGACCCGGGCGCACTTGTCGGTGAGCATCGCTGTGGAGACGTCCGGGTTCTTCACCGCGAACGTGCCGCCGAAACCGCAGCACTCCTCGGCGTCGCCCAGCTCGACCAGCTTGATCCCGCGCACCTGGCGCAACAGGGTCAGCGGCCGGTCGCCGAGGCGCAACATGCGCAGGCCGTGGCAGGTGGGGTGGTAGGTGACCGTCTCCGGGAACTCGGCGCCCACGTCGGTGACGCCGAGAACGTCGACGAGCAGTTCGGACAGTTCGTAGGTGCGGGCGGCCACGGAGGTGGCGGGCGGGTGCAGGCGCGGGTACTGGTCGCGGATCATCGCGGTGCACGACCCGGAGGGCGCGACGATGGCGTCGTAGGAGTCGAAGACGTCGACGTAGTTGCGCACCATCGGCAGGGCCTCGGCCCGGTAACCCGTGTTGGCGTGCATCTGCCCGCAACAGGTCTGGTCGGCGGGGAAGTCCACGGTGTGGCCGAGCCGCCGCAGGATGCGGGTGACCGCGATGCCGGTGGCCGGGAACGCGAGGTCGTTGACGCAGGTGATGAAGAGGGCGATCCGCACGGCGGCTCCTCGGCTGGGTGGGGGTGGGTCACGCCGGGTCGCGCGGTGATCCGGGGGCGGGGAGCCGGTCGAAGGCGGGCAGGTGGCGTTCCCGAGCGGCGCTGAGGTGGGCGCGCATCGCCTCGGTGGCGGCTGCCGCGTCGCCCGCGGCGATGGCGGCGGCGATGCGCTGGTGCTCGGTGTTGGTGTCCGGTGCGCCGGCGACCGGAAAGTACAGCCGGTGCAGGTGCAGGTGTGAGTGCAGCCGCGTGATGGTGTCGCGCAGCAGTGGGCTGCCGGAGACCTCGGCGATCAGGTCGTGGAATTTCGCGTCCAGTGCGGTGAAGGCGGCGTGTCGGCGATATCCGTCGCCGGCCTCCACGTCGATGCTCGCCGCCGCCTCGACGCTGATCCGTTGGCGGGCTTCGGCGGAGGCGTGTGTGGCGGCCCGCCCGGCGGTGGCGCCCTCCAGCAGTTGGCGGACGTCGAACAGGTCGTCGAACTCGGCACGGCTCAGCAGCGGCGTGGTGGTGTAGCCGGAGAGCGGGCGTTTGCGGACCAGGCCGTCGGCCTCCAGCCGGGCGAGGGCCTCGCGGACCGGGGTGGGGGAGACATCCAGCTCCCGGGCGAGCGCGTCGATGTTGACCCGCTCGCCGGGCGGAAGGATGTGGTCCATGACGAGCGTCTTTATCGACTCGTAGACGTCCTCGGTGAGGGTGAGTCGACGGGCGGGACGGAGTCGACCCTCGCGAGGTTCCTGCTGGGCCATTTCATCTCCTCAGCAGCCCCTTGACTGTGCCGGTGTGAGCGAGTACACACGAGCCGAACAGCATCCTATAGGAAATTGGGTCGCTGCGACCCAGGCAGTGGAGGTTGGTTCGTGAGATTCATGCGCGTCGGGCCGGTGGGACGGGAACGCCCCGTGCTGTGCGTCGATGGGCGGCACTTCGACCTCTCGTCGCTCACCGTCGACATCGACGGCGAGTTCCTTGCCGGCGACGGCGTCCGGCGGGCCCGCGAGGCGACCGACCTGCCCGAGATCGACGTCACCGGGCAGCGGGTCGGCGCACCGATTGCCCGGCCGGGGGTGGTGCTCTGCGTCGGGCAGAACTACGCCGCGCACGCCGCCGAGTCCGGTGCCGCGCCACCGACCGAGCCGATCATCTTCTACAAGGCGCCCAACACCGTCGTCGGCCCGTACGACGAGGTCCTGATCCCGCGCGGATCGACGAAGACCGACTGGGAGGTGGAGCTGGCGGTGGTGATCGGCCGAACGGCCCGCTACCTCGCCTCGCCGGCCGACGCCCTCGGGCACATCGCCGGGTACGTGCTGTCCAACGACGTCTCCGAGCGGGACTTCCAACTCGCGGTCTCCGGCGGCCAGTGGTCCAAGGGCAAGTCCTGTGAGACGTTCCAACCGCTCGGCCCGTGGCTGGTCACGGCCGACGAGATCGGCGACCCGCAGGCGCTGCGGCTGCGCTCCTGGGTCAACGGCGAGCCCCGCCAGGACTCCAGCACCAAGGACATGATCTTCGATGTGGCGTACCTGGTCTGGCACCTGTCCCAGTACACCGTCCTGGACCCGGGCGACGTCATCAACACAGGCACCCCGCAGGGAGTGGCACTCTCCGGCCGCTTCCCGTACCTGGCCGCCGGCGATGTGATGGAGGTCGACATCGACGGCCTCGGTCGGCAGCGCAACACGCTCCGGGACGCCTGATGCGGTGTGACGGTCTCGTGGCGGTGGTGACCGGAGGCGCATCGGGGATCGGCCTCGCCTGCGTGCGGGCGTTCGCCGCCGCCGGCGCCCGGGTGGGTGTCCTGGACCTGGAGCTGTCCGCGCTGCCCCAGGCCCCCGGGTTGCTCGGCGTCCAGGCGGACGTGGCCGACCGGTCCTCCCTCACCGCGGCCGTCGCCTCGGTCGCGGAGACGTTCGGCGGCATCGACATCCTGGTGAACAACGCCGCCATCTCGGCCGTGGGCACCGTGGAGGAGAACGACGACGAGCAGTGGAGCCGGGTACTCGACGTCAACGTCTCCGGCGTGGCCCGCACCAGCGCCGTCGCCCTGCCGTACCTGCGGCGGTCGTCGTCGGCGGCGATCGTCAACATCTCCTCGATCGCGGCGACCACCGGTCTGCCCAAACGCGCCCTCTACTCGGCGTCGAAGGGCGCCGTGCACGCCCTCACCCTCGCCATGGCCGCCGACCTGGTGACCGAGGGTGTCCGGGTCAACTGTGTCGCCCCCGGCACCGTCGACACGCCCTGGGTGGCCCGTCTGCTCGCCGGGGCGGCCGACCCGACGGCGGAGAAGCGCCAGTTGGCCGCCCGCCAGCCGACCGGCCGACTGGTGACCGCCGACGAGGTGGCCGCCGCCGTCGTCTACCTCGCGTCGCCCGCGACCGGGTCGGTGACCGGTGCGTCGTTGCCGGTGGATGGAGGCATGTCCGGCCTGCGATTGCCCGCCCAGCGCTGATCCTGCCGATGCGCGTCAGGCAGCGCGGCGGGCGCGGCGGCGTGCTCGGATGAAGGCCGCGTCGCCGCGCACACGGTCACCCCACCAGGACCACGGAACGGTTGTCATGTACCGGCCGATCGAGGCGAAGACCGGCGCGGCGTCGGCGTCGCGGCCGGTGCGCGCCAGCCCATACGCCAAGAAGTTCGCGTCGTTGAGCCAGTCGGCGTGCCGGGTGGCTGGCTGGTGAAACCACAGGGACAACGCGTTGTCGAGATCGGATTGCATGATCGGGTCCTGCCGCCATCGCTGGCCGATCTCGTCGGCGGTGCTGCCCGGCGACTCGCGATCGTGCTCCCACAGCGCCCACTCGGCGGCGGCGCACACGGGCAGCACGTGCAACGGCGAGCCTGCGGGTGCTGCCGCGGCGACCGACCTGGCGAAGTCGAACATCGCCTCGTGCGACCCGCTCCACTTCCTGCAGTGGTAGGTCAGCTTGAGGGCGTGCCCTCGCCGATGCCAGGGGTCCAGCCGGGTCAGCTCACGCCACGTCTCCTCGACGTCCTCCGTCGACGCGCTCTGGTCGACCATGAGCTCCAACTGGTTCGCCCACGGCGTGGGGTCCTCGGGTGCCAGCCGCATGGCCAGGTCGTTCACCTGTCCGGCCAGTTGCAGTAGGCGGTGGAACTCAGCCCACTGCTCTGGACGGACGGCGGAGGCCCAGTCCCCGCCGCGTACCTCCCAGGCTCGTGCCATCAGGGAACCGGCACGTACGAGCTGCGCGTCCGGATTGTTGGGCGCGCGTGCCGCCCACTGGTCGGTCCAAGCGGCCTCCGTGTCGACCCGGCCGGTCGTACGGTCGACTCGGGATCCCAGCCCACCAGCTGTCGATTCGGCCAGCACGCGGACGTACCGCGCCCGACGGTCGTAGTCACCCCGGGTGGCGGCCATGGCCCTGCGGGCCGGCTCGCGGTCAGAGCCGTACCGCGCCTGCGTGCATGCCTCGCGCAGCACGGTGTCGTCCTGAGCCTGGTTGGTATCGATCTGGCGGGTGAGTAGCCGCCACACAGTCGAGATCACAATCGAAGAGGGTAAGCGCCGTTCCCGTGTGTGTCCGGCCCAGAATGCCAGATCGGGTGCGTGACATGATTGCGCCATGGGGAAACAGCAGGAGGTCGGCGCGGCCGACCGTCACAATGAGTCCGGCACCACCGCCCACCGTCCGATCGGTGGCAGCGCTGACGACCGGCTCGCCCTCGCACAGGACCCCACAACGCCACAAATGACCCTCATCGACCTGGCTTCCGATCCGTCGGTCCCGGTCCGCAAGGCGGTCGCCGCTCGGCCCGACGCGCCCGCGCAGGCCCTGCGACCGCTCACCCGCGACCACGATCGTCAGGTCCGGGAAGCCGTGGCGAGAAACCCGTCCACCTCGATCGCCAACCTTCTGCGCCTGGTCAAGGACGCCGACCGGTGGGTCCGTTGGGCGGTCGCCGGCAATCCGGCCTGCGACGAGTCGATCCGCCGGGTCATGTCGCAGACCTCGGACAAGGAGCTTCGCGGTCTCCTCGCGGAGAGTCGTGAGCTGGAGCCGGACCTGGCCGCCAAGCTGATCGACGACGTGTCACCCGAGGTGCGGGAACGACTCGCCACCCACACCCACGACCCCGACGTGATCACCGCACTGCTGGCCGATCGCACCGCACGCGTACGCAAGGGGGTTGCCCGCAACCCGCGGACCACCGCCGAGCAGCGCAGCGCGCTCGCCGCGGACCCGGTGGTCGACGTCCGTGCCGCGCTGGTGCGGGCCGTCGAGCTGAGCGAGGCGGATCTGGCCCGACTGGTCGACGACCGCGCGGTGCAGGTCCGACTGGCGATGGCGACGTCCGACGTCGTTCCGCCGCACATCCGGCAGACGCTTGCCCGCGACGCCGACGAGATGGTGGCCAGCGCGGCCCGGGACTACCGCCCGGGGTCGGGCAACGCCTCCGCCGTGCGGGCGCCCCGCATCGCGCACCGGCCCACCGCCGCGGGCCGATCGGGCGGCGGCGGCTCGCAGTAGTCCGCGACGGCGGGCCACCTTATCCGGTCGTCGGGCCGCCATTCGTGCTCCGGTCGGGCAGGCCGGTCTGTTCCCACAGCGACTTCATCTCGTCGAAGGCCTGCTCCATCAGCTGCACCATCGCCTGCCGGGCACGCTCACCGTCGCGCCGCTGGATCGCCTGCGCGACATCGGCGTGCATCTGGAGGGCCTGCTCGTGCGGGTGGTGTGGCATGAGGTGGTGTTTGTGCCGGCCGGTGAGCACCTCCGCGACAAGCTCCTGGAGCCGGACGAACATCTCGTTGCCGGAGGCGAGCAGGACGCGCCGATGAAACTCGATGTCGAGGTGCAGGAAGCGCTCCTCGTCGCCGGCCTCGCCGGCCGCCCACATCTTCGCCGCCAGCCCGACGAGGTCGCTCGCCTCGTCACGGCCGATCCGGCTGGCGGCCAGGAAGGCCGCGTGCGGCTCGACGGCGGTGCGTAGTTCGGTGATCGACCGGAGCTGGGCCATCCGACCGGCCGAGGCGAGACGCCAGCGGATCACCTGCGGGTCGAAGACGTTCCACGCGCTCGCCGGCCGGATCATCACCCCCACCCGTCGGCGTGCCTCGATGAAGCCGATCGAGGCCAGCACCCGCAGCACCTCGCGGACGACCGAGCGGGACACGGCGTACCGGTCGACCAGCTCGTCGATGTTGAGGACCGATCCTGGCGCCAGCTCACCGCCGCAGATGGCGGTGCCGAGGTGTTCGAGGACGCGCGCGTGCAACCCGGACTCGGCCGGGAGGGCCGGTGCGGCTGCAACCTCTGATGAGGACGGTTCCACGCAAAGATCGTATCAGTTGGATCTACCTCTTGAAATAATCCGCTTATTCCGCCTAGCATCCCGATGTTAAGCGGATGTAACACCGAGGTAGCGGCTCTCACGGGGGCGGCGGCCACGACAGAAGGAGAGACAAGCGTGCGACGTCGATCGGCAATCGGCACTTCTCTGGCCGTGGTAGCCGCCATGAGCCTCACCGCCTGCGGCGGCGACGGCGGAGGTGAAGACTCGAAGACCGTGCGCGTGACACTGGTCAACCACGTGTGGACCGAGAACATCAGGAAGGCCCTGCCGGAGTTCGAGAAGCAGTCCGGCCTCAAGGTCGATGTCACCCAGCTCGGTGAGGACCAGCTCTCCGACCAGTACAACGTCAAGCTGAACGCCGGGTCCGACGACCTCGACGTGATGATGTACCGGCCTCTGCAGGAGGGGAAGCTGTTCGCCAAGAACAAGTACCTCGCCGACCTGAGCGACAAGGTCAAGTCCGACAGCGCCTTCGAGATCGGCGACTTCCAGGCCGGACCGATGCAGACGACGACCTATGAGGACAAGGTCGTCGGGCTGCCGATCATCACCGAACAGGAGGTCCTCTACTACCGCAAGGACCTGCTGACCAAGTCCGGCTTCACCGCGCCGCCCAAGACCCTCGACGAGCTCAAGGCGCAGGCCGCGAAGATCGAGGCCGACAACCCGGGCGTCGCCGGCTTCGTCGCTCGCACCGGCAAGGCCGCCGCCGTCACGCAGTTCTCCAGCTTCCTCTTCAGCTTCGGCGGCGACTTCGTGGACTCCAGCGGGAAGGCCACCGTCAACACCGAACAGGCCAAGCAGGCGTACGCCTACTACGGCGGGCTGCTCAAGGACCACGGCCCGGAGAACATCAGCACCGACATGAGCTGGTCCGAGGCGATGGCGATCTTCACGCAGGGCAAGGCCGCCTTCTACACCGAGGCCAACTCGCTCTACAAGAACGCCACCGACCCGACCAAGTCCAAGGTCGTCGACTCCGTCGGCTTCGCCGCCTTCCCGGCCGGCCCGGCCGGATCGAAGCCGTACAACATCCCGTCCTGGGCGCTCGGTGTGAACGACAGCTCCGAGAACAAGGACAACGCCTGGAAGTTCATCCAGTGGGCGGCCGGCAAGGAGCAGGCGCTGGCGCAGCAGACGGCCGGCGTACCCGGTGCCCGCACCTCGGTCTGGGCGAACCCGGCGAGCACCGCGACCCTGCCGAAGGACCTGGCCGAGGCCAACACGGCCAGCACCACCAACGGCGTCGGGCACGACCGCCCGCTGGTGGTCAAGGTGGCCGAGGCGCGGGAAATCGTCGGCCAGCCGATCGTCGACGCGATCACCGGCAAGGACCCCGCCGGCTCGGCCGAGACGGCGAACGCGGCGTTCCAGAAGTTCCTCGACGACGAAGCGAAGTAACCCCACGCGCTGGGCGGCGGGGCCGAAAGGCTCCGCCGCCTCGTCGGGACCTGGCCCCTCCAACCCGGAGATCTCAATGTCAGCCGTTCTCACCCCCCGTACCGATTCGCCCGACGCCCCCACGACGCCCCTGGATACGTCGTCGGCCTGGTCGCGATGGGCCAACGAACACCGCAAGTGGCTCTTCGCCGCGCCCGCCATGGCGTTCGTCGCCGTGCTGATCATCTTTCCGGTGGCGTGGACCGGGTACCTGAGCCTGACCGACGCCGAGGGTTCGGTGCGCGCCGAGTCCGAGTTCATCGGCTTCCAGAACTACCTCGACGTGCTCACCGACACCGACCGGTTCTGGCCGGCGGTCTGGCGTACCGTCCTCTTCACCGGCGTCGTGCTGTTCTTCGAAGTCCTCCTCGGCATGGCGATCGCCCTGCTGCTGTGGCGACCCTTCCGCGGTGAGAAGTGGGTCCGCGTCGCGATCCTCCTGCCGCTGGTGGCCACCCCGGTGGCGGTCGGCATGATGTGGCGTCTGATCTTCGACCCCAATATCGGGATGGCGAACCAGCTGCTCGGCTGGATCGGGATCGGCCCCCAGCCGTGGCTGGCCGGCCAGCACTCGGCCCTGCCGACGACGATGTTCATCGACATCTGGCAGTGGACCCCGATGGTCGTGCTGATCCTGCTCGCCGGGCTCACCTCGCTCTCCGACGAGCCCCAGGAGGCGGCCCGGATCGACGGCGCCAGCAGTTGGCAGCGGTTCCGGCACGTCACCCTCCCGCTGCTGATGCCCACGGTGATCGTCGCCATCCTGCTGCGCGGCATCGACGCGCTGAAGACGTTCGACATCCTCTACGCCACCAAGGGGCGCGGCGGCGGGTCGTTCCACGAGGTCGAGACCCTCAACGTGTACGCGTACGGCCTCAGCTTCGACTACAACGACTACGGCGTCTCGTCGACAGTCCTCATCATCTTCTTCCTGATCATCATCGGGGTGATGTGGGCCCTCACCTATCGCAAGAAGGGGCTGGGCCGATGAAGCCGAGCAAGCCGTACCGGGTGTTCCGCACGTCGGCCCTCGTGGTCGTGGTGTGCGCGCTGATGGCGCCGCTGCTCTGGATGATCGCCGCGTCGTTCAAGACCAACGTGGACATCTACGACACCGCCAAGGCGTTCGTCTTCTCGCCCAGCCTGAAGAACTACGAGACCGTTCTCCAGCAGGCGAACTATCTCCAGTTCATCGGCAACAGCCTCTGGGTGGCGTTCGCGGCCACCGTGCTCTCGCTGCTGCTCGGGGTGCCCGCCGCGTACTCGATGAGCCGTTTCAGCATGCAGAAGTCGGCGCTCGTCGTGCTCATGGCCCGGGTGATTCCCGGCGTCTCGCTGCTGGTGCCCTGGTACTACGTCTTCTCGAACCTGAAGATGGTCGGCGGGTTCAGCGTGCTGATCCTGAGCCACATGTTCGTGTCGCTGCCGCTGATCGTCTACATCATGATGGGCTACTTCGACGGACTGCCGGCCGAGTTGGAAGAGGCCGCCCTGGTCGACGGGCTGACCCACATCGGCGCGTTCCGGCGGATCACCCTCCCGCTGTCGGTGCCCGGCGTCGCGACGGCCGGCATCCTCTCCTTCATCTTCTCCTGGAACAACTTCATGTTCGCCCTGGTGCTCTCCGGCTCCGACACGAAGACGCTCCCCGTCGCGATCTTCGACTTCGTCGGCTACGCCAGCATCGACTGGGGCGGCCTGATGGCCGCCGCGACCGTGGTCACCCTGCCGATCATGCTGATCGCCCTGTTCGTGCAGAAGTACGTCGTCTCCGGCCTCACCGCCGGTGCCACGAAGGGCTGACCGGGTCATGACGACGATCGCAACTGTGGAGACCTTCCTGGTCGCGCCCCGCTGGCTGTTCGTTCGGATCGAGACGGAGTCCGGCATCGTCGGCTGGGGCGAGGCGACCTGTGAGGGCCAGTCCGAGACCGTACGCACGGCCGTCCACCAGCTCAGCGAGCTGCTCATCGGCCGCGACGCGCTGCGCATCGAGGACCACTGGCAGGTGCTGACCAAGGGCTCCTTCTACCGGGGTGGCCCGATCCTGGCCAGCGCGGTGTCCGGTCTGGACCAGGCGCTCTGGGATATCGCCGGCAAGCACTACGGCGCCCCCGTGCACCAACTGCTCGGCGGGCCGGTGCGGGACCGGATCCGGGTCTACGGCTGGATCGGTGGTGACGAGCCCGCCGAGATCCGCGACCAGATCAGCGCCCGGATCGAGGCGGGCCTGACCGCGGTGAAGATGAACGCGTCCGGGCGGATGGGCGCGCTCGCCTCGGTCGCCGACCTCGACGCGGTGGTGCAGCGGGTGGCCGCCGCCCGGGAGGTCCTCGGCGACGACCGCGACGTCGCTGTCGACTTCCACGGTCGGTTCACGCTCGCCAACGTCCGGCGGGTCGCCCCGCTGCTGGAGCCCTACCGGCCGTTCTTCCTGGAAGAACCGGTGGTGCCGGAGAACTCGCACCTGATCGGCGAGGTCGTGCGCTGCACCACGACGCCCATCTCGACGGGGGAGCGGCTCTACAACCGGCAGGAGTTCCTGCCCGTGTTGCAGGCCGGCATCGCCGTGGCCCAACCGGACCTCGCGCACGCCGGCGGCATCACCGAGGTCCGCAAGATCGCCACGCTGGCCGAGGTGTACGACGTGCAGCTCGCCCCGCACTGCCCGCTCGGGCCGATCGCCCTCGCCGCCTGCCTCCAGGTCGGCTTCGCCACCCCCAACTTCCTGATCCAGGAACAGAGCATCGGCATCCACTACAACCAGGGCGCCGAGGTGCTCGACTACTGCCTCGACCAGACCCCGCTGACCTTCGTCGACGGGTATGTGGCCCGGCTGACCGCGCCCGGCCTCGGCATCGAGATCGACGAACACGAGGTGCGGACCGCGGACAAGCGCGGGCACGCCTGGCGCAGCCCGACCTGGCGGCACCCCGACGGCTCCTACGCGGAGTGGTGAGACCCCGACCGGCAGAACGAAAGGCACCCCGTGAAGATCGTCGCAGCAGACATCATCGTGTCCAGCCCCGACCGGAACTTCGTCACCCTGAAGATCACCACCGACGAGGGGATCACCGGTCTGGGTGACGCCACGCTCAACGGCCGTGAACTCTCCGTCGCCTCGTACCTTCGCGACCACGTCGCCCCGCTGCTGATGGGGCGCGACGCGCACCGGATCGAGGACACCTGGCAGTTCTTGTACCGCTCGGCGTACTGGCGGCGAGGCCCGGTCACCATGGCGGCCATCGCCGCGGTGGACGTCGCGCTGTGGGACATCAAGGCCAAGGCCGCCGGCATGCCGCTGTACCAACTGCTGGGTGGCGCGTCGCGCACCGGCATCATGGCGTACGGGCACGCGTCGGGGCGGGACCTTCCCGAGCTGTTCGACTCGATCCGCCGCCACCTCGACGAGGGATTCCGGTCGATCCGGGTGCAGACCTCGGTGCCGGGAATCAACGCGGTCTACGGTGTGGCCGCACAGCCCAGCGCCACCGGCCAGCGCTACGACTACGAACCCGCGCAGCGCACCCCGCTGCCCGTCGAGGAGGACTGGGACACCCGGGCGTACCTGCGCCACCTGCCGTCGGTCTTCGAGGCGGTGCGCAACGAGTTCGGCCCGGAGTTGCCGCTGCTGCACGACGGTCACCACCGGATGACCCCGATCCAGGCCGCCAAGCTCGGCAAGGCCCTCGAACCGTACGACCTGTTCTGGCTGGAGGACTGCACCCCGGCCGAGAACCAGGAGGCGCTGCGGCTGGTCCGCCAGCACACCACCACCCCGCTGGCCATCGGTGAGGTCTTCAACACGGTGTGGGACTACCAGACCCTGATCCGGGAGCAGTTGATCGACTACGTCCGGTCCGCGGTCACCCACACCGGCGGCATCACCGCCATGCGCAAGCTGCTCGACTTCGCCGCCCAGTACCAGATCAAGTCCGGCATCCACGGCCCCACCGACATCTCCCCGGTGGGTATGGCCGCGGCGCTGCACCTGGACCTGGCCATCCACAACTTCGGGATCCAGGAGTACATGAAGCACACCCCGCTGGCCAACGAGGTGTTCCGGCAGTCGTTCACCTTCACCGACGGCTACCTGCACCCGGGCGACCAGCCGGGGCTCGGGGTGGAGCTCGACGAGGAGGTGGCGGCCCGGTTCCCGTACGAGCCGGCGTACCTGCCGTTCAACCGGCTCAAGGACGGCACGGTCCATGACTGGTGAGCGGGGCGGCGCCCGGCCCACCCGGCACGTCGTGGTGATGGGCGTCTCCGGGGCCGGCAAGACCACCGTGGCACGCGGGATCAGCGCGGCGACCGGGCTGACGTTCGCCGAGGCGGACGAGTTCCACTCCCCGGAGAACGTGGCGCGGATGCGTTCCGGCGTACCACTGGACGATGCCACCCGGTGGCCCTGGCTGCGGGACATCGCCGCGTGGATCGCCGAGCGTGGCGCGGAGGGCCGCTCGACGGTGTTGGCCTGCTCGGCGTTGAAACGGTCGTACCGCGACGTGCTCCGCCAGGGCCCGCTCCGGGTGGACTTCGTGCACCTGGACGGGCCGGCGGAGGTCATCCGAGCCCGATTGGCGCAGCGCGAGGGGCACTACATGCCGGCGAGTCTGCTGGAGTCGCAGCTCGCCACCCTGGAACCGGCTGAGCCGGACGAGTCGGTGCTCGTACTCGACGTCTCGCTGGGCCCGGAAGCCCTGGTCGCGGCGGCGGTCGCGGGCCTCAGCCTGCCCGGTGCGGCCCCGCTGGGGGAGCACCGGGACGGTGCTTCCGAACCCACTCCGGAGGCATGTTAGGTTAGGCTTCCCTAATCGACAGTGGAGTCTGCCGCCGTGCCCTCACCGATTCGAGCATGACAGTCGCCGAGACCACCGGTGGTGTGGTGCTCCGTCGCGCGCTGCGTCGACAGCGCGCCCGGGTGGCCGGGGGCATCGCGCTGCTCTGCACCCACCAGGCCACCGAAGCCCTCGTCCCGGTGGCCATCGGCGTGGTCATCGACCGCGCGGTGGCCACCGGGGACGTCCGTGCCCTGCTGCTCTCCCTGGCCGCCCTGGCCGCACTGTTCACCGTGCTCGCCTTCGCCTACCGGGCGGGCGCGCGACTGGCGTTCGCCGCCGTCGAACACGAGGCGCACGCCACCCGGGTCGAGATCGTCCGCAGCGCCCTCGACCCGCGCGGACGCCGCTCAGGCATGCGCGACGGCGAGCTGCTGTCCGTGACGGCCTCCGACGCCGAGCTCTCCGCGCTCGTCGTGCGGGTCGCCGGACTCGCCGCCGCCGCGCTCACCGCCATCGTGGTCGCCGCCGTCGCGTTGCTCGTCGTCGACATCCCCCTCGGCCTCGGGGTGCTCATCGGCGTACCCCTGCTGGTCGTCGCCCTCCAGCGGATGGCGCCGCTGCTCACCCGGCGCAGCACGTCGCAGCAGGAGGCGCTCGCGGCCACCACGGCCCTCGCGGTCGACCTCGTCACCGGCCTACGCGTGCTGCGCGGCATCGGCGCACAGGACCACGCCGCCCGCCGGTACGCGGGCGCCAGCCGGCACGCGCTCGACGTCACCCTGCGCGCAGCCACCACCAAGGGCCTGCACCTCGGGCTCACCACCACCGTCAACGGCCTCTTCCTCGCGACGGTCGCCGGAGTCGCGGGCTGGCTCGCGCTGCAGGGCCGGCTCACCATCGGCGAGCTCGTCGCGGTGGTCGGGCTGGCCCAGTTCATCGCCGAACCGGTGCAGACGCTCGGGTACTGCGTCCAGTTGTTCGCCATGGCCCGAGCCTCCGCGGGGCGGGTCGCCCGGGTCCTCGGTGCCGCGCCTGTCGTCCAGCCGGGTGACGCTGGGCCACCCGCCCCGAGCCCGTCCCGGCTCGCCCTCGACGGGGTCACCTACGCGGGCCTCGACGACATCAGCCTGCGCGTTCGCGCCGGTGAGATCCTGGGCGTGCTCGCCTACGACCCGAGCGACGCCGAGGCGCTGGTCGCGTTGCTGGCCGGCCGGGTGCCCCGCGCGGACCACCGGGGGACGCTCCGCGTCGACGGCGTGCCCGCCGACGAGCTGCACATCGACGCCGCGCGCGCCGTGGTCCTGGTCGAGCAGCATGACGTGGCGCTGTTCGAGGGGACGCTGCGGGCCAATCTCAGCGCCGGCGCCTCCGTCGACGACGAGATCCTGCGCGCCGCCGTGCGGGCCGCCGCAGCCGAGGACGTGCTCGCCGCGCACCCGCACGGATTGGACCGCCTGCTCACCGAACGCGGCGCGAACCTCTCGGGCGGGCAGCGGCAACGGATCGGGCTGGCGAGGGCGCTCGTCGCCGACCCGCCGGTGCTGGTGCTGCACAACCCCACCACGGCGGTCGACGCGGTCACCGAAGGGCTGCTCGCCGCGAGGCTGGCCACGGCTCGCGGGGCGGGAACCCGTGGCACGCTGCTGATCACCACCAGTCCGGCGCTGCTACGGATCAGCGACCGGGTCGCGGTCCTCGACCGGGGACGGGTCGTCACCGAGGGTCCGCACGAGCGGTTGCTCGCCAGCGACGCCCGCTACCGGGAGGAAACCCTGCGATGACGTCCGAGCCGACCACCCGGCACCTGCTGCCGACGGCCACCGGCCGGCAGATCTGGTTTGCCCTCCGCACCGAGCTGACCCTCCTGCCGGGGCTCAGCGCCGCCGCCGGCACGTTGCTGGTCGTCGCCGCCGCTACCGGTCTCGTCGCCCCCTGGGTGCTCGGCCGCCTCGTCGACGACGTCATCGTTGGCACCGACACGTCGCGGGTGGTGGCCTGGGCCGGCGTCATCGCGGGCGCGGCCGTGCTCGCGGGACTCCTCACCGCGGCCGGAGCCGCGGTCGCCGCGCGCCTCGGCGAGACGGTGCTGGCCCGACTGCGGGAGCGGGTCCTCGACCGCGCCCTGCACCTGCCGTCGGCCACCCTGGAGCGGGCCGGCACCGGGGACCTGGTGGCCCGTGCCGGCGACGACGTGGCCGTGGTGACGAACGTGATCGCCACCAGCGGTCCCGCCTTCCTCGGCGCGCTGTTGTCCGTCGTGCTGACCGCGGCGGGGCTCTTCGCCCTCGACTGGCGGCTCGGCATCGCCGGGTTGGTAGCGGCCCCGGCGTACGCGGTGGCGTTGCGCTGGTACCTCAGGCGTTCGGTGCCGTACTACGCCCGCGAGCGGGTGGCGACGGGCGAGCGCGCGCAGGCGACGGCCGAGGCGCTGCGGGGCGCGGCGACCGTGCGGGCCTACCGGATGGAGGACGCCCACGTCGCGCGGATCGCGGATCGCTCCGCCGTCGCCCGCGACCTGGCACTGGAGATCTTCGGTCTCTACACCCGCTTCGGGCTGCGCATCAACCGCTCGGAGTTCGTGGGGCTCGCCGCCGTGCTGCTCGCCGGCTTCCTGCTGGTCCGCGGCGACCTGGCCACCGTCGGAGCCGCCACCACGGCCGCGCTCTACTTTCACCGCCTCTTCAACCCCATCGGCCTGCTGCTGTTCGAGTCGGATTCCGTGTTGCAGGCCGGCGCCAGCCTGGCCCGCCTCGTCGGTGTCGCCACCCTGCCGGACACGGCGACCCCCGCCGCCACCGAGCCCATCCGCCACGACCGGGGCGTACCGGCGGCACTGGAGGTGACAGTGGCGCAGCACCGCTACGACGACGGGCCCGTCGTGCTGCGGGACATCGCCCTGCGTCTGGCACCCGGCGAGCGCGTCGCCCTCGTCGGCGCGAGCGGCGCGGGCAAGAGCACCCTCGCCGGCATCATCGCCGGCATCATCGCGCCCATCGACGGTGCGGTGACCCTGCGCGGCGTGCCGCTGGCACAGCTCGGCGAGCATCGCCTCCGTCGCGAGATCGCCCTGATCAGCCAGGAGGTGCACGTCTTCGCCGGGCCGCTCGCCGACGACCTGCGCCTCGCCGACCCGGACGCCAGCGACGCCGAGATCGCCACCGCGCTCGATCTCGTCGGCGCGACCGAGTGGGTGCGGACCCTGCCGGATGGTCTCGCCACGGCAGTGGGGGAGGGCGGGCGGCAGGTCACCTCGGCCCAGGCCCAGCAGCTCGCGCTGGCCCGCCTCATCCTCGCCGACCCGGCCGTCGCGGTCCTCGACGAGGCCACCGCCGAGGCGGGCAGCGCGGGCGCGCGTGACCTCGACCGCGCCGCCGTGGCGGCCACCGAGGGCCGCACCACGCTGGTCGTCGCCCACCGGCTCAGCCAGGCGGCCACCGCGGATCGCGTCGTCGTCCTCGACCAGGGGCGCGTCGCCGAGCACGGCACGCACGACGAGCTGCTCAGAGCCGGGGGCGGATACAGCCAGTTGTGGCGTTCGTGGAGCATGCCCGACCTCGTGGCCCCGAGAGAACGCGAGAGCGCGGACCAGCCCGTCCCGAGCTGAGCGGCACCGTCGAGATCGGCTGTCGGCATCGGTTCCCGTCACCTCCGACATCCGCGAGATCAGTCGAACGTGGGACCCTCGGGAACTTTTCCGGACCGGCCGACGACCACCAGAGTGCGCGGCCGACCGGCGGCGTTCCGACGACGGCAACTCGGCATGAAGGAGCGCCCGTGGCACACAGGACGGTGGTCTGTGCGGAACGGCGTCGCTGACGACGACCAGGTGACCCGGTGGGCGCGGGAGGCGGGCCAGGGCGACCGGCAGGCCGCCACGGCGTTCGTCCGGGCACTACAGGACCAGGTCTGGCGGTTCCTGTCGCACCTGGCCGGGCCGGGTGAGGCCGACGACCTGAGCCAGGAGACGTTCCTGCGGGCATTTCGCAACCTGCCCGGCTTCGCCGGCCGCTCGTCGGCCCGCACCTGGGTGTTCACCATCGCCCGGCGTGTGGCCGTGGATCACGTCCGGACGGCGGTGGCCCGACCGAGGATGGCGTCGGTGCCGGACTGGCAGGCGGCGGCCGAGGCCGCCGGTGCGATCACGGCCGGCGCCGACGAGGGGGTGACCCTGCACCGGCTGATCGACGGCCTGACCCGGGAGCGCCGTGAGGCGTTCGTCGCCACCCAGGTGCTCGGCCTGTCCTACGCCGAGGCTGCGGACGTCTGCCAGTGCCCCGTCGGCACGATCCGCTCCCGGGTCGCCCGGGCGCGCGAGGACCTCGTCGCCGCCTGGCAGGCCGACACCGACCCGAGCGGCGAGCGACGAACCGGCTGAGCGAGGGCACGGTACGACACCTGAACGGGGCGGGCCCGGTTCCTCGACGTCCAGGAACCGGGCCCGCCCCGCTTGCTCTCGGTGAGTCACCCCAGGCGGGCCTCGATGGCCTCGATGATGCGCGGACGCAGCTCGGCGGCGCGGATGACGGCGTCCACCGAGCCGACCTCGACGGCGCGGTGGATGTTGTGCACCCGGTCGAACTCCGCGGCCACCTCGCTGAGCTTCTCCGCGCGCACCGACGAACGCTGCTCGTCGAGCTCCGCGGTCAGCGCGGCGCGTTCGGTGCCGGTCGCGGCGGCGGTGCGGGCCTCCAGGTCCCGCACCCGCGGGTCGGCGGCCGTACGGGCGTTGACGTCGGCGGTGAACACCACCGCGGCGGCGGGTGCGCCACCGAGCACCGAGGCGAACGAGCCCTCCAGCGCCAGCACCGTCATGTTCGGGTTCAACGCCTTCGAGAACACCACGAACGCACCGCCGTGGTAGCGCGAGATCACGCAGAAGACGATGGGCCCCCGGAAGTTCACGATCGCCCGGCCGATCTCGGCGCCGTACTCCAGTTGCAGCTTGCGCATCGACTCCGGTGAGCCGTCGAAGCCGGACAGGTTCGCCAGCACGACGAGCGGCCGGTTGCCGCTGGCCGCGTTGATCGCCCGCGCGGCCTTCTTCGACGAGCGCGGGAACAGCGTGCCCGCCGTGTAGGTGTCCGGACCGTCGGTGGGCGGAAAGCCGTGGCGCGGCACGGACCGGGACTCGATGCCGAGAAGGCAGACCGGGATGCCACCGAGGTGGACGTCCTGCACGACCGCGGTGTCCGCGTCCGCCATGCCGGCCCAGCGCTCCAGCACCGGGTGGTCCTGGTCGGAGAGGGCCCGCATCACCGTACGGATGTCGAACGGCTTCTTGCGGTCCGGGTTGGCCTCGGCGGAGAAGATCTCCCCGACGGTGGCGAAGGCGCTGCCCGCCACGTCGTGCGGGAAGTGGGAGATGTCCCGGTCGGCCGGGTCGGTGGTGACCGCCCGCCGGGGCGCGTCCTCGCCGGGTGCGACGTACGTGTGGTCGTAGTGCGCCATCACCACGTCCCGTGCGGCCGTCAGGTTCGGCGCCCAGTACTGCGCCTGCCCGTTCGGCCCCATCACCCGGTCGTAGCCGCCGATGCCGAAGTTGTCCTCAGCCGACACACCACCGGAGAAGTCGAGCGACTGCTTACCGGTGAGCACCATCGCCGAGTCGGGCGTCATCACCAGGATGCCCTTGGTGTGCATGAGCATCGTCGCCTCGGCGTTCCAGTACGGCTGCGCGCCGACGTTGATGCCCGCCACCACGATGTTGATCTCACCGCCGGCCTGGGTGAACTCGACGATCCGCTTGAGCGCCGCGGCCACCCAGTCCATGTTCTCCGTGCCGGAGGTCATCGAGATACGGGCACCGGCCGACAGCGCCCACCACTCCAGCGGCACCTGCATCCGCTCGGCCAGGTCGAGTGCGGCGATCACGCGCCGGCACTCCGGCTCCGACAGGGCACCCAGCGACTTCGTCGGGTCGCCGAGCAGCACCACCCGGGTGACACCCTGCGGGTAGCGCTCGGTCGCGGTGGTGACCACCCCGGCGACGATCGCGGCCCTGTTGCGCCCCTTCGGCCGATCCACCGGCACCAGCACGTGGTCGTCGTTGAGGTCGTACTCGACGAAGTCACCGAGCCGGCCGGTCAGCTCGTACGGGTAGACGGTGTTGCGGCTGCTGGCCCGCAGCACCTTGAGCCGGTACTCGTCGAGCGGCTCGATCGGCTCGACCGGCGGCTCCCCGACGGCCAGCTCGGCGCCGCCCGCCGCGTCGAACGAGATCCGTACGGCGATCTTCGTCAGTTCGCCGGTCCGGCGGTCGCGCTGCCGCGCGATGAAGAGGATCTCCTCCAGGCCGGCGCCCGCGGTCGTCGGGCGGACCCGCCCGGCGATCATCTCCATCTCCTCGCGGGTCAGCTCGCTCGGTGGCCACACGTAGACCACGATGCGGTTGGTGTTGAACCGCGTCTTCGACGGCCGGCGCGACTGGGCGCGGCGGATCGAGTCGAGGCAGGCGGCGATGGCGTCCTCGGTGGTCGGCAGCGCGACCAGGCGGCCGTCCTGCTCGCGAAGCTCGGTCAGGTCCCGCACCTGCGCGAACGCGACGAGGCGCTCGTCGGCACGGTTCTCCCGGGCCACGCACTGGAAGAGGTAGACCTCCTCGTCCGACGACGGCAGCCGGGTCAGGTCGAACTTGTGCAGCCGCTCCAACTGCATCCGCTGCGCGATGTACGGGTGCAGCCCGCGGATCAGCCGGTCCTCGGTCAGCTGGGCGCCCGACGGGCGGAAGGTGAAGTGGTGGTGCATCACCGCCCCGCCGCGACCCGCCACGGTGGTGGTCACCCGACGGACCTGGGGCGGCAGCGGGTGCGCGGCGACGACCTCGGCCAGCGCCGCCGCCATCGCGTCGAAGTCCTCCGGCTGGTTCTCCCAGCCGAGGTAGATGTCGGCGTCCACGGCGTCCTCGCCGGTGGTCAGCTCGACCAACCCGCGCAGGGCGCTGCCCAGCGCGTCGAAGCGCACAGCGGCGGAGACCACGCTCGAGTCGGCGCGTTCGGCGACCACGAACGTGCAGCCCGCGACCTCGCGGGTACGCACGCTGGTGAGCGCGCGGTTGCCGTAGTACCGCCGGGTCAGCACCTCCAACATCACCGCGTTGTCGAGGTGGTCGCGAACGAGCCGTTGGCCGAGCAGCCGGACCAGGGGCTCGGTGCTGCGTACCATCTCGGCGATGCGTTCGGCGCGGTCCGGCGCGTCCGGGTGCGCGTCCAGGTGCCGCAGGTGCCCACGGACCTCGGCGTAGACGCGGGCGCGGTTGCGGCGCAGCAGTGGCTGGGCGAACCAGGCGAACACCACGCCCCGGGCGAGGTCCGCGACCGCGGGGAAGCGGACCTGCGTCGCGGCGATCAGCCGCTCCAGGGCGAGGCCGGCCGGCTCGCGCAGTGTCTCGTCCGGCGGGGTCTCCCGCAGCCAGGCGCGCAGCAGCGCCGCGATGACCTGCGCGTCGGCGGAGGCGCGCTGCTGGGCGAGGAAGATCCGGAAGACGGCCGCTTCGAGGGCGGGGGTGCGATCCAGGTCGGTGACGCCGTACCGGCTGAGCGCCTTGCCGAGCTTGGTCTGGAAGGCGTCCGGCAGCCCGGCCCGCTCGACGTCGAGACTCTGCAGGTAGGTGTGGAAGTACTCCCGGGCACTGTGTACGTGGGCGGCGCCGCCGTCCTCGCCCGTCGGCCGGTTGCGGCTCAGTTCGGCGAGGTCGGCGAACACCTCGATGAGGTCGAGTTCGGCGGCCAGAGTGGGCTGACCCGCCTCGATGGCCGCTCGCCGCGCGGTGAGGTAGCCGTCGAGCACCCGGCTGTCGTCGTGCGGGTCGACGTCGAAGCCGAGCAGCAGACCCCGAAGGTCCTCCTGACCGCGTCGGCTGCGCTGGGCCGCCGGAACGTCCTCGGCGGCGGTGGGCAGGTCCAGTTCGACGGTCTCGGTGCTCGGGTCGTCCGCGGTCTCCTCGGCATCGTCCGCGAGCGGCTCCAGGCGCAGCAGCGGCGCACCCGCCTCCACCTGGCTGCCCACCGAGACGGCGCACTCCTTGAGCCGCGCCTTGAACGGCGCCCGCAGCACCGTCTCCATCTTCATCGCTTCCAGCACCAGGACCGGCGCGCCCGCCTCGACCTCCGCGCCGACCTCCAGTGGCGTGGCGACGACAAGCGCGGGCATCGGGGAGCGCAGGACACCGCCCTCGTCCCGGCTGACCCGGTGCGTCACGCCGTCCACCTCGACCAGGTGGGTGGGCCCGTACGTGCCGGTGAGCAGGCGGTACCGGATGCCGTTGACGACGATCTGACCGGTGTGCCGGTCGAAGCGGTCGAGTTCGACGTCGGCGGTGCGCACGACCGCACCGGTCTCGATGCCGACGCGGAAGCGGTGCGCGCCGACGCGGGCCACCCGGGTGCGGTAACCGACGCCGCGCAGCTTGAGGTCCAACGGTCGGCCGCTGGCGTGCTGCACCTGCGGGCGTCCGCCGGCCGCCGTCGACAGCAGTCGCTGCCGCTCGACGCGCTCCTCCTCCTCGTACGACTCGATGGCGGCGGCCGCCAGGGCGACCGCGGAGTGGCGGTGCGTGACGAGCCGGCCCTCGCTGCGGACGCGGTCGATCCAGCCGGTGTCCGCGCTGGCGTCGATCACCTCGGGCTGGTCGAGCAGGTCGAGCACGAAGCTCTTGTTCGTCGCCCCACCTTCGATGATCACCGTGGTGTTCGCCATGGCCCGGCGCAGCTTGCCGAGCGCCTCGTCGCGGTCGCGGCCGTACGCGATGATCTTCGCGATCATCGAGTCGAAGTCGGCCGGGATGGTGTCGCCCTCGCTGACGCCGGTGTCCACCCGGATGCCCGGGCCACTGGGCAGGTCCAGCCGGGCGATGCGGCCGGGCGACGGCGCGAAGTCGCGGTCGGGGTCCTCGGCGTTGAGCCGCGCCTCGATGGCGTGCCCGCGCTCGGCCGGCGGCGCACCTTCGAGCCGTCCGCCGGAGGCGACGTGCAGCTGTGCCTTGACCAGGTCGAACCCGGTGGTCAGCTCGGTGATCGGGTGCTCGACCTGGAGCCGGGTGTTGACCTCGAGGAACGCGAACAACCGGTCACCGGGGTGGTAGAGGAACTCGACTGTCGCCGCGCCGCGGTAACCGACAGCCACGGCCAGCCGCTCGGCCGACGTCTTCAGCTCGGCGGCCTGCGCCGGGTCGAGCACCGGTGACGCCGACTCCTCGATGACCTTCTGGTTGCGTCGCTGCACCGAGCAGTCGCGGACGCCGAGCGCCCACGCGGTGCCCTGCCCGTCGGCGATCACCTGGACCTCGACGTGTCGGGCGCCGGTGACCAGGCGCTCCAGGAACACGATGCCGCTGCCGAACGCCCGTGCCGCCTCCTGGCTGGTGCGCTCGTACGCGTCGACCAGCTCGGCCTCGTTCCTGATCACGCGGATGCCGCGCCCGCCACCGCCGGCGGTCGCCTTCAGCATCAGCGGGTAGCCGATCTCGGCCGCCGCCGACTGGGCGGCGGCGAGGGTTTCGACGGCACCGCGGCTCCACGGCGCGACCGGCACGCCGACCTTCTCCGCGATCAGCTTCGAGCCAATCTTGTCGCCGAGCTGGCGCATGGCGTCCGCGCTCGGTCCGACGAAGGTGACGCCGATCTTCTCGCACAGCTCGGCGAACGCCGGATCCTCGGCGACGAAGCCCCAGCCGACCCATGCGGCGTCGGCCCCGGTCTCGGTCAGCGCACGCTCCAGCACCGCCAGGTTGAGGTACGGGCGGGCGGATGCCGGGCCGAGGTCGTAGGCGATGTCCGCTTCGCGAACGAATGTGGCGTTGCGGTCGACATCGGTGTAGAGAGCCACGGTTTCGAGCTGGATGCCGGTCTCCGCGGCCAACTCGCGGACCGCGTGGATGAGCCGCATGGCGGCTTCACCACGGTTGACGATGGCGACACGGTTGAACACCCGAAAGACCCCTTAGCTAGACCTCGACCTGCATGCTGCGAGACGACGGCTCCCCGCAGTGATCACCTTTCCGGGTGGCGACGGCCAGCGCTATGGCGCAACCACCGAACCAACCGTCGCTCAGTTGTAGGAAGTGCACAAAACTTTTTGGCGCCCCCGGGGACCGCGTCGGCCTCCACCGACCCGCCTCGGCAGTTGATCAAGACGGTGCGGGCGGTTCACGTCCACAGCCTCCCGTGTTCACCCCCGAATGATCGGCTGGCCAGGAAGATCATCGCCGGTCCGGTCGACCGCCGGCCCGGCTCCACCATCCCGGCCCAGGCCAGGAACAGGAAGGGAGCGGCAACGAGGTCACTGCACCTCGGACGCCCACGTCTGGCGCTGCTGCTCGCGGCGGGGCTCACCACGCTCGTGACGCCGGCCGGCGTCGCCCACGCCGCCACGGTACCCGCAACGGGCACCCCGAGAAGAACAGGGCCTCCCTGGACCTGTTGCACCCCGACGCGGCTTTTGGGACCAGCTTGTATCGATGTGCGTCGACTGCCATGCTGTGGTTCGGTCGTGCTCGGGGAGCCAGCGCGCACCAGATCTCCTCCGGTCCACGGGGCGCACGAGGTGGCCACGCCGCCCGTGCCGGGCAGCCCTCGTCGGCGGCCGGAAACCCGAGCGCGGCACCGGCTACCACCTCGGTCATCGGTGCCCCGGTAACCACGGAGGTACCGATGCTTCGCATGTTCCTCGCTGTCACGACCATGGCGCTCACCGTCTGGACCGGAACGATCAACGGCGCCGAGGCGACACCGGCCCCCGCCCTGTCGGCCACGCCGTCGCCGTCACCGACCATCACCTGCCCACCGGCTCTGCCGATCAGCGCGAGCGTCGCCGGGGTCACCGCCACGAGCGTGACCATCTCGTACTCGATCTTCTTCCGCCCGCCCTGCGGCTACGACCCGCCGATGACCGTCAGCCTCTTCGTCAGCCGGGAGGACGCCCAACAGTGGCGGGAGCCGGTGGCCGAGGCCGTCTCCGGGCCGGAGCGCAGCGGCACTGTGACAATCGATGGCCTGAGGCCCGACACCGAGTACTGGTACCGGTTCAGCGACCCCGACGGCAAGCGGGATCCGTACCTGATCGGATCGGCCCGGACCGCCCCGCTGACCTCGTGCCGGGCGACCGCCACGGTCGACGCCCACTGGGGCAACGGTTTCGTCGCCACGGTCACGGTCCGCAACACCGGGACGCAATCGCTGGACCGCTGGCGCGTCTCCTGGCGATGGTCCGGTGACGAGCGGATCCAGGCGGTCTGGGGTGGCGTGGCCGAGACCGTCGGCGCCGACGTCACGGTCCGCAACGCCCCCTACAACGGGACGCTGGCGCTGGACGGGGCGACGACGTTCGGCCTGCTCGTGGCGACCAGCGTCGTGCCCGACGCCCTGACCCTGACCTGCGAGCGGTGAACGACGTCCGCCCCGCTCCGGCGCGACGGCGGGAGCGGGGCGGACGTCAGGCGCGGTCAGGGCTTGCGGGCCACGGCCCCGTAGGCGTCGATCCCGACGGCGTCATCGTCTTCCGGTCGCCACAGCGGGATCGGCACCAGGCCCGGCTCCACCATGGTCAACCCGTCGAAGCAACTCGCCAGCTCCTCCGGGCTGCGCAGGATGTACGGAACTCCGCCGCTCTGCGCCAGCCGGTCGGCACCGGCGACCACCGCCGGGCTGGTGTTGGTGCCGTCCCAGAGCACGAGGTGGCTGCCGGAGGGCATCGCGTCCATCGTGCGCCCGACGATCGAACGCACCACATTCAGGTCGGGTTCGTAGCCCATCACGCCCATGTACATCACGGCGATGGGCTGGTCGAAGTCGAGCGTCTGCGCCGCCTCGGCGAGGATCTTCTCCGGGTCGTGGTAGTCGGCCGGAACGTAGGTGGTGACACCCTCCGACGTCGTGCTGGCCAGCAACGCCCGAGCGTGCACCAGCACCATCGGGTCGTTGTCCACGTAGACGATCCGCGCGTCGGGTGCGATGCCCTGCGCGACCGCGTGCGTGTTCTGCATGCTGGGCAGGCCGGTGCCGATGTCCAGGAACTGCCGGATGCCCGCCTCGGCCGCGAGGTGGCGCACGGCCCGTACCAGGAACACCCGCGACTGCTGCGCCATCAGGACGATCTCCGGGTAGACCTCGGCGACGGCGTCGCCGGCAGCCCGGTCGGACTGGAAGTTGTCCTTGCCGCCCATCCAGTAGTTCCAGATTCGTGCCGCGTGCGGCACGTCGGGTTGAAGCTTCGCGGCGAGTTCGGGGTCCGGGCCGGCCATGCCTGGCTCCTATCGAGGGGTCGTCAGCTGGAGGTCCACCACAGCGGTACGAGCGGGATCGTACTCCGGCGATGTCCACTGTCGAATGGCGGTTGGCATCGTCGGCCCCGAAGGGCTTGAAATCCTACCTTGTTGGTAGGAAAATCGACCGCATGCTGCCCGTACGGTTGTTCACCTCCCGCCGGGTCGTCGACCTGATGCGGGTCGCCGCGCAGCTCTGTCCCGGCGAGCCCATCCGGGCCTGAACGGGCCGTACCGGCCCTCGCCTGCTCGGTACCCCGGCACCGCTGACCTCGTCGCCGCCGCGCGTTCCCGACCGGTCTCCCCGTGACCCGCCAGTGCAGAGTTCACCTCGCCGAGAGGATCCGTCTTGAGTATTGATGCCGCACCGTCCACCGCCGCGGATTCCCGGCGCGAGCTCACGGAAGACTGGCAGGAGTGGCATCGGCGCCACGAGGAGACTCGGGCCGACCCACACGGCTTCCTCGCCGTCACCAGTCTGCACTGGCTCACCGCGGTGCCGCGGCGGTTCCCCGACCTGCCGGGGGAGTGGCACACCGGCACGGGCGGGCC
Organism: Micromonospora sp. CPCC 205558; assembly: GCF_036902955.1. Lineage (NCBI taxonomy): Bacteria > Bacillati > Actinomycetota > Actinomycetes > Micromonosporales > Micromonosporaceae > Micromonospora > Micromonospora sp. CPCC 205558. The sequence goes on from NZ_JBAKHR010000001.1 coordinate 464,494, forward strand.
GGTGGTCGCTCTCGCCGACGACGAGGTGTTCGTGCTCGACGGCCGGCGGGTTCGGGGTCGCCACGAGTTCGGGCCGATCGCCGAGCGTGCCGGCGTCACCGTGGGTATCGACGGTGGCGTACTGGAGGTGGCCCGCCGGGGCGGGCACGACATCCTCCGCCCTCGACGCCCGGACCACCCGCTGCGCCTCGGCTACCGGGGCACCCCGACGTACCCGCCGCACCCGCGCTGGGTCGTGAGTGGACGGTACGTACCGTTCGACAGTCCGCGGCCGACCACCGTCGGTGCGGCGGTGGAAGGGCTCGAGCACGTTTATGACGCACCCGGTCGGATCGAGTTCGCCGTCGACGGGTTGCCGCTGAACCTGACCGCGTTCGACGGCGGGAGGCCGGGGAGCCTGTCGGTGCTGTTCACCGACAGCACGTCAGGCGTCACCACCTATCCGGCCAACCGGTCACTGGCGATCGACCCGCCGGACGAGCAGGGCCGGGTGACGCTCGACTTCAACCGGGCTGTCAACCTGCCGTGCGCGTACACCGACCTCGCGACCTGCCCGTTGCCCCCGGCGGAGAACCGGCTGCCGATCGCCGTCGAGGCCGGCGAGAAGACCCCGTACGAGCGGCTGGCGGACCCTTCCACCGACCGTCGATAGGCCAGCGGACCAACCCTCGGGAGGATCGTTATGACCCAGTCCACCGACGCCCCGATCGACGCCGACAGCGACGCGCTGCGGACCTTGCTGCGCCACCAGGCCAGCACCGTCACGGTGGTCACCGCCCCCGGTTCGCCGGCGGTCGGCTTCACCGCCACCTCGTTCACCTCGGTGTCGCTGGCCCCGCCGATCGTCTCGTTCTGCCTGAACCTCGGGTCATCGAGCTGGTCCGCGGTGGCCCGTGCCCGGCACGTGGCCGTGCACCTGCTTGCCCACCATCAGCAGGATCTGGCCCGGACCTTCGCGACCAGTGGCATCGACCGGTTCGCGGCGCCCACCCGCTGGCAGTCCGGTCCGCAGGGGGTGCCGATCCTCGACGACACCCTGGCCTGGCTGCTCTGTCGGGTCGTAGACCGGGTGACCGTCGGCGACCACGCCGTGGTCTTGGCCGAGCCGGAGGTGCTCCGGCACGCCGACGTCGGCTCGCCCCTGCTGTACCACCGGGGGCGCTACGCCGGGCTCGCTGGCGACCAGCCCGGGGTGGCCCGCCGTCCGGCCGCCTGAGCGACACAATCCCTGCAAACCCTATAGGTCTAGTGGGTTATGCGTCAACGGATCGACGTCATCCCGTGCGATAGCCGACATCCAGCGACGGATTCGTTGACACCACCCACGCGCTGGAGGTGGACTCGGTCTCATGTCCAGCGAGCTGCGGCTGACGATCCGCGGCCACATCGACTTCGGTCGGGTGTGGTCGAGTTCCTGTCTGGCCTGACCCGGCACCCTCGCCCGTAGCCCGGCCCGCCGCAACGGCCCGCCGGGGTGGGGCGCACCGCCGCGCCACCGCCGCACCCGACACCCTCACCGGCCCACGCCCATGCGTCGAGCCGGGTGTCGGCATACCCGCTTCCGCCTGCCTGGACAGGAGATCTCACCATGCCCGCGAACCGTCTGCGAACCCTGGCCGCCGCCGCGCTCGCCCCATTGCTCGCCGTCGTTGCCGGCTGCTCCACCGGCGCCGCCCCGGCCGCGGAGGCGGCCGGACAGCCCCGCTCCGACGGCACCCTCACCTGGGCCGTGGAGACCGAGCCGGTCACCCTCAACCCACACCAGTACGCCCAGGCCAAGGCCCGCCTGTTGGTCTGGAACACCTTCGAGTCGCTGCTTACCTACGACCAGCAGGGCAAACTGGTGCCCTGGCTGGCGACCGGCTGGACGGTCACGCCGGACGGGCTGTCCTACACCTTGACGCTGCGTGACCGGGTCACGTTCTCCGACGGCACACCCTTCGACTCGGCCGCCGTCAAGGCCAACATCGACAAGCTCCGCGAACCCGGGTACGCGCCGGCCGTCGCCGCCGTCCAACTACGCAACCTCAAGGCCGTCGAGGCGGCCGACCCGCGCACCGTCCGGCTCCTCCTGAGCGCACCGGACGTGCTCATCCTCGACTTCCTCGCCTCCCCGCAGGGCGCGCAGATCGCCCCGACGTCGCTCAAGCAGGCGAAGAACCTGAAGGCCGGTGGCATCGACGTGGTCGGCACCGGGCCGTTCGTGCTGGACCGCTACGTCCCCGGTCAGGAGTTGCACTATCGGCGCAACGCCAGGTACGACTGGGCACCGCCCACCGCGACGCACACCGGCCCGGCCCACCTCGACGGGATCACCTATCGGTTCCTCAAGGAGTCGGCGGTACGCGTCGGCGCGCTCACGTCGCGCCAGGTGCAGCTCATCGAGGGGGTGCCGGCCACCGATCAGCCGCTGATCAGCGGAGACCGGACGCTACGCCTGAGCCGCGAGCTCAACTCCGGCTCTGCCTACTCCTACTACTTCAACACCTCCCGTGCGCCCTTCGACGACCTGCGGATCCGGCAGGCGTTCCGGGAGGCCGTCGACGTCGACACCGTCCTGAAGTCCGTCTACCGAGACACCGCCACCCGCGCCTGGAGCGTGATCAGCCCATCCAGCCCGCTGTACGACAAGCGCCTCGAAGACCGCTACAGCGGCGACACCGCCAAGGCGAACAGCCTGCTCGACCAGGCTGGTTGGGCTTCCCGCGACAACGACGGCTACCGGGTGAAGGCCGGCAAGCGGCTCACCGTACGGCTCGTGCAGTCCGCGCCCTTCGTCCGGGACCGCCGCGATGTCCTGGCCCAGGCCGTACAGGCCGCCGTCAAGCAGAGCGCCGGCATCGACCTCAAGGTGTCGCTGGTCGACCAGGGCACCGCGACCGACGCGTTCCAACGCAACGAGTACGAGGTCTTCGACAACTCGCGCGCCGATACCGACGCCGGCGCCGCGCTCAACCTACTGCTGCACTCGAAGGGCGGCATCAACCGCACCCACGTCGACGATCCGCGGATCGACCAGCTCCTGGAGGCCGGTCAAGCCGCCGCCGACCCGACGAAGCGCGCCGGCATCTACGCCGACCTGCAACAGCAGGTCGTCGCCGAACAGGCTCTGCTGCTGCCGCTGTACGCCCCGGCAGACCAGATCGCCGCCAGCACCGGCGTCGGCGGGGTGCGCTTCGAGCCCACCGCCGGCGTTCCCGCCAGCGCGTACGACCTGTGGATCGGCAAGTGACATGAGCCGCCCTTCCGTACGTGCCGTGGCCCGCCGACTCGGCGCCGGCCTCGTCGTCCTCTGGGTCGCGGCCACCGCCGCCTACCTGGCGCTGCTGGCCGCCCCCGGCGACACCGTGGACAACATCGTCGGAGACGGCGCCGACACCCCGCAGATCCGTGCCGAGATCATCGCCGAGTGGGGCCTGGAGCGGCCGGCCGTCGTGCAGTACCTCGACTACCTCCGGCGGCTCGGCGGCGGTGACCTCGGCCGCTCGTACCTGTTGCAGCGCCCCGTCGCCGAGGTGATCGGGGAACAACTCGCCCCCACTCTCACCCTTGCGGTCGCCGCCGCCGGGCTCGGGGTGCTGCTCGCCCTGCTCATCGCGGTGGCCACCGCAGGGGACCGGCGACCGTGGCTGCGCCGGGTCAGCTCCGGCACCGAACTGCTGTTGGTCTCCACCCCGCCGTTCCTGATCGGGCTCCTGTTGCTCAGCGTGCTGTCGTTTCGGTTCGGGCTCTTCCCGGTCTCCGGCGACCGGGGGATCGCCGCGTTGGTGCTCCCCGCCGTCACCCTCGCGCTGCCCATCGCCGGGCTGCTGGCCCAGGTGCTGCGTGACGGCATCGACAAGGCCCTCGACGAGCCGTTCGTGCTCACCGCCCGTGCCAGAGGCGTACGGGAACGGACGGTGTTGGTGCGTCACGCGTTGCGGCACGCACTCCTGCCGGCGGTCACCCTGGCCGGCTGGCTCTTCGGCATCCTGCTGGGCGGCGCCGTGATCGTCGAGCAGGTCTTCGGTCGCCCTGGCCTCGGCCAGGTCACCCTCACCGCGGTCACCGCCCGGGACATGCCGGTGGTGCTGGCCGTGGTCACCCTCTCGGCTGCCGTCTACGTCGTGGTCAACACCGCAGCCGACCTGGCGTACCTGCTGGTCGACCCGCGTCTGCGAAGGAGCTGACCCCGATGACCGTCACAGTGGGCCCCCCGCTCACCGAAACCCCCACGCGGGTCCTCGCCGACCCGTCGGAACCGGCAGTACGCCGACGGTCCCGGCCGCGACCCGGCCTGCTCGCTGCCGAGGTGTACCTGATTCTGCTGGTGGTCGCCGCGGTTTGGCCGGCGGCGCTCACCCCCGGCGACCCGCTCGCGGCCGATCCGCTGGCCGTGCTGAGCCCGCCCGGTCCCGGGCACTGGTTCGGCACCGACCACCTCGGTCGCGACGTTCTGACGCGGGTGGTGCACGGCGCCGGGCACTCGCTCACCATAGGTGTCGCCGCCACCGCGCTCGCGGTGGTCGGCGGGGTGCTGCTCGGCCTGCTCGCCGGCCTCACGCACCGGGTCGCCGACGAGGCGCTGAGCCGCACGTTCGACGCGCTGTCGGCATTCCCCATGCTCCTGCTGGCCCTGCTGTTCATCACCATCGCCGGCCCCGGCACCGCGAGCCTGATCGTCGCCATCGGCATCGCCACCCTGCCGCACCACGCCCGCGTGGTCCGTGGTCAGACACTTGTCGTCCGCGGCTCCGGCTATGTCGAGCAGGCCATCACCTTCGGACAGTCCCGGCCCCGGCTGGTGCTGCGGCACGTACTGCCCAATGTGGTCGGCCCGGTGCCCGTGCTCGCGGTGATCGGGCTCGGTGAGGCGATTCTGGCCGCCGCCGGGCTGAGCTTCCTCGGCATGGGCCCACAGCCGCCGTCGCCGGAGTGGGGCGCGATGCTCTCCGAGGGACGCAACTATCTCCAGGTCGCCTGGTGGATCAGCATCCTGCCGGGCCTGGCGGTCACCGCCACCGTGGTGTCGCTGACCGTCGTCGGCCGTCACTGGCAGGCACGTTTCGACGGGCGGTGGCGCTGATGGCTCCCCTGGTCACGGTCGAGGACCTGCACGTCGACTTCGACACCCCGACCGGCCGGGTGGCCGCGGTACGCGGGATCAGCTTCACCGTCGAGCGTGGCGAGTGCGTGGCCGTCGTCGGGGAGTCCGGCTCCGGCAAGAGCGTCACCGCTCGTACCCTGCTCGGTCTCGCCGGCCCGAGCGCGCGAGTCCGCGCCGCCCGGCTCGAACTGGCCGACCGGGACGTACGGGGACACCGGCCACGGGACTGGCGGCGGGTCCGTGGCCGCCTCGCCGGGCTGGTCTCGCAGGACGCGCTGGTCTCCCTCGACCCGTTGCGCACCGTGGGCGCCGAGATCGGTGAGGTGCTCACCACCCACGAGATCGTCCGTCGGCGGGAACGAGCCGGGCGGGTCAGCCACCTGCTCGACGAGGTCCACCTACCGGATCCGCAGCGCCGGGCCCGCCAGTACCCGCACCAGCTCTCCGGCGGGCTGCGGCAGCGAGCGCTGATCGCCTCGGCGATCGCCGGGGAGCCGGTCCTGCTGATCGCCGACGAGCCGACCACCGCGCTGGACGTCACCGTGCAGGCACAGATCCTGCGGCTGCTCGCCGAGCGACGCGCCGCCGGGGTGAGTCTGCTGCTGATCAGTCACGATCTGGCGGTCGTCGCCCAGGTCGCCGACCGGGTCCTGGTGCTGCGCGACGGTCGGATCGTCGAGCATGGCCCCACCGACCGGCTGCTGCGGGCACCGGCGCACCCGTACACCCGGCAGTTGCTCGCCGCGGTGCCCTCAGCGATCTCGCGGGGCCGCCGGCTCGCCGGGCCCGCGCGGGCCGGGGACGTCCGGGCGACGTTGCCCGCCCGGCCCGAGGTCCGCGCCGACGACACCGTGCTCGACGTGGGCGGCCTCACCAAGAGGTACGGCGAGCACACAGTCGTGCGAGACGTCTCCTTCACCATCGCCCGGGGCGAGACGCTCGGACTGGTGGGAGAATCCGGCTCCGGTAAGAGCACAGTGGCCCGCATCGTCGCCGGTCTGCTCGATGCCGACGCGGGCACCGTCACCTTCGAGGAGAGGCCGTGGGTCGGCGTGGCGGAGCGGGCCCGCCGCCCGCTGCGGCGCAGGTTGCAGCTGATCTCGCAGGACCCGCTGAGCTCCTTCGACCCGCGCTACACCGTCGGGCGGGTCGTCGCGGAAAACCTCGGCCCTGACGTCGGCCGCGCGGACCGCCGCGATCACGTGGTCGACCTGCTGCGTCGCGTCGGTCTCGGCGCGGACCTGCTCGACCGGCATCCCCGGCAGCTCTCGGGCGGGCAGCGGCAGCGCGTCGCCATCGCCCGCGCCATCGCTCCCCGACCGAGTCTGATCATCTGTGACGAACCGGTCTCCGCCCTCGACGTCTCCGTGCAGGCCCAGGTCCTCGACCTGCTGGCCGAGCTGCGCGCCACCGACGGCACCGCCCTGCTCTTCATCTCCCACGACCTGGGCGTGGTGCACCACCTCAGCGACCGGGTGCTGGTCATGCACCAGGGCACGGTGGTCGAGCAGGGCCCGGTCGGCGACGTCTTCACCTACCCCCGACACGACTACACGCGATCCCTGCTGAACGCGCTGCCGACGCTGGTCACCGCCGGCCGACCGGAGGAGAGAAACCCATGACCGAGAAGAGTCTGCACCTGGCCGTGGCCCTCGACGGCCTCGGCTGGCACCCCTCCGCCTGGCGGCTCTCGCACGCCGACGCGACCGCGCCGCTGACCGCCCGCTACTGGAACACCCTCGCCGGCGAGGCCGAACATGCCGCACTGGACCTGCTCACCATCGAGGACACCCTCGACCTCCAGTCGTCGCGTCCCGACGGCCCGGACGACCGTGTCGACGAGGTCCGGGGCCGCCTCGACGCGGTGCAGATCGCGGCCCGGCTCGCCCCGCTGACCCGGCACATCGGGCTGATCCCGACCACCAGCACCACCCACACCGAGCCCTTCCACGTCTCCACTGCGATAGCCACCCTCGACCACATCAGTGCTGGGCGGGCCGGTTGGCGGCCCCGGGTCTCCGCGCGCAGGGCCGAGGCCGGGCACTTGGGCCGCCGTGACATTCCGGCACTGGACCTGGCCCGGCTCGACGAACCGGCAGCCGTGCAGGTCGTCGGCGACCTCTTCGCCGAAGCCGGTGACGCGGTGGAGGTGGTCCGCAGGCTCTGGGACAGCTGGCAGGACGACGCCGTGATCCGGGACGTGCCGACCGGCCGTTTCGTCGACCGGGAGCGGCTGCACTACGTCGACTTCACCGGCCGGTGGTTCTCCGTCAGGGGTCCATCCATCGTGCCCCGGTCCCCGCAGGGGCAACCGGTCGTCGCCGCGCTCGCGCACTCGTCGGTGCCGTACGCGTTCGCCGCCCGGCACGCCGACATCGTCTTCGTCACCCCGACCGACCCCGGCCACGCCGCCGCGATCGTGGCCGAGGTACGGGCGGCCGAGGAGACCGTCGGTCGGGCCGACGCGCCGCTGCGCGTCATCGCCGACCTGGTCGTGCTGCTCGACGAGACGTCGACGCTGGCCCGGCACCGTCGGACCCGCCTCGACGAGCTGCACGGCAACGAGTTCACGTCAGACGCGACGATCGTCACCGGTACCCCTGGCGAGCTGGCCGACCTGCTCGCCGAGTGGCGCCGCGCCGGCGTGGACGGCTTCCGGCTGCGGCCCGCCGTGCTCCCGGACGACCTGACCGCGGTCACCCGGGCACTGGTGCCCGCACTGCGGGACCGGGGCCTGTTCCGCGCCGGCTATCCAGGCGGGACGCTGCGCGATCTGCTCGGCCTGCCCCGACCGGCCAGCCGCTACGCCGCCGCGTCGACCACCTGACTACTGGAGATCATCATGCCCAAGCAGATCATCCTGGCCGCGCACTTCCCCGGCGTGAACAACACCACCGTCTGGAGTGACCCCGACTCCGGCAGCCAGATCGACTTTTCGTCCTTCGTCCACCTGGCCCGCACCGCCGAGCGCGGCACGTTCGACTTCCTCTTCCTCGCCGAAGGGCTGCGGCTGCGCGAGCAGCGGGGCCGCATCCACGACCTGGATGTGGTCGGACGACCGGACACCTTGACCGTGCTCGCCGCCCTCGCGGCGGTCACCACCCACCTGGGCCTGGCCGGCACCCTCAACACCACGTTCCGGGAGCCGTATGAGCTGGCCCGGCAGTTGGCCAGCCTCGACCACCTCTCCGGCGGGCGGGCCGCCTGGAACGTCGTCACCACCTCCGACGCGTTCACCGGGGAGAACTTCCGCCGGGGCGGCTACCTCGACCGCGCGCTGCGCTACGAGCGGGCCGCCGAGTTCGTGCGTACCGCGCGGAGGTTGTGGGAGTCGTGGCCGGCGGAGGCGATCGCGGGCGATCGGGACGGAGGCCGGTACGTCACCGAGGCCGCGCCCGGCGCCTTCGCCCACCACGGCGACCAGTTCGACATCGCGGGTCACTTCACGGTGCCGCGCAGCCCGCAGGTGCACCCGGTGATCCTCCAAGCCGGCGACTCGCCCGACGGTCGCGAGTTCGCCGCGTCCAGCGCCGATGCGATCTTCTCCCGGCACGGCACCCTGGAGGACGGCCAGGAGTTCTACCGGGACGTGAAGTCCCGGCTCGCCCGGTACGGCCGCCAACCCGACGATCTGAAAATCATCCCCGGTGTCACATTCGTGCTCGGTGACACCGACGCCGAGGCGCAGGAACGCGCCCACCACATCCGCCGGCAGCAGGTCAGCCCTCAGACCGCGATCTTGCTGCTGGAACAGCTCTGGAACCGGGACCTGTCCGGGTACGACCCGGACGGCCCGCTGCCCACCGAGGACCCGGACGTCTCCGGCGACGCGATCAGCCGCGGCCGGGCCGGAATGTATGCCGACCCGGTCGACACCGCCCGGCAGTGGCGGGCCCTCGCCGAGGAGAAGGGGCTGGGCATCCGGGACCTGATCATCGAGGTCACCGGCCGGCAGTCCTTCGTCGGCACGCCCCAGCAGGTCGCCGAGCGGATGAACCACTTCGTGCAGTCGGACGCCGCCGACGGGTTCATCCTGGTCCCGCACCTGACCCCGGGTGGGCTCGACGACTTCGTCGACCGGGTCGTCCCGTTGCTTCAGGAACGTGGCGTCTTTCGCACCGAGTACGCCGGCACCACCCTGCGCGACCACCTGGGCCTCCGCGCTGCACGGCCGGTCAGCCAGGTCGGTGCGGCGTGAAGTTCCTACTGATAACGCTCATCACCCACCTGCCCGACCCGGTCACCGGCCAGCGGCGGAGCACCACCGAGCGGTTCCGGGAGGTGGTCGACACGGCAGTCCTGGCCGAAGAGCTCGGGTTCGACGGGTACGGCGTCGGCGAACGGCATGAGCGCCCGTTCATCTCATCGTCGCCGCCGGTGGTGCTGAGCCACATCGCGGCCCGCACCTCCACCATCCGGCTGTTCACCGCGGTCACCACGCTCAGCCTGCTCGACCCCGTCCGCGCCTACGAGGACTACGCCACCCTCGACCACCTGTCCGGCGGCCGACTCGAACTGATCATCGGTAAGGGCAACGGTGCCGCTCAGGCGCAACTGTTCCACGTCACCGCCGAGGACCAGTGGGACCGCAACCGGGAGGGCTACGAGCTGTTCCGTCGACTCTGGCGCGAGGAGAAGGTCACCTGGTCCGGGACGTACCGGCCGTCGTTGACCGAGGCCGAGACCTGGCCGCGCCCGCTGCAGCAGCCCATCCGGGTCTGGCACGGCAGCGCCACCAGCCGGGACTCCGTCGACCTCGCCGCCCGGTACGGCGACCCGATCTTCTCCGCCAACGTCACCAACCCCATCGAGCCGTACGCCGAACTCATCCGCCACTACCGGGAACGGTGGGTGCACTACGGGCACGACCCGGCCGACGCCCTCGTCGGCGCGGGCACCGCCGGCTTCCATGTGGCCCGCACCTCGCAGGAGGCGATCGAGCGGTACCGGCCGATCTTCGACGCCCGCTTGGCCACTTTCCGGCGGCTCGGCGTGCCACCGGTCTTCGACACCCTGGAGGACGCCCTGGAGCGCAGCTCGATCCTGGTCGGCAGCCCGCAGCAGCTCGTCGACAAGGTCCTGCGCTATCACGACCAGTTCGGCCACGAGGTCATCCACCTGCAGGCCGACCACGACGGGCTGACCGACAAGCAGCACCGGGAGAGCCTGGAGTTGTTCCAGGCCGAGGTGGCGCCGGTGCTGCGCCGGGAAATCCCCAGCCGTCCCTTCCATCCGCCGGTGACCACAGTCGCCACGGCCTGACCAGAAACGGTGACCACCATGACCTCCACGCCCTTGTCCATCCTCGACCTCTCACCGGTGCCCGCCGGCGGCACCGTCACCGACGCCCTGCGCAACACCGTCGACCTGGCCCGGCGGGCGGAGCAGGCCGGCTACCACCGCTACTGGCTGGCCGAGCACCACCTTGCCGCCGGTGTCGCCAGCTCGGCGCCGGCCGTGCTCATCGGGCAGGTCGCCGCGGCCACCAGTGTGATCCGCGTCGGCTCCGGAGCTGTCCAGGTCGGTCACCGCACCGCCCTGTCGGTCGTCGAGGAGTTCGGCACCCTCGCCGCGCTGCACCCCGGCCGCATAGACCTCGGGCTCGGCCGCTCCGGTCAGCGGCGCGTCGAAGCCGCCCGGGAGATCACCGCGCCCACCCCGCCGCAGGTCGAGGCTGCCCGGGTGGTCGACGGACTGCTGATTCCATCGCCGTTCTCCTACGCTCAGGTGCTCGCCTCACCGCGCTTCGCCCTGACCAACGCCCTGCTGCACCAACCGGGCGCCCAGCCACCGCCCTTCGCCGAACAGGTGGCCGACGTGCTGGCCCTGCTGCGCGGCGACTACACCGACGCCGACGGTCTGGACGCACACGCCGTACCGGGGGAGGGCACCGGCATTCAGGTATGGCTGCTGGGCAGCAGCGGAGGGGAGAGCGCACAACTCGCCGGTGCGCTCGGGCTGCCCTTCGCCGCCAACTACCACGTCAGCCCCTCCTCCGTACTCGACGCGGTCGCCGCCTACCGTGCCGCGTTCCGACCCTCGACCGCGCTCACCGAGCCGTACGTGGTGGTCTCCGCCGACGTGGTCGTCGGCGAGACCGACGCCGCCGCCCGCCGGCTTGCCGCACCGTACGGGCCGTGGGTGCGCAGCATCCGCACCGGCGACGGCGCGATCCCGTTCCCGAGCCCGGAACAGGTCGCCGTGCTGCCCTGGACCGACGAAGACCGCCTGCTGGTCGCCGACCGGGTGGACACCCAGTTCGTCGGATCAGCAGGGACGGTCGTCGAGCGGCTGCGCACCCTGCGGGACGTCACCGCCGCCGACGAGCTGCTCGTCACCACGATCACTCACGCCCACACCGACCGGGTCAGCTCCTACGAGCTGCTGGCCAAGGAGTGGAACGAGTGATCCGGGTGCGTGTCAGTACACCGTCACCGGGTGCCGGACGACACCGTCGAACAGGTACCCGAGCGCGTTGGGACGGGCCTCGTCCGGTTGGCTGGCCCCGGTGACGTCGGTGGCCCTGGCCCTCAGCGTCCATCGGCCGGGTCGCGGCGGACGCCAGAGCGTCGTCCAGCGCTGCCAGACAACGCCCTCGTCGTCCGGGTCGAGGTCGGCGGGGTGCCAGGTCACCCCGTCGTCGGTGCTGATGTCGACCGAGCGGATCGGGCCGTTGCCGGACCAGGACCGGCCGGTGATCAGCAACTGGTCGCCGCTCGGGACGCGGACGTCCCACGGCAGCTCGAAGGCGCTCTTGACCACCGGGGTCGTCACGAACCTGCCGTCGACCGGATGGCCCGGTCCGAACAGCCGGTAGAAGCGGGTGCTCCACGGTGAGGACAGGGGTGTCGCGGAGACCTCCATCGGGCCGACCCATTTGATCGAGGAGACGCCGATCCACCCCGGCACCACGACCCGCACCGGGAAACCATGGTCGATCGGCAGCGTCTCCCCGTTCATCTCGTACGCCAGCAGCACGTCGTCGAGGGCCTTGCCGATCGGTATCGGGCGACGCACCCGGCCGAGGTTTTCCCCGTTGGTCAGGAAGTCCGGATCCAGGCCCTCGGGCTGCACGTCGACCGCGTGCTCGGTGAGGCCGGCGTGGCGCAGGACCGTCGACAGCCGTACGCCCCGCCAGCGCGCCACCCCCACCGCGCCGAGACCCCACGGCACCCCCGGTGCGGGGCGGCCCTGTTGGGAAGCGAGGAAGCGGCGGCCGTTGCCCGCGCACTCCAGTAGGGCCGCGGTCTCCGCGGCGGGCATGGCCCGCAGGTCGTCGTAGTCGAACTCGATCGCGTTGTCCCTGGTCGGCGCGCCCCGCAGGCCGGTGCCGAACAGGCGCAGACGCCACGTGTCCACGTCCAGCAGCGGACTGCGGGTGTGGTTGCGGACGAAGAACCGGTCGGTGGGGACCGCGAAGCCCTGCCCCGCCATGGCCTCCCAGCGCATCTCGGCGTTGCCGTCGCGGGGGGTGAGCAGCCCTGGGGGCAGCGGCTTGGCGATCGTCGCGTCCGTGCGGGACGGGAGGGAGAGCGTCACCGGTGTCCTCCCTGGGTGTCGTTTGTTGGCAAGTCCTATTGAATCAGTAGGACTTGCGGCCTGGCCAGCCTGGCCCCGCCCCACGTGTCGCGAGGTGGGTTCGGCGTCGTTGTCACCGTTGGACCACCCCGTTCTGGTACGCCCACACCACGGTCTGTAGCCGATCCCGTGCGCCGATCTTCGCCATGGCTCGCCCGAGGTGCGACTTGACAGTGCTGGTCTCGATGAAGAGCTGCTCGGCGATCTCGACGTTCGACAGACCCTGCGCGAGCAGTTCCACGATCTCGGTCTCCCGCGCGGTCAGTTGATGCGCCGCCGCAGCGTCGGAGCGGGGAGCGGGCGTACGCCTGGCGAACTCCGAGATCACCCGACGGGTGACGGCCTGGTCGACGAGCCCGTAGCCACTAGCGAGGCGACGGATCGCCTCGATCAGGTCCTCGGGCTCACAGTCCTTGAGGATGAACCCGCTGGCACCGGATTCCAACGCGCCGAAGACGTACTCGTCGAGGTCGAAGGTCGTCACGACCAGCACCGCCGGCGGCGTCCCGGGTGCCTCGGCGACGATCTGCCGGGTCGCGGTGAGCCCATCGCCGTGCGGCATCCGGACGTCCATGCAGATGACGTCCGGTTGCAGCCGGCGGGCCAGCTCGACCGCGGCGGATCCGCTCGACGCCTCGGCCACGACCTCGATCTCGCCGTCCTGCTCCAGGATGACGCGGAAGCCGGCGCGGACGACCGCCTGGTCGTCGACGAGCATCACTCTGATCATGCTGGGGCCTCTTCCTTCGCCCGCGTGGTGGCGGGACCGTTCGTCGGGAGTGTCGCGGTGACCGACCAGCCACCGGCGGCCGTCGGCCCGGCGGTGAACGTCGCCCCGATCAGCTGGGCGCGCTCGCGCATGCCCACCAGGCCGACGCCACCGGTGCGGGCCGCCGGTACGCCTCGCGGCGCGGCCGGGTCGTTCACCACCTCCAGCGACACCGAGCGGGGCTCGAAGCGGAGCACCACCCGCGCCGCAGCGCCCGGCGCATGCTGGCGGGCGTTGCTGAGCGACTCCTGCGCGATCCGGTAGAGCGCCACGTCGGCGATCGGCGGCACCTCGCGTTGCTCACCCTCCCGGACGAACTCCACCGGGCCGGCGAGGTTACCCGCGGTGCGCACGAGGTCGTCGAGCATGCCCAGCCCCGGCACCGGGGCGGCACCGTCGCCGCCCTCGTGCCCCGGCCTCCCGCGCAGCACACCGACGACCAGCCGCAGGTTGTCCAGGGTCTCCTTGCCCTGGCTCCGGATCCAGGCCACGCCGGCCTTCGCGGCCGCCGGGTCACGGTCGATCAGTCGCTCGACCGCCGCCGCCTGCACGACCATTCCGGAGAGGTGGTGGGCCGCCACGTCGTGCAACTCCCGGGCCATCCGGGAGCGCTCCGCGCCGATCGCCGCCTGGACCTTCGTGTGTTGCTCCCGGATCGCCTCGTCCGCGCGCACCCGGACCAACTCGACGTAGCGCCGGTAGGTGGCCAGGTAGCTGCCGACGACTGCCGCGCTGGCGTAGGTCAGGGCGCTCGCCGAGACGTACGCGACGGCCGTCAGCAGATCCGGGATCACCACGGCGGCCGCGCCGATCGACTCCACCGCCACGGCCGCGCCGACGGCGAGCAGCGCACGTCGGACCGGCAGCATCGAGCCGACGGTGTACGCCACCACGAACGGGGCGATGCCCCGGATGGTCGCCTCGGGCAGGGAGACGCCGATGATGGGCAGTTGGAGGCCGACGATGAGCGCGAGGCAGAGCAGCGGCCGGACCCGACGCAGGCACAGCAGCATCGCCTGCGCGCAGCAGACGGCGACGAGCAGCCAGGCCCGCGTCGGCGCGAACGACACCCCGTCCGCCGGTGCCACGAACCAGAACAGCACCGTGAGCAGTACGAAGGTCAGGACGGTCAGCGTCGCCGCCAGCAGGCAGTCCCGGGGGAACACTCCGTTCAGCCCGAGTCGGGTGAGCCGTCCGTCGAGCCACTTCGTCAGTCGGGGTGTGCCGGGTTCGGTGTCGGTGTGATCCCTCATGCGGTGCGCATCCTTGCTCCGGATCGTCCCGGGTCGGGCGGGTCAGTAGGAGATGCTAGGCGCGAGCAGGTGGAACTCCACGGCGAACCAACCCGCCCCGGCGAGAGCGAGCAGGATCAGGCCGCTGCCGGCGATCCGTCGCCAGCCGACGTGGCGTCGCACCTCGTCGACGAGCCGGACGGCGGCGGGCAGCACTCCGAGCAGGCCGACCAGTTGAAGCACCTGGATGGTGCGCAGGACAGCGTCGGGAACGTCCTGCAGGCCCAGGATGCTGCCGATGCTGAGCACCCAACCGGCGAACGCGAGCAGCGTGCCGGCGACGGCGAGGCGGCTCAGGATCCGCGCGGTACGCCCCGACCGCTCCCGGGGAGCGCGGCCGAGCCGACGCCGGACGATCGCGCCGACCGGCCAGGACAGGACGGTGAGGAGCAGCACCACGGTCGACAGGCCCAGCACCGGAACGGCCACCGAGGAGGCACGGGCGGGCTCGACGGGCAGCAACGCGAACGCGGAGTCGAAACTGATCGCCTCGACCCGGTCGTCGGTGGCCCGCATGGCGATGGTGCGCTGCCCGCCGACCTCGCGCCAGACCCAGGGCGCCACCTCCTCGTAACGGGCGGGGGAGTCGGAGAGCGGGCCCGGCTCGATCTGCAACCGGTCGCCGTCGGCGACGCTGACAGTCGTCCGACCGACCAGGCCGATCGCCGTGAGGAAGTTGCTCCTGATCGCCCGCGAGGACTCGTACGTGCCGGCCGCCAACGCGGCGTGCCTGGCCGTGGTCGCCGGGTCCACAGTGGTGGTCGACCGGTCGCCGGGGGCGGGGAAGTAGCGGTCGGCGAAGCCGTTCACGATCGACTCGCGAAGCTCGTTGCTGTCGAGGGCGCCGGAGCCGTTGCTGTTGAGGGACAGGAAGATGCCAGCCCGGTCGTCGGGGTAGATCTGCAGGTGGGAGTGGAAGTACTTGGTGTCGCCGCCGTGGCCGAGGATGCGGTGACCGTTGCGGTCCTCCGTGAAGAATCCGAGGGTCATCCGGGGTCCGTCGGCCAGCGTGCCCAGCGACGTCGAGTCGAGTGCCGGCCGCTGCATCAGCTCGCGGGTCGGTTGGTCCAGCAGAGGCGCGAAGCCCACCGGCTCGCCGAGCTGGGCGATCATGAACCGCGCCATGTCCGTCGCCGGGGCGCTCAGCGCACCGGGCGGGGGCGTGCCGACGATCTCGAACGGCGCGGCCGGCCCGGCGGACGTGTCGTACCCGTTGGACATCCGGTCGCGCAGCGCCGGTGGGAGCGGCTGTTCGAAGGTCGACGACGGCATGCCCGCGCGGTCCAGGACGTTGCGTTGGACGTACTCCTCGAAGCGCGTCCCGCTGACCCGTTCGACGATGTAACCGGCGAGCGCGTTGCTGTAGTTGGAGTACGCGGGGACGGTGCCCGGCTCGTAGATCTGCTCCGGTGGGTCGGTCACCAGGGCCTTGCGCAGGTCGACGTTGCCGCCGTCGGTGCCGATGAGGCCGGCGATCCGCTCCTCGAAGCCGGCGGTGTGCGTCAGCAGGTGCCGCAGGGTGACGGCCCGCTCGTAGTGGCGCGGCAGATCGAAGTCGAGGTACGTCTTGACGTCGGCGTCGAGGTCGAGTTTTCCGCTCTGCACGAGTTGCAGCACCGCGGTGGCGGTGACCAGCTTCGACACCGATCCCATCCGGAACAGGTGCCGGTCCGGGTCGACCGGCACGGCCGGGTCGCCGCCGGCACCGGTGTCGGCGTACCCGTACCCCCGGGTTGTGACGATCTTGCCGTCCTTCACGACGGCGACCGTGGCTCCCGCGATGCCGGTGCGGTCGAGCGCGGCCGGCAGCAGGCCGTCGAGCCAGGCGTTGACGTCGGTGTCGGTCAGGGCGGAAGCCGTCCCGCTCGCGGCGGCGGGTGCCGCCGGAGCGTGGATGGGCGGTGCGGGGTCGTGCTGGGGCGTGCCGCAGCCGGCAGAGCTCACGGCGAGGACGACCGCGGTCGCCAACACCGCGCCGAGCCGGACGGCAGGCCGGGGTGGGCGGGTGGGAAGAAGAGAAAGTGGACGCATCGCGGGCCCAAGCCTTTCCGGGCGAACGGGTGTCCGGAACAGGTCCGTGTGGCATCACCCGCTGCCCTGGAACAAGCCTCTTCGAGCGAGCGCCCCCAACCATCTGGCGCAGGACGGCAATGCGCCTACGACCTGAGGAGGAGGAGCGAGCCCACCCGGCTGGGCTGAGGTCGCTCAGTCGCTGGTCAGGAGGACGAGTTGCTGGGTCGCCCGGGTCATCGCGACGTAGCGGTCGACCGCCCCTTCGATGCCGGTGCCGAACGCTTCCGGGTCGATGAGGACGACCAGGTCGAACTCCAGCCCCTTGGCCTGCTCCGGGCTCAGTGACCGGACCCGGGCCGTGGCCGGGAACGTCGGGTCGCCGATGACGCAGGCGATCCCGTCGTCGTGTGCGGCGAGCCAGGTGTCCACGATCGACCCCAGCTCGGCGACCGATCCGTGGACGACGGGCAGCCCGTTGCCGCGGATGGAGGTCGGCACGTTGGCGTCGGGAAGGACGGCCCGGATGACCGGCTCGGCCTCCGCCATGACCTCCGTTGGCGTCCGGTAGTTGACGGTCAGCGAGGTCAGGGTGATCCGGTCGAGCCCGACCCGCTTGAGGCGTTCCTGCCACGACTCGGTGAACCCGTGCCGGGCCTGGGCGCGGTCGCCCACGATGGTGAAGCTGCGCGACGGGCAGCGCGCCAGCAGCATCTGCCACTCGGCGTCGGTCAGCTCCTGCGCCTCGTCGACGACGATGTGCGCGAACGGGCCGGCCAGCAGGTCCGGGTCGGCGTCCGGCACTGCGGAATCGTCGACCAGCACGTCGCGCAGGTCCGGTTGGCGCAGCATCGTCAGCAGGCCCTCGCCGTCGTCGTAGGTGTCGGCCGCGAGCAGTTCGTCGACGACCCGGGCCATGTGCTCACGTTCGACGGCGGCGGCCGGGTCACGCCGATGGGCACGACCCGAGCGTTCCGCGTCGCCGAGCCGTTGCCGTGCCGCGTCCAGCAGCGGCAGGTCGGACACGGTCCACGCCCGGGGCTCGTCACGCTGCAGCTTGCGGACCTCCTCCGGGCTGAGCCACGGCGCGCATTTGCGCAGGTACGCGGGCACCGACCACAGGTCGCCCACGAGATCGGCCGCGTCGAGCAGGGGCCAGGCACGGTTGATCGTCGCCCGCAACTCCCGCTTGCGCAGCAGCGAGTCGCGGAGCACGTCGTCCGGTTCGTCGCCGTCGTACCTGCCGGTGAGGATGGTGAGCAACTCCTCCCAGATCTCCTCGCGCGCCTCGTTGTGCGGGGTGCTCGGACCAGGCGCCTGGAACGCGTCGGCCCAGTCGTCGGCGCTCAGCCGGATGTCGGAGTCGCCGAGTGTGATCGTCATCGGGGCGACCGGCGGGTCCTCGTAGAATCGGACGGCCGCGTCGATCGCCCGGACCAGCTCGGCCGAGGACTTCAACCGGGCCACCTCCGGGTCGCGCTCGACGGTTGCCGCCGCCCCCTCTCCGACGAGGTCGCGCAGCGTGCAGGTCTGCACGTCCTCTTCGCCGAGGCTGGGCAGGACGTCGCCGACGTAGGCCAGGTAGGGCTGGTGCGGCCCGACGAAGAGCACCCCACCTCGGCGCTGACCGAGGCGCGGGTCGGAGTAGAGCAGGTACGCGGTGCGGTGCAGGGCGACGACTGTCTTCCCGGTGCCCGGACCACCGTCGACCACGAGGGCGCCGGCCGACCCCGCTCGGATGATGGCGTCCTGGTCGGCCTGGATCGTGCTGAGCACGTCGCGCATCCGGGCCGACCGCGCGCTGCCCAGGCTCGCGATGAACGCGGACTGGTCGTCGAGCGCGGCGGCGTGCCCCACGAACCCGTCCGGGGTGAACACCTCGTCCCAGTAGTCGCTGATCCGGCCGCGGGTCCAGCGGTACCGGCGGCGGCTCGCCAGGCCCATCGGGTTCGCGTGGGTCGCGCCGAAGAACGGCTCGGCGGCCGGTGAGCGCCAGTCGAGCAGCAGCCGTCGGCCCGTGCTGTCGGTGAGGCCGCGACGGCCGACGTACGTCGGCTCGGGGTCGTCCGCCTCGACCACGTGGCCGAGGCACAGGTCCAGCCCGTAGCGGCTCAGTGAGCGCAGGCGGGCGGTCAGCCGGCGTACCTCATCGTCCCGGTCGACGGCCTGCCGACCCTTGCCGCCGGGCGCCCGACGTGCCGTGTCCAGCCGGTCGGACAGCTCGGCGGTCAGCTGCGCAAGGCTCTGCGCCATGGCCGCGAAGTGCCGCTCGTCTGAGGCGATGAGCGCCGGCTCGGCCTTGGGGGAGAGGTGATCGGGGAGTTCGAAGACGGAGGTAGGCGGCAAGGAATCCAATTCATGACTTCCATTTCGGCAGAATCTGGCCTCGGCCGACGATTCTGCGTCATAAACGGGGTCTTGCCGCAAGCCCCCCAGTGCGGTATAAGTTAGAAGTGGCGGGAGACCTGGTGTCTCCCGTTTTTCGTGTTCAGGGCGGTTCGTCGGCCCGGTGGCCGGCGCCCCCGGTGCGGGTCACGGTGCGTCGACGACCTCGCGGCCGAGGGGCCAGAACGCGGCCGGGACCAGCTTGAAGTTGGCGATGCCGAACGGGATCCCGATGATCGTGACGCAGAGGGCGATGCCGGCGAGGATGTGGGAGAGCGCGAGCCACCATCCGGCCAGCACCACCCAGAGGATGTTCGCCAGGCCGGAGCCGACCCCCGCGCCCGGCTTGGGCACCAGGGTGCGGCCGAAGGGCCACAGCGAGTAGACCGCGAGGCGCAGCGACGCGACGCCGAACGGGATGGTGATGACCAGGACGAAGCAGATCAGGGCGGCGATGCCGTAGCCGGCCGCCAGGACGATGCCACCGCCGAAGACGAGCCACAGCACATTGAGTACGAAACGAATCACCACTCCAGCATGAAGCATGCTCGCCACCTGACCGCGCCGGCAAGGTACGCGAAAACCCTTCCACGGCGTGCTCCGGCGCGGCGTTCGAGGCAGCCGCCGGCGCTGGCCCCGAGGTCATTGGGGGGCCAGCGCCGCGACCGGAGGCTCCTACTTCAACGCGAGGGTACGGGCGTCGGCGGCGATGACGCTGGCGACCTCGGCCGGCACCAGCTTGCCGGCCTGCCGGTCGACGTAGGACGCCAGCTGGGGGTACTGGGCGTGGGCCAGCTTGGTGGTCATCGCGGTGACGGCGGCCGGGTCAGCGCCCGAGGTGAGGATCAGGTAGCCGAGGCCGGCCTGGCTCACCGTCACGGTGAAGGTGCTGGTCGCGGTGGCGGTGCCCTCGGGCCCGGTCACCTCGGTGGAGATGGTGTGCCGGCCGGCGGTCAGCTTGGCCAGGTCGAGCTTGCGCCCGGCGGCGGACTTCTTGCCGTCCAGCGTGACGGTGACGGTGTCCGCGTTGGTCGCGGCGACGGCGATCACCGGGGACTGCGCCCGGTCCAACCGAGCCTCGTTGGCCGGCGAGGTGATCTGCACGGTCGGCTCGGCGGAGGCCCGCTGGAGGAACGCCGAGTTCCAGCCGACCAGCTCGGCCGTGCGGTTGGTGATGATCGCGTCGGTGCCGATCCGCTCCAGGCGCTGCCACAGGTTGGCGGAGTCCATCGTCCAGGCCATCACGGCGACCTCGGCGGCGTGCAGCGGGGCGACGACCTCCGGCTTGGCCAGCAGCGCGTTGCCGTCCGGGTTGTACGCCGTCAGGTGCAGCTCCTTCGCGATCGCCACCGGGTCGGCGTCGAGGGTGCTGCGGAGCAGGCCGAGCGGCAGCTCGGGGGCGATCGCGTAGGTGTCCTTCAGGGCGTCGACCTCGAAGCTCTGAATGAAGACCCGGCCCATCATCTGCTCGTCCCGGATCACCTGGATGATCGTGGCTACCTCGTCGCGGGTGTGCTTGCCCTTGATCTCCACGAGCAGGTTGCCACCCCGGGTCCGCAGGTCGGCGAGCTGCTCGGCGAGGGTGGGCACCCGCTCGCCGACGTACTGCGGGCCGAACCAGGAGCCGGCGTCGAGTGCCTTGATCTGCGCGGCGGTCAGGTCCCGGATGTTGCCGGTGCCGTCGGTGGTCCGGTCGACGGTGCCGTCGTGCAGGATGAACGGGATGCCGTCCTTGCTCGGCTGGACGTCGTTCTCGATCCAGTCGGCGCCGCCCTTACGGGCGATCTCCTGAGCGACGAGGGTGTTCTCCGGTGCGGCGGCGGACGCGCCCCGGTGGGCGATCACGGTGAACGGGCTGCCCTCGGGGCGGAGGTAGCCGTTCGGTGCCAGCTCGGTGACGGTGACGTCGTCGTACGACACGGTCGCGCCGTTCACGAAGAGCCCCTGGACGCCGTCGGCGGAGCGCTGGAGGCTGCTCGTGCGCATCGCCTCCCGTCCGTCGAAGATCCAGCGGGCCTGGTTGCCGTGCACCTCCACGGCGACCCGGACGTCGCGACCGGTGCCGGCGGCGGACGGGGCGGAGGCGGTGTTCGTCACCGCCCAGGCGTCGGCCGTGGTCCGCTGGGCGAATTCGAGCCCGTTGGCGGCTGTGGTGCCGCTTCGCATGGTGGCGATCCACCAGGGGGTCGCGCCGTTGGCGGGGACGTCGATGCCGAGCGAGGCCCAGCGGGTGGCGGCCGAGACCGACTCGAAGCGCATCGTCGCCTCAAGGCGGAAGTCGTTCAGGTGCCGACCGAAAGTGATTTTGTTGTTCTCGCCGGAGCTGGCGGAGGTTCCGTACAGTCGGCCGTTCTCGACCTTCCAGGTGCCGTCGACCGCGTTCCAACCGGCGGGCAGCGACCCGGCCGAGAAGTTCTCCGAGACGACGACGTGGCCCGGTTCGGCGATGGCGGGCGACGAGGTCGCGACGGCGACCCCGACGCCCGCGCCGGTGACGGCGAGGACGGCGACGGAGGCCGCGGCCCGGGTACGCAGGGCGCCGAGGCGCGACCCGGCGCGGCGAAGCGACGTTGATACGGGTAGGACAGTCATGGTCGGAACGGTACGAAGCCCGCCCGAACTAATGATCAATCATGCGTGGCTGCCGCCGGAACGTCGGGTGTACCTCGCTCGACCGGGCGTCTCGGTTCAGTTCGACAGGCCGGCGCAGGCGACCCCGTCGATTGTGCACGCCCTGGGGGCGGAACCCGTCAACGAGCCATTGACCCGGAACGTCACCCGGACCGAGGCGCTACCGGGCACCTGACCGGTGTCTCCGTCCGGCACGAACGTCCACACCGCACCGTCATGACTGGCCTGCGCCCCCTCGACCCCGCTGACCCCCAGCGACTCCCGGGGCAGCGTGACCACCAGCGTCCACCGCGGCGCCGGGACCGAGCCGGGATTGCTGATCGTCACGGTCGCGCCGTAGCTGAGCAGGGCGTTGTCCGTGATGGCGAAGTCGGCGCCCAGGGCCGCCGCGGTGGGTTCGGCCGTCGCGCGGGTTGGCGTGGGCCGGCTCGACGCGCTGGCGGTCGGTGGGACCGAGGAGGCCGAGGCGGGCGGGGGAGCGGGCACCGCCGGGCTGGTGAACCCCGGTCGCGCCTGGGCCTGGGGCGTGTCGGGCGGGGAGACGCCCACCTGCTCCACGGACGGCGGCGGGTCGAGGGTCACCGGTGTCAGCTTCTCCGGCGTACGCAGCACCCCGACGACGGACACGGCCGTCGCGATCAGCACCCCGAGCGCTGCGATGACCGCCACCCAGGTGGCCCGCGAGACATCCTCCCGACCGGTGAGCACCCGCCGTGCGGCCGTGACGAGGGCCACGACCCGATCCAGCAGGATGATCGCCACGGTACGGCGTGGCTGGGGTGGTGTTGCCGGCACTGCCAGTCTCTCCTTCAGTTCGTCGCCGGGCGCGTGCCCACGATCCGTCCGGGTCCCGGGCGGCAGTTGCCCGGTCACAGCCCGCGAAGCCCGACGAGTATCGCCTCAAGCAGATCCTCGGTCGGCAGCTCCGACAGCATCGGCGGTTCGTGCGTCTCGATCAGCCCGGCCGCGAGCAGGTCACCGAGCAGCACCCGGACGGTCCCCAGCGGAAGGTCCAGTTCGGCACCGATTTCGGCCACCGACAATGGATGGTGACACAACTCGACGATCCGCGCCTGTTCGGGGAAGAGCGGTGTGGGGGGCGTGACCCCTCGCCGGGCGACGACCAGTGAGATCAGGTCGAACTGGCCGCGTGCGGGCGCGGTGCGCCCCCCGGTCATCGTGTACGGCCGGGCAACCGGGCCCGCGTCGTCGTCGTACCACGCCTCGTCAGTGGTGCCGCTGGTGTGCACCAGTGTCCCCGATCGTCACCGAGGAGGCCGGCCCCAGAGTGATCGGCAGGTGCCGCTCGGCCTGGCCCACGAAGAGCGCCACCTCGTACGCCATGTCACCGACCTCGACGTCGTCACCGGCGATCCGCACGGTGAGGATGGTCCCGTTCGGGATGGTGGCGATGAACAGGAAGGCCCGCGACATCTGCACCACGACCTGGCGCAGACGACCCGCGTCGCAGGTCCGGGTGGCGGCCAGCCCCAACGCGATCAGGCCCGCGACCACGCCGGAGATCTGCTCGGCCAGCTGTTCCCCCACCCGCCGCGAGCCGCCCAGCGGCAGCCCGTCCGGCGACAGCACCACGGCGAACTCCGCGCCGTGCACGCGGTCGACCAGGCTGTTCAGGGCGTCGGTCAGGCCGTCCTCGGTGACCACTGCAGACGTCATTGATGTCTCCTTGCTGTTCTCGCGACGGGCAACTCGACCGTGTCGAGGCTGGTCCTGCTGTGCTCCGGGCCGACCGGCCCGGGGTGGCGGACCCGCATCGGCAACGCGCCGTCGCCGCTTGGGTCGGGCAGGTCGGCGTCGGCGCGGGCGGGTGGGTACGGGGTGTCGGGTGGTGCGCTGGCCGGTGTGTGGCCGCTGTCGGTGACGGTGACCAGCCGGGAGGGCAGGAGCACGATCGCGGCCGTCCCACCGCGCTGGCTGGGGCGCAGCGAGACGTGGGCGCCGCAGCGCCCGGCCAGTACGGCGGCGGCGTACCAACCGGTGAGGCCGGTGGGCGGGCCGTCCGGTGGCGGGTTGCCGAGCAGGTGGTTCGCCTCGGCCAGCGCGGCGGCGTCCAGGCCGGGTCCGTCGTCGACGACGAGGACGGCGCACCCCTGCGGTCGCTGCTCGCCGCTGACCCGGACGGTAGTGTCCGCCCCGGAGAAGGTCAACGCGTTCTCGATCAGCTCCGCCAGCAGGTGGATGACGTCCGTGACGGCTGGCCCCGCGAGCGACCACGGCCAGTGCGGCGCGATCAGGACGCGGTGGTAGTCCGGCACCTCGGCGACCGCGCCGCGTGCCACGTCGAGCAGTGGCACGGGGCGTCGCCAGCGACGGGCGGGTGTCGCGCCGGCCAGGGTGATCAGTTTCTCCACGTTGCGTCGGACCCGGGTGGTGAGGTGGTCGAGCTGAAACAGCTCGCCGGTCTCCTCGGTGGACCGCTCCCGACGTTGCATTCCGTCCAGCAGGCTGAGTTGGTCGCGCAGCAGAACCTGGTTGCGTCTGGTCAGCCCCAGGAACAGCTCCCGTTCAGCGTCACCCCCCGACGACGGAGCGCCCTGCCCGGGGGCGGGAGCGTCGTCTGCCGGGGCGTGAGCGTCCTGTGCCGGGGCCGGTAGGCCGGCGGCCGGCCTGGTCAGCTCCTCGGTCAGGCGTCGGATGGTGCCCGCCCAGCTCAGCAGGAGCACGAGCACGACGATGAGGCCGAGCCCCACCACGGCGCCGGTACGCGCGATGAGCGCGGCGGCACCGGGTGTGGCCCGCTCGACGCTGCTGCGGGCGGTGCTCGTCACCAGTGTCTGCAGCGCGGCGAGGGCCGCGTCCGCCGCTTCCCGCCAGCCCTCGACGGTGAGACCGGCCAGGGTGTTGGTGGTGCCCGACTGCAGCAGCAGCCGGTCCTCCAGAGCGAGCAGAGCCGTGAACTCGGGGCCGGTCGCGAGGCGCTGGTGCTCGGCCTGACCGTCGGCCGGAAGGTCGGCCGCGGCCTCGGCGCGCGCGTACCGCTGGATGTCGACCAGAGCGGTCAACCGACGCCGCTCCTCGACGCCGAGCCGTGCGCCGGTCAGGGCCGCGCTGACCAGGGTGTCCTCCCGGGCCAGCAACTCCCGGGCGCGGGCCAGCGCGATCACCGCGCGGGTGTCGGCGGCCAACCCGCTCTCGTACGCGCCCCACTCCGGGCCGTACACCCGGAACGCGACGTCGACGACCTCGTCGTACCCGTCGATTGCCGCGGCCTGGCCGAGCCGCCCGGTGTCCGCCTGGGACCGAATCGTGCCGAGGCCGTCGAGCCGTCGGACCAGCTCGCCGGCCCGGTCCCGGACCGCGCCGGCGCTGAGCAGCCGAAGGTCACGCCCCTTCGTGAACTCGCGGATCTCGGCGGCGGCCCGGTCGGTGGCTTCCCGAGCCTCGACCAGCTCGGGCGTCGCCTGGCCCGCCCCGGCGATCGTCTCGGCGGTGATCCGGCGTTCCGTCTGCAGGCTCAGGATCAAACGGTCGATGGGCTGTCCCAGGGTGTCCGCCAACGCCCGGACGCGCAGCAGGTCGACGGCGTCCTGGCTGGACACGTAGGCCGCGTACGACCAGAGCGTGATCAGTACGGCGGCCAGCACGGCCAGCCTGGTCCGGAGCAGCCGACCATCGTTGTTGGTCATCGGCCCGCCCGCTGCGGCCATGGTTGCCCAGCGGAGTCGCTGGCCCGGTCGGCGACGAGGGTACGCAGCAGAGCCAGCAGCTCGGTGCGGTTGGCGCAGTTCAGCCGGTTGCGCATCCGCGCCACGTGGTGTTCGACGGTCTTGGCCGAGATGAAGAGCCGGTCGCCGATCTCCCGGTAGGTCAACCCGGCCAGTACCAGCTCGGCAACCTCGTACTCGCGGTCGCTGAGCCCGTGCTGAGTGGGGCCGGCGACTCGTGTCGTGCCCGCACCGGATGTCGGTGTCTGCCCGCCGTGCCCACCGGAGGGCCGCCCCTGCAACGCTCGGGCGCACTCCAACAGGGTGGTCATCGCCCGCCGGTCGGCGGTGCGGATGGCGGCCTGCCCGGCGAGTCGGGCGCCGTCCCAACACAGCCCGGTGTCGTGCAACCCGCGGGCGGCGGCCTCCACCCGGGTCGGGTCGACGACCCCCCGGAGCACCTCCACCCAGCTCTCCGCGGCGGCGGCCACCACGGCCGCGTACCGGCTGTGGCCGGCGGCGGCGAGCAACGCCGCGACGTGTTCGTCGGCGACCGTCGGCTCGCTGGTCAGGATGGCGGCGTGCAGGCCGCTCCAGTGCACCGGCACGCTCCACAGTGGTGGGTTGTCGAGGCGGTCGAGCAGCGCACGCCCCTGGTGCAGGTACGGCTCCAGCCGGGCCAGGTCACCCAGCCGCGCGCCCGCGATGGCCAGCTCACCCAGCGGCAGCAGGGTGAACAGGTCGACGGGGTGCCGCACCACGGCCTCCAGCGCCTGCCCCCAACCCCGCTTGAGCGCCCCGAGGTCACTGTTGCGCCGGCCGATGCCCATCCGGATCGCGGCGGCGAAGAGCTGGTCGCGGGACTCCAGGTGCCGCCCGTCGAGCGTCACCGTGGCGTGGATCTCGCCGGCGGCGTGGATCTCGCCACGGACCATCAGGATCCAGGCCTGCAACAGCCGGTGGCGGCGTGCCATCAGCGGGCCGCCGACACCGGCGGCCAGGGCGCGGTGCAGCACCCGCTCGGCGATCTCCAGCTCACCGGAGTGCACGGCCGTCAACGCGGCGAGGGCCGCCGGGCTGTCCGGCAGGAGCGCCGCTCGGCCGTCCGGCTCCAGCAGCGCGGCGGCCTGCACGAGCGCGGAGAGCGCGGCGGTCGGCGGGCCGGTCACGCTTTCGCGTACGCCGGTGGCCATCAGTCGGGCGGCGCTGGCGTGCAGGGTGGGTGGTTCGCCCGCCGGGTCGCCCGCCGGTGACTCGGTGGTGGCGGCCAGGTCGCCGGTGGCGAGCCCGCCGACGATGGCGAACGCCCTCGCCGAGGCGGTGCCCGACCACCGGAACAGCTCGACGCTGCGACCGACGTGCCCACGATGGGCAAGCGCGGTGGCGGCGACCATGGCCGCCTCGGAACGGTCCGGGGGAGCGGACGTGGCCAGCAGTCGGTCCGCCAACCGAAGCGCGTCGTCGAGGTCACCGGCGAGCGCGGCGGCGAGCGCCTGCTGGGCGTTGGGCGGCCGTCCGGCGGCCGTGGCCGCCGCGAACAGTTCGGCGGCGAACGCCGGCTCGTCGGCCAGCGCCTCGCCGGCCGCGGCGGCCAGGGTCGCGGCCGGGCAGTCGCCGAGCGCGCCGACCGCGAGCAGTGAGCGGACCAGCGGCAGCACGGCGCCGCCCCGGGCGAGCTGCAACTCGGTGAGCCGACGCCAGACCGCCGTCCGCTCGGTGGCGGGGCTGAGCGTCGCGACGGCCCGCCGGACGATCGGCGCGATCCGGCCGTCGGCGCCGAGCAGCCCGGCCGCCCTGGTGGTGGCGATCAACTCGTCCACCCCGGCCGGGTCCAGGCCCAGCAGCGCGCCGAGCATGCTGACCGGCAGCGCCCCGCCGGCGGCCACGGCGAGCAGCAGTCGCCGTACCTCGGTGGGCTGAACCTCCAGGTCCGGTGCGAAGTCGAGGATGACGGACCGGGGTGGGTCGACGATCGCGCCGGGCCGGGTCTCCGCGCCGGCCAGTCCGCGGGCCAGCCGCTCGACGTCCCGGGGTACGCCGGCGGTCTGCGTGTGGACGAAGTCGACCAGGTCGGCGGGGCGGCCCAGCTCGGGTGTGGCGGCGAGGTAGGCGGCGGTCTGCTCCCGGGTGAAGGGCGTGAGCAGCACGGCCTGCCCGTCGCGACGCAGGGCGTCGACCAGCTCGCTGAACGCTGCCGACCGCGGCCACGGGCGGTGGGCGACCACCAGCCGGTGTCGACGACCGGCGACCAGACCCAGCAGCGCCTCGATCCGCGCGTCGTCGAGGAGGTGCGCGTCGTCGACCAGCAGCACCGTGTCGGGGTCGGCCGGCGCACCCGGCTCCGGGGCGGCCGTCTGCACGGCGATCCCGGCGCGCTGGTGGATGCGCTCCAGCTCGCCGAGCAGTGCGGTCTTTCCGTGACCGGCCGGGCCGGCGATGCCGACGGCCAGCGGGCCGGCCGGATTTTGGGCGACCGTGTCCAGCAGGGCCTGCAACCCCTTGTCCAGGGTCAACCCTGGTACGGCGAGGTCATTCATGATCATTGGGGTCATCCTTCGCGCCCCCGGGCGCGGGCCAGCGCCAGACGGGACGGCTTCGGCAGTTCCAGTGGGAGGACATGGACCGGGGGCCGCGGTGGCGGATCACCCGGAACGGTGTGCTGGGGGCGGCGCTGCGCCGGGATGGTGGCCCGCCCGGCACCGCTGACCGGGGCCGGGACGCGGGCCGGCGCCGGCTGGCGAGGCCGTGGTGACACCACCTGGCAGGCGGCCATCGCCGCCCCTGTGGCGGCGGTCAACTGTGCGTCCGGCTCCACCTCGACGGGCACCGGGAGGGCCGCGCCGATCAGCTCGGTCACGAGCGGGACCCGGGTGGAGCCGCCGGCCAGCAGGACGCCGTCGAGCTGCGACGCGGTCAGGTCGGCACTGCGTACGGCCCGGAGCAGGAGGTCGACGGTGGCCTGCACCGTCGGGCGGATCATGGCCTCGAACTGTGCCCGGGTCACCGGCACCCGGGCCGGGCCGCTGGGCAGGGTCAGCACCACGTCGGCCGTGAGGTCGACGGTCAGCACCCGCTTGACCCGGTCACACTCCGCACGTAGTCCGCGCAGCGCGGCCTGGGCCCCGCGACGTCCGGTCGCGGCCAACTCCCGGGCCAACACGGTACGGGAATGCTCGGCCAGCGCCTCGTCGAAGTCGGCGCCACCGATCGAGTCGAGACCCTGCGGGGTGCCGAACGTCTCGTAGGTGCCGCGTGAGGTGCGGCGCACCAGAGCCGCCTCGAAGCTGTTGCCCCCCAGGGCGTAGACCACGGCCGTGCTGCCGGCGAACCCACGAGCGGCGTGGCTCTCGGCCACCGTGACCGTGCGGGGCAACAACGTCACGTGCCGCAGGCCGAGCTCCGACAGAGCCCGGTGCAGCACCTCCCGCCGGTAGGGGCGCCACCCGGCCGGGTGGCTGAGCACGATCGCCTCGGCGGCCCCGCCCTCCAGCGTGTAGACCCGCTCCACCACCCACGCCGCCAGTTCGGCGGCCAGCGTCTGCGGCGCACACGGCTCGCCGCCGAGCAGCACCGGCACGTCGTCGCCGATCCGGTGGACGAAGTCCCGGGTGGTGCGGCTGCCGTCGTCGGTCGCGGGCTCGCCGACCCGCAGCGAACCGTCGTCCGCCAGGCACAGCACCGACGGCATGAGAGGTGAGTCGGCACTCAGCGGGACGGCCTCGGGACGTGTCCAGGTCGCGCCGCGTCGGCGGGCGACGGCGGCGGCCGTGTTGCTGCTTCCGATGTCTATCCCCAGGACGTACGGCATCGTCTCTGTCTCTCCCCGTGAGTCGGCCGGTCGGTGGCGATGGTGTCGGCTGCCCGACGACCCACCCCCGGCGAACCCCGCGGGCTCCTACGTTCGTACCAGAGATCAGTCCCTGGTCGGGACCCTAATCTCGCCGGGACGGTTTCCCCCAGTCCCCCTAACGTACGAGGTGGCGGAGCCCCTAGTTCAACCGGCCCGGATGCGGGCTCAGCCCCGATGCCCGGGTGCGACCCCCAGCAATAGCGTCGTCACTGTCGACGTACGACACCCCGTGTCAATGCCCCATCCGAGGAGAACCGGTACATGGACTCGCAGCAGACCCTCCACGACTTCGTGCTCGACCTACTGACGAACCCGGACGCGCGGTCGGCCTTCGACCTCGACCCCGAGGGTGCGTTGCGGGGCGCCGGGCTCACCGACATCACCGCCGCTGACGTGCAGGACGTCGTGCCGCTGGTCGTCGACTACGCGCCGGGGGCGGGCCTCGCGCCGCTGGCCTCGCCGGTCGGGCAGCTCGGGCTCGACCCGCTGCTCACCGACACCACCGACGTGGTGGGTCAGTTGCAGAGTGTGGCGCAGCAGATCAGCGTCACCAGCTCGCCCAGTGGCGTGGACGTCAAGGCCGGCGTGCTCGGCGCCATCGCTGTCGACCCGTCGACCGCCGCCGCCGGGGTCACCGTGCTGCCGGGCATCGGTCTGGGCGTCGGTCCGTCCGGCCTCGACACCGACCTGGCCGGTGTCTCCGACGTGGCGAACACCCTCGACGCGGACGTGGTGCAGCCGGTGGACGCGATCGCGGACCCGGTGCTCGGCGACGTCACCGGCACGGTCGGCGACCCGAGCGGTCTGCTCGGCGCTAATGACCCGAATCTGATCGGCGGCGACCTGACCGGTGGTGTCCTCTCCGGCACCCACGGTCAGCTCGGCGGGGTCGTCAGCTCCCTCGGTGTCGACGACACCCTTGGCGGGCTGGGCCTCGGGCACGGCGACGGTGTCGTCGGCGGCGTGGTCCCGCCGCTCGACGTGTCGTCGGCGGTGGGCGGCGTGACGCACCAGGTGGACAGCCTCCTCCCCGGTGTCACCGACACGGTCGGTGACGTGACCGGTGGGGTCACCGATGGTGTGCTCGGCGGCGACCCGCACGCCTCGTCCGATCACGGGCTGCTGGGTCTCACCGGCGGTCTGCTCTGACCCGGATCTCCGGGCGGAGCGAAGGGCCGGATCGTCTCGGGCGATCCGGCCCTCTCGGGTTCCACATCCGGTCCCTCTTGATAATTGAGCCGAAATCCGCACACTTGGTGCGGTGATGGCCGGGATCTGGTTGGACGTGCTGGACGAGATCGCCCGCACATGCGCTGCACACGGTCGCGGTGACCTGCTCCAGACGGTGCGGCAGAAGCGTACGCAACTGCTTGACCCGACGCTGCGTGTCCTGGTCATCGGTGAACCGAACCAGGGCAAGAGTCAGCTGATCAACGCGATCATCAACGCTCCGGCCTGCCCGGTCGGCGACGGCCGTACGACCGTGCTGCCGACCGTGGTGCAGCATGCCGAGGCTCCCGCCGTGGCGGTGGCCCAGGTGCCGCCACCAGCCCCGGGTCAGCCCGCCGGCGCCGCCACGGTGACAGTCGAGCGGACCCCGGTGGCGCTCAACCAGGTCGCGGCAGGTGTGGCCGGTCTGGTCGGTCGTCGGCCGGGCGGCGGCCCGGCGTACGTCGAGATCGGACTGCCCCGCGCCCTGCTCGGCGCCGGAGTGGTGCTGGTGGACACTCCCGGCACCGACGAGGTCACCGGCATCGGCGCGGCCGCCTCGGTCGCCGCGCCCGCCCGCGCGGACACCGTGCTGCTGGTCTCCGACTCCACCCGGGAGCTGTCCGTCGCCGAGCTGAACATGCTGCTGCACATCATGCGTTCGCATCCGAACGTGCTCGTGGTGCAGAGCAAGACCGATCTGGTGGCGGACTGGCGTACGGTCGCGGAGCGTAACCGGCAGCACCTGGCCGAGGCGGGTGTGGCGGCGACGCTGATTCCGGTCTCCGCGGCGCTGCGACTGCGCGCCGCCGCTGCCGACGACCGTGCTCTCAACGCCGAGTCCGGGTTCCCCGCGCTGATCGCCCGCCTGCAACACGACCTGGCCGGTAAGGCGGACCACCTGGCCCGAGCGGCGGTGCAGACGGTTGCCCGCACGGTGGTGGAGCAGTTGGCCGCGCCGCTGCGCGCCGAGTTGGCCACCCAGGAGGCCGAGGAGCAGTCCGGGCCGATCTCCCGGTTGCACGCGGCGCAGCGCGAGGTCGACGAGCTGCGCCGGTGCTCCACCCGGTGGCAGAACACGCTGACCGACGAGATCACCGACCTGCTCGCCGACCTCGAGTACGACCTGCGCGACCGGACCCGTCAGATTCTGCGCGCGGTGGACGAGGCGTTCGACACCGCCGACCCGTTGGTCGCCTGGGACACCTTCCAGGAATGGCTGGAGCGGAGCCTGGTGGAGGCGGCGGAGACGAACCACGAGTGGCTGATCCAGCGCTGCGACTGGATCGCCCGGC
Source organism: Micromonospora sp. CPCC 205558 (assembly GCF_036902955.1). NCBI lineage: Bacteria > Bacillati > Actinomycetota > Actinomycetes > Micromonosporales > Micromonosporaceae > Micromonospora > Micromonospora sp. CPCC 205558. Next base: position 496,264 of record NZ_JBAKHR010000001.1, read on the forward strand.
GGGTGGCCGCCAACTTCGACCGGTACGGCTACGACGTGCTGCCGCCCTGGTCCATGACGATGCCGGAGGACATCGGCGAGCGGCTGCCCGAGCTGCAACGGCCGACGATCGACCGGTTCACCACCGGCCAGAAGTTGTTCACCGGCATGAAGGGCTCGTACGGCGGCATGCTGATGTTCGGGTTGGCGACCACCCTGGCCGGGATGCCGATGATCAATCCGGTCTCGGTCGGCATCGGGGCGCTCTTCGGCGGCAAGAGCATCCGCGACGAGAGCAAGCAGTTGCTGCGTCGCCGGCAGGCGACCGTCAAGACGGCCATCCAGCGGCATGTCGACGACTTCTTCGTCCGGATCATCAGAGACTGCCGTGACGCCGCCCGGCAGGTGCAGCGGATGTTGCGGGACCACTTCACGGGGCTGACCGAGGAACTTCAGGAGGCCATCGTGCAGTCCTTCCGCAGCGCGAAGCAGGAGGCCGACACCGATGCCTCCCTGCGCGAGCAGCGGCAGCGTGAGATCCGGCTGAAGATGACCCGGTTGGCGGCGGTGTACGAGCAGGCTCAGCAGTTGACCGCCGCCCGGTCCGCCCCGCTGCTGCTGGAGCCGCAGGCATGACGGTCGGGGTGCGCCTGGACGAGGCGGCGTGGGGGTTGCTGCACCAGGCCATCGAGCTGTACCAGGACAATCCCCGGGCCGTGGCGGAGCTTCGGCATCAGGTGGCCCGGTTGGAGCAGCCGCTGCGGATCGCCATCGTCGGCCCGTGGCGGTCGGGCAAGTCGACGGTGTTGAACGCGTTGATGGGCGAGGAGGTCGCCCCGGTCGAGCGGGCTGACGGCGCCTTCACCTGGTACGAGGACGGGGCCGCGCCGAGAGCCACCGCCTACCCGGAAGGGCAGCCACCGCAGGAGTTGGCCGTGGTGAAGTCGGCGACCGGGCTGCGGGTGGATCTGGGCTGGGGCGCGGGGGACGTGCGGGACATCGTGGTGCGGTGGCCGACGCGGGCGCTGCGGCAGATCACGCTGATCGACACCCCGGCGGTCACCGGCGGCGCCGAGCAGGGCCGGGCGCCGGTGTTGGAGCGGGTGCTGCGCGACTCGGACGCGGTGTTGTACCTGACCCGCGACGGTCGGGACAGCGATCTGCGGGTGCTGGAGTCCGCACGCGACAGCGCCGTCGGGCAGTCCGCCCCGGTCAACGTGATCATGGTGTTGTCCCGTGCCGACGAGACCGGCGGAGGCCGGATCGACGGCCTGCTCACGGCACGCCAGCTCGCCCGGCGGCAGCACCGTGACCCGAGGGTGAACGCGCTCAGCGTCAACGTCGTCGCGTGCAGTGGAATGCTCGGCCTGGCGGGCCGGATGCTCGGCGAGTCGGACTTCGCCGCGCTCGCGACCCTGGCCCAGGTGCCCCGCGCGGAGCTGGACGCCCACCTCATCTCCGCCGACCGCTTCCTCGGCGGCGAGCTGCCGGTACGGCTGGACACCGAGGTGCGCGCCGCGCTGCTTGGTCGGTTCGGGGTCTTCGGTGTCCGGCTGGCGGCCACGCTGGTGCGCAGCGGGTTCGACAGCCGGGTGAAGCTGTCCGCCGAACTGATTCGGCGCAGCGGTCTGACCGAGCTGCGCGAGTCGGTGACGCGCTGTTTCATCGATCGTCGCGACGCGCTCAAGGCCCGGTCCGCGTTGGCCGCGGTGGAGGCGCTGCTGCGGGCCGAGCCCACCCGGGGGTCCGCCGAGCTGGTCGGCGCGGTAGAGCAGATCCTCGCCGGTGCGCACGAGTTCCGGGAGCTGCGCCTGCTGGTGGCGCTGCGCAACACCCGGCTGGGGTTCGACGCGGAGCTGGCCGCAGAGGCGCAGCGGCTGGTCGGCGGCGACGGGGTGGGCCTGGCGGCTCGACTCGGTGTCGAGCATGAGGCCGACGTTCGGCGGCTCTGGGAGGTCGCTGCCGACGCGCAGTGGCGGTGGCGGGACCGGGCGGAGGATCCGCTGCTCCCGTTGGCGCAGCGGCGCGGGGCTCAGGTCGTGGTTCGTAGTTGCGAGGGGATGATCGCCGAGCTGGCTGCGGGCGGCCGCTGAGCGGGCACGCGCCCAGATGGTTCGCCAACCTGTTTCCCGGCCCGAAAACCGTTATTCGATCTCACTCCGTACGGTCGCCCCTGACCTGCGGAGATAACGCTCTCACGGATGGCGGGGAAGCGCTTGACGCGGCCGTGATCCAGGCGCAACGATGCATTTGCATGTCCGGTTCCATCACCGCCAGGCGTGATCGGCGCACGCCGTCCCCCCGCACTGCGAAAGGACCCCCACCGTGCGCAGATCCCTGAGATCGTGGCTCGGCGTCGCGCTGAGCGCGATCCTCGTGGCGGGCGGCATCGTCGCCGCGCCACCCACGGCCAGCGCCGCGCCCTTCACCGTGCTGGTCTTCAGCAAGACCGCCGGATTCCGGCACGGATCCATCACCCCGGGCATCGCCGCGATCCAGCAACTCGGGGCGGCCAACGGCTTCACCGTCGAGGCCACCGAGGACGCCGCCCAGTTCACCGACGCCAACCTGGCCCGGTTCGCCGCGGTGATCTGGCTCTCCACCACCGGCGACGTGCTCAACTCCGCCCAGCAGGCCGCGTTCGAGCGCTACATCACCGGCGGCGGCGGGTACGTGGGCGTGCACTCCGCCTCCGACACCGAGTACGACTGGCCCTGGTACGGCGGACTGGTCGGGGCGTACTTCGCCTCGCACCCGGCCGAGCAGACCGTCACCGTGAAGGTGGCCGACCAGGTGCACCCGTCCACCGCGACGCTGCCGCAGCGGTGGAGCCGGTTCGACGAGTTGTACAACTACCGCACCAACCCCCGTGGCAACGTGCACGTGCTGGCCACCCTGGACGAGAGCACGTACACGGGCGGGAGCATGGGCGCCGACCACCCGATCTCCTGGTGCCAGAACTACTCCGGCGGTCGAGCCTGGTACACCGGCCTGGGGCACACCGACGCGTCGTACACCGAGGCGAACTTCCGCCAGCACCTGCTCGGCGGCATCCGGACGGCCGCCGGCGCGGTCACCGCCGACTGTGGCCCCACCGTCACCAGCAGCTTCCAACAGGTGGAGCTGGCCAAGGGCGCGGCCGAGACCGGTGAACCGATGAGCCTCACCGTCCTACCGGACCGGGGCGTGCTGCACACCAGCCGCAACGGCGTGATCCGGCACACCGACGCCGCGGGCAACACCAAGATCGCCGCCACCCTGCCGGTCTACACCGGCGACGAAGAGGGCCTGCAGGGCATCAAGGCCGACCCGAACTTCGCCACCAACCGCTGGGTGTACGCCTACTTCGCCCCGCCACTGAGCACCCCCGGCGGCGGTGCCCCGGCCACCGGCACCCCGGCCGACTTCGCCGTCTGGGACGGCGTCAACCGGCTGGCCCGGTTCACGGTGAACGCGGACAACACCATCAACCTGGCCAGCGAGACGCTGATCCTCAACGTGCCCACCAGCCGGGGCATGTGCTGCCACGTCGGCGGCGACATGGACTTCGACGCGGCCGGCAACCTCTACCTGTCCACCGGTGACGACACCAACCCGTTCGACTCGGCCGGCTTCACCCCGATCGACGAGCGGGCCGGGCGTAACCCCGCCTTCGACGCGCAGCGCACCTCAGCGAACAGCAACGACCTACGCGGCAAGGTCCTGCGGATCAAGCCGAGCGCGGCCGGCGGCTACACCATCCCGGCCGGCAACATGTTCGCCCCGGGCACCGCGCGGACCCGCCCGGAGGTCTACGCGATGGGCTTCCGCAACCCGTTCCGGATGAGCGTGGACAAGGCCACCGGCATCGTCTACCTCGGTGACTACGGCCCCGACGCGGGCACCGCCGACCCGAACCGGGGGCCGGCCGGCAACGTCGAGTTCGCCCGGATCGACCGGCCCGGCTTCTACGGCTGGCCGTACTGCACCGCCCGCAACGACGCCTACAACGACTACACCTTCCCGTCCGGACCGTCCGGGGCGAAGTTCAACTGCGCCGGCGGGCCGGTGAACAACTCGCCCAACAACACCGGCATCACCCAGCTGCCGCCGGCCATCCCCGCCTGGTTGCCGTACGGCGGCTCCGGCTCGCCGCCGGAGTTCACCGGCGGTGGTCTGTCGCCGATGGGCGGGCCGGTCTACCGGTACGACCCGAGCAACACCTCGCCCGTGGCGTTCCCGGAGTACTACGACGGGACCTACTTCGCCGGTGAGTTCGGCCGCCGCTGGATCAAGAACATCAAGCTCGACCCGGCCGGCGAGCCGCTGAAGATCAACCCGTTTCCGTGGACCGGCACCCAGGTCATGGACATGGAGTTCGGGCCGGACGGCGCGCTCTACGTGCTCGACTACGGCACCGGCTGGTTCAACGGTGACGCCAACTCGGCGCTCTACCGCATCGAGTACGCCCGTGAGGGCAGAGCGCCGGTCGCGAAGGTGTCCGCCACCCCGACAAGCGGCACCGCGCCGCTGACCGTGGCGTTCTCCTCGGCGGGCACCCTCGACCCGGACGGTGATCCGTTCACCTACGCCTGGGACTTCGACAACAACGGCACCACCGACTCGACGGCGGCGAACCCGAGCTTCACGTACACCACCAACGGAACCCGCAGCCCGACGCTGACGGTCCGGGACACCACCGGCAAGACGGCCACCGCGAGCGTGGTCGTCACCGTCGGCAACAGCGCCCCGGTGGTCACCGTGAACACCCCGTTGAACGGGCAGACGTTCAATTTCGGGGACGCGGTGCCGTTCTCCGTCACCGTCACCGACGCCCAGGACGGGTCGATCAACTGCGCCCGGGTCAAGGTGAACTACGTCCTCGGCCACGACTCGCACGGCCACCAGCTGGGCAGCGTGCAGGGCTGCACCGGGGTCATCCAGACCTCGGCCGACGGCGAGCACGACACGGCGGCGAACATCTTCGGCATCATCGACGCCGAGTACACCGACCTGGGTGGGGGCGGCCAGCCGCCGCTGACCACGCACACCCAGGCGGTGCTGCAACCACGGGTACGCCAGGCCGAGCACTTCGGTGACTCGTCCGGCATCCAGATCGTCGCCGGGGCGGCCGGGCACGGCGGGGCCGCCGTCGGCTACGTCGACAACAACGACTGGATCTCGTTCCGCCCGTACAACCTGACCGGCGTCCAGTCGTTCAGTGCCCGGGTCGGCGCACCGGCCGGCGGTGGCGGCACGTTGGAGTTGCGGGTCGACTCGCCCACCGGTCCACTGGTCGGTTCGGCCACCGTGGTGCCGACCGGCGGGTACGCCAATTTCGCCACGGTCACCGGTGGGGTCACCGCCCCCACCGGCACCCGGACGCTGTTCCTGGTCTTCAAGGGCACCGGCCCGTACTTCGACATCGACGAGTTCACCCTCTCCACCAGCCCCGGCGGACCCGGGCCGGACCCGGACCCGGACCCCGAGCCGGGCACCAACCTGGCCCGGGGCAAGCCGGCGCGAGCGTCCAGCTTCGAGGGCGCGTTCGTCGCGGGCAACGCGTTCGACGGCGCGGCCGGCACCCGGTGGGGCAGCGCCTTCGCCGACCCGCAGTGGATCGACGTGGACCTCGGCGCCACGTACGCCATCAACCGGGTCAAGCTGAGCTGGGAGGCGGCGTACGGCAGCGGATACCAGATCCAGACCTCGCCGGACGGGGTCACCTTCACCACGATCCGTACGGTGACCGGTGGCGACGGCGGGGTGGACGACCTGACCGGGCTCAGCGGGTCCGGCCGGTACGTCCGGCTTCTCGGCACCACGAGGGGGACCCCCTGGGGCTACTCGCTGTTCGAGTTCGAGGTGTACGGCGGCACCGGCGGCCCGACCGGCCCGACCGGCAATCTGCTCCTGAACAAGCCGACGACGACGTCCAGTAACGAGGGGGCCGACGTGACCGGCGCCCAGGCGGTCGACGGCAGCCTCACCACCCGCTGGTCGAGCACGTTCTCCGATCCGCAGTGGATCCGGGTCGACCTCGGCAGCGCCACGGCGATCGGCCGGGTCAAGCTGAGCTGGGAGGCGGCGTACAGCAGCGCGTACCAGATTCAGACCTCGAACGACGGCACCACCTGGACCACCGTGAAGACGGTGACCGGGGCCGACGGCGGCGTGGACGAGCACACCGGGCTCGGCGCCAACGGTCGCTACCTGCGGATCCACGGCACCGCCCGGGGCACCGGATACGGCCACTCGCTCTGGGAGGTGGAGGCGTACACCAGCTGAACCACCAGCGGACGTGGCCGGCACGGTAATCCGTGCCGGCCACGTCCGTCACTCCCGAAGAGGCGTCCCGGCTGCGACACAACGCGGACGCCGCTCGGGCGCGGCTGCGCCGTAGCGGCCTACTGACCAACGGAGGGGCGGCATGAGCAGCGACGATCTGGAGCGCCGCTACCGCCGGCTGCTGGCCGTCTACCCATGGGAACACCATCGGGTGTACGAGGACGAGATGCTGGCCGTGCTCCTCGCCGGTGCGCGGCCGGGCCAGCGGCGACCCGCCGCCGCCGACTGGAGGCGAGCAGTGAGCTGATCATCTGGCTCTACGTCGCGGGCCTGGCGGTCGTCGCGTCGGCCATGGTGATCGCGGTGGTCACGCTCGCTCCGGAGGTGCGCCGACGGATCGTCGTCATGCTCCTGCCCGTGCCAGCCCTCGCCCTGGTGATCGACAGCGCCCTTGCCGGGTGGGTCACCTCGACCGCTCACATCGGACGCGCCATCGCCCTGGTGCCGGCGCAGTGGGCGATGCTGGTGCTCGTCGCGCCGGTGACCTTCCTGGCCGGGGCACTGCTCGTGCGACGTCGAGAGGAGACCCTGCACATGGTCGCCCTCGGCCGAGACGCCGACCGCGAGCAGTCAACGGGTCAGTGAAGGTGGTCAGTCGTCGGCGACGGCCACCGGCTCCGAGCCGATGCAGCGCACCTTCAACTCGTACTCCCGGGTCGCCCCCTGGAACGTGACCTCGACGTCGTCGTCCGGGCCCCGGTCCACGTCGCGGACCCGGTAACCCTGCGCGGGCGCCCAGGAGACGAGGCGTACGCCGCCGGGGCCGCACTCGGCGACGGCCGTGCCGCCGTCGGTGGCGAAACCCCGGCGGGCCCCCGAACTGGCGCTCGGCGCAGGGCTTGTCGTGCCCGGCCCGGCCGAGGCGGTGCCTGTCGTGCCCGGCCTGGCCGAGGCGGTGCTGCTCGGAGCTGGCTCGGGTGCGGCGAGCGCCCGCTCGATCTCGGCCTCGCTGCGCACCCCACCCGGGGTGCCGGTGAGGCTCTCGCCAACCAACCGGATCGCGCCCAGGCCGATCAGGGTCGCGATGGCGGCGGTGGCCACCCACCCGGTGGCGACGAGGAACGAACGACGGCCCATCCCCTGACTATCCCCGATCCGTCCTTGTCGTTGGCACATCCGCACGCTAAGGCATGGTTAACGTGCGCCGCACTGCCAGCGGCAGCGGTTAGCCTGCCAGCTGTGGCCCGCCTGTTGCTCATCGAGGACGACCTGACCATCCGTACCCCGCTGATCCGGGCCCTGCGCGAACGCGGCCACGCGGTGGGCGCGGCCTCGACCGCGATGGCCGGGCTCCGCGACGCGCTGGAGGACCGACCCGACCTCGTCGTGCTCGACCTGGGCCTGCCCGACCTGGACGGCCGCGAGCTGCTGCGGATGCTGCGCGCGGTCAGCTCGGTGCCGGTCATCGTGGCCACCGCACGTGACGACGAGGCCGAGATCGTCCGGGTGCTCGACGCGGGCGCCGACGACTACGTGGTCAAGCCGTTCACCGCGGCGCAGCTCGACGCCCGCGTCCGGGCGGTGCTACGGCGAGGCCCCTCCGGCGTCGACGGGCAGGACCCGCCGCTCGTCGTCGGCGGGCTCCGCGTCGACCCCCGGGCCCGGCAGGTCACCCTCGACGGGGCGACGGTCGAGTTGACGCCCCGCGAGTTCGACCTGCTGCACCACCTCGCCGGCCGACCCGGCCAGGTGGTCACGAAACGTGAGCTGCTCACCGAGGTGTGGCAGATCCCGTACGGCGGTGCCGACAAGACCGTCGACGTGCACCTGTCCTGGTTGCGTCGCAAGTTGGGGGAGAACGCGCAGCAGCCCCGCTACCTGCACACCGTACGGGGTGTCGGGGTCCGTCTCGAAGCCCCGGCGGCGCAGCCGTGAGGGCGCGTCTCGCGCTGCTGGTCGCCGCGGTCAGCGTCCTCACCCTCATCGCGTTCCTGGTGCCGTTGGCACTGCTGGTCCGCACCGTCGCCGAGGACCGGGCCACCGTCCGGGCCACCGCCGACGCGCAGAGCCTGGTGCCGGTGGTCGGCACCGCCGACGCGGCGACCATCCGGCTCACCGTCGAGCAACTCGCCGCGGAGTCCGGTCGACCGGTGAGCGTCTTCCTGCCGGACGGCACGGTCCTCGGCGCCCAGACACCGCGTACGCCCGCGGTGGCCCTCGCCGCGCGCGGACAGAGCCTCACCGGGGAGTCGGCGGCCGGCCGGGAGGTGGTCATCGCCGTGCAGGGTCGGGCGGACGGCACCGGGGTGATCCGGATCGCGGTGCCGCAGCACGAGCTGACCGCCGGGGTCACCCGGGCCTGGCTGGTGCTGGCCCTGCTCGGCGTGATCCTCGTGCTGATCGGGCTGCTGGTCGCCGACCGGCTGGCGCGCACCCTGGTCCGGCCGATCAGCGACCTCTCGGCCGTCTCACACCGGCTGGCCAACGCCGAGTTGGACGCCCGGGTCACGCCCGCCGGCCCACCCGAACTACGCGAGGTGGCCGGCGCGCTCAACCACCTCGCCAACCGGATCCAGGTCCTTCTCCTTCAGGAGCGCGAGCAGGTCGCCGACCTGTCGCACCGGTTGCGGACGCCGCTGACAGCGTTGCGGCTGGAGGCGGAGTCGTTGCGCGACCCGGACGACGCCGCGCGGATCACCGCCGCCGCCGACGGGCTCGAACGCGCGGTCACCGGGCTGATCCGGCAGGCGCGCTGGCACCACTCACCGGCGGCGGGACCGGTGGTCGCGGACGCGGCGGCGATCGTCGCCGACCGGGTCGCGTTCTGGTCGGTGCTGGCCGAGGACACCGGCCGGGCCGTCACCCTCGACCTTGCCCACGGACCCCTGCTCGTCGGTGTGCCCGCGGACGACCTGACGGCGGCCGTGGACGCGCTGCTCGGCAACGTCTTCGCGCACACCCCCGACGGGTCGCCCTTCGCTGTCCGGCTCGCCGAGGACGCGGGTGAGGTGCTGCTCACCGTCGCCGACGAGGGCCCGGGAATGCCAGCCGGCGCGGTTCGGCGGGGGGCCAGTGCGGCCGGCTCCACCGGCCTCGGCCTGGACATCGCCCGGCGTGCCGCGCAGGCCGCCGGCGGTCGGCTGGAGTTGCGAGCCGGCCCGGGAGGCGGTGCGCGGGTGCTGCTCCGGTTGGGGCCTCCGACGCCGCGCCGGGACGCATAGGCGCTGCGGTGCCGGGTAGCTGCCAGTCATGGCGCGGTATACGAAACCCGAGCTCAGAGAGCAGATCAAGGAAGAGGTCAAGGCTTCCGACAAGGGCGGACGACCGGGGCAGTGGTCGGCGCGTAAGTCGCAGCTGGTCACTCAGGAGTACAAGAAGCGCGGCGGCGGATTCCTGGGCGAAAAGGACGAGCGGCAGAAGTCTCTCCAGCGCTGGGGCAACGAGAAGTGGCAGACGAAGGAGGGCGACACCCGGGCGCGCAAGGGCGACACGACGAGTCGTTACCTGCCCAAGAAGGCCTGGGAGGAGATGTCCGAGAGCCAGAAACGCGCAACCGACACCAAGAAGCGCGAAGCGTCCCGATCCGGTAAGCAGTACGTCGCCAACACCGGGCCGGCCAAACGAGCGCGTCGGGACGCCACCACGGCTGGCCGGATGTCGGAGATGTCGGTCGCGGAAGCGGCCAAGCTGGTCCGCGGCCTCGACACGCGACAGCTCAGGACCGCGCTGCGCAACGAGCGCGCGAGCAAGGACCGCAAGACGCTCGTCCAGCGGCTGGAGGCGGAACTCAACCGGCGCGGCTGACCCGGCTCGTCGACCGTCTTAACCCGGCCTTAGCGTCCGGACAGCGCGGTGCTATCCCGATCTGGCCGATCCTCGGAGTCGACAACCGAGGAAAGGTGGACACCACGATGAAGCGCACCAATCTGCTTCTGGCGTCGGTCGGCGGGTCGGCGGTGCTGGCGGTGGCCGGGGTCGCGCTCGGCGTCAACGCCGCGAACGGCTCGCGGACCGGCGACACCGCACTCGCCGCGGCGACTGTCGCGCCGACCGCCACCGACGAGCCGGCAATCACCGGTACGCCGTCGGCCGGCACCCCATCGGGTACGCCGTCGAGCGCAACGCCGTCCGGTACGCCGTCGACCGGCAGCGCGCCGGCGGGCAGCGCGGTCGACGAGAAGCGCGCCGGCGAGATCGCGCTCGCCAAGGCCGGTGGCGGTCAGATCGTCGAGGTCGAAGCCGAGCAGGAGAACGGCCGTCCGGTGTGGAGCATCGAGATCGTCGCGGGCGACACCGAGCACGAGGTGGACGTCGACCGGGACAACGGGTCGGTGGTCAAGGCCGAGCAGGAGCCGGTCGACGACGACAACGACGATGACGACAACGACGATGACGACAACGACGACGACGACAACGAGGACAACGACGACGACTGAGCCAACGACTGACCGGCCGCCGCCCGCCCAGGAATGCTCTCCCGGGCGGGCGGCGCTGCCGATTCACCTGGCAACGCGGCGGTCCGGCTCGTCCTCGGTGGATGGCCGGCCGCCGCGACCGTCTCAGGTGGGCGAGGGCCGTCAGAGCGCGACGCGCTGCTCCTGGACCGTCGCCTGCTCCTGGACCGTCGCCTGGTCCTGGACCGTCGGCTGGTCCTGGACCGTCGGCTGGTCCTGGACCGTCGGCTGGTCCTGGACCGTCGGCTGGTCCTGGACCGTCGGCTGGTCCTGGACCGTCGGCTGGTCCTGGACCGTCGGCTGGTCCTGGGCGAACTGGGTGCGGTACAACTCGTGGTACCTGCCACCAGCGGCGAGCAGGTCACTGTGCCGCCCGCGTTCGACGATCCGTCCGTCTTCGACGACGAGGATCTGGTCGGCCGCCCGGATGGTGGAGAGTCGGTGGGCGATGACCACGCTCGTCCGACCGGTCAGGGCTTCGGCGAGGGCGTCCTGAACCGCCGCCTCCGAGGTGGAGTCGAGATGCGCGGTGGCTTCGTCGAGGATGACCACGCGTGGCCGGGCCAGCAGCAGGCGCGCGATGGTGAGCCGTTGCCGTTCCCCGCCGGACAGCCGGTATCCGCGTTCGCCGACGACGGTGTCCAGCCCATCGGGGAGGGAGCGGATCAGGGCGTCGAGTCTGGCCCGCCGCAGCACCTCCCACATCTCGTCCTCGGTCGCGTCCGGCCGGGCGAACGCCAGGTTGGCGCGGATGCTCTCGTGGAAGAGGTGCCCGTCCTGGGTCACCACACCCAACGCGCTACGGATCGACTCGGCCGACAGCTCACGTACGTCGACGTCGGCCAGCTTCACCGCACCGTCCTCGACGTCGTACAGGCGTGGCACGAGTTGCGCGATCGTCGACTTGCCCGCCCCGGAGGAGCCAACGAGCGCCACCATCTGCCCCGCTTCGGCGCGGAACGACACCCCGTGCAGCACTTCCTCACCGCCGCGCGTATCGAGCTTCGCCACATCCTCCAGCGACGCGAGCGACACCTTGTCGGCTGAGGGGTAGCCGAACCGTACCCCGTTGAACTCCACCGCCACCGGCCCTTCCGGAAGGGGACGGGCGTCGGGCCTGTCGAGGATCAGCGGCTTGAGGTCGAGGACCTCGAACACCCGCTCGAAGCTCACCAGCGCGCTCATCACCTCGACCCGAGCACTGGCCAGCGACGTCAGCGGTGCGTAGAGCCGCGACAGGAGCAGCGCGAGAGCCACCACCGTCCCGGCGTCGAGGCTGCCCCGCAGGGCGTAGAAACCACCCAGCCCGTAGACCAGGGCCAGCGCCAACGATCCGACAACGGTGAGCGCGGTGATGAAGACCCACTGAAGCATCGCCGCGCGGACGCCGATGTCGCGTACCCGTCGCGCCCGCGCCGCGAACTCGGCGGACTCCTCGGCCGGCCGCCCGTACAGCTTCACCAGGGTGGCGCCGGGGGCCGAGAAGCGTTCGGTCATCCGGGTGCTCATGGCTGCGTTGTGCTCGGCCGCCTCGCGCTGCAACTGGGCGAGCCGCGAACCCATCCGCCGGGCCGGGATGACGAAGATGGGCAGCAGAACGAGCGCCAGAGCGGTGATCTGCCAGCTGAAGGTCAGCATCACCGCCAACGTCAGGGTCAGCGTGACGGCGTTGCCGACCACACTCGAAAGCGTGCCGCTGAAGGCCCGCTGCGCGCCGATCACGTCGTTGTTCAGGCGGCTGACCAGAGCACCGGTGCGGGTACGGGTGAAGAACGCCACCGGCATGCGCTGAACGTGGTCGAAGACCGCGGTGCGCAGTTGGACGATCAGCCCCTCGCCGATGCTCGCGGAGAGGAACCGTGTCACCAGACCCAGGCCGGCCTCGGCGAGGGCGATCAGGGCGATCAGCACCGCCAACCGGATCACGACGCCGCTGTCGGCGCCGTCGACGATCGCGTCGACCACCCGGCCGGCGAGAACGGGTGCCGCCACCGTGAGGGCCGCCGTCACCACGCTCAGCAACAGGAATCTGATGATCAAAGTACGGTGCGGTCGCGCGAACTGCGCGATCCGCTTCAAGGTGGCGCGGGACAGTGGTCGCTCGTCCCGCGCGTTCATCGCGTGGTGCAGGGACGTCCACGCGGTAACTTCCATGCTCATGCCTTACCTCCGATACCGGAGGTTAGGACCTCACCCGAGCTTGAGGTCAAGTCGCCGCGCGGAATGCGGCAACTCGGTGCGGACGACGTCCGACCCGAAGGTGGCTTTCTCAGCTGGCGGATCCTATGTGCGTCGGTGGTAGTGGTTGCGCCGGGGGAGCTGGTCGGGGTCGAGCCAGGACGGTGGAATGAACTCCGGACGGCCGTCGTCGCCGAGCCGGACGACCCAGTCGGTCTGGTGGATGTGTCGGTGGTGGTGGCCGCAGAGTAGAACCGCGTTGTCGAGGTTGGTGGTGCCGCCGTCCGCCCAGTGCCGGATGTGGTGGGCGGCGCACCAGCGCGGTGGTCGGTCGCAGCCGGGGAAGGCGCAGCCGCGGTCGCGCAGCACGAGGGCGCGGCGGAGCGGCCCGGCGACGAGCCGGCGTTGTCGGCCCACGTCGAGGACCTGGCCGGTGCCGCCGAGGACGGCGGGCAGGATGCCTGCGTCGCAGGCGAGCCGACGCACGGCCTCGGGCGTGAGCTGTAGACCGGTGTCGAGCGCGCCGGTGGACAGCTGCCGGCTCAGCCCGTCGTAGCTGGTGGTGACAACGATCTGGGCGGAATCGCCACCGCTGTCGGGCAGCTCGCCGGTCCGGAGGGCGAGTCGGCACACCTCGCCGAGGGCGTCGTGGCGTCGTTGACCGGGGGACCGGGAGTCGTCCGGGCCGGACGGGGCGGTCAGTGGGTCGATGGCGGCGCGGAACAGGCCGGCGGTTTCGGCGTCGAGGGTGCCGGTGAGCCGGAGTCGACCGTCGGTCTGCTCGGACAGGGTGAGGTGGCGGTCGCGGTCGGCGCGGCGGGCATCGGCGTCCACTGCCGCTTTGGCGGCGGCGTCGGCGAGGTCGGGGGCGACGTGGTCGAGGATGCGGGTGCCGAGTTTGCGGAGCAGGGTGGGGTCGAACTGCCCGGCCCAGTCGACGAGCACACCGACCGCCTTGTCAGCGGCCTCGGCGTCGGCCGACCTGGTCACGGTGTCGACGGTGTCGACGATGACCCGGGTCTGGTCCAGGCTGATGGCGCCATCAGCAAGCGCTTGCCGGATGGCGGGATTGCCGGTGTCGAGAGCCGCGGCGAGGTCGACGAGCCGGCGGGCGGCCGGGACGGTGAGCCGCAGTCGTTCCCGCAACCAGACCGCCGTGGAACACGCCCCCTGCACGCGGGCGATGCCGCGGCCGTCGACCTCGCGGACCAGGGCCAGCTTCACGGCGGCGAAACGCTGCTCCAAACGGTGCGCGGCCTCCAGAGCAGCGATCAGATCATCTTCGCTGAGAGCCCAGGCGGCGGCGTCAACGCACGCGGCGATCGCGTCGTCTGCCTGCGCCAACTCCTCAACCATGACCCGAGATTAGAACAGACGTACGACACTTTGAGTGCCCGTCTGAGAGATCTGATCCGATGTCAGGGTCGGGTCCCTGTCGGCGGTGTGCCGACACGCTTGCGCGCCGTGTCCTGAATGAACTCGAAGATCTTGCCCTGGGAAGCCAGCGGCTGCGGGGTGCCGGTGAAGCGGTGAACGCCGACGGAGAACAGCACGCCGTCGGGGGCGTGGAAGGCCTGTTCGGCGAACCCGGCGTCGGCCAACCAGGTTCGGACCTCTGATGTGAGGTCAGGCGTGCGTCGGGTCCTGGTCCAGATCACCGTGGCCTCGGCGGCGCAGAGCTGTGGCAACGCGTTGATGGTGGCGTGGACGTTGGCGTCACTGATGTTGCCCAGGACTCCCGCCATGATGACAAGGTCGGCGGGCACCGCCTGCCGGTAGGAGCCGAGGTCGCCCGCGTCGGCCTGCATGACGGTCACCGTGTCGAGGTTCGCGGCGGCTGCTCTGGCTCGGGCCGCCGCGACGTTGCGGGGGTCGTACTCGATCAGCGTGACATCGACCCGCATAGCGCCAGGGCGCGAGGCCAGTACGTCCAGAATGTCGTGACCTTGGCCGGCATACATACTGACCACCGACCTGGGCTTGTCCGGTCGCTCATCGAGCCACGCGGCGATGTGCTGCTGAACCAGACGTAGCCGGCGTGCCAGGGGTGAGTCGCCATCGGCGTAAGGGCCGTGCCACGCGTACCAGTCCTTGCCGTCGTTCATGGAGACCAAGCCTGCCAGTGTCACCCCGCCGCCGCGATCGCGGCTCGTTGGACGTCTGGATGCGCCGCGCCAGGTGGCGGGGCCGTCGACGAACGGAAACTCCCTGCCGGCGACCCCGCCACCATTTCTGCGAACTAACCGATGCGGAACTGGTCGCCGTAGACGGCGAACACCAGCGGGGTGTTGAGGTTGAAGTTGCCGTTGTTGAGGAACACCCGCTGGGCGGTGTCGACGCGCGAGGTGTCCGAGTGGGCCTCCTCCTTCTTCATCTCGATGACCCGCTCGTCGAGGAAGGCGTTGAGCCAGGTCCGCTCGTCGCCGCCCTGGGCCGGCGGCTTGGCCCGATTCAGGGCGCGGTTGCGGATCTGGCGCATGCCCTCGTACCCGTGCATGACCGCCGCGTCGTAGTAGGCGAACTGGCCGAGTGCCCGGACCTGGTCGTTCTTGCCGTCGCGTACCGACGGGTTGAAGTAGACCCGGTCGCGTTCGGCCTCCTGGGCGGCCTGGAAGACCGAGTCGGTGGCCGCGGTCCGCCAGTCGCGGGGGAAGTTGGGGTCGAGGCCGGAGTGCGACGGGGTGCCGTTGACGTTGCGCAGCGCCGGCAGGTAGCCGGCGAGCACGTTGCCCGGCTTGGTGCGGGTGTACGCCTCGACCAGTTCGAGCATGTCGCCGGTGCCGGAGCAGAAGCCGATGATGCCGGCGGTGTAGCCGCGCCCGTCGCCGATGTCCTCGATGTAGGAGAACTGCGCGCGCCAGTCGAGCGAGGAGTTCTCCGCGGCCGAGACGAGTTGCATGGCGACGTTCTTCTTCGCCGGGTCGTCGAGGTTGGTGCCGGTCGGGGTGGTGGGCGGGGGAGTGGTGGGGGTGCCGCCGCCCGGCAGGGTCCACCGCTGGTTGGTGGTGCCGCCGCAGGTCCAGATCTGCAACCGGGCGCCGTTCGCGGTGCTCCGGTCGGTGACGTCGAGGCACTTGCCGGAGCCGGAGTTGATGAGCGCGCCGTTGCTGGCGGTCCACTTCTGCGCGCCGGTGTTGTTGCAGTCGTACAGCTGCACCTTGGCGCCGTTGGCGGTCGACGCGGCGGTCACGTCGAGGCACTTGCCGAGTGCTCGGATCGAGGTGTCGGTGTTGCCGACGGTCCACGTCTGGGCCGCGCTGCCGTTGCAGTCGTAGAGCTGGACGGGCGTGCCGTTGGCGGGGTTGGCGCCGGCCACGTCGACGCACTTACCGCCGAGCCCGGTGATCGGGCCGGCGGTCGCGGCGCTCGCCGACGGCAGGCCGTAGCCGACGGCGGCGACGCCGATCAGCAGGGCTCCCACGATGTAGGCGGCTGTTCTCTGGTGAACCATGGTGTTCCTCGGGGAAGGGGCGGCGTGCCGCCAGCCGGTCGGTTCGCGGTGCCCTGCGGCGCCGAACTGCCGCGCCGGGCCAAGCATCAGGAAACTGTATTAACAGATACCAGCATGTCTATATCTCGTCAATCGGCGACCGCAGGGCGTGACACCGCCTGTTCACCCCGTCGTTGGCGGGGTGTCCGTGCCGGTGGCTATCGTCGGTCCGTAACTGACCAACGGGCCGGTCCATCGGAACCAGCACCGTCCGACGGACAGAAGATGGTCATGGAGTCGAGTCTGCGCGCTCGGGTGCGAGCCGGTGACCCCGGTGCGTTCGCCGAGCTGTTCGACCAGTACGCGCGCTCGGTGTACAACCACGCGTTCCGGCTGACCGCCGACTGGGCCACGGCGGAGGACGTCATGGCTGCCACGTACCTGCAGGCGTGGCGGTCCCGGGAGCGGGTCACCGAGGAGGGCGGGTCGCTGCGTCCCTGGCTGCTGGGCATCGCCACCAACGAGGCCCGCAACCACACCCGCAGCAACCGCCGCTACCGCAGGGTGGCCTCCGCGTTGCTCGCCTCCGACTTCACCCTGCCCGACCACGCCGACGAGGTCGCTGGCCGACTCGACGACAGCCGACGCATCGCCGCCGCTATCGACGCGCTGGCCCGGCTGCGCCGACCCGAGCGCGAGGTGCTGACCCTGTGCCTGTGGGAGGGCCTCGACTACGAGTCCGCGGCGGAGGCACTGGGCGTTCCGGTCGGCACGGTGCGGTCCCGACTGTCACGTGCCCGTGCCCGGCTCCGTACCCTCGTCGACGCCCCGCCGCGCGCCGCGCGACCGCCGGTCGTGGACGCCTCGCTCGTGCAGGAGGGCAGCCAGTGAGCGCGCCAGACCCGGCCGAGTGGGCGGAGATCGCCCCCCACCCCGGCGATCACGACCTGCCGGCGGGCCGGCATGAGCTGCACCGGAGCCGGCTGCTGACGGCGATCGCGCAGGAGTCGCGTACCCACACATCGCGCCGGCCGTTGCTGCGCCCCGCGTTCGCGCTGGCCGCGCTGGTTGTGGTCGCGGCGGGGGGTGCCGGGCTCGCCGTCAGATCGAGCGACGAACCCCCGGCGTCACAGCCGTCGCCGGCCGCGACCCGCTCGGCCGATCGGCCCACGCCGCCGGGTGCGCTCGCCAAGATCCAGGCGTACGGCACGGTGCGCCAACTCACCGACACGGCGGACCTGGTGGTCCGTGGCGAGGTCGTGTCGGTGACGGACGGGCGGACCGTCTACCGGGTGGCCGAGGTGCTCTACCGCGCGCCGGTCGCCCCGGTCTCCACCGAGATCACGTTGGACACGGAATCGGTCGCGCCACCCGGCCAGCCGACCGTCCTCTACCTGGCCCTCAGCGACCCGGAGGCGCGCGTCTACGCCCCGCTCAGCGCCGACTTCGGGATCTTCGACCTCGCCGGGGAGACGGCCACCAGCCGATCGTCGGCGATGTCGGTGACCGGTCTGCGCGCCGAGGACGCCACCGTGGCGGGCCGCGCGTTCGTCACCACGCTGGCCGAGCTCCGCCAGCTCGCCCGCGAGCGCGGCTGAGCCCAGAAAAAGATGGAACTCGGCACCCGGGGCGCACAGATAGAAGGCGTAAGCAGTGCCGCGTTCCGAGCGAGACGACCCGGGACGGCACCGAGACGCAAGGAGCGTTCCATGGCAGTCGACCTGCGCCGTACCCGGCCTCTGGTGGCCACCGCCGCCGCCGTGCTCGCCGCGGCGGCGTTGTCCGCCTGCGGTAGCGCCGACGCCGACAAGGCCGCCGCACCCGCGCCGAGCAGCGCCGCGCCGAGCAGCGCCGCCCCGAGCAGCGCCGCGCCGAGCAGCGCCGCCCCGACCAACGCCGTACCGACCAACGCCGTGCCGCCGATCAAGGGCAAGCTGCGCGGGTACGGCACCGTGCAGCAGCTCAGCGAGGCCGCGGACCTGGTCGTACGCGGCGAGGTCGAGGCGGCCGGTTTCCGGGTCGACGAGGTGCTGCGCGCGGCGACCGGGTCGACCGTGCAGGCCGGAGCGCGGATCACGCTCGCCAGCCTGCCCGCCGGTGTGCCGGACATGGCGAACATGTCCAAGCTCGAAGCGGGCCAGGTCGTGGTGCTCTACCTCGCCAAGGACCCGGCGGCCCCGACGTTCCAGACGCTCAGCGGCGACTTCGGCGTGTTCGACGTGAGCGGCACCGGCGCGGAGGCCGTCGCCGTGACCCGCTCGCAGGCCATGGCCGTCAGCGGCCTGCTCGCCGAGGACCCGGGCGCGTCCGGCCACGGTTTCCGCACCACCCTCGGCCAGCTGCGCACGGTCGCCGCCCAGGTCAAGTAGGACGAGTGGCAACGCGGACGGCACCCGCCGAGTGCCGTCCGCGTGGTCACTGCTCCCGGTAGGTGGCGAGGTCGAAGTCGGCGTGTACGCCGTCGCCGCCGCCCAGGTCCTGAACCCACAGGCCGAGGAACGCCCCGGTGAAGCCCCACGCCGCCGGCTCACCGTCGATGATCAGTGCGGCGTGTTCGTCGGACAGGATGGTCGCGTCCAGCTCGACCGGTAGCCGCTGCCAACCGGTGCCGAGGTCGTGGTCGAAACGCACCACCGGCCCGTCGAAGACGGCCCGCAGGCCGACCCGGGTGACACCGCCGACATCGACGGTCAGCTCCGGGTACGCGGTGCGCCGCCCGTTGTCGGAGCTGAGCAGCTCCAGCACCTTCCGCCCGTTGTCGGCCCGGGTCAGGTAGAGGTGGTGCCAGTTGAGGGTGTTGTAGTAGGCGGTGATCCCGGCGAGCTGACGGTGGTCGGCCGGTTCGAACTCCACCACGGTCTCCAGCGAACACTCCATCGCGCCGACGCGTCGCCCGACCAGGCTGGGCGCCTGGCGGCCGACCGGCGACTGCCCGCCGTCTATCCGCAGGTACGACGGGCGGGTGTGCAGGTCGACCCAGTCCGCCGTGGCCGGCCGCCGCAGCGTCGACCAGCACCGGCCCAGCTCGGGGGCGTCGAAGTGGTCCGTCTCGGGCTCCGCCGGCCACGGGTGCGCGGGCAGGTCGGGTGCGACCACCTCATCCGCGGGCACCCCTCCGGCGACCCGTGGCCAGCCACCCGAGGGCCACTCGACCCGCTGGATCGCGGTCTCCCGGCCCAGCACGCAGTTGCCCAGCGGCGAGTACGGGCGGCCAACCAGGTGGGCCAGGTACCACTCGTCGTGCTGGGTGCGGACCAGGCTGCCGTGCCCCGCCTTCTGCAACCGCAGGTCGGGCCGCCCGCAGGAGGTCAACAGCGGCCCGTCCGGGTCCACCTGGTACGGCCCGAAAAGCTCCCGGGACCGCGCCATGGTGACCTGGTGCTCCCAGCTGGTGCCGCCCTCGGCGGTGATCAGCCAGTACCAACCGTCGTGGCGGTACAGATGCGGACCCTCGGTGAGCCCGGCCGGAGAACCGGTGAACAGGATGCGAGGGCTGCCGACCAGGCGGCGCGCGGCCAGGTCGTACTGCTGGATCTCGATGCCGCCGAAGCGGTCGCGGCCGGGTCGCCAGTCCGCGCTCATGCTCAGCAGCCACGTGGTGCCGTCGTCGTCACGGAACAGCGACGCGTCGAACCCGCGACCGTGCAGTTTCACCGGATCGGACCAGGGGCCGGTGATCTCCTCGGCGGTGACCAGGAAGTTCTGCGGATCCCAGTAACCGCTGGCGAAGCTGGCCACGTCGCTGTAGACGAGGTGGAACTGACCGTCGTGGTACGTCAGGTCGGGTGCCCACACCCCGTTGGAGTCGCCGCAGCCACGCAGATCGAGCAGGCGCCGGTCGGTGATGATCCCACCCAGGCTGCGCCAGTTCACGAGATCACGCGAGTGGTGCACGAGCACGCCCGGGTACCACTCGAAGGTCGAGGTGGCCAGGTAGTAGTCGTCGCCGACGCGCAGAATCGACGGGTCCGGGTGGAACCCGGCGAGGACGGGATTGCGGATCGACCGGGTAGCGGTCGCCACGTTGGCCATGTCGGTCGACATGAGGGCTCCCCTCTCGACGGGCTGTTTGGAACTTCCGGAAACTCGCGATCCCTGGCCATTGACGGCCGTCCCTACGCTAGCCGGTCTTTTCGTATTAGGACAGAGGTATTGACCGGTGAGGCGACAGCTCGTAGCGTGCCGGCCATCGATCGGTATTACCGGCGAAGCATTGAAAGTTTCGGAGATCCATAGATCCCCACCCGCCGGCTCGTCCGGCGTTCGAGCACTCCCGTGAGTCCCCGAAAGGATGGATCATGACTACGCACCTCTCCCGCCGAACGCTGCTCGGTCTCGCCGGTGCCGGTGCCGGCGCCTGTCTGCTGAGCGCCTGCGGCGACGACGAGTCCAGCGACCCGAACGCCCCACAGACCATCAACTGGTGGCACATCCAGAACACCGAGCCGATGCTTCCGGTCTGGGCGGCGCTGGCCACCGAGTACAAGGCCGCACACTCGAACGTCACACTCGACATCCAGCCCCTCGAGAACGAGGCGTTCAAGGCCAAGCTCACCACCGCCACCCAGGCTGGTGACCCGCCCGACCTCTTCCAGTCCTGGGGCGGTGGCGTGCTCAAGCAGCAGGTGGACGCGGGCCTGGTCAAGGACATCACCGACGACGTGAAGCCGTGGATCGGCGGCCTGCTGCCCGCTGCCCTGGAGCCGTACACGATCGACGACAAGATCTACGGCGTTCCGTTCGACATCGGCATGGTCGGTTTCTGGTACAACAAGGACCTCTTCGCGCGCGCCGGCATCACCGCCGCGCCCACCACCTGGGCGGGCGTGCTCGACGCGGTCCGTCAGCTCAAGGCCGCCGGCATCACCCCGATCGCCCTGGCCGGCAAGGACAAGTGGCCGGCCCACTACTACTGGTCCTACCTCGCCATGCGCATCGGTGGGGTGGGCGCGCTGCAGAAAGCCGTCGACGACAAGAACTTCGACACCCCCGACCTCGTCGCCGCCGGCGATCGGCTCAAGGAACTCGTCGACCTGCAGCCGTTCCAGAAGGGGTTCCTCGGCGCGGGGTACGGCACGCCCGACGGGCAGGCCGCCGCCATGGGCAACGGCGGTGCGGCCATGGAGCTGATGGGGCAGTGGGCGCCGGCGGTGCAGGCCTCCAGCTCCACCAGCAAGAAGGGCCTCGGCGACAAGCTCGGCTTCTTCCCGTTTCCCACTGTCGACGGCGGCAAGGGCGCCATGACTGAGGTCTTCGGCGGCGGCAACGGCTTCGCCATCGGCAAGGACGCCCCCGCGGCCACCGCCGACTTCCTGAAGTTCCTGCTCAGCGCGGACAACCAGCGTAAGTCGGCGCAGACCGGCGCGGTGCTACCGACAGTGCGGGAGGCCGCGACGGCCATCCCCGACGCCAACGGCAAGCTCCTCGCGGAGACCCTGGCCAGCTACACCGGCTTCCAGCTCTACCTCGACCAGGCGTACGCCCCGGCGCTCGGTTCGCAGATCAACGACAGTGTCGCGGAGCTGGTCGCCGGCAACAAGTCGCCCGCGCAGATCGTCAAGGACATCACGCAGGTGGCGAAGACCGTCTGACCGTGACCACCCACCCATCCGTAGCCGGCAGACCCCCTGTGGAGTAGGCATGACCAGGCCATCGACCGTGTCGGACACCAGGCACGGCGACCCGGCGACGGACCCGCTGGCGTCGGGGCCGGGCACCGTGCGACAGCGCGGCCGCCAGCCTCGGCCGGGCCGCGGCGGCGTCCTCGCCATCTTCCTCACCCCAGCCCTGGTGCTGTTCCTGCTGCTGGTCGTCGCCCCCATCCTGGTGGCCAGCTACGCCAGCCTCTACAAGTGGAACGGCTTCGGGCTGCCGGAGAACTTCATCGGGCTGGACAACTACACCCGCGCGTTCCAGGACCCGACCTTCCGTGGTGACCTGTGGCGCGGCTTCGTGCTGGTGCTGCTGTCACTGGTCGTCCAGCTGCCCGCGGCGTTGGCCCTGGCCATGCTGCTCAATCAGCCACTGCGGGGCCGCGCCGCGTACCGGCTGATCTTCTTCGCGCCGTACGTGCTCTCCGAGGTCACCACGGCCGTCCTGTTCGACCTGGTGTTCTCCCCCAACCGGGGCCTGGGCGACGCGATCGCGACGTGGTTGAGCGCCGACGCCGGCACGGTCTTCGCCGACCCGGACACCGTGCTGTACGCCGTTTTCCTCGTGGTGTCCTGGAAGTACTTCGGCCTGTACATGATGCTCTTCCTGGCCGCCCGTCAGGGCATTCCCAAGGAGTTGTCCGAGGCCGCGGTCACCGACGGCGCCACCGCCTGGCAGGCGTTCCGGCACGTCACCCTGCCCCTGCTCGGGCCAACGATCCGGATCAGCGTCTTCCTGTCGGTCATCGGCACCATCCAACTGTTCGACATGGTCTGGGTGCTCACCCGGGGCGGCCCGATCCACTCGTCGGAGACCATGGCCGTGACGATGTACGAGTACGGCTTCCGCCGTTTCGAGGTCGGCTACGCCAGCGCGATCAGCATCGTCATGTTCCTGCTGAGCCTCGTCTTCGCTCTCTTCTACCAGCGCGTCGTCCTGCGTCGTGACACCGCGGGCGCGATCACCAACCAGGGAGGCCAGCGATGACCGGCACGGTGAACCGCGCCCTGCGGACCCGCCGCCTCGTGCTGCACCTCGTCTGCGTCCTCGTCGGAGCGCTCATCGTCGTGCCGGTCTGGTTCGGCGTGCTCGGCGGGTTCAAGGACAACGGTCAGCTCTCCACCAATCCGCTGGGGTGGCCCGACCCCTGGATGCCGTCGAACTACACCGACATCCTGGCCTCCGGAGTGTTCTGGCGGCAGCTCGGTAACAGCCTTCTCATCGCGGTGAGCAGCACATTCCTCGTCGTCGCCGCGGCGGCGATGGCCGCGTTCGTCTTCGCGCGGTACGCCTTCCGGGGCCGCGAGTTCCTGGTGACCCTGTTCGCGATCGGCCTGATGTTCCCGTTTGCGGTGGCCATCCTGCCGCTGTTCGTCCTGCTGCGTGGCTTGGGCCTGCTGGACAACCCGCTCGGGGTCATCCTGCCCCAGGCCGCCTTCGGGCTGCCGATCACCATCATCATCCTGCGCCAGTTCTTCCGTACCATCCCGGCCGAGATCGAGGAGGCCGCCGTCCTCGACGGCTGCGGCTCCTTCGGGTTCTTCTGGCGGGTCCTGCTGCCGATGGCCCGCCCCGCCCTGGCCACCGTCTCAGTGCTGGCCGTGGTGACCAGTTGGAACAACTTCATGCTCCCGCTGGTCGTCTTCACCGACCAGAGTTGGTGGACCCTGCCCGTCGGGGTGCAGGCATTCCAGGGCCAGTACACCGCCGAAACCGCACGGGTGCTCGCCTACGTGGTGCTGTCGATGGTGCCGGCCCTGGGCTTCTACGCCGTGGCCGAACGTCAACTCATCGGCGGCCTCACCGGCAGCGTCAAGGGATGACATCGCACCGCCGCGAGCAGACCTGAAGTTTTCCAGCGGACCAGGGGGGACCGTGGGCACAGCGAACGGCCGAAACGTCACCATCGCCATGATCGCGCGGTTGGCCGGAGTCTCCGTGCCCACCGTCTCCCGGGTCATCAACGGCCGCTCCGACGTCGCCCCCGACACCCGGGAACGCGTCGAGGCGCTCCTCAACCGGCACGGCTACCGCCGCCGGTCACCGACCCGGCGTACCGACGCCGCCCTCATCGACCTGGTCTTCAACGACCTGGACAGCCCGTGGGCCGTGGAGATCATCCGGGGGGTGGAGGACGTCGGCCAGGCCAACGGCGTCGGCACCGTCGTGTCGGCCATCCACTGGCGCATCTCCTCGGCCAAACAGTGGCTCGACAACATGCGTACGCGCTCCACCGAGGGAATCATCTTCGTGACCTCGATGGTGAACCCACCGTTGCAGGCCGAGCTGCGCCGCCTCCACCTGCCGGTCGTCATCATCGACCCGGCCGGGGTCGACCCGCAGGAGTCACCCACCATCGGCGCCACCAACTGGGCGGGCAGCCTCAGTGCCAACCAGTACCTGATCAACCTCGGCCACCGTCGCATCGGCTTCATCGCCGGACCGTCGCACCTGATGTGCAGCCGGGCCCGGATGGACGGCTACCGGGCCGCCCTCGGCGCCGCGGGCATCCCCATCGACGACGCTCTGATCCGTCCGGGCAACTTCTACCACGAGTCCGGCTTCACCGCGGGAACCCAGTTGCTGGCCCTGCCCGACCCGCCCACCGCCATCTTCGCCTCCAGTGACCAGATGGCCCTCGGCGTCTACGAGGCGGTCCGCAAACGGGGCCTACGGGTGCCAAACGACGTCAGCGTGGTCGGCTTCGACGACCTGCCGGAGGTGCGGTGGTGCTCCCCACCGCTGACCACCGTCCGTCAGCCCCTGGCCGAGATGGGCATGCTGGCCGCGCGTACCGTGCTGCGCCTTGCGAGCGGCGAGCGGACCGAGAGCCCTCGGGTGGAGCTCGCCACCGAGCTCATCGTCCGCGACAGCGCCGCACCACCCGTCCGCGACAGCGCCGCACCACCACGGTCGTGACCCTGCTCAGCTCACCCGTAACGCGTCGTCGACGCCCGTCTCCCGGCGGCCGAGGTGCGCCGGATCGCGGCCGGAGAGCAGGTCCAGCGCGGCCTTCACACAGGCGCCGTTCTCCCGGGACGAACTGAACCACCACGTCTGGGCGTACCGCTTCGCGCTGTCGTCGCCCACGCCGTTGGCGTCGATACCGAGACGCCGGCACAGCGCCACGGCGCGCGGAAGGTGGAAGGACTGGGTCACCACAGTGGCTCGCCGCACCCCGAAGATCCGCTCGGCCCGCGCACACGAGTCGTAGGTGTCGAAGCCGGCGTAGTCCGGCACCACCTTGTGTGCTGGTACACCCCGCTCCACCAGCCAGGTCCGCATCGCGGCGGGCTCGTTGTAATCGGCGTTCATGTTGTCGCCCGACACCAGGATCGCCCGAACCTTGCCGGCGTCGAACAGCCGCCGCGCGATCTCCAACCGGGCCGCGAGCACGGGGGAGGGCGTGCCGTCCGCGTCCACCTTGGTGCCCAGGACCAGCGCGACCGGCGCGTCCGGCACCTCGGCCTCGCCGTAGAGGTGGCCTTCCGCGGTGTCGCGGATCCACGTCACGCTGGCCACCGTGCCTCCGGTCAGCGCCACCGCCCCCACCACGAGCGCGAGGATCGCACGGCGGGCCAACCGCCGATGCTCTCCGTACCAGCGCCTGGCCGCCCCGAATCGTCCCCGCATGCCGTAAGGCTATTCCGCCCGCGCTCACCGGCGAACCAGCCCCCGCAGCAGCTGACAGAGAACATTGTCTATGGACAATCGCTCGCTGTTAGCGCTAACGTGACGGACAGTCGTCGATACTCGAACGACCTCGGGTCGCTGTGACGGAGCTGTCGCCATTGGCCCTGGGTGTGACTAACGACGATCGTGGCGTGGGGCGGGTGGCACGTGGCCGGCGCGAGACGGCCCGAGACCACCACCGGGCGACCCGCGCGCCACGCGGCCGAGGCATGAACGGCCACCGGGATTCCAGGGCATCGCGGCAGCCGGGACAGTCGTACGACGACAACCGGTCCGCCCGACTGCCCAGCGCACACCGCTGAGCAGCGGCCCACACCTGGGCCGCCCTGATGCCGACCGTCGGTGCCAGCCCTGGCCGCCGGGTCGCGTCCCGCTGCTCGGAGTCCGGGCCCGAGCAGCGGGACGCCACCCGGGCCCGGCCGGTCACCGTGTCAGGTTCGCGTCCGGCGTTGGGCGTGAGGCACAGGCCGGACTGCACGCCGGTGACCGTGCCGTCGGTGTTGAGGTTCCACTGCTGGTTGCTGCCGCCGTCACGCCGCAGGGCCTGCGCCGACGAGACGTCCCAGCACTTGCTGCTCCGGGTCACCGACGGGTAGATCACGATGGAGCCGTAGCGGTCGGCGAGGGTGCTGAGCCCTGGGTGAGCGTCGCGGCCAGCAGTGCGATCCTTGATCTCATCGGCGGTTCCTCTTGTCGAGTCGGGGACCCGGCGGCAGCCCGGATCGCCACAGGCGTCGGGATGTGCTGCGCTGCGCACCTCGACCTGGGCATATACGTCCGCTATCCGGAGGGCGACATCCTGGGTAGCGACGCTTTGGAGCTGATGTCGCAAACGAATCAGGGATTTCCGGCAAGCGGGCCGACAGTGTGCCATTGTGGTACGTCGATGAGCAGCCGCGCGCGGGGCTGACCTCCGTCCACTGGGCAGCGGGGATCCAGGTGTGATCTCCGGGGACGGTGACACCAGCGACGGACCAAAGAGAGCGCGTCCGGACCAGCCGGGCGGCTCCCCTGCGCGAAGGAACCCCGCCCATGCGTACACCGAAGACCCGCGCGGTACTCCTGGCGGGCCTGCTGCTCGCCGCGAGCGCTCTCGCCGGCGTCAACCCACCGACCGCCAGCGCGGCAGCCGACCCGGTCACCGTGACCGTCAACACCCGCGCCGGCCTGGCGACCGTGCCGGACACCGCGCTCGGCGTCAACCACGCCATCTGGGACTCGAACCTCGGCACCGCCGAGACGTCGGACCTGCTCCGCGATGCCGGGGTGCAGATGATGCGCTACCCCGGCGGCTCGTACGCCGACATCTACCACTGGAAGGACCACACCGCGCCCGGCGGTTACGTCGCGCCGGGCACCGACTTCGACACCTTCATGGCGGCGGTCCGGCGCGCCGGCGCGCAACCGATGATCATCGCGAACTACGGCACCGGTACCCCCGCCGAGGCCGCCGACTGGGTGCGGTACGCCAACGTGACCAAGGGCTACGACGCCCGCTACTGGACCATCGGCAACGAGAACTACGGCAACGGCCACTACGGGTCCGCGTGGGAGGCGGACGACCACCCGGACAAGAGCGCGACGCAGTACGCGAGACTGGTCGTCGAGTACGCCGACGCGATGAAGGCCGTCGACCCGAGCATCAAGGTCGGGGCGGTGCTGACCATGCCGGGTAACTGGCCGGACGGGATCACCGCCGGCAGCGACCCGGGCCCGTGGAACCAGACAGTGCTCTCCATCGCCGGCCCGAAGATCGACTTTGTGGACGTGCACTGGTACCCGGGCGGCACCGCCGCCGAGTCGCTGGCCCGCGTCAACCACCTCCCCGACGCCACGTACCTGCTGCGGCAGCAACTCGCCCGGTACGCAGGCGCGAACGCCGACCGCATCGGCATCAGTTTCACCGAGCTGAACGTCGACGCCGGCCGGAACACCCAACCGGCGGCGCTCTTCCTGGCCGACGTCTACAGCGCACTACTGGAGAACGGCGTCTTCACCGCACAGTGGTGGAACGTGCACAACGGCATGGGCACCGTGACGCAGGTGGCCGGCCAGACCGACTACGGCGACTTCGGGATGCTCTCCAGCGGCGCCTGCACCGAGGACGGCTCGGTCTGCCAACCGCCGCTGAACACACCGTTCGCGCCGTACCACGGGCTGAGCATGATGAAGCTCTTCGCGAAGGCCGGCGACCAGTTCGTCCGCGCCGGCACCGACGAGCCGCTGGTCACCGCCCACGCCGTCCGCCGGGGCAACGGTGACCTCGCCGTGCTGTTGGTGAACAAGGACCCGGACAACGCCCACCCGGTCACCATCGACTACACCGGGTTCACCCCGTCGACCGCCGCGCCGACGGTCTCCACCCTCACCAACGGCGCCACCGGCATCGCCACCAGCCAGTCCGGCTCCGCGACCAGCCGGACGCTGCCGGCGTACTCGTTGACCACGCTGGTGCTGCGCCCGGCCAACGCGGCCGCCGGACGGCCGACGGCGCCGGGCCAGCCGACCGCGAGCGGCGTCACCGACCGTGCCGCGACGATCACCTGGCCCGCGGCCACCCCGGGCGGCAGCCCGATCGCCAAGTACGAGGTGCACCGGCAGCACGGCGCGGTCAGCGAGCAGCTCGGCGAGACGGCGACCACCTCGTTCACGGTCCGCAACCTCGTGCCGGGCAGCCGGTACACAGTCAACGTGCTGGCCCGCGACACCGCCGGACGGGTCTCCTGGGCTTCACCGCCACTCACCTTCGCCACCGGCAGCCCCGCCGCCAGTACGTGCACCGTCCGCTTCACCACCAGCAACGACTGGGGCAACGGCTACATCGGTGGCGTCGACATCACCAACAACGGGACGAAGCCGATCAGCGGCTGGACGCTCACCTGGACCTGGCCCACCGGCTGGCAGCAGGTGAGCAGCGGCTGGAGCGCCACCTGGGAGCAGATCGGCACCGCCGTACGGGTCACCCCGACCGACGACAACCGGCAGATCGCCGTGGGTGCCAGTGTGAGTGCTGGTTTCGTCGGCGCGTACAGCGGTCCGAACGTCCTGCCCACCGCGTTCACCCTCAATGGCACCGTCTGCGCGACCGGCTGACCGAGCTGATGCCTGTGAGTCATCCTGATGACTCACAGGCATCACCCGCGTCGGGATGTGCTGCGCCACGCGCGTCGGCGCTTCGCCGTGCAGGGGTCGGTCAGGCGACCACCGAGCGCAGCGGCACTCGCGCGTCCCGCAGTGCGCGTACCAGGTCGCGCGCGAACGGGTGCTCGTCCGCCTGGAGGCCCTGCGGGTTGGGGATCACGACGTACGCCGAGCCGCCCTTCACGGACGTCTGGGCGGCGGACGTGAAGCGTTCGACGATCGCCCGGGTGCGGTTCAGGTCGCTGGCCGCCACCTGGATGGTGATCGGCCGCCAACCGCCGCCCAGGTCCGCCGTCACCGGCGCGGCGGCGGCACTGGCGCGAGCCGCGTCGGCGCCCGGCGCGCGTCGGGCGTCCGGTGCGCCCGGCGGGTAGAGCAGCGCGTTGGCGACCAGGTGCAGACCACTTTCGTTGTACGCGCGGAAGAGCGGATTGAACGCGAACAGCACCGCCCGACCGGCGCCGGTCGGCTCGTCGACGACGGCCGCCGTGCCCTTCAGGGTGTCCGCCCCGACTGTGTAACCGTTGGCCCAGAACGTGTCACCGGTCGGGTAGCTGAGCACGTTCGTCCCGGTGGTGCTCGGGGTGAGGATCGGGTCGCTGTTGTTGAACTCGAAGTCCTCTGCCGGGCGACCCAGCGCCACCGGGCTGTTGTGGTCGACGTTCACCCGCAGGTGCGAGCCGATCACCAGGTAGTCCGCCGGCTTGGTCTTCTCCGTGGTCGAGGTGAGCCCGGCGGCGCGGGCCACCCGGGTGCCCTCGTTGCGCAGCCCGAGGTAGGTGTGGCCCTGGCCGATCCAGTCGCGCAGATTGGCCTGCCCGGCTGCGGTCAGGCCGCCGGTGGCGCTGCTGCCGTCCGGCACCAGCAGCACGGTGCGCCCGGTGAACGCCTCGGTGTTGTCGTTGATGTCGGCCGTGGTGACCGGTGTGAGGTCGAGCCCCCACCGCTTGCCGAGCACGTAGCGGGCCTCGCCGTGCGAGCCGGAGGTGGTGGAGATGCCGGTGCCCTGGAACAGGCCCACGTCGGGCAGGTCGAGGCGGGTGCCGGCGGGCTGACCGCCCGGGGTGAGGGCGACCCCGAGGGATGCGGCCAGCCCGTCCACGGTCCGGCTCACCTTGGCTGCCGGGATGGCGACCCCGCCGGTCGCCAGGTCGCGGACCAGGGGGACGCCGCGGCCGAGCAGGGTGAAGGTGAGCTCCGCGGCGGCTGCCGAGTCGAGCGGGTAGGTGTACGACCCCCAGGGCCGCGCCGCGCCGACGCGACCGCCGGAGACCTTGCGGACCAGTTCGGCCCTCGGCCGGACGGCGTCTGGCGTGTAGATGGTGTTGACGCCCATCAGCAGGGGGTTGCTCCAGGACGACACGTCGTAGAAGTACGGGAACGGCACGTACGGGTCCTCGCCCATGATGGCCTGGATCCAGTGCTTCTGCGGTTGGTCCATCGGGATCCAGTACGCGCCCTTGGGCACCGTCACGTTGGTGGCGCTGCGCCCGCCGAAGACCCGCGCGGTGGGCACCCGGGTCGCCTTCTGCACCTCGTACACCTCGACGTCCATGCGGCGCAGCCGCTCGACGAGTTGGCGGACGTCGGCGAGCTGCCGGTCGGGCAGCAGGAAGTACGAGCGGATGCTGAGGTCCGGCACCGGGAACTGGACCTCGTTGGTGGGCTGCACCACCTCGTTCGGCTCCAGCGTGCCCGCCCTGCCCTGGGCGAGCGCGTCGGTCCAGATGTCGAAGTAGCCGTCCAACACCTCGCGCTTGTTCGCGGCGGCCCAGCCGAGCGTCGACCACTGGGTGTGGAACTGCTGCTGGACCCGGTCGCCAACGGTCGACGCGCTGCCCTTCTCGTACGTCATGCCGGCCGCGCCGAAGCCGGTCGTCGGCACCGTGTCGCCGTAACCCATGAAGAACATGTCGTACGTGTCGTAGTTGAAGTAGCACTCGGTGGTGACGGTCTCGTCGCACGCGCCGTTGAAGCCGAAGCCGGCCTTGTTGGCCTCGCCGATCCGGTTGATCCAGTCCACCGCCTCACCGGCGATCTCGTGGTGGATCGGGTCGGCGTTGGGCGGGAAGAAGTACTGCCGGCCACCCATCTCGTGGGCGTCGATGAAGACCTGCGGCGGGTAACGGCGCAGCAGTTCGAGTTTGCCGTCGGTCTCCTGCTGGGTGCGGGCGAACCAGTCCCGGTTCAGGTCGAAGCCGAACTCGTTCTGCCGGCGGGTCGCGTCGCGGCCGTCCGGGTTCTGGGTGGGCACGATGATGGTGACCAGGTTGTCGTTTCGTTGGGCGACCGCGCAGGACAGGCCCGCCGCCAACTCGTACAGCGTCTTGAGCGCCGCGTCCGCGCCGCTCTTCTCGCCGCCGTGCACGTTCGCGGTGACCCAGACGATGGCCGGGCTGTCCTTCGCCGTCCGGGCGGCCGTTCGCGCGCTGGTTCGGCGGGGGTCGCGCAGGTCCCGGACGTCGTCGGCGATCTCGCGGAGCGCGGCGGGTCGCACGTGGCGTTCGTTGGACACCACCGCGTACGGCAACGGCTGGCCGAGCACACTGGTGGTCATCACGCCCGTGACGACCCGGTTGGAGGCGCGATCGACGGCCCCGAGATAGGCACGGACCTCGTCGTTGGTGACGACCCGTTCCTGGCCCGCGCCGAGCGGGAAGCCGAGCACGTTCTCCGGTGTGGGCACGCTGCCCAACCGCGCGGTCGGGTCGTCGCTGCACCGGGCGGGCGGGGCGGCGCTCGCGGCCGGTGTGCCGCTGAGCAGGGGAACCGTGCCGAGGAGGAGCGCGATCGTGGCGGCACCCGCCAGGCGCCTGGCGGGGACCGTCCGGAACGGACGCATCGATGGGGCCATGAGTCGTGTTTCCCTTCTCGGGCACAAGCTCGCAGTGGCCGGAGCCTATGAACCGTGGAAACGACGGTCAAGGATTGATCGATTTTGCTGACTACGTGGCGTGCCGGTCCGGACGCTGACTGGCAGGATGGTGACGCGGGTTTGTCGTCGTCTGGGAGGAGGAGACGTGCCGGAGATGATCACCATCTCGGTCCATCCGGATCTTCCGTCCGCCGATGCTCGGCGTTCTCTGGCGTCCTGGCTGCGCGCTGAGGAGCGGCTGCGGGAGGGGGTGACCACGACGTCGCCTGACGCTGTGTCGGCGGATCGTACGGACGTACTGCGGGTGGCAGCCAGCGATGCGGGCACCGCCATGGTGTTGGTCCAGGCGGTCGCCGGGTGGCTGACCCACCGCCGCGACGATGTGACGGTGACGCTCACCCGGCCCGACGGGTGGTCCGCCGAGATGGACGTCCATCGTGCTCGGGACATGGCCGAGGTGACCGCTCTCATCGACGCGGCGGTGCGTGCGGTGACATCCGCGCGGGGGTGACGGCCCGCCGCCGGCCGAGGGGTCGGCCGGCGACGGGCCGTGCGGCTACCAGGTCGTCAGGCCGAGGCCGATCGTCTTGGTCAGCGTGGCGTTGTCGTCGTCGCCGTCGAGCGACCAGATCATCGCGCCGGCCAGACCGGCCCGGCGGATGTAGAGCGTTTTCTGCAACACGACCGCCGGATCGTCGTACGTCCAGAGCGTCGTGCCGTCGAACAGCCAGGCGTGCCCGGCGCGCAGGTCGCGGTGCACGGTGTAGCCGTTACCGGCCAGGGTCTTGAGCAACTTGTAGTCCTCGTACCCGGCCTCGAAGGTGGCCGGCGCGGGCCCGGTGGCCGGCTGGAACAGGCCGTTGCCGCCGCCGGTGATGCCGGTCCAGCCGCGACCGTAGTAGGGGATGCCGAGCACGAGCTTGTCCCGTGGAGCGCCACGGGCGATCCACCCGTCGATGGCCACCTCGACGGAGAAGTCCGGGTTGTCCGGGGCGCCTGCCGGGACGCGAAGCGCGGACTGCTGGTTGGCCCGCGCGTCCCAGCCGCCGTGGAAGTCGTACCCCTGCACGGTGGCGAAGTCCAGGTACTTGAAGATCTTGCGGCCCTCGTAGCCGGCGTCCATGGTGGCCGGGCTGGCCGGCAGGAACGCGGTCAGCGGGTGGTGCGCGCGGGTCGTGCGCCCGTACGCGTCGAGCTGCCGGCGGAACTCGGCGAGCAGTTTGGTGAAGTTCTCCCGGTCCTCCGGGCGGATGACGTTGCCGGGCTCACCGTCTGAGTTGGGCCACTCCCAGTCGAGGTCGATGCCGTCGAAGACACCGGCTGCGGCGCCCGGGGCGCTGCCCGGGAGATTGCCCTTGAGGTAGAGGTCGATGCAGGACGCGACGAACGCCTTGCGGGAGGCGTCGGTGCGGGCCGCGTTCGAGAAGTACGTCGACCAGCTCCAGCCGCCCAGCGAGATGAGCACCTCCAGTTTGGGGTGCATGGCCTTGAGCTTGGCGAGTTGGTTGAAGTTGCCGTTGAGCGCCTGGCCCGGGGCGTCCGCGACACCGTCGACGCTCTCCTCGGCGGGGACGGGCCGCTGGTAGTCGGCCCAGGCGTCGCCCTCACCCGGCCCGCCGTCCACGTAGCACCGGCCGTCCTCGCTGACGTTGCCGAAGGCGTAGTTGAGGTGGGTGAGGCGGCTCGCCGCGCCTGAGGTTTCGAGTTTCTTGACCGGGAAGGCCCGGCCGTAGATGCCCCACTGGGTGAAGTAGCCGACCCGGTGGTAGCCGGTGCGGTCCGGTTTGGCACCCGCGTTCGCGGCGGTCGGTGGGGCGGCGGTGAGCAGCAGGGTCGCCAGGGTGACGACGGCGGTGAGACGGCGGTGGCGGAATGGTCGCATCGGCACACTCCCACGAGACATCAGACAGAATTAGTAAAGAGAGTTATCTGATTGATGAAGTTAAGCCGATCACCGTCCGGGGTCAAGAGCCGTCCAGCCGCATGGGGGATTGTGACGGCGTTACCGGGTGGTAACGATGTTGTGCCATGAACTCCGCCGTGACTCTGATCGGACTACCCGTCGCCCTCGGCATCATCATGCTCGGTCTGGGCCTCGGACTGACCATGGCGGACTTCCGCCGGGTGGCCCAGCATCCACGAGCCGCCGTCATCGCCCTGGTGTGCCAGGTGCTGGTGCTACCGGCGCTCTGCTTCTGCCTCGTCCTCGCGTTCGACCTCGCACCCGAGCTGGCCGTCGGCATGATGCTGCTGGCCGCATCGCCGGGCGGCACCACGGCCAACCTCTACAGCCACCTGTTCGGCGGGCACGTCGCCCTGAACATCACCCTGACCGCCATCAACTCGGTGCTCGCCGTGTTCACCCTGCCGATCCTGGTCAACCTGTCGGCGGCGTACTTCCTGCCCGACGGCAGGAGCATCGGCCTGCAGTTCGACAAGGTGCTCCAGGTCTTCGCCATCGTGCTCGTCCCGGTCGCGATCGGCATGCTGATCCGGGCGCGGATGCCGCACGTGGCCGAGCGGCTGAACCGTCCGGTCCGGATCCTCTCCGTCGTGGTGCTCGTCGCGGTGATCGCCGGAGCGGTGCTCGGCGAGCGGGACAACATCGCCGACTACTTCGTCTCGGTCGGCCTGGCCGTGCTCGCCTTCAACCTGCTGAGTCTCGCCATCGGGTACGGGGTGCCGCGGCTCGCTGGTGTCGACCGGAGCGCCGCGACGGCCGCCGGGTTCGAGATCGGCATCCACAACAGCACCCTGGCCATCACGATCGCGCTCAGCCCGGCGCTGCTCAACAGCACCCAGATGGCGATCCCGGGCGCCGTCTACGGCATCGTCATGTTCTTCACCGCGGCGGCCTTCGGCTACCTGGTGACCCGGGTCGGCGCCCGATCCGCCGCGACGCTGACCCAATGACCGGCAGTGCCCTGTCGCCGCTGACGGCTGCGGTCAGCGGCGACAGGGCGGGTGGCCGATGTCAGCCGACCTGGCTGTTGTCCTTCTGTTCGCCCCAGCCGTGCCAGCGATCGATCTCGATCAGGGCACTGACCCGGGCACGTTCCCGACGTGGGTACGCGTTGCCCGTGTAGTGCTTCGACAACCGGTCGATGTCCGCGAGGCCCTCGTCGGCGCGCAACTCGACGACGTGCCCGATGATGCTGACATGGGTATACCAGCCGGCCTCGTCGAGCACGGTCAGGGACACCCGGGGGTCATTGCGGACGTGGTCCAGCCGGCGGCGGCTCTCGTCCATGTTCACCAGGATGCGACCGTCCTCCCACAGGTACCAGGTGGCGGCGGACACCGGCTGGCCACCGTTGCGAAGGGTGGTCATGACGGCGGGGTTCGGCTTCTGGAGCATGGCGACCGCGGCCTCGGGAAGCGGTGGCTTGGACATGAGGTCTCCTCGTCGCGACAACGTTTACCCCTGCACGTTACGCACCCGTAGGCCCCGATCACGGTGGTACGCGCGGGTACATCGCGCGTCAGCCGAGCCAGCGGCCGCCACGCATGAGGACGCGTCCCTTCAGCTCGTTCGCCTCCCGCCAGGCCTGGATGCGCTGCGGTCGGATCAGGAAGTACTGGTAGGGCTCGTCGAGAGCGCGCGGGTCGAAGCCCGTCTTGGTCGTGAACGCGTCACCCGCTTCCGGGCCGAGGTCGGCGATATCCACCGGCTCAGCGGTGCCCTCGACGATGACGACGTCGCGCGTCGACCCGAGGCTGAGTCGTACCCGGCCATCCGCCACCAGGTTGCGGCCGGTGACCGAGGCGCGCGGCGTCGAGACGAGGAAGGCGGCTCCGTCCCAGAGGAACGAGAGTGGGATGAGGTGTACGCCCCCCGGTGAGCCCGCCGTCGCGACCCAGAGGTCGACGTCGTCCTCCAGTCTGGCGCGAGTGTCCCGAAGTCTCTGCTCAAGCCCACGCGGCGAAACGTCCGTCATGCTTCCACGCTATTCGCGGCCGGGCGACCGGTGCTTCTTGATTCCTGACCGGTCTCGTCGGGGCGCACATCGAGGACCGGACGGCTCAGCGAACCTCTTGGATGCGGACCAG
Organism: Micromonospora sp. CPCC 205558; assembly: GCF_036902955.1. Taxonomy (NCBI): domain Bacteria; kingdom Bacillati; phylum Actinomycetota; class Actinomycetes; order Micromonosporales; family Micromonosporaceae; genus Micromonospora; species Micromonospora sp. CPCC 205558. The sequence goes on from NZ_JBAKHR010000001.1 coordinate 531,982, forward strand.
GTTGCCGGCGGGATCGCGGAAGGCGCAGTCGCGGATGCCGTACGGCTGCTCGGTCGGCTCCTGCACGACCTCGGCGTCGCCGGCCTGCACCTTCTCGAAGGTGGTGTCGAGGTCGCGCGTGGCCAGCAGGATCCAGCCGTAGGTGCCCTTGGCCATCATCTCGGTGATGGCGCGGCGCTCGTCCTCGGTGGCCCCGGGGTCCGCAGCCGGCGGTGCCAGGAGGATGGACGTGCCGGGCTGGTCGGCGGGGCCGACCGTGATCCAACGCATCGTGCCCTGACCGACGTCGCTACGGACCTCGAAGCCGAGGGCGTCGCGGTAGAAGGCCAGCGAGGCGTCCGGGTCGATGTGCGGCAACGAGCACGTGTGGATGGTGATGTCCATGTCGATCATGTTAGGGGTAACGCCGTACCCGCGTGTGGGTCCACGTTTGCCCCCGGCGAAGATGTGGTCATGACCAACTCCGCACTGCCCAGGCGTGTCGTCGTCACCGGTGCGACCGGCAAGCTCGGCCGGTCCGTCGTCGCCCATCTGCGCGCCGTGGGCGTCGACGTGTTGGCGGTGGACCGCGTTGGCGGCCGCGACCCTCGGGATGTGGGCGGCGAGTTCCTCCTGGTCGACCTCACCGACTACGGGCAGGTGGTGGAGGCGTTCACCGGCGGCGCTGACGAGCACGCCGGCGGCATCGATGCGGTCGTGCATCTCGCGGCGGTCCCGGCCCCCGGACTGATGTCGAACGCGACGACCTTCGCGAACAACTCCGCCGCGACGTACAACGTGTTCGCCGCCGCCCGGGCCGCCGGCATCAAACGGGTCGTCTGGGCGTCGAGCGAGACGGTGCTCGGGTTGCCGTTCGACACCCCGCCGCCGTACGCGCCGGTCGACGAGGAGTACGCGCCCCGGCCCGAGTCGACGTACTCGCTGAACAAGGCCCTGGAGGAGGAGATGGCCCGGCACTTCTGCCGCTGGGACCCGGAGCTGGTCATGGTGGGCCTGCGCTTCTCCAACGTGATGGACGTCGAGGACTACGCGCCGTTCCCCTCCTTCGACGTCGACCCGCGGCTGCGCCGGTGGAACCTGTGGGGCTACATCGACGCCCGCGACGGTGCCCAGGCGGTCGAGCGCGCGCTCGCGCACGACCAGCCGGGCGCCGACGTCTTCATCATCGCCAACGCCGACACCGTCATGACCCGCTCCAGCGCCAGCCTGATGGCCGAGGTCTACCCGGGCGTCGAGATCCGCAAGGAGCTGGGCGAGCACGAGACCCTGCTCAGCATCGACAAGGCCCGCCGGGTGCTCGGGTACGAGCCGCGGCACTCCTGGCGGGACCACGTCGACGTGCTGTAGGTCAGCGCGCCGCCTGGTAGGCGCGGCCCACGGCGGTGGCCGTGCTGCCGGTGCGGAACAACCCGGTCTGGTCCTTGTCCGTGGCGGGCAGGCCGAACCACGCGTACCGCTGTAGCCAGGACAGGCCGCCCAACATCCGGGTGGCCGCGGTGAGGAACGCTGCCTGCTGCGCCTGGGTGGGGAAGCGGACGCCGTTGGAGAAGTCGATCAGGGCGAACTCGGTGAGCCAGATCGGCAGCCGGTAGCGGTCGTGCACGGCCTGCAGGTACGACCTGAGCTGGTTGACCGCGTTGGCGGTGGTGAAATCGCCGCCGTACCAGTGCAGGGCGATGAAGTCGACGCGGTAGCCGCGCTGCTTCGCCCCGGCCATGAACCGGTCGAGCCATTCGCCGGGCCGGTCGCCGCCCCAGGCCACCGCCGGGCTGCCCAGCGGAAGGCCGGTGGCCTGCAACTGCGGCCACAACTCCAACGCCTGCTCGACGGTCATCTCCGCCTGCCCCTTCAGGTCCGGCTCGTTGAAGCCGAGCAGGTAACGGCCGTTCTGCTTGGCCTGTTGCAGGTTGCTCGCGGTCACGCTCTTCGCCCCCCAGATCATCGGGACGAACTCGGTGCCCTGCGGGCTGGTGACGCCCTGGTGCTTCACGTCCCAGGTGTAGTACCAACTCGCCCCGGAGTTGGCCAGCGCCTGGCTGACGCCGTCGAAGGTCCACACCCCGACGCCCTTGCGCTTCGAGGTCACCGCCGGGGCGACCGGGGCGACCGGACGCCCGGTTGTCGGCTTCGCCGTCGGCGTCGGCGTCGGGGTCGCCCCCGCCGGGCTCGCCGTGGCTGTGGGCGTGGTCGCGCTGGGTGCGCCGGGCTGCGGGCTCGTGGGCGTGGGCGCGTCGAGCGCCTGCGTCGCCGCCGGAGCCGGCGTCGGCCCGGTCGGCTGCACCACGACGATCACACCCGGCACCAGTACGGCGACCACGGCGGCCACCAGGAGCGGCCACAGCAGCCGCCGCGCGCCGAGCGGGAGACGGCCGAGTAACCCGCGTCGGGGTTCCGCGTGGACGCCCCGGTTTCCCCTCGCGGCGTCCGCTTCACCCGGGCCGGTTGCGCGCATCGTCTCGACTCCCTCACCTGGTCGTACCGCTACCTGACGGGGGGCGATGACGGACACTCCGCCACCTGCCTCCCCTCAGGAGACTGGCCGGCCGGACCGGGATAACGATTTCCGCGACTGATGGTGGCCGGGAGCGCTGTCCCCGGGCGCACTGCTGGCCGTTACCACCCGGCCTGTGCGGTCAGGGTCTGTCGCAGGTACGTCTTCGGCCGGGACCCCACTGTCGAGCCGACCACCTCGCCCTGACGGAACACCAGCAGCGTGGGCAGGGACATCACCTGGTAGCTACGGGTCGCTACCGGGTTCTCGTCGGAGTTGAGCTTCGCCACGACCATCCGGTCGCCGAACTCCTGGGCAAGTTCGACGAGGCTCTTCTCGATGGCCTTGCAGGGCGGGCACCAGTCCGCCCAGAAGTCGACGACCACGGGCCGGTCGCTGGCCAGCACCAGCTCCGCGAACGTGTCGTCGGTCACGGTGACCAGCGAACCTACTTCCGACTTCTGAGACATGTCTTCTCCCGATGGGCGATCGCGTGGGTGAGTTGACCGTGCAGTTGGTGGCGCACCGCGCCGAGCCGGTCGATGACGGCGTCGACTTCGGCGATCTTGCGCCGCAGCACCACCACCGAGTCCGGGCAGACGTCGCCGGAGCTGTTGCCGGCCCGCAGGCAGGCGACGAACGGACGGACATCGTCGAGGCCGAAGCCGACGTCGAGCAATGCCCGGATCTCCCGTACGACGCGCAGTTCCGCCTCGTCGTAGATGCGGTAGCCGTTGGGGGAGCGCTGCGCCCGTACCAACCCGTGCGCCTCGTAGTAGCGCAGCGTGCGAGGGCTCGTGCCGGCCCGCTCAGCCAACTCGCCAATGAGCATCTGACCTCCTCCATCGGCCCGTCGCGACCACGCTAAACCTTGTCGTCGGCGTCAAGGCAAGCACCGGGCGAGGCGCGGTCAGCAGTCAGAGATGCCCGTTTTGAGGGCACGCCGGCGGGACGACGCGAGGCTCGTCACCGACGCAGGGTCATCGACGGCGACTCGCCGAACCGGCTCCGGTAGTCGGCCGCGAACCGACCGAGGTGCACGAAGCCGTGCTGCAGGGCGACCGTCGTCACGGAGGCCCCCGGCGCGGCCGAGCGGAGCGTACGGTGCGCCGCGTCGAGCCGGCAGGACCGCAGGTACGCGGTCGGGGTGGTCTGCAACTCACGGCGGAAACAGTCCTGCAGCGTCCGTACGCTCACCCGCAGCGCCTCGGCGACGTCACCGACGGTCAGCGCCTCGCCGTGGTGCTCGGAGATCAGGGTGCAGGCCCGACGGACGAGACGACCGGGGTGGGCGTGCTGGTCCGGTTCGGCCAGCAGGTGGGAGTGGCTGTGCCGGTGGGCCAGCAACAGCTTGCCGATGAGCGCCTGTTCGAAACGGGCCGCGACCTGCGGGTGGTCGAACAGGGACGCGTCCGCCGGTTGCGACAGCTCGTCGGCGAGAAACGCCACCCCGCGCGCCCACGCCTGCGCGGTCGGCGTGGTCATGAGCATGCCGACGTCCAAGCGGACCGGTTCGTCGACCGGGCGGCCCAGCAGGCGGGCGAGTTCCCGGTCGACGGCGCGTCGGTCGGCGTAGAAGATCCGGTGCGGCGACCCCTCGGACCACCGCATGTCCGAGCTGTCGTACGGGGACAGGACCGAGGCGACGTCGGGGGTCGAGGTCACGCTCTGGCCGGCGTGCCGGACCAGCGTGCTGCCGGCGCTGGGGATCTGGACGAGGTAGAAGGTCTCCAGCGCGGGCGGTTGAATGCGGACGGCCTGCCCGTAGTCGAGGTCGACGACCCCCACCCCACCCGCCCGGCGGGCCGCCATCCGCAGTCGCACGCTGCGCACACCCGCCTGCGGGGTGAGTCGGTGCGGACAGAAGACACGGCCCACCTCGGCACGGGCCTGGTCGACGTCGTCCGTCCGGACCGTGACCGCATCCATCCGACACCTCCCGGGCGCCCTGTCGCGCTGACCGTAAGGCGTGAGTGGGCCGAACCGGTCCCGAAAGCCGTCGACCCGACAGGAAAAGGCTCCGGCCGCGTACCGCGGACAACGCCCGCGTCGCACGGATAGCGACAGTCCCGGCCTGCTCGCTAGCGTGCGGGCACCGCGGGGCGGTCAGTGTCGGCGCGCTTGCGGCAGGGTGCACGTCGTTTGGAGGAGACCATGAGGATTGCTGTCGTCGGTGCCGGATTCGCCGGTGTGAGCGCAGCGAAGGTGCTGCGGCAGAGCGGATTCGACGTCACCGTGTTCGAGCGCGCGCCCGACGTCGGTGGGGTGTGGAGTCGTACCCGTCGTTACCCCGGCCTGCACACCCAGAACGACAAAGGCACCTACCACCTCTCCGACCTGCCGATGCCCGCCCACTACCCGCAGTGGCCGTCCGGCGAGCAGGTCCAGCAGTACCTGGAGAGCTATGTGGAGAAGTTCGGGCTGGCCAGCTCGCTGCGCCTGTCCACGGAGGTCGCCTCCGCCGAGCTCGTCAACGACGAGACCGGGTGGCTGGTCGCGTCGCGGCCGGCGGGCGCCCAGGACCCGCTGACTGTGGAGCGGTACGACCACCTGATCGTCGCCAACGGCATCTTCTCCGACCCACTCGTCCCGTCCTTCGACGGGCACGCGAACTTCGCCGCCGCCGGCGGGCGCGTGCTGGCGACGGGGGAGTTCCACGACATCGAGGCCGCCCGAGGAAAGAACGTCCTCGTGATCGGGTACGGCAAGTCGTCCTGCGACGTGGCGGTCCCGGTGAGCGAGGTCGCCGCCCAGACCCACGTGGTGGCTCGCGAACTGCTCTGGAAGATGCCCCGCAAGCTCGGCGGTGCGCTCAACTACAAGTACCTGCTGCTCACCCGGATGGGTGAGGCGCTCTTCCGCTACCTGCACCTGAAGGGCTTCGAGCGGTTCCTGCACGGCCCGGGGAACGGTCTGCGCCAACGCATGGTCGACAGCGTCGGCTCGGTCGCGACCCGCCAGTTCAAGCTGCGCGAGCTGGGTCTCGTGCCCACCGGCAGCTTCGAGGACATCGCCCGCAGCACGGTCAGCCTCGCCACCGAGGGCTTCTTCGAGCGGGCCGCGGACGGCCGCATCACCGTGCACCGGGACCAGGTGATCACCGAGCTGCTGGTCGACGGTGGTCGGCCCGCCGCTCGCCTGGCCGACGGCACGGTGCTCGCCGCCGACCTGGTGATCTGTGGCACCGGCTTCCGCCAGCACGTGCCGTTCTTCGACGACGCGCTGCACGCCCGGCTCCAGGACGAGGCCGGCAACTTCATGCTCTACCGGCAGATCCTGCCGATCGGCGTACCGCGGCTGACGTTCGCCGGCTACAACTCGTCGTTCTTCAGCCCGCTCAGCGCGGAGATGGCAGCGGTCTGGACGGCCGCACACCTGCGGGGTGGGATCACCCTGCCGACCGAGGTCCGGATGCGCGACGAGGTGCGCGCCCGGCTGTTCTGGATGACGACGCGCACCAACGGACGGCACGCGCGCGGCACGAACGTCATCCCGTTCTCGATGCACAACATCGACGAGGTGCTCGACGAGTTGGGGCTCAACGTCGGCCCGCTGACCCGGGCCCGGCAGTGGCTGCTCCCGGTCGGCCCGGGCTCGTACCGCAGGGTGACGGCACAGATGATCAGGCGTACCGCCGACCCGGTATCTGCCATCAGCGACGACGATCCGATGAAAATGGATAAGGTGCGCAGATAGGGGACAGCTCGGTGAGGGGGCGCGGGGACGATGGCAGCGGAACAGCGTGACCACGTCGCAGTGCCCGTGCCGGCGGCCCTGGCCGGCTGAGCGGTCTCGCCGTCCGTGCTGACGCGCACCGAGTTCTTCCGTGGGCTCGGCGACAGCAGGAGCCCGCGCTCGGCGACCGTCCTGGAACTGCTGTTCGACATCGTCTACGTCTTCGCGCTCGCCCGCCTCGCCGGGCGGGTCGCGGACGACCTGACCATCGTCCGGCAGACGCTGCTCTCCGAGGCGGGCCAGACCGTCCTGTTCTTCACGGCGATGTGGATGATCTGGTCGCTCAACGCCCAGTTGGCCAGCACCTACGACCCTCGACGCCCCGATCTGCAGGCCATCCTGCTGGCGACGATGTTCGGCACGCTGGTGCTGGCTGTCACCCTGCCGCAGGCATTCGGTCAACGTGGTGTGATCTTCGCCTGCACCTACGTGATCATCCAGGTCGGCCGACCGCTCCTCCTGGTGTTCGCCCTGCGGGGGCACGCGGCGCGCGTGTTCGCGCTCCGGGTGCTGGCCTGGCACCTGGCGTCCGGCGTGCTCTGGATCAGTGGCGGCATCAGCGGTGGACTCGGTCGAGGCATCTTCTGGACGATGGCGCTCGCCATCGAGATGATCGGCGCCGCCGCCAACTACCCTCTTCCGCGAATGGGCGCCACACCGCTCAACAGCCTCGGGGTCACCGTCTCACAGGAGCACCTCGCCGAGCGGTACAACCAGTTCTTCATGATCGCTCTCGCCGAGGTGGTGCTCGAAGCCGGCGCGGCGGTCAGCTTCCCGGGTTTCTCGACCGCGGGAACCATCACCCTCGTCGCCTCGTTCGTGGCGGTCGTCTCGTTCTGGCGGATCTACTTCTACCACGTCAGAACCGGCCACGCCTCGTCCCCGAGTGGGGAGGGGATCGTGCTGTCGCGGTGGGCGAGCTACAGCCTGCTGCTGATCGTCGGTGGCATCATCTGCACCGCCGTCGGCTTCGGGCAGGTCATCGAAGATCCGCACCCGCCGATCGACTGGGCTCTGGTGGCCATCCTCTTCGGCGGCCCGGTGCTGTTCCTCATCGGGCGCAGCTCCCTGGAGGTGGCGAGTCGGGCCGCGCCGCGCTGCCGGATGCTGTACCTCGGCGCGCTGGCGTTGGTCGTGGCGGCCCCGGTGATGGTGCTGCTCCCGCCGGTCGCCGTGGCGGCCGCCATGGCGGTGATCCTGGCCGGCATCACCGCCTTCGACCAACGGGCCCACCAGCGAACCCACCAGCGTGGGTCGGAAGCCAACCCGACGCTGTGACCGATCATTGCCAGCCGACGACCACCGCGCGTATGGTCGTCGGGCACGCCGTCGAGCTGGAAGGAGGTCAGAACAATGTCCGATGTTCTGCGCCCCCTCCGCGCTCCGGCGTCCGCGCGGATCTGACCCGGGGCGCGCACTTCCCGGAGGACCAACCCATGACTGACCTGGTCATTCGTCCGCTCGTCGCGGGCGAGGAAAACCTGTTCGACTCCATGCCCGATCCGCTGCCCCAGCTACGCCAGGTCGCGTACGCCGACGGGGTCGCCGGAGGCGGCTACCGTCCCGAGAACACCTGGGTCGCGCTGCGCGCCGGCCGGCTGGTGGGCCGCGCCGCCTGGCTCCTTCCACCGGGTGCCGTCGGTGCCCCCTGGCTGGACCGGTTCGACCTGGACGCCGAGCCGGAGGTGGGCGCCGAGCTGCTGCGCGCCGCCCACGAGGCGCTGGGCGGTCCCGGTCTGTACTACGCCGCGCTGCCGGCGCACTGGCGGCGTCGGCCCGAGGTGCTGGCCGTGGTGCGGGCGCCGATGGCGGCCGCCCGGCTCGCCGGGCTGGTCGAGCGGGGGGAGCGGATCCGGTGCTCCTGGGCGGGCACCCCACTGCCGGCGTCCTCCGGGCGGTACGACTTCCGGCCGCCCGTCGACGTGGCGGAGATCAACGCACTGGTCGCCAGGGTCGCCGAGCCGGACGTGCTGACCGGCGTCGAGATCGCGCGGGTGGTCGGCGGTGTCGACCTCGCCACCGACCCGTTGGCCTGGTTGGGCGACGCCACCGAGGAGTGGCGCATTGCCCTGACGGACGGCGACCCGGTCGGGCTGGTCGGCACGGCCGGCGACGCCTGCTACCCGCTGCTCGCCTACCTCGGCCTCCTCGACGAGGCGGCCCGGCCCGAGATGCTGGCTGAGGCGGTCCGGGTGCTGGCCGCCGGCGGTGCCCGCGAGGTCATCGCCGATGTGGAATCCCACCGGGTGGCGGTGCTGGCGGAGTTGGAGCGGACCGGTTTTCGGCAGTTGCGCTCCAGAGTCGCCTTCGCGCCACCGAACACTCAGGAATAGGTGACCGGGTGCGCCCGGTCACCCGGGCGCACCCCCTGCGCCAGCGCCGACCCCGGTCGCTGTCACCATCTGACCATGCCCGAGATCATCGCGCTTCTCGTCGGCGGGTTTTCGCTGGTCGTGGCGGCGGTCGCCGGGCTCTATCTCTGGCCGGTCGGTGGCCGTGGACTACCTGTCACGCCGGCCCGACCGCTCGACTTCGACACGGCCATCCGTGCCGCCGAGGCCGTCATCGCCGCCGAGGCGGCCGACCCGCAGATCCGGCCGGAGTCGCGCAGTCGCCTGCTGAGCCACGGCTCCCGCACCGGCCGGGCCGTGCTGCTGCTGCACGGATACACCCTCGCGCCCGAGCAGTACGCGGGGCTGGCCGAGGAGTTCTTCGACAGTGGGTACAACGTCTGGATTCCCCGGGCCCCCCAGCACGGCACCGTCGACCGGACGGCCCACCACCGGGTCGAGGCCGGTGAGCTGACGACGTACGCCGCGCAGGGGTGGGCCGTCGCGGCTGCCCTGGGAGACGAGGTCGGCGTCGTGGGGATCTCCGGCGGTGCCGTACTGGCCACCTGGCTGGCGCAGGTGCCCGGCAACGTCGTACGGCACCTGCTGTTGCTGTCGCCGTTCTTCGGCCCGAACCCGCGACAGGCGCCGGCCTACGCGGTCACACCGCTCATCGTGCTGTACGGGCGCCGCCTCCTGCGCGACCGCGTCACGTCGCGCGGATATTCCCTCGCCGCCGTCACCCAGTACCTGAGGATCGCCCGTACCCTGCCGAATCCGCCCCGACGGACGGGTCTGCGGACCGCCGCGGTCGCGATCAGCCCGCTCGACGGCGTGGTTGACCTCCGGGCAGCGGTCGACGTGCCACGCCGGATCGCCGACGCCAACGCGATCCCGCTGCGGGTGTGCACCCTGCCGGCGGCGTTGGGCGTCGAACACAACACCCTCAACCTCGCCGCCCTCGGCACCGACGGCGACGAGTGGCGCCGGCGGTACGTCGCGCTCTACGAGGGTGAGGCGGTGCCGTTGAACACCGCAGGGGCGTAGCCGGCGGGCTTGTCGCCGATGCCGAGGCCGGGGCTCACCACCCAGGACTGGTACTGCGGGGTGAACATCACGTACGGCACCCCGAGTTGCGGAGCGCTGGCCTCGTCGAGACGGCGACGGGCATCGGCCGGGATCTCGAAGTCGAGCGCCTCGAAGTTGCTGCCGATCTGCTCGGCGCTGCTCGCGCCGATGATCACCGAGGCCACGGCGGGTTGGGTGGCGACCCAGTTGATCGCGACCTGGGCCATGCTGCGGCCCAGCTCGGTGGCGACGCTCTCCAGGGCGTCGATGACCTGCCACTCGCTGGCGCTGACCTCCCGGCCGCCGGCATCGGGGTTGGTCAACCGGCCGGTTCCGCTCAGGCCGTCGCCGCTGCGCCGGTACTTGCCGCTGAGCAGGCCGCTGGCGATCGGGCTCCACGCGGTGAGCCCCATGCCCATGGTCTGGGCCATCGCCACGTACTCCGCCTCGATGCCGCGGCTGACCAGAGAGTACGGCAGTTGCAGGTTGATCATCGGGGCCAGCCCGTGCGCCTCGGCGTAGCTCTGCGCACGGGTGGCGTACCAGGCCGGTACGTCGGAGAGGCCGGCGTACCGGATCTTGCCGGAGCGCACCAGGTCGTCGAGAGTGTGCACGACCTCCTCGACCGGGGTGATCCGGTCCCAGGTGTGCAGCAGGTAGAGGTCGATGTAGTCGGTGCCGAGTCGGCTCAGCGACGCCTCCACGGCCCGCATGATGTGTTTACGGCCGTTGCCGCTCGCGTTCGGGTCGCTCGGGTCGACGGTGTTGGTGAACTTGCTGGTGAGCACGAGCCGTTCGCGCACGCCGGCCCGCTCGATCAGCCGGCCGAGGATCTTTTCGCTCTCGCCCGCGGTGTAGAAGTCCGCCGTGTCGATGAAGTTCCCGCCTGATTCCAGATACCGGCGGAAGATCGGCTCGGCCTCCTCCTCGGTCTTGCCGTACGCGGCGTGGAACCCGTCGACGCCGAAGTTCATGGTGCCCAGCGCCAGCCGGCTCACCCGCAGACCGGACCGCCCGAGCAGGTAGTAGTGGTTCATCGTGGTGCCCTCCCGATCCTGGTGTCGGCCCGATGCGGACCGCGTGCTCCAGACCATTGCTCGGCAAAAATGGACCTGCAAGTCCAAAAACCGAGATAGGGTCGGACCCGCAGGCCCAGAGCAGGAGGTCCCATGACACGGGCGTTGACCCGCAAGGGCGAGGCGACGCGAGCGCGGATCGTCGCCGGCGCGGCGGCCGAGATCCGCGAGCGCGGCGTCGACGAGGTACGCCTTGAGGACGTGATGGCGCACACCGGCACCAGCAAGGGGCAGCTCTTCCACTACTTTCCGGACGGAAAGGACGAACTGCTGCTCGCGGTGGCCCAGCACGAGGCCGACCAGGTCCTGCTCGACCAGGAGCCGATGCTCAGCAACCTGACGTCCTGGCCGGCCTGGCTCGCCTGGCGCGACCGACTGATCGAGCGCTACCGGGCGCAGGGGGTGAAATGCCCGCTCAACGGTCTGCTCGGCCAGACCGGGCGGCGGGCGCCCGGCGCACAGGCGATCGTGACCGGGCTCATGTGGCGCTGGCAGAACGCGATCGCCGACGGCGTCCGGCACATGCAGTCGACCGGGGACATCTCCGCAGACGTGGACGCCGACCGCGCCGCCGCGGCGCTGCTCGCCGGCATCCAGGGCGGCGTACTCCTGCTGCTCGCCACCGGAAAGACCGACCACCTGGAAGCGGCCCTCGACCTCACCATCGACTCCCTGCGGGCAGGTGCCCGGACGGCCTGATCGTGCCAGGATCTGCCCGTCCGACAACAGCTCGTCGAGCATGGGCGGAAGCTGAGCCGACGCCAGCACGGTTATTGTTGCGCCGGAGTTTTGGGAGATCGGAGCAGGCGTGGCAGGTGACGACGACATCTCCGGGTGAGCACCCGGACCGGCCGCCGACGGGCGCGTGATCGCGCCTTTGTCGCTGCGGCCTCCGTCGTCATGTCCTGCTTCCGCCGGGGTGCCGGTGTGCGCCCCGGATCGTCGTTCTCCGAGGTTCCCCATGTCTGTTCGACCTGCTCTCATCGCCCATGACCTCGTGCGGGTCCGCGGCGACCGCCGGGTGCTCGACGGCGTCTCCCTGACCGCCGCGCCCGGCCACCGGATCGGCCTGATCGGTGAGAACGGCACCGGCAAGACGACACTGCTGCGGGTCCTCGCCGGCGTCGACGTACCCGACTCCGGCACCGTCACGCGCCCACCGGACGTCGGCTTCCTGCACCAGGAAATGCCGCTGCGAGCATCCACCACCATCGCCGCCGTCCTCGACGACGCGCTGCGCGAGGCTCGCGCCGACCTCGCCGAGCTGGACCGGATCGGCGTCGCGCTCGCCGACTCGGTGGAGGGCACCGAGCAGCACGACTGGCTGCTGGCCGCGTACGGCGAGGTGCTGGAACGGGCGCAGGACCGCGACGCCTGGGACGCCGACCGGCGTGCCCGCACGGTCCTCGACGGCCTCGGTCTCGGCGGGCTGTCCCATGACCGCATGGTGGGCGCGCTCTCCGGCGGGCAACGTGGCCGGCTCGCCCTCGCGGCGATGCTGATCCGCCGGCCGAGCGCGCTGCTGCTCGACGAGCCCACCAACCATCTCGACGACGCGGCGGCGGCGTTCTGCGAGGACCAGCTTCGTGCCGTGCCGGGGGTGGTCCTGGTGGTCAGTCACGACCGGGCCTTCCTGGACGCGGTCTGCACCGATCTCATCGACCTGGACCCGGCGGTCGGCGGGCCGGTCCGCTTCGGTGGCGGCTACACCGCGTACCTGACGGCGAAGCGGGCCGAGGCGCAACGGTGGCGCCGGCGCTACGACGACGAGCAGTCGCTCCTCGCCGAACTGCGCGAGGCCGCCGCCGTGACCGGGCACCAGGTCGCCCACGGCCGGGGCCCGCGCGACAGCGAGAAAATGGGGTACGGGCACACCGCGGGCCGTGTCCAGAACCAGATTTCCCGTCGCGTCCGCGACGTTGTCCGTCGATTGGAGACGATCGAGCGCGACCCCGTTCCGGTTCCGCCGGAGCCGTTGCGCTTCCACGCGCCGGCGCTCGCCGTCGGCGACAGCGACGGAGTCATCGTCACGGCGGAGCGGCTGGAGGTTCCCGGCCGACTGCGGGTGGCGCACCTGGAGATCAGGTCTCGCGACCGGTTGTTGGTGACCGGCCCCAACGGCACGGGCAAGTCGACTCTGCTCGCCGTGCTCGCCGGCCACCTGGTCGGTGCCGGAGCGCTCTGGCGACGACCGGATCTGCGGGTCGGCCTGCTCGCCCAGGACACCGTCTTCGCGGATGCGCGACGGACGGCCCGGCAGGTCTTCGACGCGGCCGTCGGCGTGGAGCGGGCCGAGGTCGTACCGCTGTCATCCCTCGGGCTGCTCGCCCCGGCGGACCTCGACCGCCCGGTGGCCGACCTGTCGGTGGGACAGCGCCGTCGACTCGCCCTGGCGGTGCTCGTCGCCGATCCGCCGGAGCTGCTCCTGCTCGACGAGCCCACCAACCACCTCTCGCCGACGCTCTGCGACGAGCTGGAGGACGCCCTGGGTGCCGGCCCGGGTGCCATCGTCGTGGCCAGCCACGACCGCAGACTCCGCTCCCGCTGGCCAAACAGAAAGTTCCCCCTACGGCTGCCCCCCACCCCACCCCACCCCACCCCACCCCACCCTCACCTGAACCGTTGATCATGAAGTTGTTGCCCTCCGCCGCGGCGTGTCGTGGCAATAACTTCATGATCAACGCGGTGGGGGTGGGGTGGGGGGCAGGGGGGTGGGGGTTGGAAACGTTTTCGTAACGGGGGGTTGACCTCTCCTGCGCTTGCGGAGCAGACTCCCCGGAAACGTTTACAGCTATCGGGTGGAGGTGCCGGACGTGGGTCGTAAACGTTTACAGGAACCGGCGGACGGCCGGCCCACGGTGCACACCGTCGCCGCCCGCGCCGGCGTCTCCATCGCGTCCGCCTCGCGGGTGCTCAACGGCGTCGGCGGCAGCCCCGAGACGATCCGCAAGGTCCGCGAGGCGGCGGCCGAGGTGGGCTACGTGCCCAACGCGATCGCCCGGTCGTTGCAGTCCCAACGCACCGGTCTCGTCGCGCTGGCGGTGGAGGACATCGGCAACCCGGTCTACGTGGAGATGATGCGCGCCATCGAGGCCGTGGTCGCGTCCTCCGGGCGGCAACTGCTGGTGCACGCCACCGGCGGGCGGATCGACAACGAGACCGCCCTGCTGCGGCGGCTGGCCAACCGCTACGTGGACGGGATGATCGTCTCGCCGATCCGGGTCACCGACGAGCACCTCACCGCGCTGACCGACAGTCCGGTGCCGGTGGTGGTCGTCGGCCAACTCGCCGCGGACGCTCCGATCGACAACGTGCGTACCGACTCACGGCACGGTGTGGCGCTGGCCGTGGACCATCTCGTCGCCACCGGCCGCCGGCGGATCGGGTTCGTCAACGGCCCGCTCGACACCGTCCCGGGCGCTGCCCGCGACGCCGGATTCCGGGCCGCCCTGGCCCGACACGGCATCCCGCTCGACGACCAGCTGATCGAGGTCGGCGACTTCCAGTACGCGGCCGGACGTGCCGCCACCGAGCGACTCCTCGCCCGCGCCGACCCGGACGCCCTGGTCTGCGCCAACGACCTCATCGCGGTCGGCGCGCTGCACGCCCTGCTGGTCGCCGGTCGCCGGGTGCCGCAGGACGTCGCCCTGGTCGGCATGGACGACACCGAACTGGCCCGAATGATGTTTCCCCAGCTCTCCAGCGTCTCGCTCGGCTCGGCTGAGCGTGGCCGCCGGGCCGCCGAACTGCTCCTGCAACGCATTGCCGACGCCGCCCTGCCGCCGCGGCGCGAGCAGGTGCCCCCAAACCTCGTCGTCCGCGCGTCCAGCGCCGCGACACTGCCGGCCCCCCGACCCGCCACCGGGCCGCCCGGCCCACCGACCACCCACCCGTCCAGCGAAGGGGTGACCGCATGACCACCCTGACCGAGCGGCCGGACGTCGAACGGGCCGGGTCGGCCCGTCGGCCGAACCGGTTCCGCTCCGACCGCACCACCATCTACCTTTTGTTGCTGCCGTCGCTGCTGCCGATCCTGCTGCTGTCGGTGTTCCCGCTGCTGCGGGGCATCTACCTCGGCTTCACCGACGCCCGCGCCGGACGCAACGTCGAGGTCAGCTTCACCGGCCTGGCCAACTACCGGGAACTCCTCGGCGACGAGCTGTTCTGGAACTCGTTCAAGATCGGCCTGCTCTGGGCGGTCGGGGTGACGGTGTTGCAGTTCCTGCTCGCCCTCGGGCTGGCGCTGCTGCTCAACCAGCAACTGCGGTTCCGAGGTGTGGCCCGGGTGCTGGCCGTCGTGCCGTGGGCGATGCCCCCGGTCGTGGTCGGCATCCTGTGGAAGCTCGTCTACCACCCCGACGCCGGCCTGATCAACGAGTTCTTCCACCGCGTCGGCGCCGACGGGCTGCGGACGAACTGGCTGGGCGACTTCAGCACCGCCCTGCCCGCGGTGATCATCGTCGGGGTCTGGGCGGGTATGCCGCAGACCACCGTCGTCCTGCTCGCCGGTCTGCAGGGTGTGGGTCGCGAGCTGCACGAGGCGGCGGCGGTGGACGGGGCGAGCACCTGGCACCGGTTCCGGCACGTCACGTTGCCCGCGCTGGCGCCGGTGATCGTGGCGATCACCTCGCTGGACTTCATCTGGAACTTCAACTCGTTCGGCCTGGTCTACGTGCTGACCGCGGGTGGACCGGGCGGCAAGACGATGCTGCCGATGCTCTTCGCGTACGAGGAGGCGTTCCGCTACGGCAACTACGGCTACGCGGCGGCGCTCGGCAACGTCATGGTCGTGATCATCGTCGCGCTGCTCGCTGTCTATCTCCGTCGCCGGCTCAGGGAGGCGAACTGACATGTTCGGAAAACCGAGCCGCACGAGCCGGACGCTTCAGTACCTGGCGCTCGCCGGCTACCTGATCTTCCTCGGGTTCCCGCTGGTCTGGCTGCTTTCCACGGCGTTCAAACCGCCGCGCGAACTGGTACGCCTGCACCCGACGTTGATCCCGGACAACCCGACCCTGCAGAACTTCGTGCAGGCCTTCACCGAGCAGGAGCTGGGCCGGGCGGCGCTCAACAGCCTCCAGGTCTCCCTCGCCTCGGCGGTGCTGACCGTGCTGGTCGCCATGCCGGCGTCGTACGCGTTGGCCCGGTTCCGCTCCAAGCTCGGCACCGCCGCGCTGGGCTGGGTGCTGCTGTCCCAGCTCTTCCCGTTCGTGCTGCTGATCATCCCGATCTTCCTGGTGCTGCGGCAGGTCGGCCTGGCCAACACGCACGCCGGGCTGGTGCTGATCTACGTGGTCTGGGCGCTGCCGTTCGCGCTGTGGATGCTGCAGGGCTTCGTCCGCAACATTCCGAGGGAACTGGAGGAGGCCGCCTCGGTCGACGGCGCGACAAGGGTGCAGGTCCTGCGGCGGGTGGTCTTCCCGCTGCTCGCCCCGGGTCTGGTCGCGACCGCGCTGTTCTCCTTCATCTCGGCCTGGAACGAGTTCTTCTTCGCACTGGTGCTGATCAAGACCCCGGAGCTGGCCACCCTGCCGGTGGCGTTGGCCCGCTTCGTCGGCATCGAGGGCACCGCCCGGCTGGGGCCACTGGCCGCCGGCTCACTGCTGGCCACGCTGCCCAGCCTGATCTTCTTCGCGTTCATGCAGCGCCGGCTCTCGTCCGGGTCGCTCGCGGGCGCGGTCAAGGGCTAACCGTCCCCCCAACCACCATCACCAAGGAGGTAACCCCCCATGCTCCCTACC
Source organism: Micromonospora sp. CPCC 205558 (assembly GCF_036902955.1). NCBI lineage: Bacteria > Bacillati > Actinomycetota > Actinomycetes > Micromonosporales > Micromonosporaceae > Micromonospora > Micromonospora sp. CPCC 205558. Next base: position 548,423 of record NZ_JBAKHR010000001.1, read on the forward strand.
CGATTCCGTCGACTCGCGGCGGCCGCCGCGGTCACGGTCATCGGCCTCGGCGCGCTCACCGCGTGCGGTGCCGGCGGCGACGACGAGGCCACCTCCGGCCCGGTCAAGCTGCGCTTCCTCAGCCTCGCCTGGCAGAAGGAGTCGTTGCAGGTCAACAAGGACCTGGTCGCCAAGTGGAACGCCGAGCACCCGGACATCCAGGTCGAGTACGTCCAGGGTGACTGGAACTCGGTGCACGACCAGCTGCTCACCTCGTTCGAGGGCGGCGACGCACCGGACATCGTGCACTACGAGGCGTCCTCGATCGGCGAGTTCAGCAAGCAGGGCTACCTGGCCGACCTCTCCGACCTGGTCTCCGCAGACCTCAAGGGCCAGATCGACAAGAGCATCTGGGACACCGCCACCGTCGACGGCAAGGTCACCGGTGTGCCGTTCCTGCTGGAGTCGCAGGTCGTCATCGCCAACAAGAAGCTGCTCGACGACGCCGGTGTCGCGGTGCCCCCGGTCGACGGGGGCTGGACCTGGGACGAGTTCCAGGCCAACGCGCAGAAGCTCACCAAGCCCGGCCAGTACGGCGCGGCCTGGGCCCTGAAGTCGCCGACCAACCGGGTGCTGAACCTGGCGCTCAACTACGACGGCAAGTTCTTCTACGAAGACGGTGGGCGCACCGAGGTCAAGGTCGGTGACGCGGAGAAGGAGATCCCGAAGCGGATCCACGACATGATCTACACCGCCAAGTCCGCCTCCCCGGAGGCGCTCGGCATGAGCGGCGCGGACACCCTGCCCGGCTTCTTCGGCGGCAAGTACGCGATGCTGCCCGGCTCGGTGTCGCTGCGCCAGCAGATGGTCGAGCAGGCACCGGCCGGCTTCGAGTGGGTCACCCTGCCCCCGATCAAGGGACTCTCCAGCAAGCAGGCCGCCAACCCGCAGACGCTGTCGATCTCCGAGGACAGCAAGCACAGGAAGCAGGCCGCGCAGTTCCTGGAGTACTTCCTGAACCCGACCAACATGGCAGCCCTGGCCAAGGGCGACTGGTTGGTGCCGACCGGCAAGCAGGCCAACGAGGAACTGGTCAAGCTCACCGCCGGAAAGCAGGGCTGGGACGTCGCCGCGGACAGCGCAACGGACCTGACCGTCGCCCCGTTCCAGCAGGCCGACGGCTATCCGGAGTGGAAGACCAAGTACGCCACCCCGGCCCTCCAGCAGTACTTCGCCAACAAGATCACCCTCGATCAGCTCGCCACGCAGCTGGTCGACGGTGGCAAGCAGGTTCTGAGGTAACGACATGTCACTCTTGCTCGACACATCGGTCGGTTGCCTGGTCGGCGCCGCGGTCGGAGACGCCCTGGGTGGCGCCACCGAGACGGCGCTGCCCGAGCAGATCCGGGCCCGCTTCGGCGGCTGGGTCGAGGGCATCGTGCCCCCGTACCACGCCGACTGGGCCACCGCGCGACCGCTCGCGCCTTACCACAAGGGCGACGGGCACATCACCGACGACACGTTGATGACCCACGCCCTGGTTCGCGCGTACGCGGCCAAACGGGACCACCTCGACGCGTACGACGTGGTGGAGCTGCTGGTTCCCGACCTGATCGAGCGGGTGGTGTACATCCCCGACCTGGAGCGCGACGGGGTGACCTTCCACCGGCTCGCCGCCGCCGAACGGTGGCTGGTCACCCGACTGCACCACGCCCACGCGGACCCCCGCGAGGCCGGCGTCGGCAACATCGTCAACTGTGGCGCGGCCATGTACATGGCCCCGGTCGGCATCGTCAACGCGGGCGATCCGGCCGGGGCGTACGCCGAGGCGGTGGAGATCGCCGGCGCGCACCAGCACAGCTACGGGCGGGAGGCCGCCGCGGTCTTCGCGGCCTCGGTCGCGGCGGCCGCGACTCCCGGCGCGGGCGTCGAGGACGTCGTCGCGGCGGCGCTGGACCTGGCCCGCGACGGCACCCGCGCGGCCATCGACGCGGTGGTCAAGGAGGCCCGCGGGCACCACGACTGGAAGCAGGCGATCCCGGCGCTGCGTGCGGCGGTCGCCCCGTATGACACGGTGGGGGAGGAGTACCGCAGCCCTGGCCTCGGCGCGCGGCGGCCCAGTCGTCTGCACGCCATCGAGGAACTGCCGGTGGCTCTCGGCATGCTCGTGGTGGCCGGCGGCGACTTCCGGGCCGCGGTGCTCGGCTCGGTCAACTACGGCCGGGACGCCGACTCCACAGCCACCATGGCCGCCGCCATCGCCGGGGCGCTCGGTGGCGCCGACGCGGTGCCGGCGGAGTGGTCCGAGGTGGTCGCCACCGCCTCGAAGACCGACCTGGTGGAGCCGGCCCGGGTCCTCGCGGCGGTGGCCGGCGAGGTCTTCGAGCGCGACCAGGCCCGGTTCGCCCGACGCGCGGAGCGTTTCGCCGGGTTGGCCACCGGTGCCACCCGGGGGGCTGGGGGCGAGACCCGGTGAGGATCACCTGGGTTCAACCGGAGGACCTCCTGCCGCACGAGCTGGCGGCCAGCCGGGACGAGGGGCGCGACGTCGCCGCCCTCGCCGAGCAGTGGACGGCGGCCGGCGGGGATCTGACCCCGCCGGTCAGCGGGGCGTCGGCCACCCCGGCGTCGCCGCAGCTGCGGGCCCTCGCGACGCAGCTGCTGGACGTCGCCGACGCGTTGCCCGCCGTCGACACCGCCGACGAGGCCGACGACCTGGCGACGCTGCGCGCCGGCTGGCCGGCCACCTGGTCGCTGCCGACCGAGGCGGCGTACGACCGGCTGCACGGCGGTTGGCTCGGCCGGGCGGTCGGCTGCCTGCTCGGCAAGCCGGTGGAGAAGATTCCCCGCGAGGGCATCCGGCAGATCCTCACCGCTACCGACCGGTGGCCACTGCGCGACTGGTTCACCGCGAAGGGACTCCCGGCCGACGTCGCCGCCCGCTGGCCGTGGAACCGGCGCAGCGCGCCGACCAGCCTCGCCGAGAACATCGACGGGATGCCCGAGGACGACGACCTGAACTACGCGTTGCTGGCCCTGCGCGTGCTGGAGACGCACGGTCGGGGCTTCACCAGCGCCGACGTGGCGCAGGCGTGGTTGGACTGGCTGCCCGGCGGGCGGGTCTTCACCGCCGAGCGGGTGGCCTACCGCAACCTGCTGCTCGGGTACCCGCCGCCGCAGAGCGCCCGCCGGCACAACCCGTTCCGGGAGTGGATCGGCGCGCAGATCCGCACCGACGTGTACGGCTGGGTCAACCCCGGCCGGCCGGACCGCGCCGCCGAGCTGGCGGTGCGGGACGCGACGGTTAGCCACGTCCGGGGTGGGGTGCACGGTGCGCTCTGGGCGGCGGCGCTCGCCGCCGCCGCGCCGGTGGCCGACACCGTCGACGAGGTGCTGGACGCGGCCGAGGCGGTGCTGCCGCCGGGCAGCCGGTTCGCCGCCACGGTCCGGGAGGCACGCGCCCTCGGCGCGGGGACCGACGACTGGGAGCAGGTGGTCGACGAGCTGTACGCCCGACACGGCCACCTGCACTGGGTGCACGTCCGCAACAACGCGGCGCTGGTCGCCGCGGCCCTCGCGTACGGGCGGGGGGACCTGGAACGGTCGATCACGGCGGTGGTCAGCGGCGGCTGGGACACCGACTCGACCGGCGCGACGGTCGGCGCGGTGACCGGTGCGCTCACCGGCGCGTCCGGCCTGCCGGAGCGCTGGGTCGCCCCGCTGCGCAACCGGCTGGCCAGCAGCATCGCCGGCTTCGACGGGATCGGCTTCGACGAGCTGGCCGAGCGGACCCTCGCCCTGGCCCGGCCGGGGAGCAACACGGAAGGGAGCGTGGCATGAGCGCGCGGGTGGCGGTGGTGGGCAGCAGCAACCTGGACCTGGTGGTCACGGCGGCGCGACTGCCCCGCCCCGGTGAGACGGTGCTCGGCGAGAACTTCCGGACCGTACCCGGCGGCAAGGGCGCCAACCAGGCCGTCGCCGCCGCCCGGGCCGGCGCCGCCTGCGACTTCGTCGGCGCGGTCGGCGACGACGAGTTCGGTACCCGGATGCGGGCGAGCCTCGTGGACGCCGGCGTGGACGTCCGGGGTCTGCGGACCGTCGCCGGCCCCTCCGGCGTCGCGTTGATCGCCGTCGACCGGGACGCGGAGAACTTCATCGTGGTCGCGCCCGGCGCCAACGGCACGCTGACCGAGCTGGACGCGGACGACCGGGCGACGATCGCGGCAGCGGACGTGCTGCTGCTGCAACTGGAGGTGCCGCTGGCCGCCGTGATCCAGGCGGCGGGCTGGGCCCGGGCCGACGGCACCACAGTGGTGCTGAACGCCGCGCCCGCCGCCGCGCTCCCCACCGAACTGCTCGACCTGGTCGACGTGCTGGTGGTCAACGAGCACGAGGCCGCGGTCGTCGCCGAGGTCGCCTCCGACGACCCGCCGGTGCTGCTCGACGCCCTGCTGAAGCTGGTGCCCCGGGTGGTCCTCACCCTCGGCGCGCGCGGCGCCGGATACGCCGACCGGTCCGGCCTGCGGGTCACGGTCCCGGCGCCGCGGATCGACGCCGTGGACACCACCGCCGCCGGGGACGCGTTCACCGGCGCGCTCGCCGTGGGCTGGGCCGAGCGGGGCGGCGCCAACAGCGAGGACACCGTCACGGCCAGCCTGCGCTGGGCCTGCGCCGCCGGCGCGGCCTGTGCCCAGCGGCCCGGAGCGTCCACCGCCCTGCCCGACCGGCCGGCCATCGACGCCCTCTACGACGCGACCTACCGAGGTGCACCGTGAGCTTCAACCCGTACGTCCCGCGCCCCATCGACCGGCCAACCGAGGTGCCGTTGGGCGGGCACGCCGACCTGAGCACCCTGGACGAGGCGAAGATCTTCGCCGCGCCGGCCGACCCGGCCGACTGGCCCGCCTGGCGGGAGCAGATCACCCGGTGGCGGGCCGACGCCCGGGCCCGGATCGGCTACGTCGGCGAGCACTACGACGAGATCGCCGGTGACTGCTTCAGCGTCTGCCTGGCCTGGCTCTGGGACGAGACCCTCTACGACCACGAGCGCGGCGTCTTCACCGTCGACGAGTTCCTCGACGCGGCCGGACGGGACTTCGGCGGCTTCGACGGAGTCGTGCTCTGGCACGCCTACCCGGTGATCGGCCTCGACGACCGCAACCAGTTCGACTGGTACCGGGACGTGCCGGAGCTGCCCGAGGTGGTGCGCGCGTTCCAGCGGCGTGGGGTGCGGGTCTTCGTCGACTACAACCCGTGGGACACCGGCACGCGGCGGGAGCCGGGCAGCGACGCCGAGGAGGTCGCCACGTTGGCTGGCAAGCTCGGCGTCGACGGGGTCTTCCTGGACACCCTCAAGGAGGGCGCCGGGGAGTTGCGCGCCGCGCTGGACGCGGTGCGCCCCGGCATGGTCCTGGAGGGCGAGAGCCGGGTGCCGCTGGCCCGCATCGCCGACCACGCGATGTCCTGGGCACAGTGGTTCGCCGACTCCGAGGTGCCCGGCGTGCTGCGGGCGAAGTGGTTCGAGCGACGGCACGTGCTGCACCACACCCGGCGCTGGCACCGCGACCACCTCGACGAGCTGCACTCCGCCTGGCTCAACGGCGTCGGCGTGCTGGTCTGGGAGAGCGTCTTCGGCGTCTGGGTCGGCTGGAACGAACGGGACCGCGCGGTGCTGCGGGCGATGCGCCGGGTGCAGGCCAGCCACGCCGCGTGGTTGCGCGCCGAGGACTGGGTGCCGCTGGCCGACCATCCCGGCGACGGCCAGGTGTACGCGTCCCGCTGGACGCACGACGACGAGCCCTTGTGGACGGTAGTGAACCGGGGCGCGGACCACGACGGTCCGTGGCTGCTCACCGACCCGAACGCCGGCCGACACTTCGTCGACCTGGTCACCGGTGCCGAGCTGAGCGTCACCGAGACCGCCGACGGTCGGTTGGCGGTGGGCGGCCCGCTCCCGGCCGGCGCGATCGCCGCCGTGACGCGTGGAGTCGCCACCGCGCACCGGCACGAGCCGCCGAGCGGCGACCCGTCCTTCCCGGCCCGCGCCGCGGTGCGCGTCCGCACGCCGTGGGCGCCCCGACCGCAGGTGCCGCCGGGCCTGGTCGCCGTCGAGGGCGGCCGGTACGACCTGGTCGTCCGGCACCGGGTACGGGAGACCGGGCTGTACGGCGAGGCCCCCTACGTCGACGAGTGGAAGCCACTGCCGCCCCGGCTGCACCACCCCGGGACGTTGCGGCGCAGTGTGCGGCTCGACCGGTTCGCCATCGCCGTGCACGAGGTCACCCACGGCGAGTACGCCGAGTTCCTGCGCGCCACCGGCTACGTTCCGGTGCGCCCGGAACGATTCACCGCCGGCTCCGGTCCGGCCCACGCCCCGGCGACCGGGGTCGAGCTGGCCGACGCGCGGGCGTACGCGGCGTGGGCCGGGCTGCGCCTGCCCACCGAGGACGAGTGGCAGGTCGCCGCCGAGGCGGGGCTGCTCGTGCGCCGCGAACCGTTGGTGTGGAACCTGACCGAGAGCGAGCACTCCGACGGTCGTACCCGGTTCGTCATCCTCAAGGGAGGCGCCCAGTACCGGGCGGAGGGCTCCGACTGGTATGTCGACGGTGGCCCGCAACCGGCGGACGTCTCGGTGAAGCTGCTGCTCACCGGCGCCGGTCTGGCCCGCTCCGAACAGGTCGGCTTCCGTTGCGCGGCCGACCTGCCGGAGGTGACCCGGTGACCGCGCCACTGGACGGGGTCAAGGTCGTCGACCTGGCCACCCTCTTCGCCGGGCCCCTCGCGGCGGCGTTCCTCGCTGACTTCGGCGCCGACGTGATCAAGGTGGAGCATCCGGCCAAGCCGGACCCGTCGCGGGGGCACGGCCCGGCCCGTGACGGTGTCGGGCTCTGGTGGAAGGTCCTCGGCCGCAACAAGCGCACCGTCACCCTCAACCTGTCCGACCCGGACGGCGCGGCGTTGCTGCGCCGGCTGCTCGCCGACACCGACGTGCTGGTGGAGAACTTCCGCCCCGGAACGCTGGAGCGGTGGGGCCTCGGCCCGGCCGAGCTGCACGCCGTCAACCCCCGGCTGGTGATCACCCGGATCAGCGGGTTCGGGCAGGTCGGCCCGTACGCCCGCCGGCCCGGCTTCGGCACCCTCGCCGAGGCGATGAGCGGGTTCGCGGCGGCTACCGGGGAACCCGACGGGCCACCGACGCTGCCCCCGTTCGGGCTGGCCGACTCGGTGAGCGCGCTCGCCGCCGCGTACGCGGTGATGCTCGCCCTGCGGGCCCGCGACGTCACCGGCACAGGGCAGGTGGTCGACCTCGCCATCATCGAGCCGATCATGGCGATGCTCGGGCCGCAGATCACCTGGTACGACCAGCTCGGCTACCTCCAGCCCCGGCTGGGCAACCGGTCCAACAACAACGCCCCGCGCAACACCTACCGGTGTGCCGACGGGCGCTGGGTGGCGGTCTCCACCAGCGCGCAGAGCATCGCCGAGCGGGTGTTGCGGCTGGTCGGTCGCGGTGAGCTGGTCGACGAGCCGTGGTTCGCCACCGGCAGCGGCCGGGCCGCCCACGCCGACGAGTTGGACGCGGCGGTGAGCGCCTGGGTGGCGCAGCGGGACCGCGACGAGGTGGTGGCCGCGTTCGAGGAGGCACAGGCCGCTGTCGCGCCCGTCTACGACGTGCGCGACATCCTGACCGACCCGCAGTACGCCGCGCTGGGCACCGTCCGGACCGTGCCGGACGAGGAACTGGGCGAGGTGCGGATGCAGAACGTGCCGTTCCGGCTCGCCGAGACGCCGGGCGAGATCCGGCACGCCGGCCGGCGGCACGGGCAGGACACCGACTCGGTCTTCGGCGCGCTCGGCCTGAGCGCCGAGGAGTTGGCCGCGCTGCGCGAGCGGGGGGTGCTCTGATGCTGTTGAGCTGGCTCTACGTGCCCGGTGACCGCCCGGACCGGTTCGCCAAGGCGCTCGCCTCGGGTGCCGACGCGGTCATCCTCGACCTGGAGGACGCCGTGGTCGCCGGCCGCAAGGCGTACGCCCGGGACGCGGTCGCCGAGTTCCTCGCCGAGGCGCACCCGGTGCCCGTGCAGGTCCGGGTCAACGAGCTGACCGGCCCGGACCTCGACGCCGACCTGGCGGCGGTTGCCGGCCGACCCGGGTTGGCCGGGCTGCGGCTGCCGAAGGTCGAGTCGGCCGCCGCGCTGACGGCCCTCGCCGAGCGCGTCGACGTGCCCCTGCACCCGCTGATCGAGTCGGCGGCCGGGCTGGAGGCCGCGTACCCGATCGCTGCCGCCCACCCGGCGGTGGCCTCGATCGGGCTCGGTGAGGCCGACCTCCGCTCGGATCTGGGGGTGAGCGACGACGACGGGCTGCTCTGGGCGCGCGGCCGGGTGGTGGTCGCGGCCCGCGCGGCCGGTCTGCCCCCGCCGGCCATGTCGGTGTACGCCGATGTTGTCGACCTCACCGGTCTGGCCGCCTCCTGCGCGGCGGGTCGACGGCTCGGCTTCCTCGGCCGGGCGGCTATCCACCCACGCCAGCTTCCGGTGATCGTCGAGGCGTTCCGACCGACCGAGCGGGAGGTGGCCCGCGCCGCCGAGCTGCTGGCCGCCGTGGCGGACGCACACCAGCGCGACTCGGGGACCGTGGTGCTGCCCGACGGCCGGTTCGCCGACCGCGCGATGGTGGCCGCCGCCCGCCGCGTCGTCGACCTCGCCGCCCGCTACGCCGGCTGAGTCTCGCCGGCTGTCTGATCTCGGTGACCGGTTGCCGGCTGCGTTCCGGGCGGGTCGAGCTTGTCGAGCCGGGCGAGGTCGGCGGTGCCGCGCCGGACCACGGCGGCAGCCAGCGCGACGGTCGCCGGCTGGCTTCCGTTCTGCTGCTCTGCGACGGCGACCCGGACCGACTGCGCCAGGTGCGCCCGCAGGTGCGCGACGAGCAGACGGTGAAACGGCACCCCGGTGGCCGACCGCAGCGCGGTCAACTCCGCAGGGGTCACCATGCCCGGCATGTCGTGCCCCTCGTGCGGATTAGTCGTTGGCGCGGCGGACTCGACCAGTAGTCGGTGGGCGGCGTCCAGTTGAGCGCGCTGGGCGGCCGCCAGCTGGGCGGCAGTGCGCCGCCAGGCCGGGTCGGTGGTGCATGCCGGCACCAGATCGAGTACGGGCAGCAGGCGTTCGGTCATCGCCACGGCCAGTTGCAGCCAGGCGGTGTCGGTAGGGTTGAACAGTTTCGCCGTACCCGTGGGTGCCGGCTCTGTCGTCGCCGGTGGCGCGGTCACGGACGGTGTGCTGGTGCTGGCCGCGTCCCGTGGCCCGGCGGCGCAGCCGGTGACGAGCAGCACGGCGATCAGCAGCGTGGACGCCGTGGGCTGTCGCATCCGACTCCCTTCCCACCCCGGGGTGGCGGGCCCGGGCTGACCGGACCCGCCACCGGTGTGAACCTGTCGCTCAGATCGGTCGGCCGTCGTGACCGCACTTGATGACGGGACGGATGCAGTCCTGGACCCGGCGGGCCAGCTCGGCCACCGGCCAGGCGTTGAAGAAGTCGCCGTGCATTGTGTAGCCCGGTCCGGAGGCGAGCCGGAACCGCGACGGGTCACCGGTGACCGGGTACCGCAGCACCTGCCGCAACTTGGGCACGTGCACCGGGTGGGTGCTCGGGCAGGCCTGGTTCACCGGGTACGCCAGGTGGCTCTTGTGGTCCGGTGAGTCGAGGTCGCGACCGTTCCAGCACTGCGGGAAGTCCAGGTACGACTCCAGCATGGTGCCGGACGGGCAGTTGACGAAGTCCTTCGACGGCGGCACGTGCCCGGCGTGCAGGCACGACCAGCGGGCGATGCTGTCGTTCGGCCCGGTGGCCTTCGCGTTGCCGGCGACGAGCCGCAGCCCCTGCGGGAACGGCTGGGTGTTCGCGACCACGTCGGCGCGTACGCCCTCGCCCAGGTAGTAGAACGTGGCGATCGCCGGCTCCACCGCGACGTTGTCCCGGTACAGGGTCGGCACCCAGTACGACGAGACGTCCACCAGGGGGTTGCAGGTGGTGGGGGAGTTGACCAGGTCGGGGAGGGTGGTGTTGGCGTTCGTCACCGTGCTGCCGAAGAAGCTGTGCATGTGCGAGGCCCCGGGCAGCCCGGGGAAGATGATCGGGTCGTCCGGCAGTCGGTGGCTGTAGGTGCAGTCGGCGGGGAACTCGGCGACCCGGATGACGTTGACGCCGAAGTCGGCGCCAGCTCCTCCGGGTGCGGCGTCGGCCCGCTCGGTGGCGGAGACCAGGTACGTGCCGAGTAGCACCAGCAGGGCGCCGATCGCCGTGGCGAGGCGCAGTCGGCGGGGGATGCCGGAGAGGGGTGCGGCCCTGTCCATCGTGACTCCTGTCGGGGGGACGGGTCAGGGGGCAACTCCGGCGCCGCCGCCGAAGACAGCGGAGTGTGTCCTGGCCAGACTGGTGGTGGCCGGTTGGGCCATTGCGAGAGAGCGCTCTCAGAGGTTCAAGCGTCACCCTGATGTCGAAACTTGTCAATACGTGGCGCAATTGGTGGACATGACGACGACGAAAGGGCCGGGCCCCATGGTGGGTTGAGCCCTTGCCTGGCCGACCGGGACGCCTCGCGACCGCCCTCGCGACCGCCCTCGCGACCACCCTCGGGACCATCCCGCGGAACGCGGGCTCGACCCCCGGCATCCTTGTTCGGCCCCTTTGGAGCTGATGTCGTGAACGAATCACCCGCGGCTCGTCGGCCATGCCTGATTCGTCTACGACATCAGCTCCAAAGGACCTGTGACTCGGTCGGTGGGGTGAGCCTGTGGCTCGGTCGGCGAGGTGGTCTCGTGACTGGGTCGGTGGGGTGGGTCTGTGGCTCGGTCGGCGAGGTGGGTGCGTGGCTGGGTCGGTGGGGTGGGTCTGTGGCTCGGTCAGCGAGGCGGTCCCGCGACTGGGGCGGCGGGGTGGCCTGTCGGGGGCGGCTTGGTGTGATGGGTGGCTGGCCGGTGGCCTGGTCAGCTCGACTTCGTTCGAGATTGTGGGCGCGTGGACAGTGACCCGGTCATGCCGAAGGGCCGGGCCCCGTGGTGGGGTCCGGCCCTTCGTGTCGTGCGGGGTGTTGGTTGTCAGCTGGTGGCGTAGCCGCGGGTGGCGATCCAGTCGGCGAGGTGCTCGACGGTGACCTCGTAGGAGGCGGTGTTCGGGTTGGCGGAGTCGGCGATCTTGACTACGTTCCCGCCGTCGCGGTAGCCGACGACGCTGATGTAGTGCCCGCCCTCGTAGGAGTGGCTGACGCCGTCGGTGTCGGTGCTGGTGCCGGCGATGTTCGCGACCACGGCCCGGCCGTCGTCCACGGTGCGGACGATGTCGGCGCGCAGTTGGTCGGTCTGCTTGGCGTCAGCGTCCGGGCTGCTGATCTCCACGGAGTGGTAGGCGTCGGCCTTGCCGGTTTCCTTGTTCAGCACCGGGGTGATGTCGTTGATGGAGTTGGTGCCG